>CP016203.1 GCA_003433295.1 Eubacterium minutum ATCC 700079 | reverse complement strand
AAGAACTGAAAGCGGAAGAACGTGTTGTGACCTACAAGGCGGATGACAAGATTGTCGGAATTGAGTATGTTGAATCCGGCAAGACGCCTGCAAACGTGCCTGTCGCACCTGCAAAAGAAGGACATAAGTTCATCGGTTGGCAGAGAGACGGCAAGGGCGACATCTACACCAAGGAAGCGCTCGGAAAGGTTAAGATTTCCGAAGACGCCACATACGTTGCAAAGTATGAGGAAGTGCCTGCCGGACAAAAGCTTGTAATATTCACGGTAGATGGAAAGGTTGTAGACATACAGAAGGTCGTAAGCGGCAAGAAACTTGAAAAAGTACCTGAAGAACCGAAGATAGAAGGGTTCACCTTCGAAGGCTGGAAGATGGAAGGAACCGATAATATCTACAGCGCTGACAAAGTGAAAGAACTTGAGATTAACAAGGACACGACATTTGTCGCAAGTCTGAAGAAGAAAGCGGAACCTGCAAAACCTGACGACAAGAAACCTGAACCTGCAAAACCTGCAACGCCTGCGACACCTAATGTGCCTGCCGCACAGAAGATGCCTCTGATCATCAAGAGTTCAAAGACAATCAAACTGACTGCAGATCAGCAGAAAGGCATGGCGGAAGGCAAGTACAGCTACATGCAGCTTACCGTAAAGAACATCACCATTAAGGTGATGCCGGAAGAGTTCAAGAGCATGTATAAGGCAAATAACCTTAAGACGTACTTCAAGGTAGCGAGAAAGAGCAAGAAGTTCATCAGATCCAAGAAACTCAGGAAGAAGATTTTCAAGGGCAAGGTATACATGCTGAAGATGGTAATATCGGGCACGCAGATGAAGAAACTGAACAATGTCGGAATCGCGTCTGTGGGCAAGGTAAAAGCGAAGACCAAGTTCAAGATGATGAGACTGCTCGGAAAGAAGGTTAAGAAAGCAAGAGGCAGAAAAGCCAAGAAGACATTCAGGCTCCTGAAGAAGGGCGGACTCTACAAGGCAAGATTCGACAAGAAGACCAAGAAAGTATACTTCAACACCAAGGGTAACCTTAAGAAGATGTACTTCGGACTTGTGAAGATCGCGCCTAAGAAAAAAGCCAAGAAAGCAAAGGGAGCAAGATAAGCACAGAAGATTAGCCCGGCGAAGTATCGTCATAGGGCGAATGGCGGAGTAACAGGACAGAGCGAATGAAACATAGCTTGTTGTTACAACGTAAAACGACGAAGGCACCGGAATACCGGTGCCTTCAGACTGTAGACAAAGCTCGTATCAACTTCGTTGATTTCGGGCTTTTTTCGTTGCTCCTAAATTTTTCTTAATTTCTTTTAAAGTCATCGCTCTTGCTGAAAAATCAATGTCAAGAGTCTCGCCGATACTCTTTAGTATCTCGTCATAGTAGTGAAAAAGATATATGTTTCTGTCTGCTATCGCACATGTGCATATCTATTATCTCACAGTCGCTTCTTTGCATTTCACTTGTCACAAGTATGTAGTAACCATAGTATTTGGATTCTTCCCTGATGAGATCTTCATCAATATTAAGAAGGGACTTGCCTTTGAGTATCTCACCTGTTTGTTTGTCAAACTCAAGCTTTTCTATGTACTTTGCCGCGCCATAGCTTGTGGCATGTTTGTATTTGCCCGGGTTTTCTATGAGCTCCTTTGCCTTTGCCAAAGCCACCTGCCTTTCATGAGCAGCACGTTTTGCGTATTTTTCGCTGTAAAATACAATCTGTTTTTCATCAACCTGCTTTTTCATCTTTCTTCCGCGATTACTCGTGACGAGTATGGTTCTTGGACTCAATCTTGATTTGAATTTGAAATCCTCTCCTTTTGCCACATAGCCCTTTTGCTCAAGCACATAGTCTTTGATTTCTTTGTTTGCTCCTCTTACCGACATGCTGAACACATAGCCGTCATGTGAGGGAGTATTAAGGGTGTACCATATGTTATCGCCTGTGCACATGGCCTTGTCGGCCACAGTGATTACACGCTTAATTCCAAACTCGGTTTTGATCTGTCTTAATCCCGGCGAAAGGTCAAACAGTCGTTGGTATTTCCGGGAAACAGTTTGTATGTTATCGGAAGACCGTTATTGTCCATGAAAAGTCCCAATGAGGAAGGTAAGGAAGCGGTATACATCGATTGAGGTGTAAAAGATTGGGGATCAAGGAGTTTTGTCTGCACGAAAAAGTTTATAAAAATTTTTACTCGGGAAAACGGCTGTAGAGCGCTTGGTAAGTGTGAGACAGTAATTGCGGGAAAAATGAGATAAAATGTACAAAGTGTACTATTTTCAAAATGGGGTTTCTATCCGCAATAGAATGTGATAGACTTAGGAAAAAATATCGACGCATTTTCATAAGTATTGATAGTTCAATGACTCTTATGCAACCTTGCCGGGAACCGGAGATCGCATTGATTCCGAATTATTCCGATGTGATTCCGGGACACGGTAGACCATTCTCAAGGTAGCAGCTATCGGAACTGTTGGATTGGCGTTGGTCTTTGGACGTTGTAACAAAGTGATCCGCGTTTGGCATAAATGTGGAGAATGTAAGCCGAAGTTGAAACAAGCAAATTGTTTAAGAGAAGGAGAGAAAGTCATGGATGGTTTCAGTAGAAAAGAAACGACTGCAACGACTATGAAGAGAAAACTTTTAACGATGTTACTGGTTTTCATGGTTGTTGCAACCTACATTCCTTTTGACCGTGCTTTCGCCGCAGATGAGAATGGTAAGCGGCAGGATAAGCAGGTCGAGAAGAAGATGGACAAAGCTACGGGCAAGCAGGATGGCAAGAAGTCGGACTCGGGCAAAATTGCGGACAAACCGCAACCGAAGAAAACGCCGACCGATAAGCCCAAGGGCGAAGTCGGCAAGGATGCGGGCAAAGACGCAAACAAGGAGAATGCGCCGGTCGGAGCGAAAGGAAAAGACGTAAAGCCGGAAATGCCGGATAAGTCTGCGCAGGCGCCCGCAGAAAAGGAAAAAGCCAAAGACGGTGCTTCAGCGGACAAAGCGAAAAGCGACCCCGCAAAACAGGCACCGATTACAAGGGATAACCTCAAATCGGGAAAAAGGATAAACCCTAAGCCGCTTAAGGACGTGGATCCGGGGATCGATAAGGATGAGTCTTTTTTTGCGGAAACATTGCGACGCAGGATACCGTACGACAACGAGAGTTGCTATCTGGTGAACTTCATTTATCCGAATAATCCGGATAAGATATGTTTTTGGTCTAAACTTCGAGGCGGTCAGAAAACTTTAACATTGTCGAGTGCTTCCTCGTATGATAAAGCGGATTTTATCGATGAGCTCTATAGGGAGATTAAGTATAGGAT
>CP016202.1:1898104-1903428 GCA_003433295.1 Eubacterium minutum ATCC 700079 | reverse complement strand
TGGTGTAGATGTCGCCCGTACCGTCTTTCTGCCATCCGATGAACTTGTGTCCTTCTTTTGCAGGCGCGTCAGGCACTTTTGCAGGCGTCTTGCCGGATTCAACATACTCAATTCCGACAATCTTGTCATCCGCCTTGTAGGTCACAACACGTTCTTCCGCTTTCAGTTCTTCGTACTGCGCGGTGATCTCGGTGTCTTCGGTGAACTTGCCCTTCAGGTCTTTGTTCCACTTAGTGAACTTGTAACCGTCCTTAGGCAGAACTTTAGGTCCCTTCAGTTCAACTTCGACATTCTTCTTAACGTAGAAGCTGCTGTCGCCGTCCGCAAACTCTTTACCGTGTTCGCCGAGTTTGAACGTTACCTTTACGTATTCTTCCGAAGGTTTAGGATCCGTTCCCGGCTCAACATTCTCAAGTTTCTTGTATTCAGCTGTTATCGTTGTGTCTTCAGTGAACTTGCCCTTCAGGTCTTTGCTCCAGCCGGTGAACTTCCATCCGTCGGCAGGTTTAACCTCAGGCGCGTTGTCCTTCAGATCAACTTCCTTGTTCTTCTTGACATCGACTACCGTCTTTCCTTCAAGTGTTCCGTGCTCGCCCTTTGCAAACGTTATTCTCGCATACTCTTCGGACGGTTTCGGAGTATCAGGATCGTCAGGTACCACGATGTCTTTTTCTTTTTCAAGCTTTGCTATGAACGTCACATTCTCTTTGACAGCAAGGTCTTTGAGTTCGGCTTTGCTGTAAAGTTTGCCCGCACCGTCTTTCTGCCAGCCTTCGAATATGTATCCTGAAACCTTAGGATCATCAGGTACTTTTGCAAGCTTTCCGTTCTTTGCAACGCTTTCGCTGTGAACTACCGCTCCATTCGCCACAAAGCGTACCAGATATTGTTCCGCTGCCACTTCTTCGTATTTGGCAACGTACGTTGTATTCTCCGTGATCTTGATCTTTTTAAGCGCTTCCTTGGTGTAGATGTCGCCCGTACCGTCTTTCTGCCATCCGATGAACTTGTGTCCTTCTTTTGCAGGCGCTTCAGGTACGTTTGTAGGCGTCTTGTCTTCTTCAACGGTCTCAATGTCAACGACAGTTCCATTTGCCTTGTACGTTACTGTGTACTCTTTTGCTTTCAGTTTCTCGTACTCAGCGGTTATTGTAGTGTCTTCATTGAACTTGCCATTGAGATCTTTGCTCCAGCCGGTGAACTTCCATCCGTCGGCAGGTTTAACCTCAGGCGCGTTGTCTTTCAGATCAACTTCCACATTCTTCTTAACATCGACTACCGTCTTTCCTTCAAGCGTTCCGTGCTCGCCCTTTGCGAATGTAATTCTTACATACTCTTCGGACGGCTTCGGATCTGTCGGTTTGTCAGGAACCTCGATGTCTTCAAGTTTCTTGTATTCAGCTGTTATCGTTGTGTCTTCAGTAAACTTGCCCTTAAGGTCTTTGCTCCACTTGCTGAACTTCCAGCCGTCAGCAGGCTTAACCTTCGGCGCGTTATCATTCAGATCAACTTCCTTGTTCTTCTTGACATCGACTACCGTCTTACCTTCAAGGCTTCCGTGCTCTCCCTTTGCGAATGTAATTCTCGCATACTCTTCGGACGGCTTCGGAGTATCAGGATCGTCAGGTACCACGATGTCTTTTTCTTTTTCAAGCTTAGCTATAAACGTTACATTCTCTTTGACCACAAGGTCTTTGAGTTCGTCTTTGCTGTAAAGTTTGCCTGCACCGTCCTTCTGCCAGCCTTCGAATGTGTATCCGGAAACCTTAGGATCATCAGGTACTTTTGCAAGCTTTCCGTTCTTTGCAACGCTTTCGCTGTGAACTACCGCTCCATTCGCCACAAAGCGTACCAGATATTGTTCCGGTGCCACTTCTTCGTATTTGGCAACGTACGTTGTATTCTCCGTGATCTTGATCTTTTTAAGCGCTTCCTTGGTGTAGATGTCGCCCGTACCGTCTTTCTGCCAACCGATGAACTTATGTCCTTCTTTGGCAGGCGCGTCAGGTACATTTGTAGGCGTCTTATCTTCTTCAACGGTCTCAATATCAACGACAGTTCCATTTGCCTTGTACGTTACTGTGTACTCTTTTGCTTTCAGTTTCTCGTACTCAGCGGTTATTGTAGTGTCTTCATTAAACTTGCCATTGAGATCTTTGCTCCAGCCGGTGAACTTCCATCCGTCGGCAGGTTTGACCTCAGGCGCGTTGTCCTTCAGATCAACTTCCGTATTCTTCTTAACATCGACTACCGTCTTTCCTTCAAGCGTTCCGTGCTCGCCCTTTGCAAATGTAATTCTTACATACTCTTCGGACGGTTTCGGATCTGTCGGATTGTCAGGAACCTCAATGTTTTCAAGTTTCTTGTATTCAGCTGTTATTGTTGTGTCTTCAGTGAACTTGCCCTTAAGGTCTTTGCTCCACTTGCTGAACTTCCAGCCGTCAGCAGGCTTAACCTCAGGCGCGTTGTCCTTAAGATCAACTTCCACATTCTTCTTAACATCGACTACCGTCTTTCCTTCAAGTGTTCCGTGCTCGCCCTTTGCGAATGTGATTCTTACATACTCTTCGGACGGTTTCGGATCTGTCGGATTGTCAGGAACCTCAATGTTTTCAAGTTTCTTGTATTCGGCGGTTATCGTCGTGTCTTCAGTGAACTTGCCCTTGAGGTCTTTGCTCCAGCCGGTGAACTTCCAGCCGTCGGCAGGTTTGACCTCAGGCGCGTTGTCCTTAAGATCAACTTCCACATTCTTCTTAACATCAACTACCGTCTTTCCTTCAAGGCTTCCGTGCTCGCCCTTTGCAAACGTTATTCTCGCGTACTCTTCGGACGGTTTCGGATCTGTCGGATTATCAGGCACCTCGATGTTTTCAAACTTTTTGTACTGCGCGGTGATAGTCGTATCCTCCGCAAATGTCTGCTTCAGTTTTTTATCCCAATCGGTAAATTTGTAACCTTCCGCAGCTATAACCTTAGGAGTGTTGTCTTTAAGATCAACTTCTTTGTTCTTCTTGACAAACACAACCGTCTTGCCACCCGCAAACTCTCCGTGTTCGCCCTTGGCAAATGTCACTCTCCAAAAGCCCGCAGGCGTAGGATCGTCATCCTTCTCAGGCACTACCACATCATCTTCATAAATTTCCTTATACTCTGCGGTTATCGTCGTATCAGCCGTGAAAGTCTGCTTGAGGTCTTTGTCCCATTCAGTAAACTTCCAGCCTTCTGCTGGTTTAACCGAAGGCGCTTCGGAGGTAAGGTCTATCTCCATGTCCTTTTTAACCTGGAACACGGTATTTCCTTTCAGTTCTCCGTGCGTTCCCTTGTCAAATGTAACCTTCGCATATCCCGGTTTTACAGGGTCTGTAGGATTTGACGGTATTACGTTTTCATCATCTCTGAAACTTGCAACAAATGCGGTGTTCTTCTCAATCGTAAGCGCCTTTACGGCATCTTTTCCGTATCCCGCTCCTTTTCCGTCGATCTTCCATCCCATGAACGTCTTGCCGCTTGCGACAGGGTCTTCAGGCACATTCGTCACCTTATCACCCTTGTTCACTTTTTCAAGAGTCTTGATAACGCCATCCACTTCGAAGCTTACAACAAACTTATCTGTTTCTTCTTTTTCATACCTTGCGACAAACCTCGTGTCTTCCGTTATCTTAAGTTCCTTAAGTGCATTCTCAAGGTAGATGTCGCCGCTTCCGTCTTTCTGCCAGCCTATGAACTTGTATCCGCTCTTTTCAGGCAGTTTTGACGGTACCGCGGCAGGTTTTGCATCGTTGTCAAGATATTCTATCCCGACTACCTTTCCGTCAGCCTCATACACAACCTTATGCTGCGCGGTCGCCTCATACGTTGCGGTTACGGTAGTGTTTTCACTTAGGTTAAGAGCCGTTATATCGACATCCCAATTCTTGAAAGCAAAACCCTGGGTTCCAATTGCCACAGGTGCTTTCGACTTCAGGCTCACGTCAGTACTCTTCTTAACAAAGAATACGCTGTTTCCTACAAGTCTGTCACCTTTATCACCTTTGTCAAAGGTCACCTTTACGTATCCTGTAGGTACCGGAGCATCCGGATTTTCAGGCACTATCACATTGTTGTGTTTGATAAACAGTGCAGTTATCGTTGCATTCTCATTGAATTTGCCCGTCAACGGCTTATCCCATTTATCAAAGGTATAGTCCTCATCAGAGATTACCTTAGGCGCTTTTCCGGCAAGATCGACATCCGTGTCCCTCTTAACATAGAACTTGTTTGTTCCTTCAAACGACTTGCCGTGTTCGCCCTTGTCGAACGTTACGGTCACGTAGTCTTCAGAAGGCGGATTAGGATGCTCGTCATCGGCAGGCTCTATGTTTTCCAAAGCCGTATATTTAGCCGTGATTATGGTATCGCTTACATACTTTCTTGCAACCTTACCGTTCCAGTCAGTTCCGTCGGTTTCCCAGCCTGTGAACTTAAGTCCCTTGTTTGCCTTTACCTTAGGCGCAACAAGTTCAACATCCTTGTCAGGATTTACGTAGAATCGCTTGGTATTATCCGTGGTCCCCTTATCGTCAAGATCAAAGACTACCTTGCTGTATCCCGCAGGCTTAGCCTGATCTCCCGGAACCACATCCGCAAGTTCATCATATACCGCCGTAATGGTTGTATCTTCCGTGAACTTAGCCTTAGTCTGTTTATTCCAATCTTTAAACTTGTATCCCGGTTTCTCATTAACCTTAGGCGCTGTAAGCTCAACTACCTTCTCAGGATTTACAAAGTAACTCGTCTTATCCGTCGTGGTTGCCTTTCCGTCAAGGTCAAAGGTTACCGTCACATACCCTGCAGGCTTCTCCTCATCGGTAGGAACATAATCAGGTTTCGACTTGTACTGTGCATTGATCACGGTATCTTCAGCATATTGCTTTCCGACCTCAGAATTCCAAGATGCACCGCTTTCTGCCCAGCCCGTAAAATCATATCCTGTATGAGGATTTACCGTAGGCGGCATGAGTTTAATATCTTTTGCCGTAGGATTTACATAGTATTTCAGCTTATCAGTATCAGCCGTACCGCCATTTTCACCGAGGTCAAAGGTTACCGTGCTGTATCCGTCAGGCTTCGGTTCGGTGCCCGGTACAACGTTAGGGATGTCATCGTACGTAGCCACTATAGTGTAATCCTTGTCGTACTGATATTCTTCTCCGGAGTCCCAATCGGCGTATCCGCCGCCTCCCCATATCCAGCTTGCATGCTTGTAACCGGTCTTTGCCTTTACCTCAGGTTCGGTAAGCACGACATCTTCATTCGGATTTACGTAGTATACGGTATTGTCTTCA
>CP016202.1:1892193-1896598 GCA_003433295.1 Eubacterium minutum ATCC 700079 | reverse complement strand
CAACGTTAGGGATGTCATCGTACGTAGCCACTATAGTGTAATCCTTGTCGTACTGATATTCTTCTCCGGAGTCCCAATCGGCGTATCCGCCGCCTCCCCATATCCAGCTTGCATGCTTGTAACCGGTCTTTGCCTTTACCTCAGGTTCGGTAAGCACGACATCTTCATTCGGATTTACGTAGTATACGGTATTGTCTTCAGTGGTTCCCTTTCCGTCAAGGTCAAAGGTTACCGTGCTGTATCCGTCAGGCTTGTCCCCGTCTTCAGGTGTAACTACGTTCGGAACATCTTCATATGTCGCCTTTATTGTCGTATCAACGCTGAACGTTCCTTTAAGAGGCTTATCCCAGCCTGTGTGTCTGAGTCCGGTGTTTGCAACAACATGCGGAGCCTCAAAAGTAACTTCCGTATCTTTCTTGACATAGCACTTTGCAGGATCATCTGTCGTTCCTTTACCGTCAAGGTCAAATGTTATCGTAACATACCCTTCAGGCTTCTCCTGATCTCCCGGAATCACGTTCTCAAGCTTCTCATATACGGCATATACCGTCCAGTCGCCGGATACTATCGAGTCCTTATTGAAATCAGGCGCTGTCGCGGATGCGCTCTTTGCCCATCCTTTGAATCTGTATCCGGACTTTGTAGGCTTTGTCTTAGGGAAGGCATCCGCAAGCGATGTCCCTCTCTTTACAGTTACAGGGGTAAAGCTTCCGCTTCCTCCGTTCACGTCAAACCATACAGTCACAGGATCGACTATACTTCCCATGTCTCTCCAAACGGCATACACATTCATATTATGGTTTATCTCGGTGTCTTCGAAGAAGTCAGGCGTCGTCGCATCATTTGACTTCGCCCAGCCGAGGAATATGTATCCGTCTCTCTTAGGCTTGCTCTTAGGGAACTGATCCGAAAGTGTGCTTCCCTTGTCTATCGTTACCGCAGGCGGAACATCCGTAACGCCCGTACCGTTACCGTTGAATGTAACGGTTACATTCTCTATTGCCGTATTCTGCTTCCAAACCGCATATACTATCGTATTTGCATTTACTTCGGTGCTTCTGAAGAAGTCCGCCTTGGAAGCATGCTGATCCAATGACCAGCCTTTGAAAGTGTATCCGTCTTTCTCAGGCTTCATTGTAGGGAACTTATCTTCAAGCGCGGTTCCTTTCTGGACCGTGACCGTAGTTCCGCTTCCGTTCCCACCGTTTACGTCGAACTTGACCGTAACTTCCTCTACATTCTCCGCTCTCCAGACCGCGTACACCGTCATGTTCTGAGGAACAGGAGTATCGCTGTAGAAGTCGGGCCTTGCAGCATACTGAGACTTAGCCCATCCAAGGAACACATGTCCCGCCCTTGTAGGCTTTCTTGCAGGGAATGCCTGTCCGAGGCTCTTGTTTCTGATCACCTCGACCTTTTCAGGCGCATCTTCTCCGCCGTTTGCGTTGAAGCTCACATGTACCTTGTCCTCCTGCCATACCGCATAGTATGTTATAGGTCCTTCACTGTTAATTACGGTATCTTTTGTTACATTAGGCTCCGCGGCATCCTTGGTCTTAGCCCAGCCGAGGAACTTATATCCTTCCTTGATCGGAATCTGAGTAGGATATGCATTATTGTATCTATCGTTAAGCTTATACCCGTAATACTGATAAGTCGATTTCGGTACATTCCTTCCGCCGTTTCCGTCAAAGTTAATGTCAACCTTCTTGCTGTCCCATGTGGCATATACGGTCGTATCTCCGGTAACCTCCGAATCTTCATCAAAGTTGCCTTCGTCTCCATCTTCGTAGTCGCTCTCTGTGTTCCAACCGTTGAAATTGTATCCGTACTTGGTAGGTTTCTTATCAGGGAACTTGGCTCCTATCGGTTTTTCCTTCTCGACTTCTATGATTCCCGGACCTCCGCTACCTCCCATATCATCAAATGTGAGGTTCACATGCATGTGCGGATCCACAACATGATAAGCCGAATCCTTGAGGTCATTGGGGTTTCTCTTCTCCCTTATGTTTACCCTTACCTTAGGTCTGTTGTTCGGGCTGAGATAGAATGCATCCCTATGCAGAAACTTAAGATTTTTGCTTATGGACGCGCTTGCCAGTTTAGGATTATCTCGATACGCATCCTCTTCAATCCTCTCCACGCCGTCTCCGAGCGTAATATTTCCGAATTTATTGTTCCGGAAAGCATATTTTCCAATGGTCTTTACACTGCTTGGAAGTTTTGCGTCGGTCAGCTGGTTACTTTGGAAAGCACCTTCAGCAACTTCCGTAACGGCAGTGTTTGAAATATCCGCAGTGGTGAGCGCATTGTCAGAAAATGCATAATCCCCTATCTTGTTGATTCCGTGAGGGAGCGTCAATTCAGCCAGTTTATTGTCTTCAAAGGCACTGTCCCCTATGCTTCTTACAGAATTTCCTTGGAATTTCAGCTTCTTAATATCAGAATCTTTAAACGCTTCCTTTCCTATGCTCTGAACGCTTGCAGGAATCTCAACGGAGTTTGCATCTGCACCCGGTAACTCTTCGCCGATACGAGTACCTAAAAATGCGTCCTCTCCTATATGCTTCATCCCCTCTATCTTATTGAGTCTAAAGTAATTGAGACTGGCATTTTGAAATGCACTTTCGCCTATTGTGTGCCAGTTTCCTGTAAACTCCACTTTATCGCCCTGCGAAAGATCGAGTGCTGTTCCTCTGAAGGCACTTTTTCCTATCGTGCCTCCTCCATATCTTTCATCACGTGAGCGTATCTTAATATTGTGAAAAAAATAAATACCACGAAATGCTTCTTCCCCTATTTCAGAAAAGCTGGCATCTGTTTCATCTTTAGCAAGGAAATTAACCAGCATTTTATTATCATAAAAGGCTCCTGCACCAATTTTGATAGGAATGTATTCACCTACATTTCCATATCCTTTTATTGACACAGAATTCAAATGTCTGTTTCTAAATGAATGATAACCTATTTCTTCTAACACTGCATCAACCAGTTTCCCTTTATAGTAGGCGTCTTTAAGCACGCGGGGTATCACAATATAACGGGCTCCGTCAGGCTCTGTGTAATATTTATTAATCTTATACGTATAATATTTCCTTCCGTATGTATCAGTGTGCTCATATGTCATATACGACAAATCTGAAGATTTAAGTTCATATTTCTTCTCTGTCTTCCATATGGCATCCACAACTGCATCATCATGTATATAATCTCGCTTTGTCCATGCATCTAAAAACTCTCCGATACCATATTGTATCCAATCCGGCCACTTGACAATACCGTTACCGTGCCTTATTGAGTTCCAGTTAAAGTAATTTCTAATATTGAGATCTTCATAGGAAAATCCGTCGCGTCTAGGTCTTACAAAACCGTTGTCCGTCAAACGCTCACCCTTGTTAACCAAAAACCGCGTCTTGAGGGTGCTTACGCCCGATCCCGATGCGGGCTTGCCTCCGTGATAGTCAACTATAACGCACTTCTTCTTTTCCTTGTACACAGGATATAGATGCCGCTTGCCGTGATTTTTGATATTGTTTCTTATTGTGCTATACGACATGGCGGATGTTGTGTTAGGTTCCGTAGAATAGCCTAAACAAACCTTGCCTTTGACATTTGCATGAGGTACAGCACCTACGGCATTACCTGCATCAAAAATAGGGATACTGTTTCCACCCGACGTCAATTTTACACTTTTACTGCTCGATTCAGGCATCTCATGCACATATATAGATGTGACATCGGTACTGTAAAAAGGTATTATTTTAATACTGCCATCGTTAGTTGATTTCGCCCAGTTCTTTACAGGCGTATCGTAACCGAAAAATTCCGTGCTACCTTTCAGGGTACCATGTGGGTCCTTCGGTATATAAAAGCAATCAAACTTATAATCTTCGTTATCGGGTAAATTCTCTTTTATATACTTCCTCAGAGAATCGCCCTTTCTTATCGTAAAGGTATTGCTTCCGTTTTTACCGAACTTAAAATTCTTCGGCCCATCGTAAGTCGGCAAGTTCGTGTATATGGTAACATGAACCTGATTGTATTTATCCTCCGACATCTTCGAAAAGTCATAATCCTTGCCGTATCTGTCCGATGTGGCAAAGATGTAGCTGCTTTGGTTTATCTGGGTATCTGCGAAAACATCCCTGTTCGCCAGCGGTGTATAATCATGACTACCGGACTTTGACCATCCTGTGGCAACGTAGGTAGTAGTTCCCCTCATTACCCTGATCTCAGGTATGCTCTCAAGTATCGATGCGCCTATACGCGCGCCTTTCTTTATAGGAACGCTTATACTGAGTTGCTTGTCATAAGGGTCTATGCTTATGAAGATATCATATTCTCCACCTCTTCCGCTCCTATACTTCATCTCCCTATAGAGCTCATCGATAAAATCCGCTTTATC
>CP016202.1:1884764-1888529 GCA_003433295.1 Eubacterium minutum ATCC 700079 | reverse complement strand
GCTCAATGTTTTCAAGTTTCTTGTACTCAGCTGTTATCGTTGTGTCTTCAGTGAACTTACCCTTAAGGTCTTTGCTCCAGCCGGTGAACTTCCATCCGTCAGCAGGCTTAACCTTCGGCGCGTTGTCTTTCAGATCAACTTCCTTGTTCTTCTTGACATCGACTACCGTCTTTCCTTCAAGTGTTCCGTGCTCGCCCTTTGCAAACGTTATTCTCGCATACTCTTCGGACGGTTTCGGATCGCTCGGTTCGTCAGGTACCACGATGTCTTGCAACTTCTCATACTGCGCGGTTATCGTTGTGTCTTCAGTGAACTTGCCCTTAAGATTCTTGCTCCAGCCGGTGAACTTCCACCCTTCTGCTGGCTTAACCTTTGGCGCGTTGTCTTTCAGATCAACTTCAACGTTCTTCTTGACATCGACTACCGTCTTACCTTGCAGTGTTCCGTGCTCGCCCTTTGCGAATGTGATTCTTGCATACTCTTCGGACGGTTTCGGATCTGCCGGATCATCAGGTACCACGATGTCTTGCAATTTCTCATACTGCGCGGTTATCGTTGTATCTTCGGTGAACTTGCCCTTAAGATTCTTGCTCCAGCCGCTGAACTTCCACCCGTCTGCTGCCTTAACCTTTGGCGCGTTGTCCTTCAGATCAACTTCAACGTTCTTCTTGACATCGACTACCGTCTTTCCTTCAAGACTTCCGTGCTCGCCCTTGGTAAATGTAATTCTTACATATTCTTCGGACGGTTTCGGATCTGCCGGATCATCAGGTACCACGATGTCTTGCAACTTCTCATACTGCGCGGTTATCGTTGTGTCTTCGGTGAACTTGCCCTTAAGATTCTTGCTCCAGCCGCTGAACTTCCAGCCTTCTGCTGGCTTAACCTTTGGTGCGTTGTCTTTCAGATCAACTTCAACGTTCTTCTTGACATCGACTACCGTCTTACCTTGCAGTGTTCCGTGCTCGCCCTTGGTAAATGTAATTCTCACATATTCTTCGGACGGTTTCGGATCTGCCGGATCATCAGGTACCACGATGTCTTGCAACTTCTCATACTGCGCGGTTATCGTTGTATCTTCGGTGAACTTGCCCTTAAGATTCTTGCTCCAGCCGGTGAACTTCCACCCGTCTGCTGCCTTAACCTTTGGCGCGTTGTCCTTCAGATCAACTTCAACGTTCTTCTTGACATCGACTACCGTCTTACCTTGCAGTGTTCCGTGCTCGCCCTTTGCAAATGTGATTCTCGCATACTCTTCGGACGGTTTCGGATCTCCCGGATCATCAGGCACTACGATGTCTTGCAATTTCTCATACTGCGCGGTTATCGTTGTATCTTCAGTGAACTTGCCCTTAAGACTCTTACTCCAGCCGGTGAACTTATAGCCTTCTGCAGGTATAACCTTCGGCGCATTGTTTTTCAGATCAACTTCTTTGTTCTTCTTGACAAATACAACTGTCTTGCCACCCGCAAACTCTCCGTGTTCACCCTTGGCAAACGTTACTCTCCAAAAGCCCGCAGGCGTAGGATCGTCAGGGTTCTCAGGCACTACCACATCATCGTCGTAAATTCCCTTATACTGTGCGGTTATCGTCGTATCAGCCGTGAAAGTCTGCTTGAGGTCTTTGTCCCATTTGGTAAACTTCCAGCCCTCAGCAGGTTTAACCGAAGGCGCTTCGGAAGTAAGGTCTATCTCCATGTCCTTTTTAACCTGGAACACGGTGTTTCCTTTCAGTTCTCCGTGTGCTCCCTTATCAAACGTAACCTTCGCATACCCCGGCTTTACAGGATCGGTAGGATTTGACGGTATGATGTTTTTATCGTCTCTGAAACTTGCGACAAACGCGGTGTTCTTTTCGATTACAAGTGCCTTTACGGCATCTTTTCCGTATCCGGCTCCTTTTCCGTCAATCTTCCATCCCATGAACGTCTTGCCGCTTGCGACAGGGTCTTCAGGCACATTTGCCACCTTACCGCCCTTGTTCACCTTCTCAAGAGCCTTGATAACGCCATCCACTTCAAAGCTTACAATAAACTTCTCCGCTTCTTCTTTTTCGTACCTTGCGACAAACCTCGTGTCTTCCGTTATCTTAAGTTTCTTCAAGGCATCCTCAAGGTAGACTTTACCACTTCCGTTTTTCTGCCAGCCGATGAACTTGTATCCGCTCTTTTCAGGCAGGTTTGACGGTACCGCGTCAGGGCTTGCATTGTTGTCAAGGTACTCTATTCCCACTACCTTTCCGTCAGCCTCATACACAACCTTGTGCTGCGTCGTCGCTTCATATATTGCAGTTATGGTAGTGTTTTCACTTAGGTTAAGCGCCGTTATATCGGCATTCCATTTCTTGAAGACAAAACCTTGGATTCCGATTGCCACAGGTGCTTTCGATTTCAGGCTCACGTCAGTACTCTTCTTAACAAAGAACACTCTGTTTCCTACAAGTCTGTCACCTTTATCACCTTTGTCAAAGGTTACCTTCACGTACCCTGTAGGTACCGGATCATACGGATTCTCAGGCACTATCACGTTATTGTCTTTGACAAACAGTGCAGTTATCGTTGCATTCTCATTGAATTTGCTCGTCAACGGCTTATCCCATTTATCAAAGGTATAGCCCTCATCAGGGATTACCTTAGGCGCTTTTCCGGAAAGATCGACATCCGTGTTCTTCTTTACGTAGAACTTGCTCGTTCCTTCAAACGACTTGCCGTGTTCGCCCTTGTCGAAGGTTACGGTCACGTAATCTTCCGAAGGCGGATTAGGATGCTCGTCATCGCCAGGCTCTATATTCTCCAAAGCCGTATATTTAGCCGTGATCGTGGTGTCGCTTGCATACTTTCTTGCAACCTTATCGCTCCAGTCGGCTCCATCGGTTTCCCAGCCTGTGAACTTAAGTCCCTTGTTTGCCTTTACCTTAGGCGCAACAAGTTCAACCTCCTTGTCAGGATTTACGTAGAATCGCTTGGTATTATCCGTGGTTCCCTTATCGTCAAGGTCAAAGACCACCGTGCTGTATCCGTTAGGCTTATCCTGATCTCCCGGAACTACATCAGCCAGTTTATCATATAACGCCGTAATGGTCGTATCTTCCGTAAACTTAGCCTTGGTCTGTTTATTCCAAGCTTTAAACTTGTACCCCAGTTTTTCATTAACCTTAGGCGCTGTAAGGTCAACCACCTTCTCAGGATTTACAAAGTAACTCGTCTTATCCGTCGTGGTTGCCTTTCCGTCAAGGTCAAAGGTTACCGTCACATACCCTGCAGGCTTCTCCTCATCGGTAGGAACATAATCAGGTTTCGCCTTGTACTGTGCATTTATCGTCGTATCTTCAGGATATTGCCTTCCGACTTCAGAATCCCAAGGCGCACCGCCTTCTGTCCAGCCCGTAAAATCATATCCTGTATGAGGGTTCACCATAGGCGGTACAAGTCTAATATATTTTATATTAGGATTTACATGGTATTTAAGTTTATCAGTATCAGCCGTACCGCCATTTTCACCGAGGTTAAAGGTTACCGTGCTGTATCCGTCAGGTTTCGGTTCGGTTCCCGGCACAACGTTAGGGATGTCATCGTACGTAGCCACTATAGTGTAATCCTTGTCGTACTGATATTCTTCTCCGGAGTCCCAATCGGCGTATCCGCCGCCTCCCCATATCCAGCTTGCATGCTTGTAACCGGTCTTTGCCTTTACCTCAGGTTCGGTAAGCACGACATCTTCATTCGGATTTACGTAGTATACGGTATTGTCTTCAGTGGTTCCCT
>CP016202.1:1836731-1883940 GCA_003433295.1 Eubacterium minutum ATCC 700079 | reverse complement strand
TTAAAGGTTACCGTGCTGTATCCGTCAGGTTTCGGTTCGGTTCCCGGCACAACGTTAGGGATGTCATCGTACGTAGCCACTATAGTGTAATCCTTGTCGTACTGATATTCTTCTCCGGAGTCCCAATCGGCGTATCCGCCGCCTCCCCATATCCAGCTTGCATGCTTGTAACCGGTCTTTGCCTTTACCTCAGGTTCGGTAAGCACGACATCTTCATTCGGATTTACGTAGTATACGGTATTGTCTTCAGTGGTTCCCTTGCCCGCAAGGTCAAAGGTTACCGTCACATACCCTTCAGGTTTTTCCTGATCTCCCGGAACTACGTTCGGAACATCTTCATATGTCGCCTTTATCGTCGTATCAACGCTGAATGTTCCTTTAAGAGGCTTATCCCAGCCCGTGTGTCTGAGTCCGGTGTTTGCAACAACTTGCGGAGCCTCAACGGTAACTTCCGTATCTTTCTTGACGTAGCACTTTGCAGGATCATCTGTCGTTCCTTTACCGTCAAGGTCAAAGGTTATCGTAACATACCCTTCAGGTTTCTCCTGATCTCCCGGAACCACGTTCTCGAGCTTCTCATATACGGCATATACCGTCCAGTCTCCCGATACTATCGTGTCCTTATCGAAGTCAGGCGCCGTCGCGGATGCGCTCTTTGCCCATCCTTTGAATCTGTACCCGGACTTTGTAGGCTTTTTCTTAGGGAAGGCATCCGCAAGCGATGTCCCTCTCTCTACAGTTACAGGGGCGAAGCTTCCGCTTCCTCCGTTCACGTCAAACCATACAGTCACAGGATCAGTCATGCTTCCCATGTCTCTCCAAACGGCATACACATTCATGTTATGGTTTATCTCGGTGTCTTCGAAGAAGTCAGGCATCGTCGCAACATTTGACTTCGCCCAGCCAAGGAATATGTATCCGTCTCTCTTCGGCTTGCTCTTAGGGAACTGATCCGAAAGTGTGCTTCCCTTATCTATGGTTACTGCAGGCGGGACATCCGTAACGCCCGTACCGTTACCGTTGAATGTAACGGTAACATTTTCTATCGACGCATTCTGCTTCCAAACCGCATATACTGTCGTATCTGCATTTACTTCTGTGCTTCTGAAGAAGTCCGCCTTGGAAGCATTCTGATTCAGGGACCATCCCTTGAAGGTGTATCCGTCTTTCTCAGGCTTCATTGTAGGGAACTTGTCTTCAAGCGCGGTTCCCTTCTGGATCGTAACCGTAGTTCCGTTTCCGTTTCCTCCGTTTACGTCGAACGTAACCGTAACTTCCTCTACATTCTCCGCTCTCCAGACCGCGTACACCGTCATGTTCTGAGGAACAGGAGTATCGCTGTAGAAGTCGGGTCTTGTCGCATACTGGGACTTAGCCCATCCGAGGAACACATGTCCCGTCCTTGTAGGCTTTCTTGTAGGGAAAGCCTGTCCGAGGCTCTTGTTTCTGAGCACCTCAACCTTTTCAGGAGCACCTTCTCCGCCGTTTGCGTTGAAGCTTACATGTACCTTGTCCTCCTGCCATACCGCATAGTACGTAACAGGTCCTTCACTGTCAATTACGGTATCTTTCGTTACATTAGGCTCCGCGGCATCCTTGGTCTTAGCCCAGCCGAGGAACTTATATCCTTCCTTGATCGGAATCTGAGTAGGATATGCATCATTGTATTTATCGTTAAGCTTGTACCCGAAATACTGATAAGTCGATTTCGGTACATTCCTTCCGCCGTTTCCGTCGAAGTTGATGTCAACTCTCTTACTTTCCCATGTGGCGTATACGGTCGTATCTTCCGTAATCTGCGAATTCTGATCAAAGTTTCCGGCATCGGTATCAACATCTTTCTTGCTTGTATTCCATCCGTTAAAGTTATAGCCTTTCCTTGTAGGCTTTTTGTTAGGGAATTTCGCTCCTATCGGTTTTCCCTTCTCGACTTCTATGGTTCCCGGACCTCCGCTGCCTCCGTTATCGTCAAAGGTGAGTTTCAGCTGCATGTGAGGATATACAACATGATATGCTGAATCCTTGAGGTCATTAGGGTTTCTATTCTCCCTTATATTTACCTTTACCCTAGGTCTGTTGTTCGGGTTGAGATAGAATGTATCCCCATGCAGAAATTTAAGATTTTGGCTTATGGATGCGCTTACCATTTTAGGATTATCGCGATACGCACCTTCTTCAATCCCCTCCACGCCGTCTCCGAGTGTAATGTCTTCGAATTCATTGTTCATGAAGGCATACTTTCCAATAGTCTTTACGCTACTTGGAAGCTTTGCGGAAATCAGCTTGTTATTTTGAAAAGCACCTTCGGCAACTTCCGTAACGGCAGTGTTTGAAATGTCTGCAGTTTTGAGGATATTGTGCTCGAAAGCATTCTTCCCTATCCTGTTGATTCCCTGAGGAAGCGTCAATTCATCCAGCCAATCGTTCTGAAAGGCTCCATCCCCTATACTTCTCAGTGAATTTCCTTGGAATTTAAGTTTTCTAATCCTCGCAGAAGCAAACGCATCTTTTCCTATAGACTCAACGCTTGCAGGAATCTCAACGGATCCTGCATCTGCACCCGGGAGTTTTTCACCAATTCTAGTATGTGAAAATGCACCCTCTCCTATATGCTTCATTCCCTCAATGTCACTGAGTTTAAAATAATTTAACCCAGAAGAAGAAAATGCTTTTTCTCCTATTACCTTCCAATCGCCTCTAAAGTTGCCTTTATCCTGTCTATACTTGCATAGTCCGGTATCTTCGAAAGCCGATTTTCCTATTTCAGCATGAGAACAGGAAGAGACATCAATGAAAGACATGGCATCTCCTTTAAACGCTTCATCATCTATTTTAGAGAACTCAGCGTCAGTTTCGCTTTTAAGGGCTTTGAAGCTACTCAGCTTTTTATTACCATAAAAGGCTCTTTCCCCTATTCTGATAGGAATGTATTCAACCGTATTTCTATATCCTTTTATCCTTACGTATTCCAAATGTCTGTTACGGAATGATTTATCAGATATTTTTTCTAAAGTGGCATCAACATATTTCCCTTTGTAGTGGGCATTTTCAAGTACGCGAGGTATCACGATATTAGAGCTGATGTCAGGCCTTGTGATAAAGGCATAAATCGTATATGTATAATATTTTTTCCCGTGCCCATCGGTGTGTTCAAAAACACTATACGAAAGATCTCCTGAGGTGAGCTCTTCTTCTACCCGTGTCCTCCATACAACATCCACGACTGCATCATCAAAAATACAATCATCCAAACTTTCTCCGCTCCCATATAATATCCACATCGGCCACTGGACAGCACCGTTGCCATGCCTTACTGAGTTCCAATTATGGTAGTTTCTAATATTAAGACCCCCGCTGGTAAACCCATCGCGTCTAGCGTCTGTAATATAACCACCCTTCCAAATGTTTGCTCCTTTAGGAGCCAAAAACCGAGTATTGAGGGGTCCTGCTCCCGCCGCAGGTTTGCCTCCGTGATAGTCGACTATAACGCACTTCTTCTTTTCCTCGTATACAGGATACAGATGCCGCTTGCCGTGTTTTTGGATATTATTTCTTATTGTGTCGTACGGCATGGCGGATGTTGCGTCAGGCTCTGTCGAATACCCTAAACAAACCTTGCCCTTAACGTTGGCATGAGGGATAGCACCTTCGGCACCGCTTGCATCGAAAATAGGGATATGGGATCCATTTGCAACGAAAATAGGACTATAGGTTCCATACGATGCCAATTTTACACTTTTGCTGCTCGCTTCAGGTAACTCATGCACGTATATGGACGTGACATATCCGTATGACGGTCTTATTTTAATACTGCCATCGTTATTTGATTTCGCCCAGTCCTTTACAGGTGTATCATAACCGAAATTTTCTTTGCCGACTTGCGTGTCACCATGGGCAGAGTCGCCCGGTTTATAAAAATACGCAAAACTATAACTCCCGTTATCCGGTAGATCCTCTTTTATGTACTTCCTCAGAGAATCGCCCTTTCTTATAGTGAATTCATTCTCCCCATTCTTACCGAACTTAAAATTCTTCGGTCCATAGTAATCCGGACCGCTCGTATCTATGGTGACATGAACCTTATTGTACCTATCCTCCGGCATCTTCGAAAAGTCATGATCTTTGCCGTATTTATCCGATGTGGCATAGATGAAGCCGCTTTTGTTTATCTGGGTATCTGCGAAAACATCCCTGTTTGCCGGTGGTGTATAATCATGACTACCGGACTCTGCCCATCCTGTGGCAACGTAGGTTGTATCTCCCCTCATTACCCTGATCTCAGGTATGCTCTCAAGTATCGATGTGCCTATACGCGCGCCTTTCTTTATAGGAACGCTTATACTGAGCTGGTTGTCTGTCGGATCTATGCTTATGAAGATATCGTATTCTCCGCCTCTTCCAATTCTGTGCTTAATCTCCCTGTAAAGCTCATCGATGAAATTCGCTTTTTCATGCGGGCTTGCATCCGACAATGTTAAAGTTTTCTGCTCGTTACGATGTTTAGACCAAAAACATATCTTATTCGGATTGCTCGGATAAACGAAGTTCGCCAGATGGCAACTCTCATCGTCGTACGGTATTCTACGCCGTAAAGTCCCCGCAGAAAAAGGTTCATCCACGTCTATCCCCGGATTTGTTTTACCTGGTAGGAACCCTTTTTCCGATTTGGTCGACGCACCCTCCTTGTTTGCATCTTTGCCCGCATCCTTGCCGCCGGCGTCGCTCTCAGGCTTATCGGCCGGCGTTTTCTTCGGCTGCGCTTTGCTCGCGTCCGACTTCTTGTCCTCCTGCTTGCCCGCAGCTTTGTCTACCTTCTTCTCGACCTGCTTATCCTGCCGCTTGCCATTCTCATCCGCGGCGAAAGCACGGTCAAAAGGGATGTAGGTTGCAACAACAGCAAAAACCAATAACATGGTTAAAAGTTTTTTCTTCATGGTTGTCGCATTCTTTCTTTCTCTACTCAAACCATCCATGATTTTTCCTCCTTTTTAACATTTACATTTCTTTCATTAACATTTGCATCACATTCACATCACCATCCTTTCCAAAAGACTGTCCAAACGCTGATTATTTTTGCTAATTTTACAGAGCAAGCGTTAAATAAACGTTAAATATATGCTCATGGAAGTATTTTTATTTATAAATTTGCAAATCCCGCAAGATTTTATTTGCATTTTCCTTATGCTTGCATAGAAACTATTATGCCCTAGTATGCCCGAGTTCACGCCACCACTCAATTTCCGCAAGTAAGGCGCGCGGTTGCCTGCGACGAGGGCTTGCCGGATGCCCGTGTCCGCATTTTATAGGAAGTCTGAAATCCGTTCACGTGTGGTGCCGGAGAAAAACTCCACAAAAACTTGACACCGTTATAGGCAATTTGAAGCATTGAAGCCCGAGTCCGAACATGGTATAATTCCATAAAGTTTTAAACAACGATGAGTATTGAAAATCCATACAGGAGCAGAAGAAATATACGGGAGAAATATAATGGGAGTAAAATTAGCGATCAACGGATTTGGTAGAATAGGCAGACTTTCCTTCAGGAAGATCATAGACGACGACAGCTTCGAAATTATGGCGATAAACGATCTGGCTTCGCCGGAAATACTCGCTTATCTGCTGAAATACGATACGGTACAGAGAGGTTTTCACGGGCATGATGTGAATTATGACGGGAACTCGATAACGGTAGACGGCAGGCGGATCACAGTCTACTCGGAGTCGGACGCTACGGTTCTCCCGTGGGAAGAGTTAGGAATAGATATGGTCCTGGAATGCACCGGCTTTTACACTTCCAAAGAAAAAGCGGAATGCCACCTGCGCGCCGGCGCAAAGAAAGTGCTGATATCCGCCCCCGCGGGAAATGATGTAAAGACGGTCGTGTACGGAACCAACCACGAGATTCTGGCTCCGTCGGACACCGTCGTTTCCGGCGCTTCGTGCACGACCAACTGCCTCGCTCCCATGGCAAAGGCTTTGAACGACTATCGCGAACTCAGGACAGGGTTTATGACGACCATACATGCGTATACGGCGGATCAGATGCTCCTCGACGGGCCTCAGAGAAAAGGAAATCTCCGCCGCTCAAGGGCGGGAGCCGAAAATATAGTGCCCACAAGTTCAGGCGCCGCCAAAGCGATAGGTCTTGTGATACCCGAACTTGACGGAAAACTGATAGGTTCCGCCCAGAGAGTTCCCGTATCAAGCGGCTCCATCACTATTTTGGATGCCACGTTGAAAGACACGACAGATTCCGTGAGCGTGGCGGGGATCAACGCCAAAATGAAAGAATCGGCAGACGATTCCTTCGGCTACACGGAAGATGAAATAGTTTCGAGCGATACCATAGGAATGAGTTACGGATCGCTGTTCGATGCCACCCAGACCCTTGTCCAGAAATGCGGAACACACATCTATGAGGTAAGGGTGGTGTCGTGGTACGACAATGAGATGAGCTACGTCAGCCAGCTTATACGGACTCTTACTTACATGGGAATGTTGAAATAACGTGATATCACTCCCGATCGTCAGAACAAATCCACTCTGCCGAGCAGAAAGTCAATAAGATTGCAATGAAAAATTCCGTTATTGTCGTAATAATTATGCGGTATGTCCATTCGTATTGTGATTTTTTTGAAAAAATCCTTAGTCAGCAGTAACGGTCTGAGTTCAGCCGACGCTTTTGCTTCTGTGTCCATTCTCACTGCGGATTGAACATATATCTTCCTGTCCGCATCGTTTACGACAAAGTCTATCTCTCTATGTACATTCCGCTTTGCACTTCTGTCATTAACGACTCCCACATCTACGGAATAGCCTCTTTTGACAAGCTCATTATAAATTATATTCTCCATTATGTGGCCGGGATCGTACTGCCTGTAATTCAATCGCGCATTGCGAAGCCCGATATCGGTGTAGTAGTACTTATTGGGATATCTGAAATAGCTTTTTCCCTTAACATCGTATCTTTGAGCCATGTGGATCAGAAAAGCATCCATGACATGCTGTACATATCTTGTTATCAGCGCCGGATTCACTTTCTCTTTTTTTACGCTTGTCAGCGCATTTGCAATATTGGTCGGGTTTGTCAGGGAACTTATCTGCGATGCCAAAAAATTTAAAACGTCATTTAATATATCCTCACGTTCCACCCCGTTTCGCTCCACGATATCCTTAATATACAGTTCTGCGTAAAGAGAAGAAAGGTAATCCTTCTTATCTTTTTCACTTTTCATGGACAAAATACGCGGCATACCGCCATAAAGCATGAAACTGTCCAATGCTCTACGTTCATCGCCGCCTGTGTATGAATAATATTCGTCAAAAGAAAGCGGATGAACACGTATCTGTGTCGCGCGCCCCCTGAATTCCGTCGCAATATCGCTCGACAAGCCCTTGGAATTGCTCCCCGTAACATAAACATCGAGGTTTTTGTATGCTTTCAATTCATTAAGCATGTCGTAAACGGTAACTTCAATTTCGCCATTCACCTTATCTACAGCCGTTGAGGTCATCTGAACTTCATCGATGAAAAGGTAGAATTTTTTATCCTTGTTTTTTTGCAACAATGTTTCCAGATATTCACACAAAGCTATCGGATTCCTGTATTTGTAGAACCTTCTCCGGTCGAGCGATATCCTGATTACCTGCTCATCACTTACCCCCTGTTCCGTCAGATAATCATAGAACAAATCAAAGAGCAACACCGACTTTCCGCATCTTCGAATCCCGGTTATTATTTTAACTTCGCCGTTCCACATCGAGCGGACGAGTCGATCCATATAAAAGTCCCTTTTAATCATCGCCATTACCTCATCACCCTTTTTTATATCATCGCATACTTGCGTCGCGAAAGATGTTACTTTACTATAAATTATATCGGATCTTCAGAAGAAATCAAGAAATACATGTATGAAGGCAACATAAAAATCAAACACCGCGGCAGACCGCGATATTTGCGGCCGGCCACGGCGTTTTTCCCTTTCACGTTATACAGTTTCACATTAAGTAGCCGTGCGATATTCAGTGTACAGGGCATTGAATTTTTCTATGCTCTGTTACATATGCTCGCCTGTAAATCTATGTTTCACAGAAGCCTGATCATCAATACGGGATGGCCGCCTCAACGGTCTTAAGCTTTATGGTTTTAAGTTTCCCCATATTTTCACCTCTTATCCCTCTGACGCCGAAAGTGTACTTTTTCAGGGGTTTTGCGGTATATTTAAAGCTGATTTTCCCCGTAGTCTTTATTTGTTTCCACTTGCCGGCTTTTTTGAGGTAAACTCCGTACTTTTCCGCATTACCGGATTTGCTCCATCTGAATGTCAGATACACTCTCTTGTTTCCACTTTTTTGAGAAACCGACAGTTTCTTGATCTTGCCGGGTTTTGCGGCTTCATCCGAGTCCATGTCATCAGAATCCGACAAAGCACTTAAAGCCGTTGACTGCTTCGTGACCGCACTTGTGGATGATGCGGAAGCTGCATGAGCATCTCCGGTAATGCCCGGAGCCAATCCGAAAGCGACCGCAATCATCGCAACTACCGCAATGATGGAATTAGCAATTTTTTTCCCTATTCTATTCATAAATGTTTCCCCTTTCCGATTATGAAGTAAAACGTCCTATAACAGTTAACTGTGCTTGTATTGTAATATCTGCATCGGGGTATTCGGTGTTGTATGTCGGAAATCTTTATGGGGAAAAGACGGGAAAATCAAGACATTACCTTTACACACAGCACACAAACATAATCAAATCATTAGATTCCATAAGAAGACTCCATAGGAAAACTCCATAAGAACGCATACCCGGGCTGTCGGTCGAACTTGCGCTAATTCAACGCTTCGCCTGTCAATAGTTCGTATGCTTCCTTGTATTTGTCTATTGTCTTTTCTATGACGCGGTCCGGAAGCACGTACCCGCTGTCCGGGTTTTCTTTCAGCCAGTCACGCACAAACTGCTTGTCGTACGACGGCTGTGATTTCCCCGGCTCATATCCTTCAAGCGGCCAAAATCTCGAACTGTCGGGAGTAAGCATCTCATCCCCGAGTATTACGTTTCCGTTCTCGTCCAGTCCAAATTCAAATTTGGTATCGGCTATTATGATCCCTCTCCTGCGTGCATATTCCGCGCACTTCTCATACAGTTCAATCGTATAATCGCGTAGCTTGGATGCATACTCCACTCCTTTTCCGGGGAATTCTTTCTCTATAACGTTGATGCTCTCATCAAACGAAATGTTTTCGTCGTGCTCCCCGATTTCTCCCTTTGTGCTGGGCGTATATATCGGTTCCGGTAATTTCTCGGATTCCCTGAGTCCGTCCGGCAGCTTTATGCCGCACACCGTTCCGTCCTTCTTATAGCTCGCCCAGCCGCTTCCCGTTATGTAGCCGCGAACTATACACTCCACAGGCAGCATCTTGAGTTTTTTGCAGATCATACTGCTTCCCACATATTTTTTCTGCTTAAAAAACTCCGGCATGTCGTTATTGTCCACCGAAATCATGTGATTGGGCACTATGTCCCGTGTTAAATCGAACCAGAATTTTGACAGCTGTGTCAAAACCTTTCCTTTTCCCGTAATCTCATTGCCGAGTATGTGGTCAAATGCGGAAATTCTGTCCGTCGCCACCATGATAAGACTCTCGCCGTTATCGTAAATTTCTCTTACCTTTCCCTCTTTAACGGGTTTAAATTCTTTCATCGATTGCCTCCGTATAATCCGTGTAAAATATGTCAAATGTCTTTTCATTATATCACTATTTCTTTCGCATTTGCGCAGAGTTTTCCCCTATACGAGAATTTTTTATTCATTTTCCTTGTAATATTTTGCTTTTTCCTGTTGACATCTGTTTTTGAATATATATAATATAGTTGAACAATAATTCAACTATTCAATTGTTCAATCGTTCCGTACTTTCACGGAACCGGATTCTTTGAGCATCGCATGCCCCGCTTTCCTTTTCGCGCCGCCTGCCGAAAAGCGCGGTAAGCTAAGCACGCTCATATTGCAAGGAGACGAACATGGAAGAGAATTATAATATGTACAGTTGCGATTGCAACACGATCCACGAGGATGTGGTGCTGGATGTAAAGGAAAACATGCCGGCCGAAGACACTTTGATGGATCTTGCCGACACTTTTAAAGTCTTCAGTGACTCAACCAGACTGAAGATACTGTGTGCGCTCATCAGGAACGAAATGTGTGTCTGCGACATATCCGCGCTTCTGGGAATGTCCAAATCGGCTGTTTCACATCAGCTCAGGATCTTAAAACAGACCAACCTCGTAAGAAACAGGCGCAGCGGCAGAGTGGTATACTATTCGATCGCGGACGGGCATGTCGAAACCATAATAAACAACGGCATGGAGCATGTGCTTGAATGACTTCTTCGCCGCGGTCAATTATCAAACAAACGGCACTGCCGACACCGGAGCGCAGAAGAGAGGAAATCAGAAGCGGGATGTATAAAAGGAAATTTCAATCGAGCAGAGTATCAAGAAACATCACATCGTAAGAAAGGTAAAGGAACGGAAAATGAAGAAAAAGTTTAAGATGAACGAGTTGCAGTGCGCGCACTGCGCAGCAAAGATGGAAGATGCAATAAAGAAGATTCCGGGCGTAGAAAGTGCAAACATCAATTTCATGATGCAGAAATTGACCGTCGAAGCAGACGAGGAGAATTTTGACAAAATAATGGAAGAAGCGCAGAAATGCTGTGACAAAATCGAAAAAGGCGTCAAGATTGTAGTATAGCGTGATTCTAAGGTGATGATGTCGGGCAACAGCGGCAGAGATGCGATTTTGAGCAAAATGTGAGTTTGCAGCGCCGGCAGACGTGATTTGTCGACAAAAGTCGGTAGCAGTCGATAGAAAAGGAAGAAATATGAACGCTAAGCTAAAAAGAGATTTAATAAGACTTCTGATAGGCGGACTCTGTTTTGTCGCGCTTGAAATACTGCTCCGCACCGCTTTGGAAGATGTCATGGCAGATAAGTTTTGGATCGGGTATATCCTCTATATTCCCCCATACCTGCTTGTTTCCTACGATGTACTCTTCAGGGCGGCTGAGAATATCAGGCACGGACAGGTTTTCGACGAGAACTTTCTGATGATAATAGCCACGTTCGGAGCATTTGGCGTCAGAGAATTTTCGGAGGCGCTTGCGGTGATGCTGTTCTATCAGCTCGGAGAACTTTTCCAGAGTTATGCGGTGAACAAGAGCCGGGGGTCGATAAAAGAACTCATGGAAATATGTCCCGAGTACGCCAATCTTGAAATCGACGGGGAAATCCAAAAGGTGGATCCGGACGATGTTGAACCGGGCAGCACAATAATCATTAAACCCGGGGAGCGGATCCCTCTCGACGGAATCGTTATCGAAGGCGACTCAATGCTTGACACCTCCGCGCTTACCGGCGAACCTGTGCCCAAACATGCGATCGCGGGCGAAGAAGTTATAAGTGGATGTGTTAACGGAGAAGGTCCGTTAAAAGTAAAAACGAGCAGGAACTTTGAGGAATCGACAGTTTCAAGGATACTTGAACTCGTCGAAAATGCGGGCGAAAAAAAGGCGCGAATGGAAAATTTTATCACCAGATTCGCCAAGGTCTACACACCGTTTGTCACCGTCAGCGCCGCGCTGCTCGCATTCGTTCCTCCTATCTTTTGGGGCGGCGCATTCTCCGACTGGCTGCAAAGAGCCTGCGTATTTCTGGTAATTTCCTGCCCGTGCGCGCTTGTGATCTCGGTGCCGTTAGGCTTCTTCGGAGGAATAGGAGCCGCTTCAAAAGCGGGTATACTCGTCAAAGGCGGCAATTATCTCGAGGCTGTGGCAAAAATGACCTGCGTAGTGTTCGATAAAACCGGCACGCTCACGAAGGGTGAGTTTAAAGTTTCGGAGATCAACCCTGTCGGGATTACGGCGGAAGAACTACTCGAAATTGCGGCGGCTGCGGAGATTTACTCCACCCATCCCATCGCGCAGTCGATAAAAGACTCTTACGGAAAATCTCCGGATGCGAAAAATGTCTCCGACGTCGAGGAAGTCCCGGGAAAAGGCGTGAAAGCCGTCGTCGGCGGAAAACCGATACTGCTTGGAAATGAAAAACTGATGAGTTACGCTTCAATCGAATACATCCCCGCGACAGGCGCGGGAACTGCAGTTTATGTTGCCGCAAACGGAAAATTTATGGGGAGCATACTGATATCGGACACTATAAAGGACGGAATGGCGGATGCTGTCGCTTCCGTCAAGTCGGCGGGAGTCAAATCCTGCATTATGCTCACGGGAGATCGCAGAGCGGTTGCCGAGCAGGTCGGCGAAGCACTCGGCATCGATGAGACTCACGCCGAGCTTCTGCCTCAAAACAAAGTGGAGCGGCTGGAAAGTCTTTTGAAAAAAGAAAAGGCAAACGAGTATCTCGGCTTTGTCGGAGACGGGATCAACGATGCTCCCGTGCTCACAAGAGCTGACATCGGGTTCGCCATGGGGAGCATGGGCTCCGATGCCGCAATAGAGGCTGCGGATATAGTGATAATGGACGATGACATACACAAGATAAGTAAGGTTATCGACATTGCAAGAAAAACGCTGTCAATAGTCAAGACAAACATAGTGTTCGCCATAGGAATAAAATTTGTCGTGCTCGCACTCGGTGCTATCGGTCTTGCGAACATGTGGGCGGCCGTCTTTGCAGATGTGGGCGTTGCCACACTGTGTGTGCTCAACTCCATGAGGATGCTGAAAGTCAAATGACGCCGTTCGATAGCCAATGGAGATACTTATGCGCTAAAATTCAGTGCTTCTCTCTGTTGTTATAAGTGCTAATCTGTGTTATCATGTGAAAAATCAATTTATTTGCGAGTTCAAAACGAAATGGAGTTGTATTACCATGAAAAGATTTATTGCGGAAGATTCATTTTGGGAGCTTTTCCCGGAAGCCGAAATAGGGATTGTTGTCTTAAACAACGTCGATAACAGCGAGCAGGTTTATTCCGAAAGCGAGGCGATCAGAGACGACCTTGCCAAAGCCAATGAGGAAGCTCTCAAATGGATCCCTGCCACGCCCCTTTCAAAAAACCCTGTCGTGGGGGTATGGCGAGAAGCCTTTCAGAAATTCAAAAAAAAGAAAGGGAACCGCGCATCCATAGAAGCGCTGCTTTCCCGAGTGGAAAAAGGTAATTATGTGGGCGGCATCAATCCGCTTGTGGACATATACAACGCCGTATCTCTGAATTGTGCGCTACCTGTAGGTGGAGAAGACATAGATCACTTTGCCGGCGACCTGCGGCTAACCGTGAGCGAAGAAGGAGGTGACAGTTTCCTTGCGATTGGCGATGAGGAAAACAATCCCACGCTTCCCGGTGAGCTCTGCTATCTTGATGACGAAGGGGCTGTCTGCAGATGCTGGAACTGGAGAGACGGTCAGAGAACCATGCTGACCAACGACACCGAAAATGCGTTCATGATTATCGAGAGTGTCGATCCGGCTCGCCACAACGATGTACTTAAGGCCATGGATGCGATCGCCGAAAACGCACAAAAATACCTTGGCGCCAGCGTCCTGACCAAAAGTTTGATAACTTCCGGAAGCAGAGAAGTTATCATTGAAAAGTAAATGCCGTAAGAGAAAAACAGCAAAAAGGCTTGCGAGCCCCAACCAGTTCCGTTTGAAGTTCCCCTGGGATGCAAGCCTTTTTTGATATGCTGTGTTCAATGCGATCAATACTGCAAATTTATGACTGCAATCTCGCTCTGAGTTCCTATCCTTATAGGCGCGCCGCTCGACCCTATTCCCGAGGTCACGACGGAATATACATTGTGTATGCTCTTAAGTCCGTATGAATTTTCATATCTCAAGGACTCAACTATGTTGAACGGAAAATACTGACCGTTTCTGGTACGCCCGCTGAGTGCCAGATCCACCCCGCAGGCCTGCAGGGCTTTGAAATCGCCGGGCTTGCTCTGAAGAACCAGTATAGGCATGTGAGTGTCGAGAGGACTTATAAGAGAAGACGCCGACATCGGCTTATCGTAGGTGGTATGCTCCGAGTCCTTCCTTCCGACTATCTGCACTCCGTTTATGTAAATCGTCATATCGTCGAGAACCTGAATGCCCGCAGACTTCATGAATTTTGTGACTTTCTCCCTGTTCGGTTTCGGAATGTCCGCAGTCATGGCAAACCCCGCGAACAGCGTTTGCTCAGCGTCTCTGTTTCCGTATACCGCATAGACTCCCTGTTTCGCTTTGATTTGCTTCAGTATCTCAATATAAGTTTCAGGCTCCTTCAGCGCACTGTAATTGCTGTTAAATGTATTTCCGGCGATCAGCACCGTATCGGGTTTCTGTTTGTTCACCTCTCTCACCATAGCTCGAAGCTGCTGAACGTAAGTGTTTGCGCCAAGCTGCAGATCGGACAGCAGGACGATTTTCAGTTTCCCCGAGGTTGTGGTCTTCTTTGCCACCGTCACATTGTACTTGGCAGTTCTCACTTTATGTGAATTCACATGTCCAAACACATTGAGCGAAAGCGAAAGCAGAACACATACGCAAAGTACCGTACTCCCCAACCACGGCGCTTCATGCGTTCTCTCCTTTTTATTGTGATTTGTGACCCAGAGAATGAACCTTAAGACATTGAAAACGAGTAAAAATCCCGTAAGATAAACCAAGTATCCGAACCAGAGGTTCCCGTTGGTTTCCAAAGCATTCCTGAGTGAGCCTTTCCCGATAAAGGCCGCCCCCACCGGCATCAGACCGAGAACGATCAGGATCGTGTCTGCAATAAACCTTGGAAGTAAGCGCTTTGATATGGTTTTTAACCAATGGTTGATCTGTGAAATCGAGTATATGTATAAGATTGTATAAATTGCAATAATAACGAGTATTTGCATTTTATTCCTCCTTAGTATGATTTTAAAGACAGCATTGATATTCTACAAAAAAAGCAATGAAAATACAATGTTATTTAGATGAAATAATGTTTTTGTCGATTTATTGTTATTTTGTGTAAACTGTAAATTTGCTTTCAAAAGATATAAATCAGCACGTAACAACAGGGTTCCAAGAAGCGCAGACTGTTAGAAAAAAAGTGTTGACATACGCTATCTTGTTTGCTATCATAACTTCTGCAGTGACTTTGGAAATCTGCGTCTGGCGGTGTAGCTTAGTTGGCTAGAGCGTCCGGTTCATACCCGGAAGGTCGGTGGTTCGACTCCACTCGCCGCTACCATTTTTTACGGGCGCTTAGCTCAGCTGGGAGAGCATCTGCCTTACAAGCAGAGGGTCATAGGTTCGAGCCCTATAGCGCCCACCACTTTTTATTATGTGGCCAAGTAGTTCAGTTGGTTAGAATGCCAGCCTGTCACGCTGGAGGTCACGGGTTCGAGCCCCGTCTTGGTCGCCAACTTTTTTGCTTTGTGGTGGGTATAGTCAAGTGGTTAAGACATAGGATTGTGATTCCTACATGCGTGGGTTCGATCCCCACTACCCACCCCATTTGTACGTTGGGGTATCGCCAAGTGGTAAGGCAATGGATTCTGATTCCATCATGCGCAGGTTCGAATCCTGCTACCCTAGCCAATTCATAAGATCAGGGTGTAACGATTGATGCAGCATCTCTTCTGCATTTCACAGGCGCGTGCGTCCGCGGACGTCGTTCCGATTCCCCGTTTTCGCATCCTGATCTCTGTGGCGACATAGCCAAGTGGTAAGGCAGAGGTCTGCAAAACCTTTATTCCCCAGTTCAAATCTGGGTGTCGCCTCCATAGCCGTTATAGCCGTTGAAGGTTCAACGGCTTTTTTCGTAAAACGATACCGGGCGTTCCGGCAGGCAACCGTACTGCGCCTGTCTATACCTGACCCTTACCGCAAAGCACGCATGCGGGGTCACGACGCCCTATGGTAATTATACCAATGTGTCCGGCAACATGTCAGGACAACTCGGAGGTAAACATGCATTCACCTAATCCCGTTGCATTTTCTTTTTTAGGGATAGATATAATGTGGTATGGAATTTTGATCGCCACCGGATTTCTACTTGCAATCCTGATAAGTTACAGACGGGCACACATCTTTTCCATAAGCAAGGATGATATAGTAAATTTCGCTCTTTTTATGATGCCCGTTTCCATAATCGGAGCCAGACTGTATTACGTGATTTTTTCGTGGTCTTTGTACAAAAATAACCCCGTGAGTATATTTTACACGCGCAACGGGGGGCTGGCCATACACGGCGGGCTGATTGCGGGAATAATAGTGGCGGCATTCTTTTGCCGCCGGAGAAAGATAAGACTGCCGGATATGGCGGACCTCATTTTCCCGTCGGTCGCACTTGCGCAGAGTATAGGGAGATGGGGGAATTTCTTCAATTCCGAAGCATATGGCACTCAGACATCGCTTCCGTGGGCAATCACGATCAACGGCGCAAAGGTTCACCCCGCTTTTCTGTATGAATCCCTGTGGTGCCTGCTTATTTTCTTCATTCTGATTTTTATAACCCGTCATAGAAAGTTCCCGGGGCAGATTGCCCTGTTATACTTACTTATGTATTCTTTCGAAAGATTTTTTGTCGAGGAACTGAGGACCGACAGCCTTATGATAGGAGATTTCAAACAGGCTCAGGTTCTGAGTTTTCTCGTGTTTGTCGCTTCAGGAGTCGCGTATGCGGTTTTGAGAAAGAAACGATATGAAAATTCATCGCCTAAACTCTGAAAGCCATTTAAAACAAAGGAGATGTAAAAATATATGAAATTAGGAATCGTAGGACTCCCCAATGTAGGGAAGAGCACACTGTTCAACGCGATAACGAATGCGGGCGCCGAAGCGGCAAACTACCCTTTCTGCACCATAGAACCGAACGTAGGGGTCGTAACCGTTCCGGATGAACGCGTAGAAAAACTTACCGCTTTGAACAACTCAAAAAAAACCGTCTACACTACCATAGAATTCTGTGATATAGCCGGATTGGTAAAAGGTGCATCGCAGGGTGAGGGACTCGGCAACAAATTCCTGGGACATATACGTGAGGTTGCCGCCATCGTGCACGTGGTGAGGTGCTTTGAAAACAACAATATTGTGCACGTTTCCGGCAGGATCAATCCCATAGATGATATAGAAATCATCAATACGGAGCTGATTCTATCGGACATGGAAATCCTTGAACGCAGAATTGCCAAGACAAGCAAACTCGCAAAGAGTGACAGGCAAATGGCCGGCGAACTCAATCTTCTCAAAAAGATCTACGACTTTCTGTCTACCGGCGCGTCGGCAAGAGCAATGGAACTTGACGAAGATGAAGTCGGGTTTATGGAATCTCTGAATCTGCTGTCCTATAAGCCGATTATTTACGTTGCGAACGTATCGGAAGACGACGCGTCCGACACTGTCGAAAACGAGCAGGTAAAAGCGGTCAGGGATTTTGCCGCAAGTGAAAACGCGCAGGTAACAACCATCTGTGCCGAAATAGAACAGGAAGTTTCCGAACTTGAAGACGATGAAAAAAAGATGTTCCTCGATGAACTCGGTATAGCCGAGTCGGGGCTTGACAAGCTTATAAAGGCATCCTACAGTCTTCTGCATCTTATAAGTTTCCTCACGACGGGAGAAGACGAAACGAGAGCCTGGACCGTCACCGAGGGGACCAAGGCGCCTCAGGCCGCGGGGAAAATACATACGGATTTTGAGAAAGGATTCATAAGAGCCGAGACCGTAAGTTATGATACTCTGATCGGCAAATGCGACGGCAGCATGAGCATCGCAAAAGAAAAAGGGCTGCTTCGTTCAGAGGGAAAAGAATACACCGTCAAAGACGGTGATATAATAACTTTTCTCTTCAATGTATAGTTTATGTCAACGTATATAGTTTACACTGCCGCACGCCGCCACGGTGCGGCGTTTTTTGTCATGTGCGCCTGTACGCTAATCCCGGTACGACAGTTCCTTGTACACGTTCATCCTCTTCGCATAGTGCCTTGCACCGTATGCGTTTGAGCCGTATTTTTTGAAGCTCGCACGGCAATACTTAAGCGCGCGCTTCAGTTTTACATAATCTCTGGTACTCTTGAATCTGGAAATGATTTTTTCTTCCAACGTGTTCCGCTGCTGACTGAGGTTGCTTCTGAACTCCTGCGGTATACTCATACGCGCCTCATTCATCCCCTCATTCTTTGAGTTATACCACTTTTCCAATGTGAAGTATATTCTGTTATAGCGCCTGTTACGCTTGAATTCCCTCTCCAATGTGGTGTTCTCCGCTTCATAGCAGGCTTTTATCTTATCGTATTTCTTCAACTTTTTCAGTTCTTCTATCTTCTTTTCCGTCAAGGTCTTGAGTTCAGAGTCGGATACCTTATATCCCTTTGAAACGGCTTCTTTGTACAGGGCATTCTTTTCTATTATATCTTTTTCGGAAAGCTTTATGGCCTTTATTTCCGTTTCTCCTTCTATTTCCATCGACTTTACTTTCTGATAGTAGTACGGGTACATGCTGTAATATCCCAACTTCTCGGCAAGGTTTCTGCTGCCGATGAAAAGTTTGATCTCCTTTTCAATCTTACTGTCGCCGTCACTGTAAAAGGACTTTCCGTATCCGTTTATTTTATGATAACGATAAATCGCTATGCATCCCGCAGTCACGATACCCGCAGCTACGATAGCCATCAGGAAAATCGTTCTTTTCTTCAGTCCTTTCAAGCTAAATGCCCCCTTTATTCTGTAATATTTCCGTGTATCGCCAAAAAAATTCTATAAAAAAGACTACCATACCGTAAATATTTTTGTCAACAGAATAAGTCTTAAAAAAATCTTAATCTTGCACTCCATTGAATACAATCAAGAGTATGCGCGGGCAGCTTGTTGAAGGAATCATGTTTTGCTCAATGCGTCCCGACAGGTTCTGAACATTGGCCTTTGAACCACATACCGTATTCAGAACCTGCCAAGCGCACTGTTCTCCGGCTTATGCCGTCCGGCGGGACATATACGCGGCTTTGCGGGATCCTCATGCCGCCGCACTGACATCCGGCCGTCGGATGCAGGATATTACAATTGTAACAGTTTCATGGGTTTCCTAAAGTCCCGGGGCTACATCAGTGACAGGTTCTTTGCCACGTTGTACAAAAAACGCTGTTTCCATATTTTCCAGAGTTTAGGGTTGTATCCGTAGCTTTCACGCTTGAACGCCACATTGTTCAGGACACATGTCCTATACGCCTCGGGAACCTGATTGAGCGCCTTCTGTATCGCCTTGACCCTTGTTTCAAGCAGAATTTTCTCCAGCGCATTTTTTTCGGTCGGTCTTATACGGGAAAAATCCTTTCTCGCATCGGAAACCATGCTTCCGTTGTAGACACGCGTCGTATCGTGCTCAATCTCATGCAGCCTGTTCTCCATTCTCTGCAGATCTCTTACTGCCCATATGCTCTGATAATATACAGCATCGGGCATCACAAATTCTTTAAATCTCGTCTGTTGCCATTCTCTGCTCATAGTGACTTCCTCCTTACTACACACTTGATTATCATTTAAAGGCACCGATTCTTTTTTTTTAGGTGCCCGGCAGGCGGCTGCACGTCAGACCCGACAGGGTCTGACGCGCCGGGGACAAACTCTCTCCCGGCGCCGGAGGTTCACGGGTCGGAAAAATGAACCTCCGCAGCCGCCGCTTCCAACCCTTTCTTTAAGGGGAATATCTCACCGATATATGGGGAAGTCAATAATGAATTTGCGCAATGTAAGAACATGGAATTTAAACGTAAAAAATGCGTGAAGAGTCGCTTGCTTATGCTTGTACATTAAGCGGGATTGAAGAGATACTTTCCGGCAGCGTCACGATCATACAGTTTTTTATGTCGAGCGCATCAGTATACCAGCCCGTTTATTATAAGTTCTGAAAGAAGCGCGGCTCCTTTTACGCCGAGGTGAGTTTTCGGCAGTATGTCCACATAGCCCAATCCGGGGAGGGTTATATCTATGCCGCCGAACTTTTTTCTTTTCAGTTTCAGCGCCGCTATGGTATTGCCGTTGGCCATGACTATATCGGCTTCCGTATCCATTATATCGCGGCGAAGCGCGGCATCCATTCCATAACTGTGCAACATTCCGGCCAGATCACCGCCGCCGCAATCACATTCTTTATCTAAGACAGAAACGCTGTCCGCCGTCATGGCAAAATACTCTATCAGAAATCTTGCATATCCCATCGCTTCCGACCTATGTGCCTCAATGGCGAACGGTCGGCCTTTCGGCATTCCCGTAATCGAATTAAGTCTTGAAATAAAAGGATAAGTTCTCGCGCGCATCATTTCGCTTTCGGCAAGCAGACGCTCCGGCGATATCGACAATATTTCACCGAGGCTCACCGCAAATTCCTCCGTAGCCTTAAATCCTATAGGAGGTGTTTCCGGCACGAAGTATTCCGTTCCGCATTTTTCTTTCAGCGCTTCCGCAACTGGCAATCCGAATTCCGGAAACAGTACGAGGTTCAGATCCGCTTTCCCCATCTCTTCCACCTCGCGACAACTGCATCCCGCCATCAAAAAACATCCCGCTTCAGCTCCTATCAAATTTAAAATCTTTTTGATCTCCAATACATCCCCGAAGCTGTGACGTCTGAACAGATTTAATCCTATAACGTTCACCACCGGTTTTTTCACGGAGTCCCCCAAACAAGACTTTGTACGCTTCTCCGTGATTCCGCCCGCGTCCTTTACAACCTGACCGACCAGTTTCTTTCCGGCCTTTACGTATCCTTTACATATATTTTCGGAAAAACCCGGAGTCTCATAAGTTATGACGGGTCTGTCTACAATCTCCGTTTCCGCTATTCGCCTTATATCGTCTCCTATCAAGGCGGCTCCCGGGGAATTGACGACAAACAATATCTCAAATTTCACATTTTCCCTTAAAAAGGTCAACGCCTCTCTGAGCTTACTTTCACTCCCGTAGACATAGTCTCCGTTATCCAACGAAGTGCATGGCACCCTTGGCTGTCCGAAATACCACCTCTCAGGGTAATTCAGCGGATCAAATTCAAGTTGGCGGATAAACTGATTGTCCGATGTCGCCGAATGGTAGAATTTGCAACCCGAAGGGCCGTTCAGTAAAACAATGCCGTCCGTTATCCCCTCCAAGCCGAAGATAAGACCGCTCATGCCGTCAGGAGTAATATTTGTCAAATAGGACCGCATCATCGTTCCATTCCCCCTTTCTGTCAAGTCTCAACAGTTCCGCCCATCTCTTAAGCATTTCGATACCCGACTCAAACCCGACGTACGGACACATCGGAATCGTATCCGCAACCGCGACTTTCTCCGCAACCGATGATGCATAGTTGGTAAGAAGAACATCCGGTTTATACTTATCGATATCACTCATCCTTTTAGTTTTATCATAATTCTCTTCCACAGGACATTTAAGGCTCAAATTTGTTCTGAACCCCTCATCCTGCGAAAAGTTAAGAATTCCTATCTTGACGATTTCCATTCCTGCATCGTCAGCGGTCTTCAATATCCAATCCAATTCATGGTTATATGTTATCACCATCAGTTTTTTCCCTTTGAGAACTGGCATAATCTCATTTATCTTCCTGACATACTTTTCTCTTTCCGCCGATATGATTTCCTCGACCCGGGCTTCCTTCCCCAAAGACCTGCCCAGCGTTCTGAGCCAGTCACATGTGCTGTCAAATCCGACGGGAAAAGGCTTTTCAAACATGTGCATCCCGTACTCTCTATGCAGGAAATCCCCGAGCATCCTTCCCGCGTAATCGCCATATGCCGGTATGTTTATTCCGCCGCGCTTCAGATTCCGCAGCTTATATGTGTCTGTATCGTACAGAAATCTGCAGTTTATGAGAAGTCCCATCGACTTAAGGTATCTTTCCATGGTTCTGAAGTTTTCTTCCGTCCCGGTCAAAACAATCTTTTCCGCTATTATATTTACATACTTATTGTCCGGCTCGATATCTTTTCTGACAAATGCACGCGCCAACGTCGTGTATGCCATTATCATCCCCTGCAGATAATCTCCCGCCATGTTGCCGTCGGTTTTAAGCGAAATCACACGTGTATTTTCATCGGACAAGCTCTCCGCCTTACTGATATCATCTCCTGTTATGCCTGCCGGGCAACCGCTTATCACAACTATTGCTTCCGGCTTTTTTTCCTTCAGTTCTTCTATCTTTTCCTCAAGTCGCTCCATCCCCCCGAACACGATCTCCGTTTCTCCCATATCGGTGCACTCTATGTCAGGCGCCAGGGATACGGGCAACAATGACCCTCTTTCAAAAAGTCTTCGTCTTCCGCTTGAACTTATGGTCTGAAATGATATGTATGCGCAACTTTTGGGAGCATGCGCAAGGATTATCGCGCCTCTTACATGGACGCATGTCGATAAAGCTCCGTTAAAAGCGCAGCCATGCAGGGGTTCACTGTTTTTAAGACTCTTTGAGTAATAGTAAACCGGCTCATTTCCAACATTCTCCGGCTCATTTCCAACATTCTCCGGTTCATTTCCAATGTTCTCCGGTTCATTCACAGGCTTTGCCGGCGTCTCTCCATGTTTTTCATTTTTGTTCTTGCGATGCACGTCATTATCATTTTTTTTCGTCGAGCCGGCATTCGCTATGCATCTCTCAAGTTCTTCATCGGTTACGGGCAACGCCTTATATAGTTCCGGGTCACCATCTATGCTGTTCGCTATATTTTTAAAGACAGCCGTCACCTCAGCGCCCGCACACATCTCAAAGGCCGTAATCCGCTCGGCTTCAGCCCTTGTGAAGACATCGTCTCTGGGTATTCTTGCAATTACGGGAAGATTTACGGCTTCGGCAAATCTCTCAACGCGTGAATCCTCTCCTTCTATGTTGCGCTTGTTGTATATAATCCCGGCTACCCTGCCTATGTCTCCATCGTAGTTTTGTATACCGCGAAGTATGTTGTTTGCGGCATACAAAGACATGAACTCGCCCGAGGTCACTATGAATATGTAATCAGCATATTCTCTTCTTATGGGTACGGCAAAACCTCCGCAAACAACGTCTCCAAGGACATCATATATTACCGTGTCATACTTCTGAGGCAGTCTGAATCGTTCAAGCATATCAAACGTGCTTATTATCCCTCTTCCGGCGCAGCCCACTCCCGGTCTGGGTCCGCCTGCCTCAATACAGCCTATCCCAAGATAACCTTCTTCCAAGATTTCTCCTATGTCCTGTTCAGTGGGTCCCACGTCCCGCATATAATCGAGTGCCGTAGTAAGCTTTTTCCCGTGCAGCAAAAGTTTCGTGGAATCATGCTTCGGATCACAGCCTATCTGCAGTACCTTATGTCCCTTTGAAGCCATAGCGGCGGACAGGTTGGCGCTTATGGTGGACTTGCCTATGCCGCCCTTTCCGTATATCGCAATTTTGCTCATTTCCGATCCCCCTCTTCCTCGCTTTCGCCCGTGGCATAATCTATCTTTACGCCTGGCTGCACGTTATGGCAGTACACGTTGAAAGAAAGGCTCTTCCCCTTGTCCTCCACCGACATCGCTTCCATTTTCACGCCTCTGCACAGCGCCTCTTTACCTTTATATATAGGGGTAACTCTGTACATCACATGCTTTTCCGTCTTTCTCAGATAGTCCGCAAGTCTGTTTTCCCACGGTAGCATACCCTTTACATTCATGTATCTGGTTCCGGTCACGAGGTTTTTTCTGTCCGCCGTGCTGCCCGTAAACTGCCACCCTATCAAATGACACCTGTTATAGAGCAGTCTTCCCTTGATAAAATTATATTTGTAATAGTGCCAGCCGGTGGGACGTATCATTCCTATATAATCTCTCTGTCCTTTTGCCATGCCCGCCTTATCCAGACATGCCGTACCGCCCGTGGCGCGTCCCTGCTCATCCAGAGGCTCATGCCTTTCGTATCTTGCCGTCGAAAGTTCTTTTTCTTTAAAATCCGGTTTGCCGCCGTTCACACTGACATAAGCTTCTCCGCTCCATTCCGGAATCTCGCTTGAGGTCGGCGCATCGTTTTTTTCCACAACAAAATTATGTATCCCGTAAGACAGCAGTGATATCATCACCACCAGAAGAAACATGGACTTTTTCGCGTTACTTTTTCTTTTTCTGTGTTTTCTGCTCCCTGATACCATATTTTGTTTCTCCTTACCGGTAAAAACTCGTCCCCGTGCCCCGACTTACCGCATCATAGCACCGCGACCCACCGCATCACGGCGTCTCGGCTTGCGCATCCATGGCACCGTTCCGAAACTTCGGCCGTAGCGTCTTTCATCGGCTGCCCGACAGCCATAGCCCAGAAATCGTAAGTGCAAGTCCCACGACCGTGAACCAGCCGCCGGGATCTCCCGCAAGCAGCACACCCGACATAACTCCTATTGCCGTCGCTGAACTTGCGGAGATATTGGATGCCACAGCCGTATTCATGTTTGCCAGCACATAATTAAAAATGAGATAGCATATGCACGAGCAGAACACGCCCAGGAACAGAACCGCAAGCAATGCTTCTCTGTGCTTCAGACATTCGGAAAAACCTGTGAATCCGTTGCCTGTCACCAGCGAGATTATGTTAAAAAATATACCTCCCGATATGGAAATCGCCGCGGTAACCTCAAGTGTACCGTACTTTTCACCCGCCTTTCCTGAAAAGTGCGCGTAGAATGCGCCGCAGAGCACCGCCGCAATCAGCACCGGATATCCTGTCACCTTTGCCCCTATTCTGAATCCGGGCGCAAAAGCCGTGCAAACCACCACTCCTGCAAACGCAAGTATTATTCCGAGCGTTATTCTGTAATTGCTCTTTTTCTTAAAAAACAAAATGCCTGTCAGCAGAACGGTTCCGGGGATCGCAGCGATAAAGATAGAAGTTTCCGACGTGGACGTCAGACGCACCCCCTCCGTTTCACAGATGGAATAGAGGCAGGGTTGAAGTATCCCCGTCGCAAGCAGCCACGGCAAATTTTCGTCTATACGTAATTTCACCTTTCCCGTTACAATCAGGAATATAAATATGAACATGGATATGGTCCATCTCACGGATAGAATCTGAAATGTGTTCATGTATTTAAGTGCTACATTCGAACCGAAAAATGACATACCCCAAAATGCCGCAAGCAGACTCATAAGCAATATGAGTCTGCCCCGCGTCACGTTCTTCCTATGATCTGTATTACACGTCAAATGTCGATTCCTCTCTTTCCTCCGATATGGAAATTCTTACTCTGCAGGCATTTCCTCATCTCTTATGTTAACGGCGGTTCCAAGGTTTATCGTTGCTTTTTCGAGTTCCTGAACTACATTGTTTATCTGCACAAGTTTTTCCTTCGCTATCGTATCGCCCATCGAGAGTCGGGCATTGTACAGGATACTCTGGAGTTCATCGCCTATATCGGAAATCTTGTTCCTTACCTTTTGAACATCTTCGTCATCCGCACCTAACGTGGTCGCTTCTTCCAGATTGACTATCGAAACGTCTCCCTGCTCGATCTCGAACTCCGAATTGCCCAAAACGACTATCGGATCATATCCGAGTTCATCATTAAGGAGTTTTGCAAAATCTTTCTTTGAATCCTCCTCACCATGTACGAGAAATATCTGCCCGGGTTTCTGTCTGAACCCTGAAACCCAGCTGAAAAGTCCGTTTCGATCCGCATGTCCGGAAAACCCTTCCAGATTATATATCTGCGCATTGATGTGAACTTCTTCACCGAAAAGTGTCACGTCTTTTTTGCCCTCAAGAATACTCCTGCCAAGCGTTCCCTGCGCCTGGTATCCCACGAACACTATGCTATTTCTCGCATCCCAAAGGTTATGTTTCAGGTGGTGCCTTATCCTTCCGGCTTCACACATTCCGCTCGCCGATATTATGACTTTCGGCCTTTTGTCCATATTCAGAGCCTGAGATTCCTCTGTGCTTCTGGTGAATCTGAGGTTCTTGAAATCGAGCGGGTTATCTCCGCGCATTATGTATTCTTTGGTTTCTTCATCGAACACCTGCGCATTTTTTCTGAACACCTCGGTGGCATTGGTGGCCATCGGACTGTCCACTATCACTTCCACACCGTCCAATTCTTTCTTGTAATCCGGACTCGATTTCTCATAAAAGCGATTGAATTCAAAGATCAGTTCCTGCGTTCTGCCTACCGCAAACGATGGAATCACAACGGTTCCGCCTCTTTTTATCGTCTTCAGAACGATCTCTATCAGTTGGCTGATACCGGTCGAGTTCTTCCCGTGAACCCTGTTCCCGTACGTAGTCTCCATAATCACGCAATCCGCCTTTTTAATGATGGTCGGGTCTCGTAAAATTGCTCTGTTCTCCATTCCCAGGTCACCCGAGAAAACGACTTTACTTTCTTTTTCCCCTTCTCTGACCCAGATCTCGGTAATCGCGGAACCCAAAATATGTCCCGCATCGTTGAAAACTATTTTCATGTCCTCGTTGATCTGAATCTGCTGGTCGTAAAGGATAGGCGCTACATACTTAAGTGATTCCTGCGCGTCGGCCGTAGTATAAAGCGGTTCTACGGCGGGTTTCCCCGCACGCATGTTTCTCTTGCTCTGCCACTCCGCATCCATCTCGTGGATGTGGGCGCTGTCCAGCAGCATTACCTCAAGCAGGTCTGCCGTAGCGTCGGTACAGTATATTTTCCCGCGGAAACCTCTCTTCACGAGCAACGGTATTCTTCCGCAGTGATCTATATGCGCATGCGACAATATCATCGCCTCAACTTCCGCAGGTTCAAAAGGAAAAGGCTCGTAATTTAAAATCTCCTGTGCCTTGCCCCCTTGGAACTGTCCGCAGTCCATCAGCAAATTGTGTTTTTCCGTCTTGAGCAGATGGCATGAGCCCGTAACCCCCGACGATGCTCCGCAAAACATGATCTTCATCCGTGAAATCCCTCCTTAAAAAGCTGTTTGATCTCAACAACGGGTTTTATATTCTGAGAGACCAGAGCGCGGTCTCGCCGGTAGAAACCACACTCGCTCCGGCCTCCAGAGCATCACGTATTTCCTCTTCATTCTCTATAAGACCTCCCGCTATCACGGGAACATCGACCAGCGAGGAAAATTCTCTTATTTTCTTCGTAACTATGGCCGGCATTATCTCAACTATATCGGGTTTTGAAAACTTTATGGAATCTATTGACGTCCCGACCGAGTGAGAATCTATCATAAAAAAGCGCTGAACCGTATAAAGTCCTATGTCCTTTGCCATCTTTACAAGACTCGTCCTCGTGGTGCATATGCCGTCCACACCCATTTTTTTCAGAAACTCAAGGCCTGCCCTGTCTCTTCCGATGCCCTCGGCAAAGTCCACATGGACAAACGATTTTTTCTCAGCGCCGCGGATTTCCCGTATGCTCGCATTAAGAGTCATTATGTTCGAATGGAGCAAAAAAATCATGTCAACCTGCGACCTCAGCGCCGCGCTGAAATCTTTCTCCGTTCTTATTGCCGCCGCAATCTTATTTTTAATGAAATTTATCTCTGCCATTTTCTTTTCTCCCCCGACATTGAAACTTCGCAATATTTCCCCGCTCAATTCCGTAGTGAACCGGATTTATGTGATTCCGTGATAATCCGAGCCGTGCGTTATGTGAAGGTGATACTTGTCGGCAAGTTTTACCATGCGCAGGCTCTGCTCTCTGTCCGCGGACGGATGAAAACATTCCAGTCCCTTGAGACCCGCCTTTTTCAATTTTCCAAGCAACAGGTCAAGGTTCCCGAAAAACTCTTCGCTCCCCTTTTCACCCAAACCTCTTATTTTCATGGGATGAGCCAGAACGGGGATTCCTCCGGCTCCACTTATAATTTTCATCGCCGAAACCGTATCTATGTATATCCTGTCAATCTTCTTCATCTCCGGCGTCTCCAGAAACCGCCCCTCGGCAAACGCCTCTTTCAAGTCGGATATATATCCCCTGTTCTTAAGCGCCAAAGCAAAATGCGGCTTTCCTATATACTTCTGACCGGTAAAGACCTTAAGATCATTTTCCGATATATCGTATCCGTCCCGGTTCAGTATACTTAAGATCGCTTCGTTTCTCTCTTTTCTGGCCTTTTTCAGAGCTTCGATCGCTTCCCCGAGTTCTTTGTTCTCCGTGTCTATGTAATATCCGAGGATATGCAGCCTGATTTCGTCATCAAATATCGTACCCAGTTCTATTCCCGAAATCACTTGTATTTCAAGTGCTTCACCCGCAATCTGTGCGGCTGAAACTCCATCCACCGTATCATGATCGGTTATGGCTATGATGCTGTATTCATCGTTATGAAACTTCTTAACAAGTTCCACGGGCGACAATGCTCCGTCCGAACATGTAGAGTGTATGTGAAGATCCATTTTCATATGTGTTCCCCTATCGGCTAATATCGGCTAAAATTCGTCCAAACGCATATCCGCAGACTCAAGGTCAGCCTGACCACTCCCGGGCGACTGCCGCCGCAGGTGAATGCGGCGTGCATTCTGACCGCCGCGACAAGCAAACGGTATATGCGGTTCGCCCGTTAGAATGTGCGCTCGCCGAGCGCATCATCAATCAAAGGGGATATGCAAACTGCCTATCCCCTTTGTCACCCGGTGTAATCAAACCGTCATTCAACAATTTCGCAGACCGCGCCGCCGCCCATTGCGGCAGCATTGGCTTCATCGGTATCAACATGAACCTCGGTTGCGCACGAGTCAGAAACGCGACATACCACATCGTCGTAAATCGTTGTTCTCTCTTCAGATTCAATTTTAATCTTCACGATCTGACCGTTCTCGACTCCCGCTTCTTTCGCATCTTCCGGTGAAAAGTGAGCATGCCTTTTCGCAACTATCACTCCGTACTCAAGTTCCACCTCGCCTTTAGGTCCCACAAGCCTGCAGCCCGGCGTTCCCTTCACGTTGCCCGACTCTCTTATAGGCGCATCTATTCCAATCTGGCGACAATCCGTCAGTGCAAGTTCCAATTGTGTATCTTTACGCAACGGTCCGAGCACTCTGATTCCGGGGAACGACCCTTTCGGACCTATGACCTGAACTTTTTCTTCCGAAGCAAACTGTCCCGGCTGTTTCAGAGCTTTCTTGAACGTAAGTTCATAACCCTTTCCGAAAAGCTTGTCCAGATCATCCTGATCAAGATGTATGTGTTTGTTCGAAGCGTTGATTTCCAATTTGTAACCCATAATAATTTACCTCTCTTTTTCATTTCTTTTTATTTCGATTTTAAAATATATACCGGCATGCCACCGCTATGCCGCCGCAGGCGGAAACGATCTCCGCCGCAGACATTATTACACACGCAAGCGATCGTTATGTTATATCCTCGGATTCAAGGTAGCTTATGTACGGCAGATTTCTGTATTTCTGATCGTAATCCAGTCCGTAGCCGATGACGAACAAATCCTCAACGCTAAAGCCCGTGTACTCTGCCACAATATCGTTTTTCCTGCGTGAAGGTTTGTCGAGCATGGTGCAGACTTTAACGGACTTCGGATTTCTGTCCTCAAGATAGTCCTTTAAAAATTTAAGCGTCGTCCCTGTGTCCACTATATCTTCGACTATCAAGACATGTTTATTGTATATGTCCATGCTTATGTCTTTCTTTATCTTCACAATACCCGAGCTTGTGGTTCCCGAGCCGTAGCTCGACGCCGATATGAAGTCAATTTTTACGTCCAAAGCTATATTTTTCATCAGCTCACTCATCCAGAGTATTGCGCCTTTCAGCGTTCCGAGAAGTATGAGTTCCTCTCCCCGGTAGTCCTTGGTTATCTGTTTCCCGAGTTCTTTCGCTTTCTTCTGAATTTCCTTGTCGGTATAAAGGATCTTACCTATTACGTCCTTATCAGCCACTTTGTCCTCCCAAAGATAATAATACAACGATAGTATTATAATAAATTTTACAACAAACACCCCGTTGTTGTCACTAACTATTTTGCGCGTGCCTTTGTTTGCGCGTACCTTCGCGGCGTGGAGCCATGCGGGCAAAAGCGCTCCGTGCATGCTCACCGTAACGTTGGAAAAAAGTCTTTGCGCGTGCTCACGGCCGCGATCATTCGTTCTATTCCACGTCCGGTTCTATGAGTTTTCCAATCTCTTCAAGCAGTAGATCCTGTCCCGAACGTTTGAGCGCCGAAACGGGGATCACCACATCATCGGCATTCAGATCAAGAACCTTTCTGATACGCGAGATGCTTTTTCTTCTTTCATTTGCTGACAGTTTGTCCGCCTTGGTAGCGACCACGATACCGTCAAGTCCGTGATATTTAAGGTATTCATACATCTGTCTGTCATCCCCGGTCGGTTCATGCCTTATATCCACAAGCTGAACTACCTTCAGCAGATTTTTCCTCGTTTCAAGATACGATTCCACCATTTTACCCCAGTCCTGCGATATGGATTTAGACACTCTCGCATATCCGTAGCCCGGCAGATCCACAATTCTGAACTTATCGTCCGCATTGTAGAAGTTGATGGTTCTCGTCTTTCCGGGAGCGCCGGAAACCCTTGCGAGTTTCTTCCTTCCCGTCAGGAGATTCAGCAGAGATGATTTGCCGACATTTGACCTGCCGGCAAATGCGATCTCCGGCATATTCTCTTCCGGATATTGAGCGGGTTTTACCGCCACCGCCGCAAGATCCGCTCTGTCAATTCTGAGCATGTCCACTCCTTACAAGGGCGTTTTCAAGCGCCTCCTCGACATTGTCGAGCAAAACGAATTCCAGTTCTTTTCTTACGGAAGCCGGTATATCGTCGATGTCTTTTTTATTCTCCCGCGGCAACAGTATTTTCTTGATTCCCGCTCTGTGCGCCGCAAGAACTTTCTCTCTTATGCCTCCTACCGGAAGCACCTTGCCTCTCAGAGTGACCTCGCCCGTCATCGCGACCTGTCTGTCCACAGGCGTATTGGTGAGCGTGGAAATCAGCGCCGTGCACATCGTCACACCGGCAGACGGTCCGTCTTTTGGAACCGCGCCCTCGGGAACGTGTATGTGTATATCGTTGTCCTTGTAGAAATTCTCAGGTATTCCGTATTTGTCTCCGAGGCTCCTCACATAACTTACGCCGATTGTGGCGGACTCTTTCATGACATCTCCAAGTTGTCCCGTCAGAGTTACCTTTCCCGTACCGGAAAGCAGAACCGTTTCTATTTTTAAAGTATCTCCTCCGACCTGTGTCCACGCCATACCCGTGGTTACTCCAACGGGATTTTCCCCCTCAACCACGTCATACTTGAATATGTGCCTGTTGAGATATTTTTCAAGGTTTTTCTGCGTGACACTGTACTTCCCGCCTTTTTCCACAACGACCTTTTTTGCGACCTTACGGCAGACTCCGGCAATCTTTCTCTGCAGGTTCCGGACGCCCGACTCTCTCGTATAGTACTCGATCATGTCGTCTATGGCCTTGGAAGATATTTTAAGGTTTTCTTTCTTCAGTCCGTTTTCCTTTATCTCTTTAGGCACGAGATAGCGTTCTGCTATCTTTACTTTTTCCTGCTTGGTATATCCGGGTACGTCGATTATCTCCATTCTGTCGCGGAGAGGTCCGGGTATCGTGCTCACATCGTTTGCCGTCGTTATGAACATCACCTTTGACAAATCGAAAGGTATCTCAAGGAAATGGTCGGTAAACGTGTTGTTCTGTTCCGGGTCCAGCACCTCAAGCAGCGCCGACGCGGGGTCGCCTTTGAAGTCAGCGCCTATCTTGTCGATTTCATCAAACAGGAAGAGAGGATTGTTTTTCCCTGCTTCCTTGATCCCGTTTATGACCCTGCCCGGAATCGCTCCTATATAAGTTCTCCTGTGGCCTCTTATCTCAGCTTCGTCCCTGACACCGCCCAAAGACATTCTTATGAACTCCCTGCCCGTAGCTCTCGCAATGGATTTTGCAATGGAAGTCTTACCCACTCCGGGAGGTCCCACCAGACACAGAATCGGTCCTCTGATCGCTTTTGAAAGCTTTATTACCGCAAGGTATTCCAAAATGCGCTCTTTGATCTTTTCCATTCCGTAATGATCTTCTTCCAAAATCTTTTCGGCTTTTTTGAGGTCTCCATTCACTTTGGAAGCGCTTCTCCACGGCAGTTCCAAAATCGTCTCAACGTAATTTCTTATCACGGAACTTTCTGCGGAGTTGGGCATCATCTTTGCAAATTTGCCGATTTCCTTTCGTATCTTCTCGTCGGTTTTCTTATCCAACTTCAGTTTGTCCAGTTTCTCCAACCATTCCACGCTCTCGGTTTCCACATCTTCGTCGGTTCCGAGTTCAGACTGTATGGCCTTGAGTTTTTCCCTGAGATAATATTCTCTCTGACCCTTGTCGATGTTTTCTTTGACCTTATGCGCAAGCTGTTTTTCAACAACGGCGATTTCATTTTCCTCAGCTATTATCTCACACAAAATTCCGGCTCTGAGATGAAAATCAACGGCTTCCAAGATCTTTTGCTTTTTTGCCGGCGGCACGATGAGTTCATTTGCGATCTTATCGACCAGCGCGACGGGACTGCTTACCGACATTATCTTATCCACCACTTCATCTGCGACATGCGAAGTAAGCGCCGCATACCCCATGAACGAATCCATTATAATTCTCACGGTGGCTTTGTCTTCAACAGATATGTTGTCCTCAGTCGCGTCTTCCGGTATTCTGCGGATTGCGGCCGAGAAAAAGTCGCCGTTGCCTCTTTCGCCGCTTCCCGGGAAGAAACTGTCCGCACTCAGCATCTCAAGGATTGCTCCCCGCGAGATGCCCTCCACCAGAACGCGGACCGCATCGCCCTGAATCTTGAGCATCTGTTTTATTCTGACGATGGTTCCTATCTCGTATATGTCGTCGCTTGTCGGAATCAAAATGTTGTCATCCTTCTGCGTAGAAACAAACAGAAGTTTGTCGGAAGACATCGCCCTTTCCAATGCTCTTACGGATTTCTCCCTGCCCACGTCAAAATGCACCACCGTGTTCGGAAATACCGTCACGCCGCGCAGCGGAATACATGGAAGAACCTCATAGTGAGGCGCCTCACGATCCTTATTTTCATCGCTCACATGAGGCATATCTTTCGACATGTTTTCGTCTTTTATATTCAAATTCTCGTCCATCTCCATCATCTCCAATCTATATTCAAGCCTAAGCAAAATCGTTCTGTCTTAAGTCAAAGGGCGACCACAGTCGCCCTCACCAAGATGAGGACTATGCCTCTTCTATTTTTCTCTCAATACCAACTTCGGATCGTCGTTTTCCGATATAGTCTCTTTTGTGATTATGCATTTTTCTATGTCATCCCTGGACGGAATCTCATACATTATGTCGAGCATGCTCTTCTCAAATATGCTCCTGAGACCTCGCGCCCCTGTCTTTCGCTCGATGGCTTTTTTCGCGATTTCCTCGATCGCATCATCTTCAATCTCAAGTTCCACATCATCAAACTCAAACATCTTCCTGTATTGTTTTACCAAAGCGTTTTTCGGTTCCGTCATTATGCGTTTCAAGGCGTCTTCATCGAGTTCGTTGAGTGTGACGATTACCGGCAGGCGCCCGATAAATTCCGGTATAAGCCCGAATTTAAGCAGATCTTCAGGCTCGATGTCATTGGCTACGTTTATCTTTTCTTCTTCAATTCCGCCCTTTTCGGAATTGAAGCCGATAACTTTACTTCCGAGCCTTCTTTTTATTATTTTCTCAAGGCCGTCAAAAGCTCCTCCGCAGATAAACAGGATATTGGTCGTATCAAGCTGAATAAACTCCTGGTGCGGATGTTTGCGCCCTCCCTGCGGCGGCACGTTCGCCACCGTGCCTTCCAAGATCTTCAGGAGAGCCTGCTGAACTCCTTCTCCGCTGACATCTCTCGTAATAGACGGATTCTCGCTCTTTCTGGAAATCTTGTCGATTTCGTCCACATATATTATGCCTCGCTGCGCCTTTTCCACGTCATAGTCGGCAGCCTGAAGTAATCTCAACAAAATATTCTCGACATCTTCACCCACATAACCGGCTTCCGTAAGCGCTGTTGCATCAGCTATGGCAAACGGTACGTCGAGTATCCTCGCCAGCGTCTGTGCAAGCAGAGTCTTGCCCGATCCCGTGGGACCTATCATAACGATATTGCTCTTCTGAATCTCCACATCCTCGACATCTTCGCTTCCTTTGATGCCGTCGATTCTCTTGTAGTGATTGTAGACCGCAACCGCCAGAGCTTTCTTAGCTTTTTCCTGACCTATGACATAGTCGGAAAGTGTATCGTTTATTTCTACCGGAGATTTCAGTTTGCGATTTTCCTCACCGGTATCGGGTTCGGAAGCCTCGCCGGGAAATTCCGCCTTAAACTCTTCATCTATTATATCAGAGAACATTTCAACGCATTCGTCGCATATGAATACGCCCGGTCCCGCAATGAGTCTACGCGTGTGACTCTGCGGTTTGCCGCAAAACGAACATCTCAGTTCTCTCTTTTCATCGTTAAAATTATCCGCCATCTGTCACCCTCTTATCTGGAATCGATAACCTTGTCTATAAGCCCGTATTCACAGGCTTCTTTTGCCCCCATAATGTTATCTCTGTCTGTATCTTTCGTAACCGTCCTGAGCGGCTGCCCCGTATTCTTACTGAGAATCCTGTTAAGCTTATCTTTCGTCTTTAAAATCCACTGAGCATGTATCTCTATGTCCGACGCCTGTCCGCTGACCCCGCCGAGAGGCTGATGAATGAGCACCTCCGCATTCGGCAGGGCATATCGTTTGCCTTTTGCTCCCGAAGATAACAGGAACGCCCCCATGCTCGCCGCCATACCGACGCATATCGTGGAAACATCAGGTTTGATATAATTCATGGTGTCGTATATAGCCATGCCCGCCGTCACCGAGCCGCCCGGACTGTTGATATAAATACTTATATCCTTATCGGGATCCTCCGCTTCCAGGAACAGAAGCTGCGCGGTCACCAGACCTGCGATCGCATCGTTTACTTCTTCTCCCAGAATTATAATTCTGTCCTTCAAAAGTCGCGAAAAAATATCGTAACTGCGTTCTCCGCCACTTGTCTGCTCGATTACGTATGGTACCAATGCCATGAAAATACTCCCTCTTCCTATTCCGTATCTTTTCCTGTACCGGACTTCCCTTTATTTTCTGCCTTTTTCTTTGCTTTCTTTGCTCCTGCCTTACCTTTATCTTCCGCTGCTTCCGCCGGTTTTCCGTTTCCGGCTTCATCCGCCTCTTTTGCCGTAAGTGAATCCACTTCTTTGACCTTTGCCTCATCGTAAAGCATGTCGATCACCTTTTTCACAAGAAGATCTTTTTTAAGCAGTTTGATGCTCGAATCGAGCATTTTCTTTATCTCATCCTTAGCCATATTGTACTGTTTGGCCATATTATCGAATTCCGCATCCAACTCTTCTTCCGTGATTTCAACGGTTTCGGCTGCAGCAACCGACAAGAGTGCGATTCGTGTACCCGCTCTCTTTTCCGCATCGCGACGCACATCATCCCTGAAGTCCTGCATGCTCTTTCCGGTGAAACGGCAATACTGCTCAAGTGAAAGTCCCTGATACTTAAGCTGCTGATCAAGTTCCTGCGCCATCTGGCTGATTTCTTCTTCAATCAGCGATTTAGGCACATCAATATCATTCAGTTCGTAAACCATAGATACGACTTCATCTTTAACGCGGTTCTTTTCCCGGTCTTCTTTCAGGTTGAATATATCTTTCTTTGTGTTTTCCTTAAGTTCTTCGAGTGTGTCAAATTCACTCACGTCTTTTGCAAATTCATCATCCGCTTCGGGAAGTTCCTCTTCCTTTATCTCGTTTATTTTGCAGTGGAAAACCGCTTCTTTCCCCGCCAGCGATTTCTCCGCGTAATCGTCCGGGAATGTGACTTTTACATCACGTTCTTCACCGGCAACCGCTCCCACGAGCTGTTCCTCAAATCCCGGTATGAACTTTCCGGATCCTATCTTCAGTTCCTGATTTTCCGCGGTTCCGCCTTCGAACTGCTCGTCACCCACAAAGCCGGCATAATCGAGCATAACCGTGTCGTCTTTCTCAACAGGTCTTTCGACCACCACCATGCGGGCGTTTCTCTTTCTGAGGTTTTCTATGCTTTCATCCACCTCTTCGTCCGTAACCTCGGTTTTCAACTGTTCAACCTCTACTCCTTTGTAATCCTTCACTTCCACTATAGGGAAAAGTTTTACATCTAAAGTAACCGTGAGCGGTTTACCCTTGCCAATCTCACTGAAATCCGCTTTCGGACTGTCGATGACTTCCAGATCAAGCTCGTCGACAGCCTGAGGATAATTCTTTCCGAACAAATCGTTAACGGCATCTTCAAAGAAAATCCCTTCTCCGTATTTTTTCTCAATGATACTTCTCGGCGCCTTGCCTTTTCTGAAGCCGTTTACTGAAAAACGGTTACGGTTCCTCTTGTAAACCTCTGTTACCGCATTTTCAAATTCCTCCGCCGTAAAGTCCAGAGTAAATTTTGCTTCATTATTCTCCTTTGAAACAAGTGTCGTTTTCATCCTTTTATATCCTCCTGATTTATAGATTGGTAAAAATCGCAAACAAGCCACATTATTATATACTCATTTGCAATTAAAGTAAACACCGCAAGTCCATTCCCCGTTGAAATTTGCTCGCATCGCTCGGAGTCAAACCGTATCTTTTCGCAATTCCCCCGCTGAGTTTGACAAAGTCGTCGCGTTCGCCTTCGACAAATTCTATTTCTATTTCGCATATGGGAAGTTTCTTGTCGCCCGCTATTATCTCTCCGTAATCAAAAGAAAACTCACTTATTGATTTTCCCGTGTCGAGCATCATGTATCTGCGTATAAAATTCGTTTCCATTATTGATACAAGAGAATTTCCTCCAACCGTCTTTTTCAGCTTTTCATATATTTCCGGAGAATCGGCGAAGATGTCTATGCTCGGATTTTCCGCCGTCTTTTGCCTATCAAGCGCGCGGTTCGCTTCCTCTCTGATGTGAAGCCCGTCAATGCTGCCGCCCGACCACTTTAAGGTCGCCACATTTATACCGTTCTCACTCCTTATCCTGAATGCCATCTTATTTTTGCTCATGTCCTGATGTACCGTATCAAAATATACCGCCCGCATCTCCTTTACCTGAGGAGAACCGGTCCTTAACTTCAGCACGGCTTCATCTTCAAAAAGTTTTTCCGCGACAGACTTTTCAACCTGATATTTAAATTCAATTTCCATAAAATCCCCGGCTTCTATTTTTTCCCCTTGCTCCGCATACCCATAAGATACCTGAACAGTTGCTTGTTGAGTCTTTTTTGAAGTTTGGGCATCTCCTTGGCATCCCGCATGTTAACTATCTGAATCGCGCAGACTTTCTCCTTCAGCCCGTCTTCTCTTATATGCGCATTTATGGTCGTTTTATGGAGTATACATAATATGATGTCGCTATTTTATAATTTTATTGACTATAGGAAACAATGAAATGATAAAATACGATCCAATGCGCAAGACAATGAAAGAGAAAGGGATTTCCACCTACAAGTTGATTCACAAATACAAGATAAGTGCGTCGACAGTGGACAGAATCCGCAGAAACAAACCGTTGACCACAACCACGGTCAATGACTTGTGTACGATTTTAGGCTGCAGAATCGAAGACATAATGGAATACGTCCCCGACACGGACGATAACTGAATGCATCGAACAAATCGCATTCCCCTTCAATAAAGTTTCCCGCACCGTAAAGTTGCATACTGCTCTACCTACAATCCCCCTTCACTCTACAACCCTCCGGGTTCAAAGTTCTCTGTGTTCTACGGTTACTCTGTAACCTGCCTCCCTGAATATCTTCCCCATCTCGTTCGCCAGCGTGACCGACCTGTGCTGCCCGCCCGTACATCCGAAAGCTATATTAAGATGGTTCTTGCCCTCTTTGACGTAGCAGGGCGCAAGTGTATCTATCATTTTCCTGAGTTGGAGAATGAACTCCTGCGATACCTTCTGCCTCAGCACATACCGTTGCACTTTCTTGTTGTTCCCGGTCAGACGCTTTAGACTGTTGACGTAATATGGATTGGGAATGAATCTGACGTCAAATATCATGTCGGTTTCCAGCGGCAGACCGTATTTAAATCCGAACGAAATGACATTTATCGCGAACGGATTGCTTCCCTGTCCGCCCTCACCGAATATTTTTTCCATAACCTGATTGAAATTCGAAACCTTGAGGTTTGTGGTATCTATAACGTGATTTGAGCGCGCTTTCAGCTCCTCAAGCATGCGCCGTTCACGCTCGATTATCTCCTCACTCGTTCGTCCGTAAGTAAGCGGGTGGTGGCGCCTCGACTCGTTATATCTCTTTATCAGGGTTGCATCCGAAGCTTCTACAAAAAGAATGCTGAACTCTATGTCATCTCTCATCTTCAGATAATCTATGGTGTCGTTCAATCCGCTGAAAAACTGATCGCTGCGTATATCCACGACAAACGCGGCTTGCATACTCTTTATTCTCCTGAACGTCGACAATTCAAGAAAACTTTTTATCAGCGACGGAGGCATGTTGTCTATACAGTAATATCCATGATCCTCAAACCAGTCCGCAGCATGCGTTTTGCCGGCGCCCGACATTCCGGATATGATGATCACCTTTATTTTTTTCGTTCTGCCGTTGTTGGTTTCCATTTCCAAATCCATTTAGAATCACGCTCATCTCTCCACTACATTGACTATCCTGTCAAGCGGAAGTCCCGCTTCAAAGGCTCTTTCAAGTCCTTTTTCAAAACAACCGACCCATTCCGGCGAATGCGCATCGCTTCCTATGACGAAGTCAACGTCTTCCCGCATCGCTATTTTTATTTCATCGACCGTCATGTGCTTGTGTGAATTGTTGATTTCCATCCATGTCCCTTCTTCCGCGCATGCTCTTGCGATAAGCGCTATGTCAAACTTGCCCTTGTCCCCCGGGTGAGTCAGAATCCTGATGTTATTTTCTCTTATTGCCTTGACAGTCATCCACGTATTCTCTTTCAAAAGTCTCCTGCGTTCGTTGGGGAATGTCAGTCTATGCTCGTCACACCAGTTTCCGATCATGTTGGAGCGCGACGTGCCCAGATGATAGCCCGCCAGAAGAAAGTCGAAGCAGTCCGCTTCATCGGGTTTTATGTCAAGACATGTGCCTTTCTTCCTGAAAATCACATTGGCTTCAACGCTGAAATAGATTTCGATCTCCGGGTACTTCTTCCTGAGTCTGAATATTTCATCCTGCATCTCATTGATCTTTTCTCGCTTCATCCCGTAAAACATATGTCCCGGGCCGTGATCCGAAATGGCGATACCTTCAAGGCCTTTTGCGATCGCCGCCTGCACATTCTGCTCCATCGTACCCTTTCCATGGGGTTTTATGATGCCCGGAGAATAGAGCGTGTGGGTGTGGTAATCAAAAGTCATCCTGTACTTGGTAAAATCAATCTCCAATTATCTTCACCTCCGGCTCAAGCCTCACACCGAATTTTTTATATACACTTTCCTGAACCAAAACCATCAGATCCGTTATATCCGTCGCAGTCGCATTTCCTTTGTTTATTATGAATCCGGCATGCTTCTCGGATACCTGCGCGCCACCGACCGATACCCCTTTCATACCCGCATCCTGTATAAGCTTTCCCGCAAAATATCCTTCAGGCCTTTTGAAAAAACTGCCCGCACTCGGATAATTGACCGGCTGAGCCGCATTTCTCCTGTCCAGCAGTTCTTTCAACCTTGCGGAAATTTCATCTCCGGAGCCTTTCTCAAGTGAAATCGTCACGGAAAGGATTATGTCCCCGCTTTCCTGAAAAGAACTGTGCCTGTACGAAAAATCCATATCATCACGCGCGATTATCTCAATCTCTCCCGTTCTGCAGGAGAACACCCTCGCGCTCTCGGCAATGTCTTTGATTTCTCCTCCGTATGCTCCCGCGTTCATAAAAAACGCTCCGCCTATGCTTCCCGGTATTCCTCCGGCAAATTCAAATCCGGCAAGTTCATTTTCCGCGGCTTTCTTTGCCACGGCGGACATCAGCGCGCGCGAACCGCAGACCATACGCTCCCCGACAACTTCAACCTTCGAAAATGCCTGCCCGAGCGTTATGACAACTCCGTCAAAGCCGGCATCCCTGACCAAAATATTGGAGCCGTTCCCTATCACTATATATTTTTCTCTTTTTTCCTTGATTTCCTCAATCGCATCGGCAACGTCCCGCTCGGATTCACAGACGAGCATCTTTCTTGCGCGTCCGCCCGCTTTGAAAGTCGTGTATTTTCTCATATCCACATCTTCCATTACGATCATAATATATCCTTTCTGTCTATGTCATACTTGTTGAATTCTATGTATTCATCCGTCTGCGGCGGCATTTCCTTGTATACCAGTCTCTTTTCCATGTTCTTTTTGAAGTAATAGTATACGACCGCAAGAACCGGTACTCCGAGCAGCATCCCGAGAAATCCGAAAAGACCCCCTCCGATCACGATTGCGAACATGACCCAGAAGCTGGAAAGCCCTGTCGTCTCACCCAGTATCTTAGGTCCGAGCACGCTTCCGTCAAACTGCTGGAGCACAAATATCCAGACCATGAACTGCGCGGCTTTTACCGGATCGTTCACGGCTATTATGATGATCGACGGAACGGCTCCTATGAACGGTCCGAAGAAAGGTATAACGTTGGTGGTTCCGACTATCACACTGCAGAGAGGAGCGTACGGCATACGGAATATCAGCATCGCCACGTAGCATATCATGCCTATTATGATAGAATCTATTATCTTTCCGTTGATGAATCCGCCAAAAGTCCTGTTCACAAAATTTCCGAAATCAAATATGCTTTCTGCCCTGTCCCTGTTGAACACGGCGTATATCAATTTCTTTATCTGCGCTTTGAATTTTTCCTTTCCGTTCAGAAAATAGAGCGATGCCACTATCCCGATGAGCAGGTTGAGGAAGGTGCTTAGGGTAGCCACAACTCCCTTTGAAATCACCTCAAGATAGCTCCCCATACCGCGCATGAGGGAATCCTTGATAATTTTCACGACGTACTCGGTCGCATTGCTGACACTGTTTTGAATGAACTTGAGTATTTTGGGATCCGCCGTGTTTCCTATGAATTCGGTCAGCCATTTGTTGAAGTCCTCTATTCTGGCGGGCATAACGTTCACCAGCGAGAAGACGCTTCCCGCAAGCTGAGGGACCAGCAATACCGCAACGGCGGCAAAGATGCTGACCACAACCATGACAGATGCTATCGAGGCCAAAATCTTTGACAGGCGAAAAGCTCTCTTCTTTCCAAGCCTTTTATGTGTAAAATGATAAATCTTTCTTGTCACGAGATTGAAAAGAGGTGACAGAAGATAAGCCATTACAAAACCGTATATAAACGGCATTATTATCTTTATCACCAGCGAGATTCCTTTGCCTATGGCTCCCAGATTTTTCATCATAAAATAAAAAATCACTACGCATATTCCCGCCAAAAGCACAGAAACAGCAAATTTATAATATTTCTTGCCTATATGTTCTCTCACGCAAATTCCTCCCGATGCAAAAAGTCGCGACTCCACTTGCCCGTAACATCACCTTTGCAAAATAAGGGGAAGTGACAAAACCAACGGTCGAACCGTCTTCTTTGCAAAATGTAAAAAGCAATAAAAGCAACTGCCCCGATCATCTCTCCTATGAATATATACTACCACAAAAAAACACATATTACCAAAATTATTTCTCCGTGGGACGGTGTCAAGTTTTTGTGTTAATTTGCAAAGTAAGTTCCGGTTTGTATCTCTGAAGGAATTTACTCTAAGAAGCCTTTTGTGGAATGTATGATTGGAATTTTCTACTTGTTTGCGATGGATGTGAAATGTCCGGATAACATATATCATGTGTTTTGGGGTGAAATTATATCAAAAAGTCATTTGTTTTTTCGATATAAAAGTATTATAGTAGCATTAAAATTCCTGTGAGGTGATGCTCTTTGATCCGAACAGCAATGGCACAACTCCAAAAATGGAAGAATAAAACACGGCGCAAGCCACTCATTATCCGAGGTGCACGGTATGTGATGAGGTGATTATGAAAAAAGGTTATTTGCAGGTTTATACGGGAAACGGAAAAGGAAAGACTACTGCTGCAATCGGGCTTGCAATCAGGGCGGCAGGAGGCGGTTTGAAAGTATATTTAGGACAGTTTATAAAGCAGATGGAATATAGTGAAGTAAATATATTGAAAAGTATCGAAGGGATAACTTGGGAACTTTACGGTACTAATGGATGTATATTTAACAGACCTGTGAATGAACAGGATATGCAAGGTGTTGAATACGGCATGAAAAGAGCCGGTGAGATTATTATGTCAGAAGAATTTGATGTCGTAATACTGGATGAAATTTTTATCCCACTGTCATTGGATATGATTGGAGAAAATGATATAAATGAACTGATATCTCGTAAACCCGATTCCGTGGAGTTGGTTTTAACAGGAAGATATGCCCCGGATCATATTATAGAAATGGCTGACCTTGTCACCGAAATGAAGGAAGTCAAACATTACTATGCGCAGGGTGTGAAGTCAAGGAAAGGAATTGAAGTTTAGTCTGTATTTTAAGACGATTGACTTTATGGGTGCAAATAAACTCGATGACTTTGTTTAAAGATTAAACTGCACAGCGAAGACCGGCCCGGACTTCAAAAGTCCTGATCAGGTAGTAACAGAATATTTTTCAAAATGTAACATATGTCTTGACAACTAAGATCCAGTTCAATAGAAGGCGAAACATAGTACTTGTAATTTTTACTTTTGCAGAAATCAGAAATCTGTGCCATCAAATCTTGGTTAATTGTGTATTCCAGTAGGTAAACAGATAATCCGGCTTTTTTTGCTTTGCGGCAGTATTCTTGATAATATCGCTTTGTCTCGGCATCTTGACTTAGCAATTTTCTATTTTCAAAATCAATCTTAGAAAACACAGTTTCCTGATTTATTGCATTAATATATTTCAATCTTGGGTTCTTTGTTATAGCCCTTAGTACATATTCATCGCCACCATTTATTACAATATCCATCTTTTGAGATTTTAGGGCTTTTAATATTTTTGTTAATCCTTTATAAATTTTAGGCTTTTTATAGTGATAGTAGACATCCGCATTATCTATAAAGAAACCGTCAAGTCCTTTATTTTTAATACCTTTCCCTTTGCGGGCAATGAATCTTTGCCAACCTTTTTTTGATACGTCAATCCATCTTTCTTCAGGCCAATCTTCGTATTTACCTAAAGTTATAGATTTGAATTTTTTATAATAAGGCCTAAAGTTCTCAATGGAGCCAACGCTTAAATAAGAATAAATTTTCTTGTTACCGTTTGCTCGCAATTTCTTAATGTCGTTTTTAGATAAATATTGTGCGTCTACGACAAGAGTACTATAATTTTTTAATCTGAGAATTTTATTTTTACCCATACCTATAAAAACTCCGTAAGGGTGCTTGTCTGAAGCAAAAGACCATGAAGCAAGTAATGAAATTAATATTAATGCTGTTAAAATAATCCTTTTCATGGATATATCCTAACACCATAACCAGTTTTGAGCAAGTAGGAGGAGGAGAGTGCGGCAATATCGCTGAATCGGGCTTTCACCACAGATTGACAGCATGTCCGTCATACTAAAAACCCCGTACTCTAAAGGGGTACGAGGTTTCTTTGGCGGAGACGGTGGGATTCGAACCCACGTGCCCTTGCGGACAACTTGATTTCGAGTCAAGCTCGTTATGACCACTTCGATACGTCTCCATACCACGATTTTCGGGTATCTCCATTACCGGTACAACTGTAAGATGTCTCCGGCCGTGAGAGTTCAATTTTTGTCGTTCCTGTCGCCACGCAGAGTATTTTAGCACAAATATATCTGTCGGGCAATAAAATATTTCATGCGCGCGACGCTGTCGGTGATAAATTTCAGATCCCCGAAGATATGCCTGAAACGGCGGCGGCGTAATGCAATCGTCAGTCTTAAACGTCGTCTGCTCAATATAGTATGAGGATATATGCCGCCGCCACTCAAATCCTGAAAGTAAACCGCATGCTATTCGTCTTTTATTTCTTCTTTTCTGATCTCTTTTGTCCTGATCTCCTCTGTCACATCGTCGATAAATGCGGCAAGAGGTTTGATCCCCTCATCACCCGCAAAACGGCTGCGCACGGAAACCGTCCTGTCTTCGGCTTCCTGTGCTCCGACAACCAGCATGTACGGAATTTTGTCGAGCCGTGCCTGGCGTATCTTGTAACCGACCCTTTCCGCACTGTTGTCAACGGTAACGTCAACACCTTTTCTTCTGAGTTCACGATACACTTCCTGTGCATAATCCGCATATTTTTCGGAAACCGGCAAAACTCTGACCTGTTCAGGACAGAGCCACGTCGGAAATTTCCCCGCATACTTTTCTATAAGCCACGCGAGGGTTCTTTCATAACAACCGAGCGAGGTTCTGTGAATTATATAAGGCCTTTTCCTTGCTCCGTCTTTGTCTATGTAGTACATGTCGTATCTTTCGGCGAGGAACATGTCGAGTTGAATCGTAATCATAGTATCTTCTTTGCCGTATACGTTCTTTGCCTGAATGTCGAGTTTCGGTCCGTAAAATGCCGCTTCTCCCGATTCTTCGGTATAGTCAAGACCGATTTCGTCCAGAATTTCTCTCATTGCGGATTCCACCGTGTTCCACTGATCGGCGCTGCCGAGATATTTATCCGGATCCTGCGGATCCCATTTTGAGAACCTGTACGTTACATCCCCCTCCAGACCCAATGTGGCCAGACAGTACTTCGCAAGCTCCACGCAGCCTTTGAATTCGTCATTCACCTGCTCCGGCATGCATACGAGGTGCCCTTCGGAAATCGTAAACTGGCGCACACGGGTAAGACCGTGCATCTCACCGGAATCCTCATTTCTGAACAGCGTGGAGGTTTCACCCATGCGATACGGCAGGTCTCTGTAGCTCTTCTGTCTTGCCTTATATACGTAGTACTGGAAAGGGCATGTCATCGGGCGCAGGGCATATACGTTGCTGTCGGGATCGTTTTCGATCATCGAAAGATCCTCAAGACCTCTGATCTCGCGCTCTGCGTTTGCCGCATTGTCGAGTTCTTCCCTGCTTTCATATCCGAAAACGAACATGCCGTCCTTATAGTGGTACCAGTGATCGGAGATCTTATACAGCGTTGATTTTGCCATCAGCGGCGTACGCGTCCTCACGTACCCCCACTCGTAGTCCTCAACGTCCTCGATCCACCGCTGCAGTTTCTGAATTATTTTCGTACCTTTCGGCATGAACAGAGGCAGACCCTGTCCGAGCACATCTGCCGTGGTGAATAAATCCATCTCTCTTCCAAGGCGATTGTGGTCACGTTTTTTTATGTCGGCAAGATATTCCAGATACTCGTCAAGATCGGCTTTTTTATTAAAAGCCGTACCGTAAATTCTGGTGAGCATCTTGTTGTGCTCATCGCCTCTCCAGTATGCTCCCGAACTTGAAGTCAATTTAAAAGCTTTGATCGGTTTCGTGCTCATAAGGTGCGGTCCTGCGCACAGTTCCACAAATTCTCCCTGACGGTAGAAAGAAATCGTTTCCCCCTCCGGCAATTCTTCTATCAACTCCACCTTGTAAGGTTCTCCGCGTTCCGACATAAGTTCAATCGCTTCTTCCCTCGGCAAAGTGAAGTATTCAAGCTTATTTCCCTTTTTTATGATTTTTTTCATCTCCGCCTCTATCCCGTCGAGATCCTCTCTCGTAAGCGGAGGCATATCAAAGTCGTAATAGAACCCGTTGTCTATCGACGGACCTATGGTCATCTTTGCATCGGGATAAAGATTCTTGACCGCTTCGGCAAGAACGTGAGAACAAGTGTGCCTATAGGCTTTTTTGCCCTCATCGGAATCGAACGTCAGGATATTCAGTGTGCTGTCTTTATCTATAATCGTCCTCAGATCGGCAACCTCACCGTCGATCTCGCATACACAAGCCGCGCGCGCAAGACCATCGCTTATATCCTTTGCTATGTCATACGCGGACACAGGTCCGTCATACTCTTTTACACTCCCGTCTTTTAGTGTGACAATCATTTTTCAACCTCTCATTAAGATTTAACTTTTCTTCTTTTTTCTCTTGAAATTATACCCCGTGTACATAGCCGCAAAAAAACATGCCGCGGTTGCCCACGCAAAAAATTTATGCTTTTTCATATTCCTGTTCTCCTTTCGACCGTCCCGTATACAAAACTCATTCACAAAATGCGGAATCTCCGCTGAATAAAAAACAAACCGCTGAAACCATCGTGCTCCGGAGAATCATTTCCGGTGTTTCCGGCGGCGACATCGATCTCAAAGCTCCGCAATTTCACATTAAATATACCACTTATTACAGAAACAAGCAACTTTGTAAGCACGCACGACGGTGTCAAGATTTTGTGGAGTTTTTCTCCGATATTGCACATGAACGGATTTCAGACTTCCTTGTAAAATGCGGATATGGGCATCCGGCAAGTCCTCGTCGCAGGCAATCGCACGCACCTGTCGCCGTCAGTAATGGTACACATGCCTCTTTTCTACAAGAAAATACACCGTCACTGCGGTTGCACATATTTCAGAGATCACCGGTGACATCCAAACTCCGTGCAATCCGAATGCCATCGGAATCAGCTGTACGCAGGCTGCCTGAAACACCAGAGAGCGCATCAGAGCCAGAATGCCTGAAACGATCCCGTTCCCAAGCGCCGTAAAAAAAGATGACGCATATATATTGAAGCCGCTCATGAGAAAAACTACCGCATAGAGTCTGAACGCCTCCAAAGTCATCTTTCTCAATCTTTCATCGTATCCGACAAATGTCTTTGTCATAAAGCCCGCACTGCCCTCGGCAAGCACAAACATTGCGACCGCAAAGATTCCGATTATCATCATGCTTCTGCGAAGCACATTTTTGACCTCGGGGCTGTTCTGCGCCCCGTAATGATAACTTATGATAGGTGAAGTTCCCACGGCAAATCCTATGAAAACCGCCACAAATATAAAGTTTACATACATCAGAACACCGTACGTCGCGACACCGTCCGAACCCGCGAACTTCATGAGCTGGAAATTGTAAAGCGCCATGACGATGGCAGTCGACATATTGTTCATCATTTCCGAAGATCCGTTTATACATGCTCTTCCGGG
>CP016202.1:1803899-1836706 GCA_003433295.1 Eubacterium minutum ATCC 700079 | reverse complement strand
TTCCGAGCACCCGAAACTCTACTTTCGTCCTGCACAGGCTAAGCAGGCTGTTATTCCTTGACGCAAAGTAGATGATCGGTATTATTCCCCCGAACAATTCACTTACCACCGTAGCCCATGCGGCACCCGCAAGTCCGTATCCCAGAACACCTACCAGAAGCGCATCAAGTCCTATGTTGGTCACTCCCGATACGACCATGACGAAAAGCCCCAGTTTAGGTTTCTCCGCAGTCGTAAAAAACACTTGAAACGCGATCTGGAGCATGAAAAACGGTACGGACAACAGTATAATGCGGCAGTAAAGTACGCAATACTCAAAGAGTTCCTCTTTAGCGCCGAGAGCCCCTACAATCTGCCGGAGAAATATCTGACACAATGCAGACATTATAAATCCACAGACCAGGATGGTGTAAACAAACAATGAAAAATACTCGTTTGCTTTTTTCTTGTTTCTTGCACCCAGTGTCATTGCAACCACCGCGCCGCCGCCTGTTCCGACCATGAATCCGAGCGTCGAAACGACAGACACCATCGGAAGGATCAGGTTTACCGCGGCAAAAGAAACTTTGCCGGCGAAGTTTGACACAAAAAGTCCGTCCACCACCATGTATATCGATGTGAAAATCAACATGACGATCGTCGGATATGAGTATTGGAGCAATCTCCTGTTATTAAAATGATCCGATAGTTTTATCCTCAATTAAACTCCTATTCTCCCATCATATATTATCTCATATATCATCGGGAATCCGCCGCAACATGCCGCCGGAATTTTCGACTTCCCCTATTATATGTCATCAACGCAAAAAAGACCACCTTTAGCGGCGGTCTTTTTTGCATAGACTCTCAAATCCCTGAACTCATCAAGGAAAGAAAGTGATTTACGTGTCTGTTTACGACATCGTTATTTTTTGTACTATTTTATACTATGCTGTAACGACTATACGAGTTCTCCGGCATCCGCTCTCGCCTGCTCTTCCGCAGTCATCTTAGTCACCGTCACACCTACGAATGCCAGTACCAGCGTCGACAGCATCATGGAATAGTTGAATATCAGGTACGGCATGTACGTAAATACCGAAATGCCGAGCGTTGTCGACATAAACATTCCGCACGTATTCCACGGAACCGCTGCAGAAGATACAGTGCCCGCCGACTCCAACGCGTTCGACAGAGATTTAGGATGTATACCAAGTTTTCTGTACGCAGGCGCGAACATTCTTCCCGGAATCAGAATCGATATATACTGTTCAGGCATTACCACGTTCGACAGAACGCACGTAACTTCCGTTGCGAACACAAGTCCGGCGCCGGTCTTTACGATCTTTGTTATGCCGTTTATTATTACGGCAAGCTGTCCCGTGCCTTCCATTATTCCACCGAACATCATTGCTATTACCGACATCAGAATCGACGACGACATGTTCATGAGTCCTCCGGTCGAAAGCAAATTGTTAAGCGCCTCGTTGTCGGTATTGCAGACAAATCCGTTCCTTGCAATCGACAAAACATCGCCGAAAGTCGCTCCGACATGATCAACCTTGAGTGTGTCAGGGTCAAAGATGTTCAGATCTCCTTGGAAGATAGGCGCAAGAATCGCACCCGTAATAAGACCGAGTGTTATTCCCGGTATAGCCGGAACTTTCAGTGCTATAGCTCCGATAACCACAATCGGAGGAAGCAACAGCAACGGATTGATGTTGAATGCCGAATGAATTCCCTTTGAAAGAACTTCAGCCTGTGATGTGTCAACATTGCCTCCTGAAGTGTGCGTAAATCCGTAAACGCCAAAGAATACTATGGCGATTATATACGCAATGGCCGTCGCCTTCAGCATGTATTTAACGTGTGTAAATACGTCGGTTCCCGCCATGGCAGGTGCAAGGTTTGTGGTGTCGGACAACGGTGAAAGTTTGTCACCGAAGTACGCTCCCGACAGAATTGCTCCCGCAGTTACTCCGAGCGGCATTCCCAGTCCCTGCGCGATTCCCATAAGCGCAAGGCCCATGGTTCCCGCGGTACCCCATGAGGTACCCGTTGCAAGGGACGTTATGGAACATATGAGCAGTGCGGCAATCAGGAATACCGATGGTGAAAGTAATTTCAGTCCATAATAAATCATTGTTGGAATAGTTCCGGATAATAACCAGACACCAATCATCATTCCCACTATTGCAAGGATAAGCACTGCTTGCATAGCCTTTGAAATTCCGGAAATCATCATCTCCTCAAGTTCATTCCATTTGAACCCGATCAGCAAAGATACGACAGCGGATGCGATCACTCCGATAAACATCGGAATGTGCGGATCAACCTTGTAGTGGATAATACCCACAGACATCACGGCAATCAATGCCCCGAAAGAGACAAGTGCGTGCCATAGTTTAGGTTGTTTCGCTTGAGAGGTAGTTTCGTTTCCCATAATAAACATCTCCTTTCATTCCTCTTCAATTTTACATAGAAAATATAACCCATAATCTAAGTTTTGTCAATCGGATTTCCATAGAAATTGACGATTATTTATGCTTTTTTTGTTATTTATCTAACAAAAAAATCGAATGCATCCAGTTATTTCCTTAATTCTTCTCTACGATGTGAGTTAAAAGGGTTACGCCTTTTATACATTCTTTATACACAACTTTTGCGTACTGCGGTGCGCTCGGGCTATCACACCGTCAGTTCCAGAGCTTTACCGACAGACATCAGATACAGGTAAGTATTTTTCACTTTAAGATTCGTCGCTTCCTCCAATGCCGTTTTATAGAGATGCATCTGTTCTCCGTACAACCCCGAAAGTCTTTCCGATTCTTCATCGAAAGATTTCAGCGGATCTATCCTGTTGGTCTTGTAATCGAGCAGCACAATCTCATCTCCCTCCCGGAAGTAGCAGTCGATGATCCCCTGAATAATTATTCGTTCACCGCCTCTCTCAGACATAAGGTTGAACGGCTGCTCTTTTACGAGCAAACCTTTTCTTGCGGCTCGTACGGCTCGGATTCCCGGTTCGGATCTGAAGAAACCGTTTATGCATTCAACATCCACACTGCTCGCTTCATTTTCCGTCAGTATTTTCTTCTCCACAAGTTCCGCTATTCTGTGCTCTATATATTCTTTCCCGTCAGCCTCCGCATACGTAAAGTCGAGTTTTTCCATTATCCTGTGATATACCGTGCCGCGTTCGGCAGCCGAAAGATCGGCATTTCCCTGAAAGAACCCGGGAACGGGGAGCGAAAATTCAAATCCGATTTCCGCGACTTTCTCACAGTTGGATCCAGACGCGGGAGTGTGAGCTTTACGGTTCAGGCTGCTTACCGAATACTTGGATCTTATCTCCTGCGCTTCGGCATGAGGATAAGTGAAGCCGAGTCGCCTGTCGATTTCAAGCGCCTGAGAAGTCCCGCCGCCCGGGCCGGCATCGTAACCTGTCCGTTCGCGGGTTTCCGCTTTCTCGTCGGTTCGTTCGCGGGTTTCCGATTCCTCAAGCGTCCCTTTATTCTGTTCCGCGCTCTTCCCCACAAGACTTCCCGCTTCCACGATTTTAACATCCGGGATTTCTCCGAGCAGCGACAGGCATGTTGTGTCGCCCGAAGTGTTCAGTTCTTCACTTTCAATATATTTTTCAGCATCTTTTACCGTGCCGGTCAAATAAAGTTTCTCCTTGGCGCGCGTAAAGGCAACATAGAGAACTCTAATATTCTCTTCGACCTCTTCTCTGTGTATTTTCTTAAGTATTATGTCGTATATCAGCGATTTTTTTTCAGTTCCCGCTTCCGGATTTTCTATGACCATGCCAAGACCGATGTCCTTGTGAAACGCAACCTTGCTCTTTGTCGTGCTGTACATGAGTTTTTTGCCCATACCCGCGCATATGACGACAGGAAATTCCAGTCCCTTGCTCTTGTGTATGGTCATGATTCTGACCACATCGTCATTTTCTCCCAGAAGTTTCACCTGTCCGGTCCTGATGTCGTTTTTATCTATATTTTCAACATAGCGGATGAAACCGTAAAGTGAACTCTGCCCGTTTTCTTCAAACTTTCTGCTCTTGTCGCAAAGCGCCCTAAGATTCGCCTGTCGCTGAACACCTGCCGGCATGGCTCCCGCCGCAAGGTAATAACCTGTATCCATAAGGAGTTTCCACACAAAGTCGGAAAGAGGCAGCGACAGCGCCCATGATTTCCATGTGTTGAATTTCCGCATGGCAAAGGCGGTTTTGGACGCAATCGAATCCCGTCCGGAACTCTCATCAATATCCTGACGCCCGCCGCCGGTTTCCCGTGGATTTTGAGATGCATGCATTTCTTTTTCCGCCGAACTTCCCGATTCATACTCATTTGCCTCAGCGATAAACGCCTCGGCAAACGTTCCGTTCCTGTGGCGGTTTCTCAGCTCGGCAAGTTCATCCGTCGTAAAGCCCAATATTTCCGAACGCAGAACGCTTATAAGTTCCGAATCCCTGTACCTGTTGTCCATAAGACGCAGCAGGTTCATAAAAACCTCGACTTCTATGGTATCGAAATATCCCTTGGAATCGTCCACATAACACGGTATGCCAAATTTTTTCATCGCTTCCGCATACACCTGAGCGTTTCCCGATACCGCCCTCATCAGAACCACTATATCCCTGAAATTTATTTTTTTTCGTGTACGTACCTCTTCTCCGTTCACCGTCTCCACGACTTCATATTCTTTGCCTGCGTTTTCACCGATAATCCTGCAGACTTCAAGCGCCTCAGCCTCTCCCGCCTTCAGTTCTTTCAGAACTTCGCCGGCATCTTCACGTTCCGCCATGTCTATGAGCCTGACCTCCGGCGGAAAGGAGCGTTCGCCGCGACACCTATTCCCCGGATAAAGATATGCTTCCTCGGTGTAGTCCTCCATTATGCCTTTAAATCTTTCGTTCACCCAGTCCAAAATGGCGGGAGCACTCCTGAAATTCTTATTCAGGTCGATTTTAACGGATTTTTTGTCCGTCCCGTCCGCGTACTTTTCATACTTGCCCTTGAAAATTTCCGGCTCCGCCAGACGAAATTTATATATGCTCTGCTTGATGTCACCCACCATAAACAGATTGTTATCCCTCGCAACCCTCGCTACGATCGCCTCCTGAAGAACATTTGTATCCTGGTACTCGTCGATAAAAATATACTCGAATCTGTTTCTGTAATACTCCGCAACGTCCTCTTCTTTCAGAATATCAAAGCAGAAATGCTCAATGTCGCTGAAATCCATAACCTTTTTTTCACGCTTTTTTTCGGAAAAAAGCCTATCAAAATCCGTCAGCATACGCTGTATCGTCCCGGCTATCGGATGAGTCTTTTGCAGGGATAGCAGCATATCGGGCAAGCTCTCCGCGAAAAAACTTTCTTTCATGTCATTTATTCTCTTCTTGCTCCTGTCGTTATATTTCCCGACTATCCCCTTTATTTCTTCGTAGGCTTCTCTCTCATCTTTAGCGCTGACAAGTCTCACGTTCGGCTCCAGATCCATGCTCTCATACACCTTTGTCAAATCCCCGTCATCTGCCGATTTCAGAAGTTCTTCAAAGAAAGTTTCCCTCGCCTCAAGCTTGTTCGAAAGCGAAGATACTCCGTGTTCATCCAAGAGATCACGCATTTTACGCACATCGGCGCAGATCCCTTTTAAAGTTTCACAAACCGCCTCCGTCATAAATCCGTAGGCATCGGTTTTTTTAAATTCCTCTTCGTCGAGAGTTAGTTCTTCTATCTTCTTCTGCAGGGATTCAAACGGCTCCGGCATCGCCATCAGACTTACGTACAGTCCTCTTATTATGACCTTCGCGCCGTCGTCGCCCCTTTCGCTTCCGTACCAGTCCAAAAGACGTTCAAAATCGGGACTGAACTCCTCATAATATCTTCGGAAGAGTTCGTCCATCGCTTCCTCACGTATAACGGCGCTCTGTGCCTCGTCGCATATGGAAAAATCGGGGTCTAAATCTATTTTATAAAAAAAGTGCCTTATTACATCGAGCGCAAATGAGTGAAATGTGCTTATGTTTGCCCTCGGCAATATGTCAAGCTGCCTTTGGAGTTCAGGCATTTCCGTGACTTTTTCGGAGAGCGCCTTTCTGATTTTTTCTTTCATCTCCGCCGCTGCCGCATTGGTGAAAGTAACTATCAGCATGGAATCCACCGGAATATTTTCTTCCGTTACCATTTTTTTTATACGTTCGACCAGAACCGCGGTTTTTCCCGCTCCCGCCGCCGCCGAAACCAATATATTTTTGTCTCTTTGCTCTATGGTCTGACTCTGCTCTTTAGTCCACATAAAAGTTCTCCCTCATTTTAGAACGTCTACCGCCCGTTAGCCCCGACAACAGACTTGCGGCGTACGCCATACGAATGAAAAATCGCCATTCCGGCTTCGGTTCGCATGCGGTAAACAATGCCGTACTGATTATAACATATTTTTTGCCGCCGATGCGTTGTTGCCCGACGGGGAATATGGTATCATTTGTTATGATTTATCCCGCCGATAAAGGCGATTTGAACGGAAAATGACTTCCATAATTATTTGTGCCGCCGGCGAAGGCGGCGGAACGGAGTTTTACATGACTTGCAAAAAACCTATGATGCTCTTGATAATGGACGGTTTCGGATTGAACGAGAAGACATACGGCAATGCTATCGCTCAGGCAAACAAACCGCATCTCGACGAGATTTTCAGGAAATACCCGATGACAAGGCTCGATGCCTGCGGGGAGGCCGTGGGATTGCCCGCGGGTCAGATGGGCAATTCGGAAGTCGGTCATCTCAACATAGGTGCGGGAAGGGTCATTTATCAGGATCTCACCCGCATAACCAAGGACGCCGAAAGCGGCGCGATGTTTAAAAATCCGGTTCTGCTCAACGCAATGGAAACGGCAAAAGCAAACCGCGGCGCGCTTCACATATTCGGACTGCTTTCAGACGGAGGAGTTCACAGCCACATAAAGCATCTCTTTTCTCTTCTCGAAATGGCAAAGGCAAACGATGTTCGCGATGTCAGGATTCATTGTTTTCTCGACGGAAGAGACGTTCCCCCGAGATGCGCGATGCAATATATAAAGCAGCTCGAAGCTAAAATATCCGAACTCGGAACAGGTACTGTCGCAACCATATCCGGCAGATACTATTCCATGGACAGGGATAAGCGCTGGGACAGGATTAAACTCGCCTACGACGCGATGACTCTGGCTTCGGGCAGGATAGCGTCCGGTGCGGAAGAAGCTCTCGCCAAAGCCTACGAAAATGGCGAAAATGATGAATTTGTCATCCCTACCGTGATTATGCCCGACTCATTTTCAAACGCCGGCGCCCCTACCTCTCAGGTCGCGGCGGAAAATACCGGATGCAAAGTTCCGGACGAACCGCCGGCACATGTCGGCAAAGATCGCTTTGAGTCACCGGGAGATATTGATCCGGCCCGTAAACATATCACGGTAAACGACGGGGATTCGATAATAATGTACAATTTCCGCCCCGACAGAGCGCGTGAGATAACAAGAGCCTTTGTCGATAAAGATTTTGACGGATTCAAAAGGGAGAAAACCGTTTCCGACCTGACGTACGTGTGCATGACGGAATACGATGCTTCCATGCCCGGCGTAAGCATAGCCTACCCACCGGAAACTTACAAAAACACGCTGGGAGAATACGTTTCAAGCCTCGGACTGCGTCAGCTCAGAATCGCAGAAACCGAAAAATACGCTCACGTAACTTTCTTTTTCAACGGCGGAGCGGAAATTCCGAACCCCGGAGAAGACAGGATTCTCGTACCGTCACCCGATGTGGCAACATACGATCTGCAACCTGAGATGTGCGCATATGAAGTTACCGAAAAGGTCATAGAAGCTATTGAGAAAGATATATATGACATGATCATCCTTAACTTTGCAAACGCTGACATGGTAGGGCATACAGGTGTTTTCGAGGCTGCGGTCAAGGCGATTGAAACGCTCGATCAATGTGTTCCCAGAATTGCAGATGCGATTCTCCGGGCGGGAGGGCAGATACTTTTAACTGCCGACCACGGGAATGCCGACGTGATGCTCGACGATGACGGTAACATTGTAACCTCACACTCCCTCAAGCAGGTTCCTCTTGTACACATATCAAATACGCCCGCAAGGTTCACTTCACGGGGGAAACTTGCGGACATTGCACCTACCATGCTGACTCTGATGAATCTTCCCGTGCCTGCGGAGATGACTGGTGACGTACTTGTAGAAATTTGATGCGCAACGTGTCGGCAGTACGCAACGTGTCGGTAATGCGCAACGTGTCGGTAATGCGCAATGTGTCGGTAATGCGTAATGCGTTGAATTTACGTCGTATTGGCTCGTATCGTAAGAAAATATCGCACGCCTCACGGCCTGCGATATTTTCTTATTATCCTTTCCGCGATCTTTATCCCGTCCACCGCGGAACTCATTATTCCACCGGCATATCCCGCGCCCTCGCCTCCCGGGAAAAGCCCCGCAACGCTGCTCTCCAGTTCTTCATTTCTCAAAATCCTGACAGGCGACGAGCTTCTCGTTTCCACAGCTCTCAATACACTTTCCCCGCTGTCGAAACCCTTAAGTTTTTTACCTAAAAACGGCATGGCCTCAATTATATCCTCTATAGCAAATCCGGGGAGAGAATTTATAATCTTGATTCCGTTTCCGCTACGTTCTTTTACTTCTTTCCAAGTAGCTCTCGGCGGCTCATATCCGCCCGGACTGTTTTCAAATGCAAGTCTTTCATATTTTCGCTGAAACTCTATGCCCGCGAGAACATCGTCACTTTCAAAATCGCTCAACCTGACGTCCACCAAAAGACCGCTGTTCGCCATCTTCCCGTTCCTTCTGCTGTAACTCATTCCGTTTGTAACTATACCGCCCTCTTCAGACGATGCCGATATTACGACTCCGCCCGGGCACATGCAAAAGGTATATACACCCCTCCCGTCTTTACAGTGGTGAACCAGATTGTACGTGGCCGGCGGCAGATCGCATCGTCCGTACTGAGCTTCATCCACAAGTTTCTGCGGGTGCTCTATTCTGACTCCGATCGAAAACGGTTTCGCCTCCATGGCAATCCCAAGGACTTTCAACATGGCGAATGTATCTCTTGCGCTGTGTCCTATCGCAAGCACCGCTATATCGCTGTTAAGCAAATGCTCCGACCCCTCCACGCCTGCCGCTCCGCCGCTTGAGCTCAAGTTTTTCCCTTTCTGAAAGTCCTCCGTGAAGCTCGCCGTAACTTCTTCCGCAAAAGGTCTGAGTTTCTTTAATTTCTCTCCTTCCTTTTCCCGCGTTTTTATCCTGACAGCCCGCAGTCTTCCGTTTTCACATATGAGTTCCTCCGCCTTGGTGTCGAACAAAATCGTTCCCCCAAGTTCTTCTATCCGGTAACGTATATTTTTGACCACACGTCTCAAGATATCGGTTCCGATATGCGGTTTCTGTTCATAAAGTATATCTTCGCATGCTCCGGCATCTACCAGAGACTCCAGGACCTTTCTTCTCAGAGTTCCCTTGGTTCCCGATGTCAGTTTACCGTCGGAAAATGTGCCCGCGCCTCCTTCTCCGAACTGTACATTGCACTCCGTATCCAGAATGCCGCGTTTCCGGAACATATTCACCTTTCCCACTCTCTCGTCTACGGAAGAACCGCGTTCAAGTACTACAGGGCGATATCCCGCTTCCGCCAGAATCAATGCGCTGAACATCCCGCACGGTCCGAAACCCACCACTACGGGCGGAGTTTTCAGTTTTTCGTTTCCCGGTGCCGGAACATGGTATAAGTACTCCTCCGCTTCCCGGAGATTGAGTTCTTTGTCGGTTGAAAATTCCACGGTATAGACGTGATAAATTTCCGCCTTGTCTCTGGCATCTATGGAATGCCTGACGATTTTCGGATCACGGACGTTCATCGTTTTCTTTCCGCCACACTTCCGGATTATCTTTTCAGGCAGAACTTCCGTGCTCTCGTCGAGTCTCAATTTTATTTGTGAGATTCTGTATCGAAATTCTTTCATTCGGTACGCCCCTTTCAGCAATAAAAACACCCTCTCGGATGCAGGTTCACTGCCCTCAAGGGTGTCTTCCAAAATGCCCGGAGTCAATATGCCGATTGCTCGGATTCGGCACCCTCAAGAGCATCATTCTTCGTATTGTTACTTGTTCATCTGAGCAGCTACTTCCGCCGCAAAATTCTCTTCCTTTTTCTCAATTCCTTCTCCGACTTCGCAACGTACCATTTCCGTAACTACCATATCCTTGCCCAGCGCTTTTGCAGCTTCGGCAACGTATTCCGCCACGGTCTGATCCGAATTTTTTACGAACTTCTGATCTACCAGGCACACCTCTTTCAGTATGGCTTTCACCTTGCCGGGAATGATTTTGTCCAGAAGATTTTCAGGCTTTCCTTCGTTCAAAAGTTGCTGTCTTGCAATTTCTTTCTCTCCCTCAAGCCAGTCCTGATCGACTTCGCTTTCATTAACAAAACGCGGGTTCATCGAAGCGACCTGCATCGCCACATCTTTACCTGCGGTTTCAATTTCTCCAGCGGACGCGTCGGTCTTGATTCCGACAATAACGCCTATTTTGCCTCCGCCGTGAAGATACCCGGTATAAACCGTACCCGGTGTGTTTACTTTACGGATCCTTCTTATGGTCATGTTCTCACCGATCTTGCTTATCTTCGCGGTCAAAGCGTCTCTTACCGTACCTTCTCCCGGATATGGCAATTCCATGAATGCATCGAGCGAATCGTTTTCACTTTCAAGAACCATGTTCGCAAGAGTTTCAACGAATTCGACGAACTCGGGGTTTTTTGCGACAAAATCGGTCTCCGAATTAACCTCTACGACAGCCGCCTTTGCGTGGTCTTCCGAAAAGCTGAGCCTGACAAGCCCCTCGGCTGCAATCCTGTCAGCCTTCTTGGCCGCTTTCGACAATCCCTTTTCGCGCAGAACATCTATCGCCTTATCAATATCACCATCGGTTTCCACCAGCGCTTTTTTGCAGTCCATCATACCCGCGCCGGTCTTTTCTCTCAATTCCTTTACCAATTTAGCAGTTACTGCCATCTTTTATTTCCTCCAAAACTATCCTGAAATCTGTAAGTTATTATCCTCCTGCGGCATCTTGATCCGCCGATTATTCTTCATCCCCGGTTTTCCGGTCGCTGTCTTCCTCAGTTTCTCCGGAAGTTTCCGTATCTGCAACGGCATCTCCCTGCGCCTCAGTTTCTTCCGCACCGGCGGAAACAGCTTCCTGAGCATCGGCTTCTTGCGCGTCAACGAAAACAGTTTCCTGCGCATCGGCTTCCTGCGCATCCTCAACGCCCTCGTCAAAGCTCTCCCCTTGATTCCCCTCTATGATGGCATCCGCCATCTTCGCGGTTATAAGTTTTACCGCTCTTATAGCGTCATCATTTGCAGGTATTATGTAATCCACATCATCAGGGTCGCAGTTCGTGTCCACAATTCCGACAATAGGTATGTTGAGAATACGCGCTTCCTTGACCGCGATCTTCTCTTTCTTCGGATCCACCACAAATAGAGCGGCCGGCATTCCTTTCATTTCACGGATTCCTCCGAGGAACCTCTCGAGCTTATCGTATTCCTGACGCAGCTTAATTACTTCCTTCTTCGACAATTTATCAAAGGTTCCGTCTTCCTCCATGGTTTCGATTTCGGAAAGCCTTTTTATTCTCTTGCTGATCGTCTGATAGTTTGTCAGCATTCCGCCGAGCCATCTCTGGTTCACAAAGAACTGACCGCATCTTTTGGCTTCTTCGGCTATTGCGCCCTGTGCCTGTTTCTTCGTTCCGACAAAGAGAACAGGGCTGCCTGATTCTCCGACTTCTTTCATGAACTTATATGCTTCTTCTATTTTTTTCACCGTCTTCTGCAAATCTATTATATAGATTCCGTTTCTCTCAGTGAAAATGTACGGAGCCATCTTAGGGTTCCATCTTCTCGTCTGGTGTCCGAAGTGAACACCCGCTTCCAATAACTGTTTCATTGAAATTACTGCCATTTTCTTTTTCCTCCCGGTTTTATTCACCCACCCGATTCCAACAAGCATCCAACCGATGTTCATTGGCAAATGCATCGGCACCAACTGCTATAATCGAGTGTGATAATTGAAAGTTCGCTTTCAGTGCGAACATCAGGTATTATATAAAATTTTTCGGTACAATTCAAGAGTCAGATTGCAAAATAACAAAGGAAGCAAACTTATGTTAATTTGCAAAGTGAGTTTAGGATCACCATCCCCGGATGATTTTCCACATTCCCGACCATACGCATGCATATAACTCCGGCAGTTCTTCGCCACGGGGGACTCGAACCCTCAACCGTCCTCGTTTTTCAGGTATTCATTATAAGCTTTCTTGGCTCTCGTAAAAGCATCGCGTGCCAGCATCAGCCTCTTACCGTTGGAAAAGTGTACCTCATGTTTACACATCCAATCGACCTTGTCCAAATTTATGACACACCCTTTCATGCATCTGCAAAAGTTAGAATTCAAATGTTTACAGACGTTATCCATACTTTCGTAATAGGAAAAATTCCCTTTCTCCGAAACTATGTTTATGACACGATTATTCCTGCCAATCATTATTATGTCGCTCACGCTGAGCTTCCTCGAATATTCTCTGGTTATAACCGGTATATAATCAATCTTCATAACAACTTCCTCCTCATATTACATTAAGACAACCAGCACACCGCAAGAATGATAGTAAACTCATAATAAACGCTTTTCAACGCTAAAACCACACCTTAAATGCGACATTACTCAACCTTTAAAAACTATATTCGACTTACTAAGCTATTTTTGCCTTTGAGGAAACATTATTCGAACTTTAACATACCCATATTCGAAGATTTTTTTAATTTACATCAGGTTCTCATCTTCTGTTTTAGGTGTTATCAGCTCTTCGGCGATTTCTTTTGCGGCCACGGAAACGGGACGCTCCGTTTCACTCTCCGTGAGTACCGGTTTGCCGTCGACAAGGTCACGCGCTCTCTGCGCAGCCAGTATAACAAGCGTATATCTGCTGTCGACTTTTTTTCTTATCTTGTTTATAGATGGATATAACATTTATTCTTCCTCCTTGTAGCTATCTATCAAAATCCTCTTTATATTTTCCGTTACTTTTGAGTGTTCTGCCACAACTATCGCTTTGACACGGCTTACGGCTTCTTCCAGTTCGCCGTTCACCACAACGTAATCGTATTCTTCTATGTAAGATAATTCGTCCAGGGTGTGTGCAAGGCGCATATCTATAGTTTTAAGACTGTCGGTGCCCCTGCCCGTCAGCCTCTTTCTCAATATGGACATTGACGGCGGAAGTATAAAAATGAAAACACCCTCGGGGTATGCTTCCTTAACTTTCATTGCGCCCTGAATGTCGATTTCTAAGACAATATCGACTCCTTGAGACAGTTTGTCCAAAACTTTCTCCTTCGGTGTGCCGTAATAGTTCTCATAAACCTCCGCATACTCTATAAAACCGTCGTTCTTGACCTCTTGAAGAAAACGTTCCCTGCTGACAAAGTAGTAACTTCTGCCTTCTTCTTCTCCGACCCGGGCTTTTCTCGTGGTCATGGAAACGGAAAGTTCTATTCTTCCCGGATCACTTTCTTCTATAAGTCTTTTGCAGATTGTTCCCTTACCTGCACCGGACGGTCCCGATACTATAAAGAGTTTGCCCGAATGTCGGTTTTCTGAGTTCATACTTTATCTCCTCTTTCTGTATTGCGTAATGCGGTTTCAATGCATGACGCCTTCATACCCCGATTGCCCCCGCGGATAATCCGACGTGTCACTGTATATTCTGAACTTGCTCGCGAATCTTCTCTATCTCCGACTTTATCCTCAAAACGCATTCCGTTATCTCAAGGTCGCTTGCCTTTGCGCCTATGGTATTCGATTCCCGGTTCATTTCCTGCACCAGAAAGTCGAGTCTTTTTCCATCGGTGCCGCTTCCGTCTGAGACAATCCGCTCCATCTGGCATACGTGACTTTTCAGCCTCGTGAGTTCCTCATCTATGCTGCATTTATCGGCAAATACCGCGGCTTCCGTCAGCAGTCTTTCATCAGAAAGTTCCATGCTTTCGTCCAAGATATCCCTGATTCTGTTCTTCAGTTTCACGGCATATTCCTTCGGAACGGTTTCCGATCTCTTTTCGACCCTTTCCGTAAGTTCAAAAATCCTTTTCCCGTTCTCCAGCAACGCTTCCGCAAGTTTCTCGCCCTCAGCGCGCCTCATCTTATCAAGATTCTCAGCCGCCTTCAGCGTCGTAACCGCAAGAAATCTTTTAATTTCATCTTCTTCATCCATTACCGGAACTTTTTTCAAAACGTCGGGACAGCCTGCTATCAAAGCGATATCAACTTCGCCGTCAAGTCCGTAAAGTTCTTGAAGTTTCAGCATTTTTTCGACATACTGCTCGGCAATGGCCTCGTCCAGCTTTATGATCACATCGTTTCCGGATATGTTCTCCACCGTAACGGAAACTTCTACTTTACCTCGCCTAACGAGTTTTTTAACAGTTTTCCTTATATCTTCTTCCGCAAAAGAATACGCTCGATCAATCCTGACATTGATGTCGCAATACCTGTGATTGACAGCTTTCAGTTCTACCGTGACATTGCGGTGTTTATCGGCATATTCACCTCGTCCGTAGCCGGTCATGCTCTTGATCATAACAATCTCCATTCCGCTTTGGGATTTCCCGCTATCAGTGTATACGCCACATTATACCATAAACCTGTGTCGATTTGTGAATCCGATTTCGAATGGGACGGTGTCAAGTTTTGTGGAGTTTTCCCCGGCATTACATGTGAACGGATTTCAGATTTCTTTGCAAAATGCGGACATGGGCATCAGGCTTTTCCGCAGAAGCAGTATGTAATCACCGCCGGAAACGCGTAAGGAAATTGAAGTGTAGCAGGCGCGCTGTCTGAGGGGATGTTGAAGCGGTGATGCCCAAGTTCACGCCGCCACTCAATTTCCGCAAGTGAGACGTGCGATCGCCTGCGACGAGGACTTGCCTGATGCCCATGTCCGCACCCCCCTCGAATGGATTGAAACAGGGAATCCGACCGGGGATTATATGCAACAACATTAAATTGTGTTAAATATTTTTGTTTGCATTTTTTCTATATGGGTATATAATCATCATTACATTGTAAAATCAATTTTGAAACACATTTTTTAGGAGGAGATTATCATGTTGGAAATGTATAAATGCTCACATTGCGGAAATATCGTCGTTATGGCACACAATTCAGGAGTTCCGGTGGTCTGTTGCGGAGAACCTATGAACAGGCTGGAAGCGAACACAGTCGATGCGGCACGGGAAAAGCATGTGCCTGTAGTGAACGTTGACGGAAGCAAGGTGTCGGTCAGGGTCGGAAGCGTGGAACATCCCATGATGGATGAACACTACATCGAACTCATCATTCTGGAAACGGAAAACTCACTTCAGATCAGGTACCTGAAGCCTACCGATAAACCGGAATCTGTATTTTCTCTTGCGGACGGCGATAAAGCCGTAGCGGTTTATGAGTATTGTAACCTGCACGGACTTTGGAAAACCGCACTCTAATGCTTTGAACCCACGGTAAACTCACGCTGCTTACCGTACGTAAATTAAAGCATAAAAGAGAAACAACAAAATATTACTGTACCCCCGAACAGCTAAAATCGCTGTTTCGGGGGTTTTTCGTTCACAAAAAAGCATATCTGTGTTATCATACCTTATAAGAGTTTAGAAAAATTAAAAGATTACGGGGGTTATCCTATGGAAAAATTAAACTTTGCATCGGACTATATGGAGGGAGCTCACCCTCTTATACTCTTAAAACTTATGGAAACCAATCTCACCAAGAGCGTCGGATACGGTGAGGATGAATTCTGCAAAGAGGCGGAATCCATGATACTGAGTGCCTGCGATTGTCCGGACGGAAGTGTCCACTTCATGGTAGGAGGTACACAGGCAAATTCCACCATACTGGCAGCACTGCTGAAATCCTATGAGGGCGTTATTTCGGCAGAAAGCGGACATGTAAATACGCATGAAGCGGGGGCCGTAGAACTTTTCGGGCATAAAGTTCTGTCATTGCCGCACAAAACGGGGAAAATCGAAGTTGACACTTTAAAGACATTCATCAAGGAGTTCAACGACGACGAGAACCGTGATCACATGGTTCATCCCGGGGCGCTTTACATCTCTCAGCCGACGGAATACGGGACTCTGTATTCCAAAGAAGAACTGGTTGAACTTCACGACATATGCAAGAGAAACCACATTCTGTTTTTTGTAGACGGCGCACGACTTGCGTATGCGCTTGCAAGTCCGGAAAACGATGTAAGTCTTGCGGATCTGGCATCAAATTGCGATGTTTTCTATATAGGCGGTACGAAATGCGGAGCTCTCTTCGGTGAAGCCGTAGTTCTGCCGGACAAAAGCATTATCGAAGATTTCTTCCCTATAATAAAACAGCACGGCGCCTGCCTCGCAAAGGGAAGACTGCACGGCATACAGTACGGCGTACTCTTCGAGGACGGACTATACGGCAGAATAGGAATTCCGGCGCTCAAAGCCGCCAACCTGCTGCAGCGGGGACTTGCGGAAAAAGGATACAGACTTTACTTCCGCTCACCTACAAATCAGGTCTTTGTAATCATCGAAAACGAGAAGCTGGAACCTCTTGCCGAAAAAGTCGTATATGAATATGCGGAAAAGTATGATGACGACCATACCGTAATCAGATTCTGCACGAGTTGGGCAACCGACATCGCAGACGTCAAGGCTCTGCTCTCCATCCTTTAATCGACTCAGGCAAGACTTAAAACCGTAGCGATTGCACTTAACCGCATGTCGCGGCAAAAATCGGATTGCGGCGACATGCGGTTAAATATGGTCTTCTGACCGTGTACACGTTAAGCACCCGCTTTTCTCGCGGTATTCCCGATCAAGGAGGCGGTATTTCCGACCGAGGGGGCGACACTACCGACCAAGGGATGGGCTCTTCGCGGTGTTTCCGGTAATTCAATCTACGTAAATGCTTCCGCCGATGAACTCCCTGATTATCGAGTTTGCAAGAATAGCGGAATCATCTTCTATAACATCAAAGAAACTCAAAAAACCCAGAAGCCTTTTTGCTTCCGCATACTCCGGTTCCGTCGGTTCTATCGCTTCCAGCATCGGAGCCGCATACTTTTTAAGTACGGCAATTTCGTAGACGTGATATGAATTGAAAAGAATATCCGCCTCTCCGTTGTAAGGAAATATATTCTTATCTTCTCCTGCTCTGACCTTCGGCCAGTCTGCAATGGTGCCCACGGCGCCGTGATTTCTGAACTGATGATCTCTGACCATTCTGCGCAGCATTCTCGCGTCTGTGGTCGGGACCCTTGAATGAGGATCGATATTCAACTGAGTCAGAGGACTTATGTATATTTTAAACTTGGCTTCTTTCGGAATCTGTTCAGTCATTTTTTCGTTGAGTCCGTGAATCCCCTCTATTACGATGGGCTGACCCTGTTTCAGTTTTGTGATCCTCTTTCCATATTCCTTTCTTCCCGTTATAAAATCGAACGTCGGCAGGTCTACTTCTTTCCCGCTGAGCAAATCGTTCATATTCTCGTTAAAAAGGTCCGTGTCAATTGCATCTAAATCTTCATAATTCGGCTCGCCGTTTTCGTCAAGAGGAGTTTCCGCGCGCTCCACAAAATAATCGTCGGTGCCGAGATAAAGCGCATCCATCCCGTTAACTTTAAGTTGAATGCAAAGTCGTCTTGCAAAAGTCGTTTTTCCGGAAGACGACGGTCCCGCAATGAGTATTATCCTCTTTTTACGTTTCTTTATCATATCGGCAATTTCGGCAATCTTCTTCTCGTGAAGCGCCTCCGAAAGCATTATAAGTTCCTTTGCTTCCCCTCTTTTGATTATCCTGTTTAGATCCGTGACATAATCGACGTGAAGAAGCTTGTCCCAGCGCGCCTGCTCCTTGAAGGCCTCATACAACCTCGGCTGATCTTCATATTCAGGCACCTTATCGGTAGATTTCTGCGACGGAAAACGAAGTAAAACGCCTCTCTCATATCTCCTGATTTCAAAATCCCCCAAATATCCTGTGGACGGCACCATGTATCTGTCAGAAACCTCCCTGTGTCCTTCAAGCTCATAGGTTTTTTCTCCGATATGAACAATTTTCATGTCGGAAGATATTATCCTCCGCATTTCTCCGTATATTTTCCTTACGTCATCATCCGTAAATCTGGTCCTTATCGTGGTATAAAGTCCCTGATTCAAAGAGTTCTCTATTTCGACATGAACTTTTCCAAGCACGTTTCTGACTGCGACAAAATAGACCATACACAAGCTTTTCTGATAAACAAGATGTGCCGCATGATTTCTTATATCCAGCAACTCCACTCTGTCATTCTCTTTGAGTTTGTCCGAAAGACCTCTATAGCTATTGTTTATCTTTACAAGGACAACGGTATGCCTTAACCGTTTTTCAACCTTGCGGTATACATCTTCCGCCGTATCTCCGTCAGATGCGTCAAAAGCGACGAAGTTTCCCCGCGGTTCAAGTTTTAAGTCGATCCTCATATACTTAATCCCTTTCGATCTTATACTGCCCGCCCGGCAGGTTGCATGAGCGTCTGCCGGGCAGTTACTACATTATACCATACAAGGTCAAACTTACTTGCATCCGCTGTGCCGTACAATCTCAAGCGGTTACGGACTTTTACCGATACCGCCATTGTCACGGATTGCGCGGAACGCTGTGAAAATTCAAGCGGTTACGGACTTTTACCGATACCATCTCAAAATGAGTGCCGGTTTTCCCGATAAAATGTGTGCACAAGCAATCGATAAAGTCTCTCACGCTCGCATGTTATGACGTAGCCGCGGCTCCATCGAGTTCACAGGTCTCCGTTTCCTTTTTTTCTCTTTCTTTTTTCCAACTCTGATAGAGGTCGACAAGCGCACTCATTTCATCCGAAAACAGAGTGATCCCCCGTGCCATATGCGTATGATCCTCATTCCATGCGCGAATATCAAACTTAGGCGTCTTCTGACCGTTCCAACTCACAATATTGATCTCTTTATCCCACCCGTTTGTGTTCGAAGATATTGTTCCTATGTGTTCCTTGATTTCAAACAATATTTTTTCATTCTTATCCATTTTCCTCTCCTTTTCATATCAGCTTAAGTTTATCGTTTAGGATACATTAGCATTTTTGGTATATATTGTCAATTGGTTACAACAAAAAAACTCTCCCCGGGAAAAGAAAGTTTTTTCGTGTTTTTATCTCATCATCCTTATTTTGACGAATGTAGCGCAACCACCACTACCTCCGGATGATTATTCAATCTAAACGGAAACACACTGTTTCCAAGGCCTCTGCTCACCATCATTACCGTTCCGTCTTTCACATAAAAGCCGGAGGTTATTTTGGGCAGAACACCCTGTCCCGGCGAAAACAGGCCTTGTCCTCCCGGCAGTCTGAACTGTCCTCCGTGAGCATGCCCCGCGAATACCAGATTCACCCCCGATTCAGCATACTGTTCCAAGTACTGCGGTTCATGCGTCAGTAATATTGAAAAACATTTTTTCGCCGCATTATCGATTTCGTCTTCCTTACCGTTTCCATAGCCGTCTTTCAGAATCTGAACGCTTTTTGCCAGCACCGCATCCGCATAGTCCGCGCCGTGCTCATATCCGATTTCTTTCGCTCCGAAAACCGAGTCCTCTGAAATCCCCAAAATCTCGATGGTCTCGCCTCCGCGGAATATTTTTTCCGCTCTGTCGAGCAGCACATGAACGCCCATGGCTCGCATCTGCTCGTAGTAATCCGTCATCTCGTCTTCCGCAACACTCAACTCATGATTTCCGTTGACATAATATACAGGCGCGAGTTTCAACAGTCCCTCCAGCGCTTCTGTGGCAAGCCCGAAGTCCGTATGATTTCTGTCGAGCAGATCACCCGTAATAACGATGATGTCGGCTCTCGAACGTCTTACGGCGCTTATGAGATCCCTCTGACCCAATCCGAATTCCTGACTCTGTAAATCCGAAACCTGCGCAATCTTAAAACCGTCGAAGGCTTTGGGCAGACTTTTCGATTTCAGATGATGTTTGTTCACTTCAATTTTTTTATTGCTGCGTTTCAGGAATTTTCCTCCCAGATAGCCGCATGCCGCAGCCACGCATACGGAATAAATGCCGCTTTTTACAGACCCCACTTCATATCTCCAATTCTATATCCAATTCAACGGGGCAGTGATCGCTGCCGAAAATCTCGGTGTGTATCGTTGCTTCCTTTATCTTATCCTTTAGAGATTCGCTGACTATAAAGTAATCGATGCGCCACCCCGCATTGTTCCTGCGGGCGTTGAAACGGTACGACCACCAACTGTACACGCCTTCCTTGTCGGGATACAGATACCTGAAAGTATCCACAAACCCGGCCTCAAGCAGTTCCCCGAACTTGCCTCTCTCCTCATCGGAAAAACCTGCGTTTCCTCTGTTGCTTGCGGGATTTTTCAAATCTATCTCCCGGTGCGCCACGTTCAGGTCGCCGCACATCACAACAGGCTTTATGCTTGATAAAGTGGTCAAAAACTCCCTTATATCATCCTCCCACTTCATCCTGTAATCCAGCCGCTTCAGTTTTTCCTGCGAATTCGGCACATATACATTTACCAGATAAAATTTCTCGTACTCTAAAATTATGCTACGTCCCTCGTCCGTATGCTCCCCGAAATTATATTGCACGCTCATCGGACTTTCTTTCGCATAAATTGCGGTTCCCGAATAGCCTTTTTTATCGGCGGAGCAGTAGAACTCCTCATAATCCGGCAGATCCACTTCCGCCTGTCCCTGCTGCATCTTTGTTTCCTGAATGCAGAAAAAATCCGCGTCAAAACCTCGTACAACATCCTCAAAGCCTTTTTTAAGACAGGCTCTGAGTCCGTTTACGTTCCACGATATAAGTTTCATAAAACCTCTCACATTTCGCGCTTAGCCGTTCCGCATGCGCTTTCGGACGCCGCGGTCCATATTGCCCCGGGCGCAGATACCGGCCAAAAGTTCTCACCGACTGAAAGTTCTCACCGGCCGAAAAAACCTTTTTTGACGTAAGGTTCTCTTTTCACTGATAGAACCTTGTAACCCATTTCAGCCAGAGCCTTCGTAAGATCCTCCTGAGTGATATTTTCTTCCGTGATAATCTCCGCCGATCCTTTTGAATGGTTGGCCTTGACCTTCTTGACATTAAAGTTTTTTCTTACAAGGTCATTTACGTGTGCATCGCACATTCCACACGACATGCCGTCGATTTCAACTGTCAATTTTTCCATAGTTCCTCCGCCTTTCCTTATAAATGGTTACTGCCCGATAAGTCCCCGTGGTGTTATTTAAAATCAATTAAAAACATCCGCTCTCAGGACTTTCTGAGCACACATTGAATCATTCCATGTTTTTCAACGCCTGTGACATAGGAATTCTTCTTATCTTTATCGTAAGTATCTTCTGTATCACAAAATAACTCAGCACACCGATCGCTATTATGAGCGGAACCATCCAGTCCGGAACGTAGTACTCCAACCAGCCTTTCATCTTCTCCTTGGCCATGAACTTGTATAAAACTCCGACCACCGGCACGCTTGCAAACGAGCACACTATAAGCGACACCGTCACGACGAAAGCCGTCGCTCTGTTGTACAATCTGCCCACTTCACCATTACTATACCCCAAAATCTTTACCATGGAAATAGAATCCGCATTTTTTTCCACTATAAGTTTCGCAAGCAGATAAATCATCAACATATACAGCATAATCGAAAATACAGTCTGAATCTTAAAAAAACCGCCTATGGATTTTTCGAGCTGGTTCGATATTTTCCTGAGGTCATCTTCCGTTATAGTCGTCGCCACATACTTCTTCTTCAGTTTTTTTATCTTGGTATCGGAAAAATATCCGTTAAAATATCCGCCCTTTTTGTTAAAGTTCTTTTCAAAATTGGGCTTCGTCATGAATATGCTGAATGCGCCGGTATAATTATAACTGCCCGCGATTTTGAACCTGTAAACTTTTTTGCTGTATTTTTTCTTGAGTCTGACGGTATCTCCGACTTTGACATTATACTTCTCCATGTATCCCGTCGTCGCGATAACCTCATTCTTTTTTTCCGGCAGTTTCAAGTCCGCCAGGTATTCGGAATGATACCTTATACCGTACACGCTCATATCATCTCTTTCATTTATCTCAAGCTCTCCCATCGCATATCTTTCGATGCCTTTCTGCCTGACGGGAACGGGAGCTTTCAGCACGTACTGGTACTTTGCAATCTGTGTTTTTTTAATCGCATCGGAATAATGATCGAGCAGGGGTTTCAGCATAAGTCCAAACAGAAGCAGAATACACGCAAGCGATACTCCGAGAAACATGAGAAAATATGTGGTCTTATTCTGAAGTACGATTCTTACCCTGAATCTCATCAGGAACGGCATTTCTCCGAGTTTAACAGCATGCTTCGGTTTCCTCTTTTTGAAATCACGCCTGAGAAAATTCATCGGCGACAATCTGAAAGTCCACCACATGACCGCGAATATGACTATTGCTATTATTATGCAGGGAACAACGGTTGTCAGTAAAAAAGCTTCGCTGTTCCATAACGTTCTGTAAGTTGTAAGAGAATAACTGTTATAGTACATACTCGCTATAAGTTCTTTCCCTTTCCAGTAACCGAATATATTGCCGACAATCGCTGCCGCCAGCGTCACGAGTATCGGCAGAACGGTATAGTGAGTCACCATTTCCATGCTGCTGAATCCGGAAGCCCTCAAAGTGCCGATCGAACCTGCCTCCGCCTCCAGAGTGCTTCTCGTCGTGACCCCGAATATAAATGCGAGTATCACTATTATTATATAAAGCATGAGCAGGAACATCGCCTTGTCACCGCCCAGATCTTCGCCCGTAAAATTTATTGCCTGGTTATCTATCCTCGGAACAACCTCTTTTACATTGGAAAGAGAATCTTTTACCAAGACTTTTATGATGCCTTCCCCCTGTTTTCTGCGCTCACCGTCCGTCATATTCTTCTTGTCGTTCAGCCATGAATACTGGTAGTTAAGAGGTTCATCAATTTTCTCAAAGCTTTTTCCGGTAACGACCGCCACACCAAAAAATGTTGCGTTCAGCATTGAGTCCGTATTGTTTTCAAACAATGCACTGTAATCGGTAAGAGCAACGAGTCCCGTGATTCTTCGCGTGGATCCTCCGACTTTAATCTTATCTCCCGTCTTCATTGAATTGTTTCGGGCGAACAACCGATCGACCGCAATCTCATCACTTTTTTCCGGCAATTTGCCTTCGAGCAGATCCTGTACGTTGATTTTTTTTCTCAGGATAAAAATTCTTAGCTTGTGATTTTTTGATGTGATCGGCTGCTTGTAAAATGTTTCGTGTAATTTTATTCCTTTCTTCTCCACCTTTGCTTTCAGAGCATCGCTGATTCTGTGTTTAAGGATGAAATGGCCGTCCTCAATGTTATATTTTTCAAAGCTCTCATCGTAAGCGCTCTTCATGCTGTTGTCAGCCACGAGAAAACCGGACGTTAAAAAAATTGTCAACGACAAAAACAAAAAGAGTGCCGTGTATTTCCCGAAATCACTCTTTAGTTCTCTCGGTATTCTCTTGTTCAAAGGATTGGTCATATCAACACCCGCTGCCTCAAATCTTCAAACAATCTCCCCGCTTCATCAGTCTCCGCTGTTTACGCAACATGACAGACTCCCAAGGCTCTTCGCCTACCATTCCAACTCCTCCACAGGTGTCTTTGTCACATTTTTGTCCTGTGCCGTAATCCTGCCGTCCTTCATGTACAAAACCACGTCCGCCATATCTTTCAGCGCTTCATTATGAGTCACAAGCACGACGGTAGTCTTATATTTGCGGTTTATTTCCTCGATCAGCTTGAGAATTTCCTTTGAGGTACTATAATCCAAAGCCCCGGTCGGTTCATCGCAGAGAAGTACCCCCGGTTTTTTTGCAATCGCCCTTCCTATTGCGATCCTCTGCTGTTGCCCGCCGGAAAGCTGGCTCGGAATCTTATCCTTATGTTCGAGAAGTCCCAAAACATCGAGAAGTTCTTCGACCGGCAAAGGATCCTTCGACAGGTACGCGCCAACTTCTATATTCTCTTTGGCGGTAAGATTGGGGATGAGATTATAGGACTGAAAAACATATCCCAAATACTCTCTTCTGTATTTGGAAAGAACGCTTTCTTTCCGTCCCGTTATCTCATTCCCGTCAATCGTTATGGAGCCGCTGTCCACGGTCTCTATCCCTCCTATTATATTAAGGAGCGTGGATTTTCCCGAACCCGACGGTCCGAGCATTACACAGATACTACCCTCCTCTATACCGCAGGTGATGCCGTGAAGCACCTCCTGACGGTTCTCGTCTTGTCCGAAAGACTTGTGAATTCGATCCATTTCAAGATACATTATCAACTATCCCCTTGCCTGCAATATCTGTGTAAATTATATCACTAAACAGCTAGCGCCGCACCTAATTCTTTGCATTCCGCAGTTCCTGCGTCATCCGGAGCGTAGTTACACATAACGCTGCCCGTCGCAAGCTTGATTCCTGCCGACGCACAGTCATCTTCCCAGTCGCGCATCCACTGTCCGTCTCCCCATCCGTATGAACCGAACAGAGCCACTTTCTTGTCCTTAAGGCCGTCCTTGATATCATCATACATAGGCTGAAATTCTCCTTCTTCAAGGACTTCATCGCCCATCGCCGCACAGCCCAACGCGATGCTGTCAAAATCTCCAACCATCGACGGATTGAATTCATCCGGCGTAAACAACGTCGCTTCAGCTCCCTTTTCCTTTGCACCCTCGGCAACCGCCTGTGCCATTATCTCCGTGTTACCTGTTCCGCTCCAATAAACTACTGCTACTTTCATTTTTTTCCCTTTCCGTTTGAATTAAACAGCAACGATCAGTCTCTCGACAGATCTTCCTTTCAATAACTGCTCACTGTAAGCCTTGGTGCATTTTCTGAAGCGTTCAAACACTTTTTCCGCCTCTTCCGGATTTCCGTAGACTTTCCATGCGCCAACACATTTACAGTTCTCGGCGTTGTTATCTATAAAGCCCTTTACATCCTCGGGAGGATATCCCAGAAACAAGCCTATCTCATGAGGAAACTCACTTTCCGAACGAAATCTTCTCATCAGTTGTCCGAGCATCGAACTTCCGTCGCCGTCCGAATATCCGCACTTTCTGAGAATTTCTCTCGCAAGGGGTTTCTCAAGGTCCTGTTCCAGTCTTTTAGGGCGATATAGATAAATCACCGCCTTATTATCAAAATACCGGAGAGGCAGGATGCGCAAACCTTTCGGCGAGAGCATCCTGTTGAGTTCTCTGAGGTCTTCGTGCAATTCCTCCTGATCATATACTGCACACGTGAAGATATTGCCTGTTTTCAGTCCCGCCATCGTCGGCGAGCAGTGACCTATCAACAAATTCTCCGATATTCTAACCATATTTATTTACCCTTCTCCTATTCAATGACATCTCAGCACCGCACTCCCGACGGTACAGATTCCCGGATGCGGACGTTCACTTCCACATCTACGTGGTCAAACTCTGCGCTTCCTGCCCGCATGTTTCAAAACGCTGTTTTCAGACGCCTCTTGTCAAACATGCTCTTCCATTATGTGCTTTAAAGCCGCCATAGAACTCGAGTGAGATCTGACGACGACGGTGTCGGTCCCCTTGGTTCTGCTCAGTGCGCATCTCACCATCTTGTGTGAAACGGTACTTGTGAACAGTACCATGAGATCCGGTGAACCTATCTTCTTTTTCATGGCCTCGTTATAATTTACAAAAACCTTTGCTTTACACCTGTATTTTTTGCATAAATCCTTGTATTTGCAAATCATACATTCGTTTCCGCCTATAATTACTACGCTCATGATGAGTTCCTTTCCACCATAGGAGTATGGTTTATTTATACCAACAAGTTCAGGTTTTCTAACTATCTTTTTAAAAAATAATCGGCAATTTCCGAGAGAAGTTCCCGATCACCGGTTAGCAAGCACTAACCTATAGTTTTAAAAAATGGCCGGCAACCCCGATTTTTTCTAAAAAAGAACGGCGTCTCCGGGCATATTCCGAGATTGCACCGCATAAGCCCGTATGCGATGCAATCATATTCTAACAGGTTTGCAGAACTTTGTACAGCTATTTCAGCAAATCGGTCATACTGTGCGTGCCTATCATAAGTGTCGACATATTGTGTAACAAAGCAGATGTTGTCGGCTGCAGCACTCCGCCGACCCCCAGCGCGATAAGCGCGCCGTTAAAGCCTATTATTCCGCGGTAATTCAGTTTGATCCGTTTCATAAGTCTGTTGGACAGTTCTTTTAAGGTTACAAGCCCGTAAAGGTTGTCGCAGGCGATGGTTATATCGGCAATTTCTCTCGCTATGGCAGCTCCGTCGCTTATGGCGATTCCCGCATTTGCTTCGGAAAGCGCCGGAGAATCGTTGACTCCGTCGCCTATCATTATAACCTTGCGTCCCTGTTCTTTCTCTTTTCTGATAAAGCTCGCTTTATCTTCGGGAAGGACTTCAGAAAAATACTCGTCCGCGCCTATCAGCTCCGCCACTCTCGATGCCGTCTTTTCACTGTCGCCGGTCATCATGACCACGTTCTTTATTCCCAGTTTCCTCAGTTCCTCCATCACTTTCGGAGCTTCTTCCCTTATCGGGTCATTTATACATATCACGGCAACAAGTTTTCCGGATATCGCCATGTACAGATGGGAGTACTCATCGGACATATCGTCGAATTTCGCCTGTTCCCCATCGGGAACGACACACCCCTCATCCTGAAATACAAAATGATAGCTTCCGATAATCACCTTTTGACCGTCTATAACACTGGAAATACCGTGGGCAACCACATACTCGACCTCCGAATGACGTTCCTCGTGCAGGAGCCCCTTAAGTCTTGCTTCCTCAACCACCGCATTTGCAATAGAATGAGGATAATGCTCTTCAAGACATGCCGCAAGTCTGAGCATCTCTTTTTCATCATTTCCGCCAAACGGAACCACTTCCGCAACCTTGGGCGTCGCGTACGTCAGGGTCCCGGTCTTGTCGAACACTACCGTGTCCGCCTCTGCCACGGCCTCCATGAACTTTCCGCCCTTTACCGAAACGTCATACATACCGGCTTCTCGCATCGCCGAAAGTACGGATATCGGCATCGCAAGCTTGAGCGCGCAAGAAAAGTCAACCATCAATACCGACAGTGCCCTGCTCACATTACCGGTGAAAAGGTATGTCAACGTCGTGCCGAGCAGGGTGTACGGAACAAGGTGATCCGCCAAATGAGCGGCTTTGTCGGCGCTGAGCGATTTAAGTTTCTCGGATTCTTCAATCATCTCGACTATCCTGTCGTATCTGCCTCCACCCGTAACTTTCTCCACCTGTATTATGCACGCGCCCTCTTCAAGCACAGTTCCGGCATAAGCATAACTTCCCGCTTCTTTGCGCACCGGCATTGACTCGCCGGTCATCGCCGCCTGATTCACGAAAGCCTCTCCATGAACCACCTTGCCGTCGAGCGGAATCATGTTTCCCGTCCTGACGACTATGTATTCACCCACCGCCACATCTCTCACAGGCGTCAGGACCTCCTGTTTGTCCTTTACGAGCCAAACCTTGTCGACATTGAGCGACATGCTTCTGGCTAAATCATCAATGCTTTTCTTGTGAGACCACTCCTCAAGCGTTTCACCCACGCCGAGCAGAAACATAACCGATGATGCGGTATTAAAATCTCTTCTTAATATGGAAACGGCGATTGCGGTGGCGTCAAGCACAGGTACTTCCAGCCTCCCCTTTAATAGAGTCCTTATGCCGGCTGTAATGTAACCGATCGATTTATAGACGGCAAATCCGGCTCTTAAGGGCGCAGGCAGGAACAGTTTGCGGGCATAATGACCTATGACGCTCCAGACCAACTTTTCCTGATACTTTCTGTTCAGTTCTCTGCCTGTATGCTCCGGCAGGAGTTCTTTATTTTTTTCAAAGTCATACTTTTTAAGCATGTCGATGATTTTATCCCTGTTTCCGTCATGATGAACGGTGACGGAACAGGTGCGGTCATCGACCTTTGCCGAAGTAACGCAGTCTGACATCGACAGGTAAAATTCCAGCACATCCGCCTCAAAGCAGCTCATATCGCGTCCCGGTACTTTAAGCCTTATTCTGCGCTTTGATTGATGCTCAATTATAAACTTCATAACACCTTTTATTCGCTTTCAACCACTTCTTTGTTTTCTTCCAAAGCTTTGTTCTCATTGATGTCCTGTGCATCGGCGAGTATGTCGCCGCAGTTTTCTTTAACCTTGATCACTGTTTCCATCACCGAGTCTTTGGCTCTGAGCGTCAGCGCGGTGGCATGCGTATACACCTTCTTTGCTTCGCGGCTCGTAAGCGCCTTGAGTCCCGCGGTTCCAAGCATAATCCCTCCGGCTATAAGACCTGTTCTCTCCCAACGTTTTTTCATAAAAATACCTCCTGAATGTCGATTTCTTAAATTTATTTCTGTATTATAGCAAACGAAGAGCCTTTTAGACAACTCAAACATCTGTTGCGCGGACCTCGGTTCTCTTGGTTGTCCAGATATATGTCACGCAAACATCGCGCCTTACGGGCACAAAGCTGTGATTAGAATGATTTAACCAAAACACTTTATCAAAGCCGCCGGCAAGTTTTTTCACTCTTTTCGGCGACCTTGAAGCATTTTCATCAAAACTTATAAGGTGCGATCAAAGGCATTCACCCTTGTTTGTGGATGTGCTTTGCGGAAGGACAACTGTCGCTTGCGCCGCAGCCTTTGCATCCATCGCAATATCTGTAGCCTTTTCTCTTGTTTCTCACGATGCTCGCAACTATTGCCACAACTATCACGGCTATTACCAGGCAAACTACTATATTTGCTATATTCCAAGTCATATTTCTCACCTCTTCCAAAGTTATACTCTTGAAACCTATTTTTTCTTCTTTCCGCCCCGAAAGAAGCCGATAACAATTCTGACCCCTACGATCATAAGAATCGCTACGATCAAAAGGACTATCAAATCCACCCGGTTAATTTCTACACCTAATTTCATTTATTAAACTCTTTTCCCCGCAGTTTCCAAGCGTATTTTTTTGCTCGGATCAGGTCTGAACAGTAGATAGAGCACGGCTATCAAAACCACTATAGCCACGCACGTTCCTACTCCAAAAGCTACCTCGCCGGTCGCAAGTCCTCCGAGCTGATATACCATGAGCGCAAGCAGGTATGCCGCAACATTCTGGAACACTATCGCAAACCAGAAAAATTTTCTGTTGCCCATTTCCTTTGCAACCGTTGAAATTGCCGCCAAGCAAGGTGAGTCAAACAGGTTGAAGAACAGGAATGAGATCGCTGCAATGCTCGTAGGGAAGAATCCGTCAAAAGCTGCTTTCATCGTGGTATCGTACTCTTCAATTTCACCAAGTCCTGAAAGAACACCCATTGTTGAAACTATACCCTCTTTTGCGACGAATCCGCTGATTGATGATGCAACTGCCTGCCAGGTGCCGAATCCCAAAGGCGCGAACACCCATGCGATCGCTCCGCCTATTACTGCCATAAGGCTGTCTTCCGGATCCACAAGGCCAAAAGCTCCGTTCTTGAAGCCAAAGCTTGAGAGGAACCACATAACCACGCAGCATAGGAACAGTATGGTCCCCGCTTTTTTGAGGAATGCCCATACACGTTCCCATACGTGTATCAGAACACTCTTAGGTCCCGGAATGTGATACTGAGGAAGCTCCATTACAAACGGTGCCGGATCTCCTGCAAAGGCTTTCATTTTCTTCATTATGATACATGCAATTATTACAAATGCAATCCCTGAGAAGTACATAACAGGTGCGACCCACCATGCTCCGCCCATCAGGTATCCTGCGATTGTCGCTATTACCGGAAGCTTTGCTCCACATGGGATGGATGTTGTGGTGATCATCGTCATTCTTCTGTCTTTCTCATTCTCGATGGTACGGGTGGCCATTATTCCGGGAACGCCGCATCCCGATGAAATCAGGAACGGAATAAAACTCTTTCCGGAAAGACCGAATCTGCGGAAGATACGATCCATTATGAACGCCACGCGCGCCATGTATCCACAGTCCTCAAGTATTGTGAGGAAAAGGAAAACTATAGCCATCTGAGGTGCAAAACCAAGAGGTGCTCCCAATCCTCCGATGATACCGTCTTTGACCAGAGAAATTACCCATTCCGATGCGCCTGCGCCTTTCAGCAGATTTTCCGCTCCCGGTTGGAGAATCCCCCCGACAAATGTATCGTTTGTCCAGTCCGTCACATACGTACCTATGGTCGTTACCGCAACATAGTACACGGCAAACATGACAACCGCAAATATAGGAAGCGCAAGGATTCTGTTGGTTACAATCCTGTCTATCCTGTCGGACTTCGATAATTTCTTGCCCTTGTGTCCCTTCGTTACGGCACCGCCTATGATTCCCGTTATGTATGTATACCTCTGATTGGTCACGATACTCTCGGAATCGTCTTCAAGTTCTTTTTCGCAGTCCTTTATATGCTCTTCCAGATGATTTTTGAGATCCGCGCCGAGTTTCAGCTCTTCGAGGATTTTTTCATCTCTTTCAAATATCTTTATGGCGTACCAGCGAAGATTCTCTTTTGAAACTACGTTTTCTATGGATTCTTCTATGTGCGCTATCGCATGCTCAACGGGACCTTTGAAAACGTGAGGCGGTTCTGCGCCCTTCTTGCTCTTCGCCGCTTCGATCGCTTTCTTCAGGAGTTCATTTCCGCCCTCTTTTTTCAAAGCGCTTATGGGAACGACTTCGCATCCCAATTCCGCGCTGAGTTTTTTTACGTCAACTTTGTCGCCGTTCTTGCGAACTATGTCCATCATGTTCAGCGCGATCACCACCGGAATGTTGAGCTCCAAAAGCTGAGTGGTAAGGTAAAGATTTCTCTCGATATTGGTACCGTCGATAATATTAATAATTGCATCCGGTCTCTCACTTACCAGATAATTTCTCGAAACCACTTCTTCAAGTGTGTACGGCGACAAGGAATAAATACCCGGAAGATCCTGTATTATGACATCCTTGTGACCTCTCAATTTACCATCTTTCTTTTCAACCGTTACACCCGGCCAGTTTCCGACATACTGCGAGCTCCCCGTTAAATCGTTGAACAAGGTGGTCTTACCGCAGTTCGGATTACCTGCCAAAGCAATTTTTATTGCCATTTTCTACTCCTTTCAAACAGTCGAAGTTTTTAATCTCCGACAACCATATAAATACTAAAACTCTACAAAACTGCTTAAATTCCTGTCGGAATCATTACTCGACGTCTATGCTCTCCGCCTCGACTTTTCTGATGGAAAGTTCGTAGCCTCTTACGGTGAGTTCCATAGGATCGCCGAGCGGTGCAACTTTTCTCACATAGATCTCGGTTCCCTTGGTTATGCCCATATCCATAATTCTCCTTTTAACGGCTCCGCTTCCGTTCAGTTTCTTCACGGTAACGGTCTTTCCTACCGGCACATTGTTAAGTGTCTTCATGCTTCCCTCCTATACCATTATTCTGTTGGCCATACTCTTGTCCAGAGCGATGCGACTTTCCTTGACCTGCAGAATAAGGTTTCCTTCAAATTCGCTGATTACCCTGACCTCACTGTCCACGACAAAGCCAAGTTCCGCAAGATGTTGACGCACCTTGTCGGTTCCCGTTATTTTCCTGATGGTTAAAACATCTCCTGCCTTCGACATTGTAATCGGCATCATATCAGGTTCACCTCTTTCGTTTTGTCATAATGTCAAAATGTACGCATCTTCGACCAAGATTTTAACTAAAATGTAGTTTAATATTTTTAACCCGCTTTGTCAACATAATTGTTTTATTTTCCTTGAAATCTTAGCAATACTGTGTTACCCTTTCTCTGACGGGTGTCTGTTAAAATTTTGTGAAAATATAAGTACAAGGTAAATGTGAATTACAATTCAAAGAAAGGAGTGTGTGACCCGCTTTTACGAGGTCATGCAAGGATGAAAATGCAAATCAATAAATCTGCGGAAGACTATTTGGAAACGATGCTGATTCTGAAAGAAACCAAAGGCTATATACGCTCTATAGACATCGCCGCACATCTGGGTGTGACGAAGCCGAGCGTTTCATACGCCACAAAGCATCTGCGCGAAAGCAAACATATTACCATGGGGTCGGACGGGCTTATCAAACTGACCGAATCGGGAATGAATATTGCAAAAAAAATATATGAAAGACATAAGGTACTGACGGAATTCTTTACCGAGATAGGTGTCAACCCTAAAACGGCGGAGCAGGATGCCTGCAAAATCGAGCACGATCTGAGCGTTGAAACCTTTGATGCATTTTGCAAGTACATAGGAAAGAAATAAATCCGTCATCTCCTTCAGATGACGGCGAAGGGAATTACACGTTTTTCTCCTTCTCTCGAAAAACGCCGTCCTGCGTCATCTCCTTCAGATGACTTGGACCATTCGCTACGTAAAACTCCGCCGGAGTTTTTCGCTTCACGCTCATGCCCTTTCGGGTCCGATTCCCTCCATTAAAATAAGCGCCAACTTCGTTCGGCGCTTGGAGCGGGCGAAGGGAATTACACGTTTTTCTCCTTCTCTCGAAAAATG
>CP016202.1:1803296-1803874 GCA_003433295.1 Eubacterium minutum ATCC 700079 | reverse complement strand
GTTTTTCTCCTTCTCTCGAAAAACGCCGTCCTGCGTCATCTCCTTCAGATGACTTGGACCATTCGCTACGTAAAACTCCGCCGGAGTTTTTCGCTTCACGCTCATGCCCTTTCGGGTCCGATTCCCTCCATTAAAATAAGCGCCAACTTCGTTCGGCGCTTGGAGCGGGCGAAGGGAATTACACGTTTTTCTCCTTCTCTCGAAAAATGCCGTCCTGCGTCATCTCCTTCAGATGACTTGGACCATTCGCTACGTAAAACTCCGCCGGAGTTTTTCGCTTCACGCTCATGCCCTTTCGGGTCCGATTCCCTCCATTAAAATAAGCGCCAACTTCGTTCGGCGCTTGGAGCGGGCGAAGGGAATTACACGTTTTTCTCCTTCTCTCGAAAAATGCCGTCCTGCGTCATCTCCTTCAGATGACTTGGACCATTCGCTACGTAAAACTCCGCCGGAGTTTTTCGCTTCACGCTCATGCCCTTTCGGGTCCGATTCCCTCCATTAAAATAAGCGCCAACTTCGTTCGGCGCTTGGAGCGGGCGAAGGGAATTACACGTTTTTCTCCTTCTCTCGAAAAATGC
>CP016202.1:1790495-1803205 GCA_003433295.1 Eubacterium minutum ATCC 700079 | reverse complement strand
AAGGGAATTACACGTTTTTCTCCTTCTCTCGAAAAATGCCGTCCTGCGTCATCTCCTTCAGATGACTTGGACCATTCGCTACGAAAAACTCCGCCGGAGTTTTTCGCTTCACGCTCATGCCCTTTCGGGTCCGATTCCCTCCATTAAAATAAGCGCCAACTTCGTTCGGCGCTTGGAGCGGGCGAAGGGAATCGAACCCTCGACGCAAGCTTGGGAAGCTCGAATTTTACCATTAAACTACGCCCGCCCGACAAAGTGTATTATAGTGTATGGTTTTATGTATTGCAAGCAGATTTTTCGCAAGGACGCGTCTCACGGCATTGGCCAATGTATATTTCTTGCGTTTTAAACTTAACCGCAACACAGCAGCGGTAGGCGCATTAAATAAAAAGAAAAGCTTCAAGCATATCTTCTACTGAAAGTCGATATGACCGTTGATATGACCGTTATAGTTTCATCTCTCATCACACTTGTGACATGTTCAAGGCTTCAACTATCTTTGCCGGTATTTTCCGGCATTTTTTTTCGGGAACCGATGCGATGGAAACTCTCAGTCCCATGGCGAGCGGCACGAGAAATATGCCGTGTTTTTCGAGTTCCGCCGCCGCTTTCTTCGGATCTTCGCATGGAATGGATATGAAAAATCCTCCGTCGTACGGCAACATTTCAAGTCCCGTTTTCCGTGCTTCTTCCTCAAATGCTTTCGCTCGCTTGAGCAGCACATCTCTGATTTCCTTTCTCTCGGAAGTTACTTTTTTCAGCAGCTTCTCATCGGAAAATATCTTTGCTATTATACTCTGTCCCGCCTTTGGACTGGTAGACCACGCCGATCTTGAGGAAAATTCGCAGACTCTGACAAATTCGTCGGCTATGCTCTCTGTCGGCGCGAAACATATCATCGCTCCGCAGCGAAGCCCGTACAACGTGAACGTTTTTGACATGCTGAAAGCCAGAACCGTAAGTACATTTTCCGGCATACGTTCAAGATACGGCAGAAAACCGCGGTACTCGTCCTCATCTCCCGCAAAATCTATGTATGCCGTGTCCAGCAGCAATGTAATCTTCTTTTCTTTAGGCAATCCGGATATGAGCTGCACAACTTTTTCCCAGTCCCCATCCGTCAGGGAATAGCCCGTAGGGTTTTGCGCGGGAGTATTCAAAAATATTATGAGTTGATCCTGTTTCTCCAGAACGGTCTTTGCCACCCTTTCCAGATCGGCCACATTAAACTTTCTTTCATCGTCAAAAAGCTTAAATGTCACAAAACTCCTGGCCTGCTCGTCGGCAATCGTGTTGTACGGCGCCCAGTGCCAGTCGGTCGTGATGAGTTTATCTCCGCGACATGAATAATTTGAAACCACATTACGCAACGCTCCTGTTCCCCCCGGAGTCGCTACGGCTCTTATGTGTGAACTTTCGGGACTGAAACTTTTCAGAGCCGCTTTCACGGCTGCTGCTCTGAATTCCGGAAGTCCGCAAATCGGCGCGTAAGCCGCGTATTCCACCGGAGTCAAACTTTTGAACGTATCATCCACTGAGGAAAGCACCATAAGTTCGCCATTATCGTCCATAAGCGCCCCGATCGCACCGTTTATCACGGCATCTTTTCCTTTTTCCGCGATCATATTCGCAGCTCTCCTGTTTATCCCGAATATCATATCCTCGCCGTCGATAGTTCTGCCGTTTTGCTGGGCCATTTCATATTTCGCCATTTTATTATACCTTCCTCATCTTTACATAGTTTATATTCTTACCTTTACGAGAAAACTTGTCTTCGTATTCGGTAGTTATTATGTCTTCTTTATCAAAATCCACGTGCAGGTCCCTGCTCACCTCAACGGTTTCAAACATCTTCTCGGATGCGAGTTCTCCCAATGTATACTCAAAGAAGTCATCGTTGTCTGTCTTAAATTCCAGTATACCGCCGCGCTTCAATATCCTAGCGTACTCTTTCAGCTTTGCTCCGCAGGTGAGTCTGCGTTTCTCATGTCGCGCCTTTGGCCACGGATCGCTGAAATTGAGAAAGATTCCGGATACCTCTCCGTCCTCAAACACATCGTCGAAGTTGTTTATGTACCTGAGAATAAAGGTAACTCTTTCGTGGTTTTCCCTCTTTACTTTCTCCATTGCGTGCAGTGCCACGCTTCTGTGTCCCTCAAACGCCAATATATTCCAATCGGGATGTTTTCTCGCAAGGGAAGCCACAAACTGTCCCTTTCCGCACCCTATTTCAATATAGCACGGTTTTTCCCATGCGCCTCGCATACCGACGGTATCCGATACCTGTAACCTGGAAAATACCTCAAGTTTTTCATCCAGATTCCTGATTTTTCTCTGTCTCAAAGTAAATCGTTTCTCCTTATTTTATAGTCGAACTGTCTTCAGGGATCGCACCCTCTTTAAACACGCTCAAAGAAACACAATCCTCAACGTTATGATCAATCCTAAAAACAACGCATTGATTGCCAAGAACAGAATATCAGCCGCGTTAAGTCTCATTTCGTTCATCCTTGTGCGCCCTTTCCCGCCGGAATAACACCTCGCCTCCATGGCCATGGCAAGATCCAGCGCTATACGAAAAGCACTGACAAACAGGGGAACCAGTATCGGAACGAGTGCCTTCGCCCTTCTGAAAATGTTGCCGCTTTCAAAGTCGGCCCCTCTCGCCTGCTGTGCTTTGATTATCTTATCCGTTTCTTCCATAAGCGTAGGTATGAAACGGAGCGCAATGGACATCATCATCGCAATGTCGTGGGTCGGAAGGCCCACCTTGGAAAATGGCCAAAGCAGTTTTTCTATGCCGTCCGTGAGCTTTATCGGCGTTGTGGTGAACGTCAGAATTGATGTTCCGAGGATAAGCAATATGAGCCTTATGCTCATAAACACCGCCGTGTAAAGTCCTCTGTCGGTTATTTCCAAAAAACCGAAATGCCACAGAACTTTTCCGTCTATCATAAATATATTCAGCGAAAACGTGAATACAAGTATAAAGATGACGGGTTTCAGCCCCCTCAGGATAAAGCCTGCCGGTACTTTTGACATGGCAATCACCAGTACGAGCGACAGCGCACATGCCAAAAATCCCATGTAGTTTCCCACGACAAATATCGCAGCAATATAAATAATCACCGCAAGTATTTTTACTCTGGGATCGCGCCTGTGAATGGGCGAGTCCACGGAGTAGTATTGACCTAACGTTATATCTCTGATCATTCTTTATCCTTTTTAACGGTTTATGCCCCGCAGATACGCGTAGAGAGCCTCCTCCGCATCTTTCAGGGTCAGTACGTCGGTGCCGATGTCTATTCCCCGTTCTTTTATCCGATACATCATATCCGTCACGGGAGGAACATTCAACGCTATGGCATCCAGTCTTTCTTTTTTGCTGAAAATCTCTTCCGGCGTGCCGAGCATTATCAGTTTCCCTCGGTCCATGACGATTACTTTGTCGGACATCTCCGCTATATCCGCCATATCATGCGATACAAAAACAATTATATTGTTCTGCTTCTCATGCACATTCCGTATAAGCTGAAGTACTTCCTTATGTGATCCGGGGTCAAGTCCCGCCGTGGGTTCATCAAGGATCAGAACCTGCGGCTTCATAGCTATCACCCCCGCGATCGCCACCCTGCGTTTCTGTCCTCCTGAAAGTTCAAAAGGCGACCGTTCCGCAAACTCATCATAATCGATACCGACCATCTCCAATGACTCGCGCACTCTGCCGTCTACATCTTTTTCGCTCAAACCGAGATTCCGAGGACCGAAAGCCACGTCCTTTGCCACCGTTTCCTCAAACAGCTGATATTCCGGGTATTGAAAAACCAATCCGACGCGACGTCTTATCTCTTTCATCGCGACGCCCTGACCGGTTATGTCGATTCCGCCTATGATTATATTGCCGGAATCCGCCTTGAGCAGTCCGTTCAAATGCTGCAGAAGCGTGGATTTGCCCGAGCCGGTATGACCTATTATCCCTATTATCTCGCCGTCGTAAATATCAAAATTTATGTTATCCAACGCGACCTGCTCGGACGTCAGTCCCCTGTTGTACACGTGGGATAGATTTCTTACTTGTATTGACATATGAACTCGACCATATCTTTCATCGTCACTATCTTATCCGGAACCCCGATACCCCGTCTTCTCAGTCTGACCGACAGTTCCACCGCAATCGGAACGTCCAGATCCGCGGCTCTAATCTCCTCCATATGAGAAAAAACCTCAACCGGAGTGCCGTCAAGCATTATTTCACCGTCATTCATTATTATGACCCTGTCGGCTTCTACCGCCTCGTCCATAAAATGTGTTATGAGAATCGTCGTTATACCTTCCCGGTTCAGCTCCTTTATTATCCTGATGATGTCGGCTCGTCCTCTCGGATCGAGCATTGCGGTAGGTTCATCGAAAATTATGCACTTAGGTTTCATTGCCAGAACCCCAGCTATGGCAACTCTCTGCTTCTGTCCTCCTGACAGCATGTGGGGAGCCTTGAGTTTGTATTCTCCCATTCTCACCGAATCAAGCGCATCATCGACCCTCTTTCTGATAATCTCCGATGGAATCCCCATATTTTCAGGTCCGAAAGCCACATCGTCTTCAACTATCGCCGACACGAGTTGGTTGTCCGGATTCTGGAACACCATGCCCGCAGTCTGTCTGACATCCCATATGTGCTCATCATCCGCCGTATCCCATTTGTCAACATAGATAACGCCGTCTGTGGGGACGAAAAGTCCGTTAAGGCATTTGGCAAGCGTGGATTTACCCGAACCGTTTCTGCCTATTATGGCTGTAAAAGTGCCCGCTTCTATGTCCAGAGATATTCCTTTGATTGCACGTAAGGGTTCCTTATTCTCATCCCCGGCGTATTCAAATATCAGGTTTTCAATACGAACTATATTTTCCATGTGTTTCCGACCTCTTAACACCTGATTTTACTATGTGGAAACAACGGTGTCAAATAACTCAGATGAATCGATCCGCTGCGCGAAACATCCCGTTTTCCTGTCACGTATGTTAGAATATCCGCATGAAGAAATCTATCATCTATATATTAATTTCACTATTGCTTTTCACATCCTCATCATTATTCACAATTCAAATCCATAATTTTGGGCAAATACGAAGATTGGCCCGAAGAAAGCTGGGTTGATGTTTCAAGTGGAAAGTGGCAAAAATTTATGTTTGAAAAGGGGAAAGAACTGCGCAACAAGGGAATTGACGGTTTCTTTGTGGACAATGCCGACATCTACTATATATCCCCAAAACAAAAAATATACAATGGCTTGACGACCATATTGAAATCGCTCAAAACTCAAAGCACGGACATAATTGTGAACGGCGGCAATGCCTACGTACTTAAAACCATAAAAAATAATCGCAATCCAAAGTACATCGACGGAATAAATCAGGAAACCGTTTTCTCCAAAATCGACTTTGAAAACAGTAGGTTGCTGAAGCAGAGCGCCTCCTCAAAGTCATACTATAAGTCATACTGCCGCAGGGCAAAGCGGGCAAAATTGTCCGTACACCTTCTCGAGTACACCAAAAGCAAGAGCCTGATACGGAAAATATCGCGCTTCTGCCGGGCAAAAGGCTACAAATACTACGTCTCGTCATCCATTGAGCTCGACCAATTCTAAGAGTGCATGAGATCTTTTCTTTAACTTGTGATATTAATTGGTCATATCAAATCTTTGATATTCAGTTTTGTTCCCCCTACAAACCGGGATTTATCGTTCCGACATATACTTTTGAATTTCATCAAAAGTCAATTTCTTTACTTGCGTATCAGTATACTCTTTGTACTCTTCAACCTTAAAAACAGGTTCCATTTTTTTGCAAATTTTCTCTTTATTCTTTTTTAAATATGACCTCAACTCTTCATTGCTTGAAAAAATCTTGTATAAAGTTCTACCTTTCTCACTTTTCAACTCATAAATACCACAAGACTTTTTCATACTATAATCAGCCGTACGCAAGTATAGTTTGGCCATTTCCAATGATTTAAAAGGGAAGTTCCACCTTTGTAATCCTCTGTTTGGATCATGTTCAATACAAATGCACCTACCACAACTGCCACAAATATATTGTGTATGATTTTCTAAACACTCCAGTGGATTTAAAAGTGGTGTTATTCTATTTTTATCAACATAACATTCCTTACACATTTCCATCTCATATCCTCGGCAAATTCTACATAATGGCAAGCGTTTCTTTTCCGCAAAGCCATTCTTCTTTCGTCAAACAGGTTAAATGTTCTGTTCGCAAAACGCCCTGCAATGTGCAAGGAACATTGTATGAAGTATGGTGGTAATGAAATCCGCATTTTTCTTGCACACGTTTGGATTTTTCATTTCCGTCAAAGTAGCCGCACCATATTTTTTCGAGGTTCAGCTCTTCAAAGCCATATCGGATCATCTCACATGTAGCCTCCGGAATGAGCCCTTGTCCCCAGTACGGAACGCCGATCCAATATCCGATTTCGCCCTCTGTATCGGGAATGCCGATATTGCTTGCCTTACCGATCATCAATCCGATACTTCCAACCGGATGTCCTGTACCCTTCAGAACCACAGCATATGTTTCCGGTTCGGACAAAACTCCTTTGATAATATCTCTGCTGTTTTCCACGCTTGTATGAACAGGCCATCCCGCGATCGGTCCGACCTTGGGATCGCTTGCGTATTTGTACAAATCCTCTGCATCCTCTTCTTTCCACGGACGCACGAATAATCTTTGTGTTTCAAAGGTCATCTGTCTTTACCTGTTATCTTTTCAATACCATCTTCACTAAGGGGGATCTTAAATTCTCGGCTAAATTATTTGTTTGCCCGATTCTTCAATCCCTCAATATTATACGTCATCTGTTGAAAGACGGTCAAGATTCTACTGTTTTGTTTTGTGCACACCGCCGCAGTTCTTTAGGCTCCAAGGCAAGGATCGCAGAGTCGAGATTTGGCGTAGTCATGCCTGCCGGCGACATGCGACGGATATGCGGAGCGACTGGCAAACTGCGCACATATGGGATATAATGAGCCGAACAGCAGAAAAATTTATGGAATTTACTTATACAGAAAGGTTTGTTGAATAGATATGAATCCCACAACTCTGACCACAGGCAGTGTGTTTGGAAACGTCATTCGTTTTTCTCTGCCATACTTGCTGTCATACTTTTTGCAGACCCTCTACGGTATGGCGGATCTCTTTATAATAGGTCAGTTTGACGGTGTGGCAAGCACGACCGCAGTATCCATAGGATCGCAGGTTATGCACATGCTGACTGTCATGATCGTGGGGCTTGCCATGGGCACGACTGTAAGCATCGCCCGGTTTGTGGGAGCGGACAATCAAAAACAGGTCTCCATCAGCGTGGGAAATACCGCGACATTGTTCATGGCGGTTTCAATTGCGATAACGGCACTTTTGCTCCTACTACTTGATCCCGTCGTTTCCGCAATGTCCACTCCCGAAAAAGCCATGGATGGAACGGCTTCATATCTGACCATATGCTTTATCGGTATACCGTTCATCACAGCATACAATATCATCGCGTCCATCTTTCGCGGAATGGGGGACAGCAAGACTCCGATGTTTTTCATTGCCATCGCATGCGTCATAAATATCGGATTGGATTATCTTTTTATAGGAGGTATGCATTTAGGTGCCGCCGGCGCCGCACTCGGCACTACAATTGCACAGGCAATCAGCGTTGGCACCGCTTTTGTTGTAATAGTAAAGAAAAAGAGATTTTCAATTGAAAAAAATGATTTCAAGCCGCGTAAATCTATCATGAAGAAAATTCTTTCGGTTGGAATACCAATATCGCTACAGGACGGTCTTATTCAAATCGGGTTCATCGTTATCACAATAATCGCCAACCGGCGTGGTCTCAACGATGCCGCAGCCGTGGGGATCGTCGAAAAGATAATAAGTTTTCTCTTTCTGGTTCCCTCCTCCATGCTGTCTGTGGTTTCCGCCATGGGTGCCCAGAATATCGGCGCAGGAAAGCCCGATCGGGCAGTACGGACTCTGCGATATGCCGTGCTCATCGCAACGGGATTCGGTCTTATTTGCTCTGTTTTGGCTCAATTTTCTGCGGAACCGGTCGTTTCGCTCTTCACAGATCAAAGCACCTTGGACGGAATCAATGTGGTTCATCTTGGCGGCCAGTACCTGCGTGGCTACATATGGGATACCCTCTTTGCGGGAGTACACTTCAGCTTCAGCGGGTATTTCTGTGCATGCGGCAAATCCGGATTGTCATTTCTGCATAATATCCTTGCCCTTTCTCTAGTGCGCATTCCCGGCGCGCATGTCACTTCGGCTCTTTTTCCCACAACACTTTTTCCGATGGGGCTGGCGACTGCGGCGGGGTCAGTGCTTTCCGTATTCATCTGCGTGCTCGCATTTAAAATAATTCAGCGCAAAGACAGTAATCTGCCCCCGCGCTGAGAAATTCAATTTAATGCGCTGTATGAACTGCACAGCGTTGTCACATTACAAATCCCGCAACTAAATATCCGACAAATGATATTCCTGCTACTATTCCGATGTACGGCAATTGTGCCACCGCATAATCGACATTATTGATCTTGCATGCCGAGGCGGAAAGCAAAGTCACATCAGAGTAAAAGCATGCCTGCGCTCCGAAACATGCCGCGGATATTATTGCTCCGAGTGTAAGCGGAATGCTGGCACCGCTTGAGGCTGCCAGTGGCAGTATAATAGGCGTGCACACCGCCGGTATGCTCCAGATATTACCCGTTGCAAAGCACACCAAACCTATAAGTACAAATGCAATCGCGGGAAGCCATGCAGCTTTCATGTAAGGACCCGCAACATCGATCAAATACTTCGGCAACCCGATCAAATTGATTGATTCCCTATAAAACAACGATGTGACGAGGACGACGGCTATGAACAACATATCCTCAAGGCCTTTATAACAGGCGTCACAAAATTTGCTCAGGCTCATTATCCTTGTAGGAACGAATAGTACAAAGCAGGTAACAATGCCCAAGGTCACTCCGTAAAGAATATCCTCAAGCCATATCGTCACGACTATCACAACGAGCATAGGTACCGCAAAAGACCACAAATGCGGTTTTACTTCTTTTTCTTCCTTGGAAGCGCTGTCTGATATTGCGCCCAGGACTTCACCCAACTCTTCTCCCTGATTCAGCATCCTGCTCGTTTCAGGCCAAAGCTGTCCCGTTTCCCGAACTCTTTTATACGCCTTCTTGATTCCGCCCATCTTAGGTATAATTCCAAGTATAACCAGAGGAACAAACAGTACGCACAGAAACGGATAGAAGAAATAAGGCATAATGTTATAGTAAATGCTCATGGCGCTTTTCCCTACAACCGCAGCCTCTGACTGTTGCTCAAAGATTCCCGAGAAAAACACTACCCATGCGGAAATCGGTATTATCAGACAAACGGGCGCAGAAGTCGTATTTATGATATAACAGATCATCTCACGCGGCGTCTTATGTTCGTCGGACAGGTTGAGCACGCAGTTTGCTGTAACCAGAATGCTGAGATAATCATCTATAAAAATGATGACCCCGCATATCCATGTCAGCAGCAGTACCTGCTTTTCCGATTTTATGTACCTTCTCGCCAGGTCTCCGACCGCCACGGCGCCTTTCGACTGCCTCAGAAGCTGAACAAAGCATCCGAACAGCAGGCATATAATTATTATGTAATTATTGTCCTTGTCGCACGAAGCCTTTAAAAGGGCTTTCATCATCGGTATGAAAAATCCCGCTTTGTAGTAAAACACATACCCCAGTATTCCGGACAGCATTATGCTCAAAATACACTTCTTCGTAACCAGGGCAAATACCAAGAAACTTATAGCCGGAATCAGCGTTATAATTCCCAAAGTACTTCCATTCATAACATTCCTCTCTTCCTTTCCAAATAAGTAAATGCTTTTCTCATATCATCCCCAACACCTCAACGTTAAGATCGATCTTTTCCCTGAAATACAGTTCTATTTCCTTCAGTCTCTCCGTTTCAGGTTTATTGAATTCTCTCTGTTCACCTCCTATGTTGTTTTGTTTTCTGATCCCCAAATTGTGATAAGGTAGTAATGACACCTTGCAGAGGCCTATTTCTTTTAAAAAATCTCCCGTTCTTTTAATGATTTCCTCACCGTCATTTACTCCCCCGATAAGCGGCATTCTTACGGTCACTTTTCGCAACACCCTGTCGTCTGATGCGAGCATTACAAGGTTGTCTATTATCAATTTATTACCTGCGCCTGTATATTTTCTATGGATCCTGTCATCCAGAGACTTTATATCGTACAAAATATCCGTAACATTCTCCTTTAAAGCCATAGTCATAAGCGATGCGGAATCTCCAAACCCCGATGTATCAAGGCATACATTTATGCCTTTCAAGCCCGCTTCTTCTATCAGCTCAATTACAGAATCCGCATGCATAAGGAGTTCTCCACCGCTAATGGTCAATCCACCTCCCGTTTCTATGTAAAAACTCTTGTCCTGCTCTACAATATCCAGTATTTCAGATGCCGTCATAGCTTTTGCCACCGGTCTCAAAGCCTGTGCGTAGCATTCGTCCGCACACCTTAAACACACGTCACACCTGTCTCTGTTGACGGTAATCCTACCTTCTTCATTCATCGCCAATGCAGAATGTGGACATATTTCCACACAATGCCCGCAGCTTATACAATTATTCGGTGATTGCATGAGCTGCTGCTCTTCAGATATCAATTCAGGATTGTGGCACCACAGACACGACAGCGGACATCCTTTCAGAAACACGGTTGTCCTTATACCGGGACCGTCCTCTATGGAGAACTTCTGAATGCTGCCTACCGGAACTCTATTATTCTGCTCAGACATTAGAATCCCCTCCGTAAAACTATTCGTTCGACAGATGTGCGGTTCTGTAAATAATCGCATCCTGTGCGCCCTTGTCAAGTTCGGTAAAGTATGCCATGTATCCTGCAACCCTTACCATAAGTCCTTTATATTTTTCAGGATCTTTCTGCGCCTTTCTTAAGGTTTCGTTGTCAACCACGTTGATTTGTATGTGCTGACCTCCATCTTTAAAATACGTTTTTATAACTCCCTCGATAATATCAAGGCCCTTTTCTCCCCGTACACCTTTCGGATCAAATCTCAGGTTATACAACGCTCCTTCATTCAGCTTTTCACTCACCATGCTCGCAACCGATTTAACGGTCGATGTCGGACCGCCAATGTCTCTTCCCATCATAGGAGAAGAAGCATCGCACAGAGGTTCTCCGCTGAGCCTGCCGTCAGGCAAGGCGCCGGTAACTTCACCGTGCGGAACGTTCATTGTCTGAGAATCAATTCCAAAACTATAATGGCCTCCTCTTGCATCTTCCCAGCTCTGCACGTTTTCAGCTATAAAATCCATCATCTCTTTATAAATTGCGTCGACATGTTTTTTATTGTTACCGTATTTCTCCGGTTTATTTATCAATAGTTGACGCAGCCTTTCCCTGCCTTTGAAGTTCGTATCGCATGCTTCTATGAGCTCATCCATTGTGACGTCCTTATCCTCAAATACGCACTTTTCAACAGCGGCTATGCTGTCAGCCAGATTGGCGGGTCCTGTAACATAAAGACCTGCGGTCGAATACATGGCGCCCCCATGCTGGACCGACTTACCGCTCTCCACGCAGCCGCGGGTTACCATTGATGCAAATATCACGGGATACCTGTTCATATGATTGCTCTGCATCAGGTTATATCCAATCTTTATAAGACTGTAATGATGGATAATCTGTTTCTTCAGCGCGTCTTTAAACTCCTCGATATTCTTGAAGTTTCTCGGTTCTCCCGTTTTAAGCCCTATGAGTTTTCCCGTCCTCGGGTCGATTCCGTTGTGCAGGACGAATTCCACCATTTTCCCCATGTTCACATATCCCGCATCGGGAGAACCGTCGGTGCTTCCACCTCCCGGTCCCGGCTGCGTACAGCCTATAATTGCCCAGTCTCTGGCCTCTTCCAACGTGCCGCCCTTTGCCATGGCCATCTTGATTCCCGGTATATCATTGAAAAATCCCGGGTTTGCCTGCCCCTCCTGCACCATTTTACATCCAAATCGAATCAGTTCCTCAGGTGTGTCCTCGCATACTCTCAATGCCAGAACAGGCTGCTTTGTCTGCAATTCATCCGCTGCCTGCAGACAAAGAAGTGACAACTCATTGGATGCATCGCTTCCCTCACGCGTTTGGCCTCCCACCATCAGTGTCTGCCACATAGGGTATCCCGCAAATGCGGTGGCATACCAGTTGTCTCTGACTTCATAAACCTCGCATGTCTTAAGATACAGACACTCGAGCATTTCCAGGGCTTCTTCCCTGTCGATGCTTTTGTCCTCAATTACATCCTTTTTATAGAAAGGCCACATATATTGGTCAAACCTGCCGAAGCCGCATGCCGTCGTGCAGACTTCTATGTGGAAGTACACGTGCACAAACCATATAAGTTGCAATGCCTGCATAAAATTCTCCGGCGGATTCTCCGGTACAACCCTGCAATTTTCCGCTATACGCCTAAGCTCACATCTTCTTTTCTCATCAGAACATATTTTCGCCATCCTTCCGGCTTCATCCGCCATTCTGTGAGCATACGTGATAAGGCCCTCACTCTGAATTATGCATGCCTTCCAGAAATCGACCTTTGCCTGCTCTTCCA
>CP016202.1:1784044-1790050 GCA_003433295.1 Eubacterium minutum ATCC 700079 | reverse complement strand
TCTTCCATCGTTTGAGGAACTGACGCATCGATGTTCTTCCTGCATTCTTCAATATAACCTCTGATGCCTTTTTTCAGGAGCTTATCATGATCGCAAAGAGTTTCCCCCGAAACACCGTTTTCAAGCCCCACGCAGATAATGTCATCTTTCTCAAGTTCACGGATTTTCTCGGGCATTATCTTTTCCGCAAGGTCTTCCATTGATTTGCCTTCCCAGTATTTCAGAGTTTCCAAAATCTTCTTCTTGTCTTCCGGCGTTATATTGTACGGATCCTTACTGCGGTTCGAAAAATCGTCAATCTCACTTATGTACCACGAGCTGGATTGAAATTCCGGATGGAGATTGGCGCCCCTGTAAGCATTTGTTGCCGTACCGACTATAAGTTCGTCATCCAGAATGATCGGAGTCATGTTTTCCATAATGTACTTCACAACTTTCGCTCTGAAGATCGGAACCGCCTCACCGGCAAATTTCTTATATGCTTCAGTTTCAAGCACCAACCTCTCCGCCGTTATTGACGGGACAGTATTCAAATGTTTTTCTTTCATTCTTTTGATTCTTGGCGTTAACATGACTTGCCTCCCTGTGTTTTTTCTCTTATTTGCGCTTCCCGCCTCCGATTTGTGTTATTATTATACAATAATGTGGACAAAATAAATTGTCGATTTTTCTAATTATATTGCCGCCTCGCCGCCCGCAATGAGAAAATCGGGAAATGACTCGATTTGTTTGCGGTAACTTCTAATTTCTTTGCGGAAAAAATGCCCGTTAAAACTCCATTTCTTTTAAAAAAGGTATAAAATATACACAGAAAGGATTTGTTTGCGAAGTTCATTCAATGGGTGATCAGAAAGTCCGGCAGGAACTTATTTGACAGTCACCGTTTATGATCCTATGAGTTGCGGGCTTCGCATCGGTACCGATTATGCTTTTTGAGACGATCACATACCCATACGAATTCCCTATAAATATAATCATGGCGGAAGTTACGGAATACCCCATTCACTACCACAGGGATATTGAGTTCATCTACGTTCTCAGTGGCGAAGTTCGTTTGAAAAATGTCTGCCATAACTATATTTTGAAAGAAGGGGACCTATTTACCAACAGTGGCAATGAAATCCACGGGTTGAATGCAGGATCAAATAAAAATGTTATCGCCATAATACATATAAGTAATCGTTTTTTTACACAATACTTCCCCGATCTGCCGAAATCCTGTTTTATGACATATTCAAAAAACGACAGGAGCCCTCATATGCAGGAACTGCGAAGAATGATCCTCAACATCCTTCTTGACTACTCAAAAAAAGGATTCAACTATAAAAGCAACTGCGTGAATCAGATGCTAAACATCATAGAATTTTTGAATGCACACTTTAATTTATTTTCTTTTAAAGGAGCCGACGTCGTAAATTTCAGGAACAACAATCCTGTGGTCGTGGAACGAATCAGCAGAATCACAAATTACATATATGCAAACCATTCCCGGAATATAACTTTGGATGAGCTCGCGAAAATCGAACATCTGAGCACATTCTATCTGTCTCACTTCATCAGGGAACATATACGCCTGAGCTTTCAGGAGTTCCTGTCATTCGCAAGAGTCGAAATGTCTGAGATTCCACTGCTTGAAACCGAAAAGAAAATAAGCGTAATCGCAAGAGAATCGGGATTTTCCACAACTTCATACTATGAGAAATTCTTCAGTAAGTGGTTCGGGCATACGCCTGCCGAGTACCGTAGTATTTATTCACCTCGTATTCTCAGTGAGTCGCGACCGACAAAGTATCAGCTTCTTCCCGATAACGTATCCATAAATCTGATAAGACGTCACATGTCAGCCGCAATAGATCAGGAAAAAAGCGCTTCAAGAATAAGCAATCTTTCTTTGAGCGTAAAAATCGATCCCGGAATTGGACCTTTAACGCAGATCCAAAAGTCGCTCGACATCCTGATAACGCAAGATGATTATAAACTGCTTGGCGAAAGACTCTTCAGCCTGCTGCATGAACTCAACGCAACAAGGGTCACCCTCATTGCGCATCGCGACGACAATGAAGCATCTGTGTCTTTGCTGGTCAACAGATTGAACTTCATCGGATACGATGTACACATCGAGCATGACTATAAGCAGGCATCGGACAGTTCATACGGATATGATTCTATCGCCGCCTCAATAAATATCCTTAAGGCGCATTTGAGTTCCGGGGACACTTTTCTTCGTTGTGAACTGCGTGATCAGGGAAACATCTCGGAAGTCCTGAAAGGGAATCTTTCCTGCATGACGTCTTCACTTATCTTCAAGCCGTCATATCACGCCTACAGGCTCCTGAAAAATATATCCGGGAATCTAATTTGTTCCGGCAAATACTACTATGTTATAAAAAGCATCGCAAACAAAAAAGATTCCTATACCATCGTGATTATGAACTACAACGATGAGATAGAGAATCTTTGCGCCCGCAGTACGGGAATTTATGAAACCAATGAAATAATAAATTCTTTTAGAGATGAGTTGAATGTGGATTTCAGTATACCTGTGGATGCGGGAGAATATGTGATTGCAAAATTCGCATTATCGGCCGACAACTCCATACTTACATATATGTCGCACCTGAAGTTTGCAAAAACCTTTCCCCTGCCGGAATCGTGGATCCATCTTTTGAATACAGAGCCTTTGTCCCAGTTGCAAACTGAAACCGTAAGCGAAGAAATCAATATAAGTTCCACGATAAAAGGTGCGGGCATCCACGTCATACTCGTTGAAAGATGCATGGACACCGACTAAGAAAATCGAGGATGAATTGACCGAGCAGATACACATACTCGTTGAAAGGTGCATGGACACCGATCCGGCGCTGTGACATACGCTCAATTCAATGCACTGTATGCGTTAAGTTCTTCTTTGTACCTCTTTATCTCTTCCACATTGCTGCCGTAACGCCGGTAGAGTTTTTCGGATCTTCGCAGGGCAAGTTCAAGTTTCTTTCCTTCCTTGCTTTCCATATATTCTTCCAGCATTTTTTCTATATGCGGAGTGTCCGTATCCCGGACGTAACAGATATGCGGCAGCAAACTTTTAATCTTTGAATCTCCATATTTCTTTTCAGATCTCGGGGAGTCCCAAGTACTCAAAATGTATTGCATGCGGTTGGCTCGGGAATCGTACATATACTCCTTTTTCAAAGTCGCTCCGCAGTCTTCATACGCCCTGCTCAATTTTGAAAAGTGCCCGCTGCCTTTCAATTTCTCCCAACTGTCGCGAATAAACTTTCGATATTTCGTTATACTGAATTTGAACCCGGATCTGTACGCGTCATAGCACAAAGCATTCTGTTCAATGATCTGTACGCGAGTCTTTCTTGCGGCGTCCTCTTCCGAAACACCCTCCGCCTTAAGGTCTTCCATGATGCCGTAATAATCGGGATAGACATTTGCCCTTCCGAGTTCTTCTCCGGCATTTCTTTTCCATATTCTGAGTTTTACACTCTTTTGTATCCTGCTGTCGTCTTTCGCATATACGTTATCTCCATGCAATACCGGATTCTCGCGCTGTACAAGCAGCAAGACGATGACAGCCGCGACAATCACCGCTGCCGTCACAAACTTCATATTTCTTTTTATCTGCGTATTCAATCCTTCCCCCTGTCAGTGTCGAATACTCCATCCAATATATCCGGCTGAAACACGCCGGCGAATCACCGCCTATAATGCAACCCTGATTGCCGGTGAAAACCTGCCGAACAGTCTGCCGCCTTTTATGGTCCTGTATGCCCTGACTCTATACCTGTATGCCTTCTTTGCGGTCACCTTTTTATCCGTAAACGTGACTCCTTTTGAACCTTTTAACGTTGCAATCTGTCGGAACTTCCCGCCTGCATCGGTTCTGTATACGAGGTATCCGTTCGCCATCCTGCTTTTATTCCATTTGAGGCGCACTTTTTTATTCTTCACTTTCCCTTTCAAAATCCCCGTCGCTCCGGGTACTACCATAGATTTCTTAAACTTTTTCAAAGCGGTTAAGTCATCTTCCAAATCATGGACACGCTTGTTCAGCTTTGGCAGCGCATTGGCCTTTTCCTGTAATTCTTTAATCTTATTTGTCTTTTCCTGCAGATCTTTAACCTTATTTCCCGTTTCCGCATCAACGAAATCGGATCGCTGCCCTTCGCTATTTACATAACGACCGTCCGGAGTTTTCTCACTTACCGCCATCCTGCCATCCTCTTTCATGTAATACATGGCCCCCCGATAGCTAATCCATTTACTTTTCTGCAGTACACCGCTTCCGTCCGCATAATATCTGTTGCCTCCGAGACTGATCCAACCTTTCAGGAGATACCCGTCTTTATCAAAACAGTAATCGCTTCCGTCTATGGAATGAATTCCGTCTTTCATGAATTTATTATCCGGAAATACATACTTCCATCCGTTATTTTCAGGCATCCATACCGCACCGTTGTAATGTGGAATATATTCTGTCGGCAACCCTCCCGAAAGTGGGATGTTTCTTATGTATCTCCTCTTTATTCCCGAGTGAAATTTGCCTTCCGTCTTTTCCGGTATGTTATTGCTCAGTTTGTCATCGAGCGCTACAACCACGGCATCGCGCCGGAGTTCCGGTTTTTTCCCGGCATCTTTGTCGAAAACATCGCCGGCAGCGATAATCCTCGTTCCTTTTTTCATCTTGTCTATAAATGTATTGTATGAATTCTTCATATAGTCATCCGACGTGCTTCCTGGCATTACGTCCGGCTTTAATGTGGAATGGACTCTTTCGTTCGGACAGAGCAGAAGCTTTGCGTCCAAAGCGTTTACGTACTCTCTGATGTTCGATCCGTAATATCCGTGGTGATTCACCGAAGCTACATCGACTTTTCCTATCTGATCGCAAAGTCTAAACTCAGCCCCGGCAAAATTATCTATATCGCCGCCGATTACGGCGGTTCTCCCGTTGGGCGCACTGATTTTCACCACGAGGGATTGTCCGTTTTCATCGTGCAGATTATGGTCGTATATCCTGTTGCTTGCATTGTATATTGTCAGTTTGGAACTTCCCAGTTTTATATCGTACGGATCGCTCGGAAAAGAAAAGTTTTTATTCTTGTCATAGGAGTCGAGGGGGAATGCCCCGGTTATCTTCAACTTATGTTTTTCAGCCGCTGCTATCATCTCGTTATAAACGATCTGATTATCCCATGCAAGAGCCGGATCGCGTAAATAACTGTCATCATATCTCGGAGTGATCAGTTCCGTGACACCCTCCTTCACGTTGAAGGCTTCCATGATCTCGTCCGCGGAGCCGATGTGGTCGGAATGAGCGTGCGTTCCTATATAATACTTGAGATTCTCGTTGTTAACTCCGATTTTTTTCATGTACGCGATAACCAGTTTTTCTATACCGCACTCCTTGGGTGAACTGACTTTCGGATCCGGACAATTCTCATCTTCACCGGAATCAACTATGGCGAACTCTCCGTCCGATTCAAGCAAAAACGCATTAGTGCTTTGGTCGTTTGCAATCATATGCACCTTGACCGGACAGCTTTTATCAATGTTGTTAAGATCAATCGGTTTTTTAAATGAATCCGCATGCGCGGAATGAGGCATAATTCCCGCAATGAGAGCTCCTGTAATTATATTCATGAAGAGCACTCTAAGAGTTGCCGTAAGCTTTTTTATTTCCTTCTTCCTTTTCATCTCTTACGTTTTACTTTCCTCCTTTTAAATTTGAACTAAAATGAGGTGACCCTGCATAAGAATCACCTCAGGTTAAATCATATCGATACTTGAGTCCGCACGCCGCTTAAGTCTGCCGGCTCGCGCAGCCTCTCTCCTTCATTGAGGTTCCCCTTTGTCTGAAGTATCGGTCCCCGCCGCTACTTACTCGAGTATCTCGGTAACCACTCCGGAACCTACCGTTCTTCCGCCTTCTCTGATTGCGAATCTCAAGCCCTCTTCTATCGCTATAGGCGTGATCAGACTGATCTCCATCACAACGTT
>CP016202.1:1782689-1783979 GCA_003433295.1 Eubacterium minutum ATCC 700079 | reverse complement strand
AATACTTGAGTCCGCACGCCGCTTAAGTCTGCCGGCTCGCGCAGCCTCTCTCCTTCATTGAGGTTCCCCTTTGTCTGAAGTATCGGTCCCCACCGCTACTTACTCGAGTATCTCGGTAACCACTCCGGAACCTACCGTTCTTCCGCCTTCTCTGATTGCGAATCTCAAGCCCTCTTCTATCGCTATAGGCGTGATCAGACTGATCTCCATCACAACGTTGTCTCCCGGCATGCACATCTCCGTTCCTTCAGGAAGCTTCAGATCTCCCGTTACGTCGGTCGTTCTGAAGTAGAACTGCGGTCTGTATCCGTTGAAGAACGGCGTATGTCTTCCGCCCTCTTCTTTCTTGAGTACGTATACCTGTCCCTTGAACTTCGTATGAGGATTGATCGTTCCCGGCGCCGCAAGCACCTGTCCTCTCTGGATCTCTGTCCTCTGTACGCCTCTCAGCAACGCTCCGATGTTGTCTCCCGTTTCCGCTTCGTCAAGAAGCTTTCTGAACATCTCTACTCCGGTAACAACAACCTTTCTTCTCTCATCGCTCATTCCGACGATTTCAACTTCGTCGCCCACCTTGAGGACTCCTCTTTCTACTCTTCCCGTTGCTACCGTTCCACGTCCTGTGATCGAGAACACGTCCTCGACAGGCATCAGGAACGGCTTGTCGTTGTCTCTCTTCGGCTCAGGTATATAGTTGTCCACTTCTTCCATCAGCTCAACGATCTTCTCCGACCATTCTCCGTTCGGTTCTTCAAGCGCCTTGAGCGCAGATCCTCTGATGATCGGTGTGTCGTCTCCCGGGAATTCATACTCGCTCAGGAGTTCTCTTACTTCCATCTCGACAAGATCTAAAAGTTCCTCATCATCCACCATGTCGCACTTGTTGAGGAACACGATGATGTAAGGTACTCCTACCTGCCTTGAAAGCACTATATGCTCTCTTGTCTGCGGCATAGGTCCGTCCGTTGCCGCAACCACAAGGATCGCTCCGTCCATCTGCGCAGCTCCCGTAATCATGTTCTTTACATAGTCGGCATGTCCCGGGCAGTCCACGTGCGCATAGTGTCTGTTCGGCGTTTCATATTCAACGTGCGCCGAAGAAATCGTGATTCCTCTTTCTTTTTCTTCAGGCGCCTTGTCTATCTGGTCAAAGTCAACGTTTTCTCCTAAGTTGTACTTTGTATGAAGCACCTTTGTGATCGCCGCCGTCAGCGTTGTCTTACCATGGTCTACGTGTCCGATGGTTCCTATGTTGATATGCGGCTTTGTTCTTTCGTATTTCTGTTTTGC
>CP016202.1:1766592-1782664 GCA_003433295.1 Eubacterium minutum ATCC 700079 | reverse complement strand
GTAATCATGTTCTTTACATAGTCGGCATGTCCCGGGCAGTCCACGTGCGCATAGTGTCTGTTCGGCGTTTCATATTCAACGTGCGCCGAAGAAATCGTGATTCCTCTTTCTTTTTCTTCAGGCGCCTTGTCTATCTGGTCAAAGTCAACGTTTTCTCCTAAGTTGTACTTTGTATGAAGCACCTTTGTGATCGCCGCCGTCAGCGTTGTCTTACCATGGTCTACGTGTCCGATGGTTCCTATGTTGATATGCGGCTTTGTTCTTTCGTATTTCTGTTTTGCCATTTTTATTTCCTCCAATTATTTACTTGCTGATCTTCTCCAGCAAACTGTCAGGTAATTTTTCAAAGTGATCAAACTGCATCACGTAAATGCCTCGTCCCTGTGTCTTTGACCTCAGGTCGGTGGCATATCCGAACATCTCGGACAGAGGTACCATTGCCCTCACCGCAACGGCGCCGTTATTCATGTCAGAACCTTCGATTCTGCCGCGTCTTCCCGAAATATCTCCGATAACATCACCCATATATTCCTCAGGAACCGTAACCTCTACCTTGAATACCGGTTCCAGAAGTACAGGTTTGGCCTTCTTTACGGCTTCTCTGAATGCCATGGACGCCGCAACCTTAAACGCCATTTCCGATGAATCGACTTCGTGGAAAGAACCGTCGTACAGCTCAACTCCCACGTCCACAACCTGGTAACCTGCAACGGGACCGACTTCCATGGCCGATTTGATTCCCTCTTCGACAGGACCGATGTATTCCTTTGGAATCGCTCCTCCGACGATGGAATTGATGAATTCAAATCCTTCGCCCGGTTCTCTCGGATATACCTTGATCTTAACGTGACCGTACTGACCGTGACCACCCGACTGCTTTGCATACTTATGATCGACATCGGTATTGGTCGTAATGGTTTCCTTATAGGATACCTGCGGTTTACCGACGTTTGCCTCAACCTTAAACTCTCGCAGCAGTCTGTCCACGATAATCTCAAGGTGAAGTTCTCCCATTCCGGCTATTATCGTCTGACCCGTTTCAGAGTTCGTGTACGTCTTGAATGTCGGATCTTCCTCGGCGAGCTTTGCGAGCGCAACGCCCATCTTTTCCTGACCCGCCTTGGTCTTAGGTTCGATTGCAATCTCGATTACAGGATCCGGAAATTCCATCGATTCCAGGATCACCTCATTTTTCTCATCGCAGAGCGTATCGCCGGTCGTAACATTCTTCAGCCCCACCGCCGCGGCAATGTCTCCCGAATAAACCTTATCGATTTCTTCTCTTTTATTGGCATGCATCTGCAGGATTCTTCCGATCCTGCCTTTCTGACTCTTTGTCGAGTTGTATACATACGATCCGGACTCGAGTGTTCCCGAGTATACGCGGAAAAAAGCAAGTTTTCCAACGTAAGGATCCGCCATGATTTTGAATGCCAACGCGGAAAACGGGGCCTTGTCGTCCGACGGTCTTTCCACCTCTTCTCCCGTCGCGGGGTCTACTCCCCTGATAGCCGGGATGTCTATCGGTGCCGGCATATAGTCGACGACGCCGTCAAGAAGCATCTGCACGCCCTTGTTCTTGTATGCGGAACCGCACATCATAGGAACCATCTGGTTCTCAATCGTCATCTTACGCACTGTCTTCTTGATTTCATCAACCTCAAGTTCTTCGCCCTCAAGGAACTTCATCATCAACTCCTCATCGGTTTCCGCAACCGACTCGAGCATCTTTTCTCTCCATTCCTGTGCAAGCTCGCGCATATCTTCAGGAATTTCTTCCTCTCCGAACTTGGTCCCCAGGTCGTCATAATAAATCTCGGCTTTCATCGTAATGAGGTCGATTATACCCCTGAAGTTGTCTTCCTTTCCTATCGGAAGTTGCAGAGGAACCGCATTTGCTTTCAGTCTGTCCTTTACCATGTCGACTACATGATAAAAGTCAGCACCCATGATGTCCATCTTGTTAACGAAAATCATTCTCGGTACGCCGTATCCCTCAGCCTGTCGCCATACCGTTTCGGACTGCGGCTCCACGCCGCCTTTGGCGCAAAGCACCGTAACGGCACCGTCCAATACACGCAGCGATCTTTCCACTTCCACAGTAAAGTCAACGTGTCCCGGCGTATCTATAATATTTACTCGATGGCCTTTCCATTGTGCGGTCGTTGCAGCCGAAGTTATCGTTATACCGCGCTCCTGTTCCTGCTCCATCCAGTCCATTACGGACGCTCCGTCGTGGGTTTCTCCGATTTTATGAGTTCTTCCGGTGTAGAAAAGGATACGTTCTGTGGTAGTCGTCTTGCCCGCATCAATGTGTGCCATGATTCCGATATTTCTGGTCTTAGCCAGCGGAAATTCTCTACCTGCCATATTGCCTCCTTTCCTTTACCATCTGAAGTGAGCAAAAGCCTTGTTGGCTTCAGCCATCTTATGTGTGTCTTCTTTCTTCTTCACGGAAGCTCCGGTGTTGTTCGCCGCATCTATGAGTTCCTTTGCAAGACGATCCGCCATTGTTCTCTCGCCTCTCAGTCTTGTGTATTTTGTAAGCCATCTAAGTCCGAGCGTCTGTCGTCTTTCCGCTCTTACCTCGATAGGAACCTGATAGTTTGCACCACCGACTCTTCTTGCTTTAACTTCCAGTACAGGCATAATATTTTTCATGGCCTGTTCAAATACTTCCAACGGTTCTTCGCCGGTCTTTTCTCTTACACGGTCGAATGCTCCGTATACGATTTTCTGAGCCACACCCTTCTTGCCGTCCAGCATGATGCTGTTGATAAGTTTGGATACGACTATGCTCCCGTATACGGGATCCGGAAGTACTTCACGTTTTGGTGTTTTACCTTTTCTTGGCACTTCTCTTCCTCCCTTGCGTTCTTAAATTGCATGACTTTCTTCACATCGGCACGCAGGCCTCAATTACTCTGTGTCACCCCGCAATTTTTCCGGGGGTACAGTATGTCCGGGGGTACTCGACACCTCGCCTTCGGGTGTCGTGTGTGCTCCTATATCTATATACCGTCGATCGGTCGACGGCTTTCCAGAATTGCCTCCTCTTTCGTTTCAGCTTAGGGCACTTTAGTTTCCCGATTACTTGAAATCAGTCATCCGCGATTACTTTTTCTTAGGACGCTTAGCCCCGTACTTTGAACGAGCCTGGTTTCTTTCGTTCACACCCGACGTGTCCAAAGTTCCTCTTACTATGTGGTATCTCACACCCGGAAGGTCCTTGACTCTTCCGCCTCTTATAAGCACAACGCTATGTTCCTGGAGATTATGTCCGATCCCCGGAATATACGCTGTCACTTCGATACCGTTGGTCAGGCGAACTCTCGCAACTTTTCTGAGAGCCGAGTTAGGCTTCTTAGGCGTTACGGTCTTCACCGAGGTGCACACGCCTCTCTTTTGGGGCGAATAATTGTCAGTGGCCTGACGCTTAAGTGAATTCATTCCCTTTCCGAGAGCAGGCGAGTCCGACTTTTTCATCGTACTTGTTCTGCCCTGACGTACTAATTGGTTAATAGTAGGCATTCTGTTCTCCTTTCATAGATTTTTATATATCACAACCGGAACGACACCGGACTGAATCAAGTCCGGCGATCCGAAAGCGACCAACGTAGATTTTACCACAGCAAGCCGCAATCTGCAACATATTTGCAGACCACGAGCCGTATTCATTGCGGTATTTTTTCAGTGTGTATTAAAACGAATTTTAACATTCCCGACAATATGCGGATCCGTCACCTGCAATCGCACTCATCACCTTCATAAACCGAGTGACGGCGCGAAGTGACGGCGCGAAATTCGGTACCTTTCCCTGCTCAGATACGGTTATCCTTCCTGAGTTTCGGCGCCTGTATCAGCAGATTCCGAATCGCCGGTCAAGCTGTCGGAAGCAACATCAGTAATTTCCGCATCCTTATCGGAGTCCGCTTCCACGGCAAGAACTTCTCCCTCGTCAGAATTTTTTTCGGAAGAATCTACGAAGTCCACCGTTGTCGCAAACGCAGAATCCACTTCGAACTCCAAGGAACCGGACAGACCTGTTTCCTCATCATAATTCAGTATCGATGACATTTCTTCATCTCCGGTACTCATATCCGTATCAAGCGGCATAGAATCGTCAAATTCCTCTTCTTCCGCCTGCTCCCTGATATGCTCAAAAGAGTTTACGTATTCTTCGTTCTCACCATAATCGACTTTAACGTTCTTATAGCGCTTCATACCGGTTCCCGCAGGAATAAGCTTACCTATTATGACATTTTCCTTAAGTCCAAGCAGCCTGTCAGTCTTGCCCTTGATTGCCGCGTCTGTCAGAACTCTCGTGGTTTCCTGGAAAGAAGCCGCGGAAAGGAACGAACTCGTTGCAAGAGATGCTTTGGTTATTCCCAACAGAAGCTGCTTGGCCGAGGCAGGCATTTTGCCTTCGGCTTCTGCTGCGTCATTGGCTTCCTCAAGCTCAATCTTGCCGTACATACCGCCCGGCAGCAGATCGGTATCGCCGGGATCCTCGATCTTAAACTTGGACAACATCTGACTTGCTATTATTTCGATATGCTTGTCATTTATGTCTACACCCTGATTTCTGTATACCCTCTGTACCTCCATAAGCAGGTAGTCATAAACGCCCTTGACTCCCTTGAGTCTGAAAATATCATGCGGGTTCAGCGGTCCGCGCGTAATATTTTCGCCGGCCTTTACTTCATCGCCCACCTTTACGGACATTATAGCGTTGTACGGAACATCGTAAATTTTACTCTCTCCCGTTTCCGATGAAAGGATCGTCACGCCGGTCTTTCCGTTCGGACGCGTTTCAATTCTCTGAACGACACCGTCGTCTTCACAGATTTCCGCAAGTCCTTTAGGCTTTCTCGCCTCAAAGAGTTCCTCAACTCTCGGGAGACCCTGCGTAATATCCGATCCTGCGACACCTCCCGTATGGAACGTTCTCATGGTAAGCTGAGTACCCGGTTCGCCTATCGACTGAGCCGCGGTTATCCCCACGGACTCACCGATGTTGACTTCTTCACCCGTCGCAAGATTCTTTCCGTAGCACTTGGCGCAAACCCCGCTCTTGCTCCTGCAGGCCATGATAGATCTTATTCTCACGGTTTCAATACCGCATTTTTCAATATCCTTGGCCACAAGATCATCTATTTCTTCTCCCTTTTTCACGAGAATTTCCTTCGTTTCGGGATCTGCAATATCCTCCGCCGCGGTGCGTCCCGCTATACGATCACTCAATTTCTCAAGAACTTCCTTGCCGTCCGTAAATGCCGAAACCTCAACCCCCTCTTCCGTTCCGCAGTCATACTCTCTCACTATGACATTGTGCGATACATCAACGAGTCTTCTTGTCAGGTATCCGGAATCGGCTGTACGAAGCGCAGTATCCGCAAGACCCTTACGCGCACCGTTTGAGGAAATGAAATATTCCAGAATCGAAAGGCCCTCTCTGAAGTTTGCCTTTATAGGAATTTCCACGGTTTTTCCCGTCGCCGTACCCATAAGTCCGCGCATACCGCCTATCTGGCGGATCTGATTTTTACTTCCGCGAGCTCCCGACGTGGCCATTATGTTCAGGTTGTTGTCGGGCTCAAGCGAATCCATAAGCGCGTCTCCGATCTCATCTGTGGCGACGTTCCACGTTTCAACGAGTTTCTTTACTCGTTCGTTATTTGAGATCATACCTCTGCGGTATGCCTTCTCGTACTTGTCCACGTCATCCTGCGCGGTATTGATTACGTTCCACTTGCTTTCCGGTATTTTCATGTCGGAAATACCTATCGAAACTGCTGCTTTGGTGGAGTACTTATAGCCTATCGACTTTATGTAGTCGAGCATCAGAACGGTGCCCGTATTTTCATGTATTCTGTAACAGTGATCTATGATTTCGCCGAGTTTTTTCTTTCCGCAAAGATCATTTATCTCGAGGGAGTATTTGTCCTCGCGGCGGTTCACAAAGCCGAGATCCTGAGGAATGCCCTGATTAAATATAAACCGTCCCACGGTAGATTCAACGAGCCTGCCTCTGTCGTCCTCATCAAGATAAATCCTGACTTTTACTCTCGCGTGCACGCTCACCATTCCATTCTGATAAGCCATCAGCATCTCGTCTATATTCGTAAATACCTTGCCGTCGCCCTTTTCCGGAATACGTTCAAAGCCGTCTTCTTTGTTCTTTTTGGCAGACAGGTTGTCGCTGAATTCATCCATCCTGTAAGACACTTTTTCTTCGGTTTCCTGTTTCCCCTCAGTCTGCTGTGTCTTTGCCCTGCCCTTGGTTTTTCCGGCTTTGGTTTCCCCGTCTTCGCCCCCTCCGGTTCCGGTCTCCTTTGCGATCTTCTCAATTTTCCTGCACGTTCCCGGATATGTCAGATAATACGCTCCGAGTATCATGTCCTGAGTAGGCGTTGTAATAGGAGAACCGTCCTTCGGCGCCAGAATGTTGTTTACGGAAAGCATCAAAAACCTCGCTTCCGCCTGCGCTTCCACAGAAAGCGGAACATGGACAGCCATCTGGTCTCCGTCAAAGTCGGCGTTGAACGCAGTACAAACAAGAGGATGAAGTTTAAGAGCTTTACCCTCGACCAGCACAGGTTCAAAAGCCTGTATACCGAGTCTGTGTAGCGTAGGCGCTCTGTTAAGCATAACAGGATGTTCCTTGATCACCTCTTCCAGCACATCCCAGACCTCCGGCTTCACTTTCTCAACCATTCGCTTGGCATTCTTTATATTGTGAGCGTATCCCTGCTCCACAAGTTCTTTCATTATAAACGGCTTGAACAGTTCCAGCGCCATCTTTTTCGGAAGTCCGCACTGATAGAATTTAAGTTCGGGTCCGACAACGATTACGGAACGTCCCGAATAGTCGACACGTTTACCCAGAAGGTTCTGGCGGAATCTGCCCTGCTTACCCTTGAGCATGTCGGAAAGAGACTTCAGCGCTCTTCCTCCCGGTCCCGTCACGGCTCTTCCGCGTCTGCCGTTATCTATGAGCGAGTCTACAGCTTCCTGCAGCATTCTCTTCTCATTTCTCACTATTATGTCCGGGGCTCCGAGTTCAAGGAGTCTTTTCAGCCTGTTGTTTCTGTTTATAACCCTCCTGTAAAGATCGTTCAGATCCGATGTTGCAAATCTTCCGCCATCCAACTGAACCATAGGTCTGAGGTCAGGCGGAATCACCGGTATCACACTCAAAACCATCCACTCGGGTCTGTTGCCGGAATGGCGCAGAGCTTCTACGACTTCAAGCCTTCTTATGAGTTTGATCTTCTTTTGGCCTGAAGCGTCCTTAAGCTCTTTTCTCAAACTTACCGAAAGTTCATCGAGGTCAATCCTTTCCAGAAGTTCTCTTACGGCTTCCGCCCCCATTCCTGCACGGAAAGAGTTGCCGTACGCATCTTTCGCGTCTCTGTACTCCTGCTCTGACAGGATCTGTTTTTCGTTCAGCCCCGTAATTTTGGAATCGCCCGGATCGAGTACTATGTACGAAGCAAAATAGAGAACTTTTTCGAGATTCCTTGGCGTTATCTCCAGAATCAGTCCCATTCTCGACGGAATACCCTTGAAATACCATATATGAGAAACGGGAGCCGCAAGCTTTATATGACCCATTCGCTCTCTTCTCACCTTTGATTTCGTAACTTCAACGCCGCATCTGTCACATATTATTCCCCTGTACCGGATCCTCTTGTATTTGCCGCAGTGGCATTCCCAGTCCTTTGTAGGTCCGAAAATTTTCTCGCAGAAAAGTCCGTCGCGTTCAGGTTTCTGGGTTCTGTAATTTATGGTTTCAGGTTTTGTCACTTCCCCGTAAGACCAGTCAAGAATCTTATCGGTGGATGCCAGTCTGATCTGCAAAGATTCAAAGGTGCTTGATTCCAAATATCCTCTCTTATTCGTGTTTTCAGCCACGGTTTCACTCCCCTTTCCTATATATCCTCTTCGACGTCTTCTTCATTTGAGGATTCATCATCTTCGTTGTTTTCCTCTATGAAACCGCTGCTCAAAAGCTGTTCCTCGCTTTCCAAGTCTGACTTCATGTTGATGATTCCGTTGATACTGCTCGGTTCATCGTAGTCGCTCATCTCCTTGAGTTCTATTTCCTCGTCATTCTCGGCAAGAACTCTGACATCAAGCGCAAGCGACCGCAGTTCTTTGATAAGAACCTTGAAGGATTCCGGAATTCCGGGCTCCTTTATGTTGTTGCCCTTTACTATGGCTTCGTATGTCTTGACACGTCCCACTATGTCATCGGATTTCACCGTCAAAATCTCCTGCAAAGTGTATGCGGCGCCGTATGCTTCAAGCGCCCACACTTCCATCTCTCCGAAACGCTGTCCGCCAAACTGCGCTTTTCCTCCGAGAGGCTGCTGCGTCACGAGCGAATACGGTCCGGTACTCCTTGCGTGTATCTTATCGTCAACAAGATGGTGGAGTTTAAGCATGTACATGTAGCCGACGGTAACAGGTTTGTCAAAGTATTCTCCCGTTCTCCCGTCTCTGAGCTTCAGTTTGCCCGTTTCGGAATATCCGCATTCCTCCAGAAGTTCGCGTATATCCCTCTCATGCGCGCCGTCAAACACAGGCGTGGCTATGTACCACCCCTTTTTCTTCGCCGCAAGCCCCAGATGCACTTCAAGAACCTGTCCGACGTTCATCCTCGAAGGTACGCCGAGCGGATTGAGCATTACCTCCAGCGCCTGCCCGTTTTCAAGGAAAGGCATATCTTCTTCCGGGAGAATTCGTGAAATTACGCCCTTATTACCGTGGCGTCCCGCCATCTTGTCCCCGACCTGGATCTTTCTTTTGGTCGCAATATAACAGCGCACGAGTTTCGATACTCCGGGCGGCAGTTCATCGCCGTTGTTTCTCGAGAAAACTCTTACCTCGACAACTATTCCCTGTTCTCCGTGCGGAACACGCAGAGAAGTATCTCTCACCTCTCTGGCCTTGTCTCCGAATATGGCACGTAGCAAACGTTCCTCCGCGCTCATATCGTTTTCGCCCTTAGGCGTGGTTTTCCCGACGAGAATATCGGTGGAATTCACTTCCGCGCCCACGCGTATGATTCCCTCCTCGTCAAGATCTCTGAGCGCATCGTCGCTGATGTTCGGAAGATCTCTCGTGATTTCTTCCGGCCCCAGCTTGGTATCTCTTGCTTCGGATTCATATTCAACTATGTGAAGCGATGTGAGAACATCGTTCATGATGAGGCGTTCATTCAGGATTATCGCATCCTCGTAGTTATACCCCTCCCACGTCATGAAACCTACCAGCAGATTCTTTCCGAGCGCTATTTCGCCAAGCTCGGTGGACGGTCCGTCAGCGATGACTTCACCCGCTTCGACATGCTCGCCGTGCGCGACGATAGGTCTTTGGTTGATACATGTGCCCTGGTTGGAACGTTTGAATTTCAATAATTTAAATTCGTCGGTCCCGTTATCTTCGTCGCGTCTTATCCTTATATAATCCGCATCCACAAATTCGATCGTTCCCGGATTCTCTGCAAGTATTACAACTCCGGAGTCCTTCGCCGCCTTATACTCGATGCCGGTGCCGACGTAAGGCGCTTCCGTCACCAGAAGCGGAACGGCCTGGCGCTGCATGTTCGAACCCATCAACGCACGGTTCGCATCGTCGTTCTCAAGGAAAGGTATCATGGCCGTCGCAACGGAAACTACCTGTTTGGGCGATACGTCCATCATATCCACCGAACTCTTCGGGAACATCGCAATCTCACCGCCCACACCTCTTGCGGCAACTTTTTCGTTTAAGAAATGTCCCTCTTCATCAAGAGGCTCATTCGCCTGCGCGACAATCAGAAGTTCCTCTTCATCCGCGGAAACATAGCGAATACGGTCCGTAACCCTGCCCGCCTCTTTGTCAACGACTCTATACGGCGTTTCAATGAAACCGTATTCGTTTATTATTCCATAGGTAGTCAAGGAGCCTATAAGCCCTATATTCGGACCTTCCGGGGTTTCTATCGGACACATCCTGCCGTAGTGAGATTGATGAATGTCCCTCACTTCAAAGCCCGCCCTCTCTCTTGACAGTCCTCCCGGACCGAGAGCGGAAAGCCTTCTCTTGTGCGTCAGTTCGGCAAGAGGATTGTTCTGATCCATGAACTGCGAAAGCTGGGAACTTCCGAAGAATTCCTTGATTGCCGCCGTCACGGGTCTTATATTCATGAGTGCCTGCGGCGTGGTGGCCTCCATATCCTGAATGGTCATTCTTTCCTTGACCACTCGTTCCATTCTTGCAAGCCCTATTCTGAACTGGTTCTGCAGAAGTTCGCCTACCGTTCTGAGTCTGCGGTTACCCAGGTGATCTATATCGTCCGTGTTTCCGACACCGTAGTTCAGATTCAAAATATAACTTACCGACGCTATGATATCCGCCATGATGACGTGCTTCGGTGAAAGTTCATTTTTAAGTTCTTTAAGACGCTCCTTGAGCTTCGCGCCTTTGAGTTTCTCATCGAGAATATCCTTGAGAACAGGATAGTAAACCTTACGCGGCATCTTTTCCGGTATATCTTTTTCTTTTATGTATTGCTCTATATCGACAAACCGGTTTCCGATCACCTTGGTTTCAACGGTTTCGTCTATTTTACCGTGTACAGTCACGGCATCGACTCCCGCATTTTCTATGACCTTTCCAAGTTCTCTCGAAATCCTTTCGCCGGCTTCCACTATTATTTCGCCGGTATTGGGATCTATTACATCTTCCGCCGCATCGACGTCTACCAGACGATCCGACAGTCCAAGTTTTTTATTGTATTTATACCTTCCGACATGCGCCAAATCGTATCTCTTGGCATCGTAAAAAAGTGAATTCAGCAGCGACCTTGCGCTGTCCAGCGTAGGAGGTTCTCCCGGTCGGAGTTTTTTGTATATCTCCTCAAGTCCCGACTCATAATCCACGGTGGTATCCTTTTCCAAGGTTTTCATCAATCTCATGTCAGGACCGAAAGTACGCAAAATTTCCTCGTCACTTCCCATACCGAGTGCTCTCAGAAGGGTCGTAAGAGGTTGTTTCCTTGTGCGATCGACTCTCACCGAAATGATTTCATTTGAGTCCGTTTCATATTCAATCCAAGCTCCGCGGTTAGGTATGATCTGCGCGGAGTAAAGCTTTGTTCCCGACTTGTCCGTTTCTTCTCCGAAATACGGCCCCGGAGAGCGGACCAACTGGGTAACGATAACTCTCTCAGCTCCATTGTAGATGAACGTTCCTTTTTCCGTCATCAGCGGAAAGTCTCCCATAAAAACTTCCTGCTCCTTGACTTCTCCCGTTTCACGGTTCACCAGCCTGACTCTTACCTTAAGCGGAGCGGCATATGTGACGTCCCGTTCTTTGCACTCCTCCTGACTGTATTTTTGAGGATCGCTCAGTGAGTAATCAATAAACTCAAGGCTCAGATTCCCCGCATAATCTCTGATCGGAGAAATATCTTCAAACACTTCGTGAAGACCTTCTTTCAGAAACCAGTCATAAGAGCTCGTCTGAATATCAATGAGATTCGGCATCTCCCCCACCTCATTGATTTTCCCGTAAGACATACGTTCTTTTCTACCGACTTGGATTGGCTTTGGCATTCCTATCACTCCTTATTTCTTACTTTTTTACACTCGCATGGCAGTCTAATATTATATGTTATGTTCGTCAAATAGTCAACATAAAAAAGCACATACCGCGCTTTTTCCATATATTGTAAATTGCGTTTGCCTCAAAACGCAAAGAGCAGCGAGACGGATACGGAGATCTTACAGGTAAACACCTTCTCCCCTTTTGACTCACTGCTCTAAAATCGAATCCCGCATTTTCTATATCCCGGGATTCTATACGGTAATCCTTCTTAGAATTCCCGATTTATTTGAACTCAACAGCTGCGCCGACTTCTTCAAGCTTAGCCTTGATTTCATCAGCTTCCGCTTTTTCAACGCCTTCCTTAACGTTTGCAGGCGCACCGTCAACCAAAGCTTTCGCTTCTTTGAGGCCGAGTCCCGTAATCTCTCTTACAGCCTTGATGACCTTGATCTTCTCGCCGCCTACTTCCTTGAGCACAACGGTGAATTCAGACTGTTCTTCAGCAGCACCGCCTGCCGCCGCGCCGGCAACCGCAACAGGAGCCGCTGCGGATACTCCGAATTCCTCTTCGCAGGCCTTAACCAACTCGTTCAGTTCCAGAACGGACATATTTTTGATAGCTTCAATTATCTGGTTCTTATCCATGATTTCCTCCTAAATTCATAAATTGTTTTTAAATCAATATACTGATTTTATCTTTATCCTGATCTTATCTTTTTTTATTTTTCTTGTATTTGAGTTCCCAAACTTCCTATGCTTCAGGCGCGGCATCGCTTGCCTCGGCTTCAGGCGCGGCATCTGCCGTCCCCTCTTCCTGTGCGGCATCACCTGTCTCGGTCTCATCAGTTACGGGCGCAGCCTCGGTTTCAGCTTTTGCTTCCTCTGAAGACGCTTCCGCACCGTCCGCAGGTTTCGCCTCGGCAATAGCCGACAAAGTCCTGACAAACGTACCGACAGGCGACTGAATGCTTCCCATAAATTTGGCGATGAGTTCATCTCTCGACGGAATCTCGGCAATTTGTACTATGCCCGCATTATCATAGAATTCCCCCTCTACGACGCCTGCCTTGAGTTCCATCTTTTTGAAATCATCAATCAGATTCTTAAGTACTCTCGCGGGAGCGGTCGCGTCGGTCTTGCTGATTGCGATGGCACTCGGGCCCTGCATGACCTCCGAAAGTTTTTCAAACTCCGTGCCCGAAACCGCTCTCTTCATGAGGGTGTTCTTATACACGCTGTAATCGACTTCCGCCTCACGAAGCTTGGTTCTCATCGCATCAGCCTCAGCCACCGTGATTCCCATGTAATCAACCAGTACTGCAGACTGCGCGCCGTCCAGCTTTTCTTTGATCTCGTCAATGATGACCTGTTTCTGCTGTTTTGCTTGTTCTGACATGTTTCTCCTTTCCTGAACCGTGACCATGTTTTATAAAATGCATATTGCATCTTTCACGATAAACTGTGTCAAGTTCACAAATATATGGTACTCAATAATGAAAGACCTTATCTATATCGCGAATCACACATTCGGACGCAGACAAGGTCAATATTCTTTATATTGTACCTCGGCGGGAAATTAAGCTTTCGCACCCGCTGTCTACGGTTTTGACTTCAATTTTATTTTTCTTCGATACATTTGACGCGTGACGCGCATCGCCGCTTCTCCCGGCTATACCTGAAAGAATACACCGATATTGCCGCTTGTTCCACACATTAGAATCAATGTATCGACGCCACCGCACTTCCGCTACTGCATAAGAACCGCAGGATTCACCTTGATTCCCGGTCCCATTGTCGCAGTAACCGTCACACTCTTCAAATACTGACCTTTTGCAGCGGCAGGCTTCGCCTTTACTATGGCATCGATAAGCGCTTTGAAGTTTTCTTCAAGCTTACCTGCTCCGAAAGACGTTTTGCCTATCACAGTGTGTATGATGTTCTGTTTGTCAAGACGATACTCCACCTTACCGGCCTTAATGTCAGCCAATGCTTTCTCAAGATCCATGGTGACCGTTCCGGATTTAGGGTTCGGCATAAGTCCTTTAGGACCCAGTACCTTACCGAGCCTGCCCACAACTCCCATCATATCGGGTGTTGCAACGACTACATCAAAGTCGAACCAACTCTCGCTCTGGATTTTTTGCGCCAGTTCTTCGGCACCAACGTAATCGGCACCCGCAGCCTGAGCCTCATCGGCTTTGGCTCCCTTGGCAAAGACCAGAACTTTTACGCTTTTTCCCGTTCCGTGAGGCAGTACCATAGCGCCTCTGACCTGCTGGTCCGCGTGCCTTCCGTCCACACCGAGTCTGATGTGAACCTCTACCGTCTCATCGAATTTCGCTTTTGATGTTTCAGTTACAAGGTTCATAGCTTCTTTCACTTCATGAAGCTGAGCCCTGTCGAACTTCTCTGCGGAAGCCCTGTAATTTTTTCCTCTTTTAGCCATGTTTCCTCCTTGTGGTTCAAACGAGGGCAAATATCACCTCTCTCCCACAATAAATCAATCTTCTACAACTATACCCATGCTCCTTGCGGTTCCCTTCACCATATTGACCGCTGAAGTCAAATTGGCCGCATTGAGATCGGGCATCTTAACCTTTGCAATTTCTTCAACCTGTGCGGTCGTCAAAGTGGCGACCTTGGTCTTATTCGGTTCGCCCGAAGCCTTGTCCAGTCCCGCAGCTTTTTTCAGCAGTACCGCAGCCGGCGGCGTCTTGGTTATGAAAGTGAACGATCTGTCCGCGTAAACCGTAATAACGACCGGAATCACCATGCCGGGCTGATCCTGAGTTTTCGCGTTGAACTGCTTACAGAAGTCCATAATGTTCACGCCGTGCTGACCAAGAGCAGGTCCCACCGGTGGTGCAGGTGTGGCTCCGCCCGCAGGAATCTGAAGTTTGATATAGCCTTCAACTTTTTTTGCCATTACCGTCCCTCCTTTCTCTTAATTCAATTTATCCACCTGACTGAACTCAAGTTCAACAGGCGTATCTCGGCCGAACATCGACACCTTGACGGTCAGAATCTGCTTATCCGGGTTTATTCCCAGAACTTCACCCATGAAGCTCTCGAAAGGCCCGCTTATCACACGTATCATATCGCCAACCTCGACATCCAGATCGATATTAACTTTTTCTATCCCCATTCTCGCAACTTCTTCAGGCGTGAGCGGGAAAGGTTCCGAACCGTGTCCCACGAAACCCGTAACGCCTTGGGTGTTTCTCACAAGGTACCATGTTTCGTTGGTAACAATCATCTTGATGATCACGTAACCGGGGAATATCTTTCTGGTCTTGATTTTTCGCTGCCCGTCCTTGACTTCAATCCGATCTTCCGTAGGGACAATAATATCAAGAACCAAATCCTGCATACCGCGGTTCTCAACCATCTTTTCTATGTTCATTTTCACTTTGTTCTCGTGACCCGAATATGTATGCACCACATACCAGTGAGCCAATCCGTCACCGCGTATGCCCTCTCCCTGCAATGGAGAAAAGATATTCGCCGTTCCTTTGTTTTCAACATCAGACATCTGTATACCCACTCTTTAACTTAACGTAACCCCCAGAACGGCTTTAAGAGCAGCGAGGAATGCGGAGTCTATTCCCCAGAAAGCCAATGCGAATACGGCGCATGTGCAGATTACCACTGCGGTGAAAGTCCCCAACTCTTTCTTGGTGGGCCACACAACCTTGCCGATTTCCTGCTTGACGCCTTTCCAGTACTCCTTAGTGGATACCTTTTCTTTCTTCTGGCTGTTCGCCATCGCCATCCTCTTGGCCTGCTCCCTTGCGTTCCCGGAAGTTTCCTTGTTGACATTAACCGGTTTGTTTGGTTTTGACTTTGCCATTACAAACCCTCCTTATTTCGTTTCTTTGTGAACTGTCTGTTTTCTGCAAAACGGACAATACTTTTTCAACTCAACACGATCAGGATCATTCTTCTTATTTTTAACCGTGTTATAATTTCTCTGCTTACACTCCGTGCATGCCAATGTCACTTTAACTCTCATCTTGACCTCCGTTTTTTAACTAAAATCCAGAGCCGGAGACCAGCTCTGTTATATTTCTCTCATAGAGTCGCCCATTTAGTGTACAACATCACGACATCAATGTCAATATAAAGTTGCCGCTTCTCGCATATTGTCGTCGATTCGTTAATTCGTTAATTCGCAAAGGAGAAACTCCGGTACGACACTATTACATTCCGGAAAATAAAATGAGGTGACCCTGTATAAGAATCACCTCAGGTTAAATCATATTAATACTTGAGTCCGCACGCCGCTTAAGTCTGCCGGCTCGCGCAGCCTCTCTCCTTCATTGAGGTTCCCCTTTGTCTGAAGTATCGGTCCCCACCGCTACTTACTCGAGTATCTCGGTAACCACTCCGGAACCTACCGTTCTTCCGCCTTCTCTGATTGCGAATCTCAAGCCCTCTTCTATCGCTATAGGCGTGATCAGACTGATCTCCATCA
>CP016202.1:1765277-1766567 GCA_003433295.1 Eubacterium minutum ATCC 700079 | reverse complement strand
AATACTTGAGTCCGCACGCCGCTTAAGTCTGCCGGCTCGCGCAGCCTCTCTCCTTCATTGAGGTTCCCCTTTGTCTGAAGTATCGGTCCCCACCGCTACTTACTCGAGTATCTCGGTAACCACTCCGGAACCTACCGTTCTTCCGCCTTCTCTGATTGCGAATCTCAAGCCCTCTTCTATCGCTATAGGCGTGATCAGACTGATCTCCATCACAACGTTGTCTCCCGGCATGCACATCTCCGTTCCTTCAGGAAGCTTCAGATCTCCCGTTACGTCGGTCGTTCTGAAGTAGAACTGCGGTCTGTATCCGTTGAAGAACGGCGTATGTCTTCCGCCCTCTTCTTTCTTGAGTACGTATACCTGTCCCTTGAACTTCGTATGAGGATTGATCGTTCCCGGCGCCGCAAGCACCTGTCCTCTCTGGATCTCTGTCCTCTGTACGCCTCTCAGCAACGCTCCGATGTTGTCTCCCGTTTCCGCTTCGTCAAGAAGCTTTCTGAACATCTCTACTCCGGTAACAACAACCTTTCTTCTCTCATCGCTCATTCCGACGATTTCAACTTCGTCGCCCACCTTGAGGACTCCTCTTTCTACTCTTCCCGTTGCTACCGTTCCACGTCCTGTGATCGAGAACACGTCCTCGACAGGCATCAGGAACGGCTTGTCGTTGTCTCTCTTCGGCTCAGGTATATAGTTGTCCACTTCTTCCATCAGCTCAACGATCTTCTCCGACCATTCTCCGTTCGGTTCTTCAAGCGCCTTGAGCGCAGATCCTCTGATGATCGGTGTGTCGTCTCCCGGGAATTCATACTCGCTCAGGAGTTCTCTTACTTCCATCTCGACAAGATCTAAAAGTTCCTCATCATCCACCATGTCGCACTTGTTGAGGAACACGATGATGTAAGGTACTCCTACCTGCCTTGAAAGCACTATATGCTCTCTTGTCTGCGGCATAGGTCCGTCCGTTGCCGCAACCACAAGGATCGCTCCGTCCATCTGCGCAGCTCCCGTAATCATGTTCTTTACATAGTCGGCATGTCCCGGGCAGTCCACGTGCGCATAGTGTCTGTTCGGCGTTTCATATTCAACGTGCGCCGAAGAAATCGTGATTCCTCTTTCTTTTTCTTCAGGCGCCTTGTCTATCTGGTCAAAGTCAACGTTTTCTCCTAAGTTGTACTTTGTATGAAGCACCTTTGTGATCGCCGCCGTCAGCGTTGTCTTACCATGGTCTACGTGTCCGATGGTTCCTATGTTGATATGCGGCTTTGTTCTTTCGTATTTCTGTTTTGC
>CP016202.1:1751565-1765252 GCA_003433295.1 Eubacterium minutum ATCC 700079 | reverse complement strand
GTCGGCATGTCCCGGGCAGTCCACGTGCGCATAGTGTCTGTTCGGCGTTTCATATTCAACGTGCGCCGAAGAAATCGTGATTCCTCTTTCTTTTTCTTCAGGCGCCTTGTCTATCTGGTCAAAGTCAACGTTTTCTCCTAAGTTGTACTTTGTATGAAGCACCTTTGTGATCGCCGCCGTCAGCGTTGTCTTACCATGGTCTACGTGTCCGATGGTTCCTATGTTGATATGCGGCTTTGTTCTTTCGTATTTCTGTTTTGCCATTTGACTACTCCTTTAAAATAAAATAGTTTTTAAAATTGGAGCTGTTGAGCAGACTTGAACTGCCGAACCTCATCCTTACCAAGGATGCGCTCTACCTACTGAGCTACAACAGCCCGTGAACAGTATCCTTACTTTACTATATTTTCAGAGGCATGTCAAACAAATTGGAGGAAATTTTCGGTATATGCACTGAAAATTTTACCGAAAGCGCTTACCTTGTCTCCGAAACCGTATCCGTTCACAAGCGGCCCACCCGTAGGCGCCGGTCATATCCTGAGGAGCGGTTGAAAGGCGTCGGGGCAGACGGACGAAATCTAATAGTCCTGATTCATTGACTCTATTATGCTGTCCGCCAATCCCTCAAGTTCATTTTCCGTCGCATCTGTCAATGAGGACAATATTGAAACCTGCTCGTTCAACACCGTCATCTGCTTCATATCATCAAATGCCCTGCACATGAGTTCCGCGGCCTGCGGAGCCCACGAACCATTTTCGACTACGCCAACTACTCTCTTCTGCAGATTCAGGCGCTTCATATCGTCGATAAAATTCTGCATAGGCGGGAATATATTAAGATTGTACGTCACCGAGAGCAAAGCGAGATGACTGTATTTGAACGCCTCACCTATCAGAAAAGAGACATGGGTTTCTGCAATGTCATACATCCGTACATTATGGAAACCTTTTTCGTGTAACTTTGATGCGAGTATATTTGCGGCGGACATCGTGTTGCCGTACATGGACGCGTACACAATCAGAACTCCTTTTTCTTCAGGCGTGTAAGTTGCCCAGTGCACATGCTTGTCTATGAACCAGTCTATGTCTTTGCGCCAAACGGGACCGTGCAGCGGGCATATGTACCTGATATCCAATTTTGCCGCTTTCTTCAGCAGCGCCATGACCTGAGTTCCGTATTTTCCCACTATATTGGTATAGTAGCGTCTCGCCTCATCAATCCACTCGCCCTTAAAGTCAACTTCATCCGCAAAAAGCGCCCCGTCAAGCGATTTGAAAGTACCGAACGCGTCCGCACTGAACAAAACACCGTCGGTCACATCGAAACTCACCATCACTTCCGGCCAATGCACCATTGGTGCCGCGACAAAAGCAATCTTATGCCTTCCGAAAGACATTTCATCTCCCTCTGTCACCTGTATGAAATTCTCCTCTTCAACAGGAAACCTGAACTGATTCATCAGAAGCCATGCCTTCTCCGTCGAAACGACCTTGACATCGGGATATCTCAGGACAACTTCACTTATAGATGCCGCATGGTCAGGCTCAAGGTGATTTACCACGAGGTAATCAAGTTTACGACCATTTAACACGTACTCTACATTTTCCATGAACTGCTGCCCTACCGACCAGTCAGCGGTGTCGAACAATACCGTCTTGTCGTCCAAAAGCAGGTAGGAGTTATACGACACTCCGACTCCGTCAATAGGGTGAATGCTCTCAAACAGGTGCAGCCTTTTGTCATTTGCACCGACCCAAAACAAATCGTCTGTAACTTTTCTTACGCACTGCATTACTTTTCCTCCTTGTCGGAATATTTTTCAACTTCTACAAAAGCCGTTTTTTCCTCGCCGCAAACCGGGCAGATCCATTCTTCAGGCAAAGCTTCAAAGGTCGTCCCCGGACTGATTCCGCCCTCTTCGTCTCCGACCTCCGGGTTATATTCATAGCCGCATCCGTTGCACACATACTGCGTCCAGCGCGAAGCTTCTTTCAAAACGGTCGCTTTTCTCATCTTAACCCTCGGCGGCGCGGGTTTTTTAGGTTTTCCGTCATCCAATGCCGCCGTGAGCAGAGGAAGGATCTCCATTACATCGCCCACTATTCCATAGTCCGCATTTTTGAAAATAGGCGCGTTTTTATTTTTGTTGATGGCAACTATCGTCGTGGCCTCGCGGATTCCCTTAAGGTGCTGCCCCGCTCCGGATATGCCACATGCTATATAGAGGTTTCCGCTGAACTTCTGACCGGACATGCCCACATACCTGTCAAGAGAAAGATATTTGAGCGTTTCAGCGACCGGCCTTGAAGACCCTATTGCCGCGCCTGCCTGTTCCGCAAGCGCCTCTATCAGTTTCATGTTCTTCTTTTCTCCGATTCCTTTCCCTGCGGAAACCACTCTGTCGGCATCCGCAATCGGTGTCATCGGATCTATTCCTATGCTAAAGTCATATCCGTCCGCTTTCAGCGCTTTTACCAGTTTATCCACTCTTTCCTGCGGCGACCCCTTTGCATAAATCTCTTTCTTCCGGTTTCCCGTTATCGGCCCTTTATCCTTTGATGAAGCCACCGTGGTCTTAGGTGCTTTCCCGAGTATGTGGGAAGCTATAACAACTCGCTGTATCTCGTTCGTACCCTCATAAATGGTTGTGATCTTGGCGTCTCTGTACGCACGCTCCACTTCCATGCCTTTCAAGAAGCCGTTGCCGCCATGCAGCTGAAGCGCGTCGTTGCATATCTCGACAGCCACGTCGGACGCATATGTCTTCGCCATCGCCGAGTCCAGTCCGTAAGGTACGTGAGCCTGCTTTTTCTCCGCCGCCGCATATACGAGATTCCTTGCGTTGGTGAGCTTGATCGCCATATCGGCAAACTTGAACTGGTTCACCTGTTGGAATGCGACAGGCATGTCGAACTGCACTCTTTCAAGCGCATATTCCTTCGCATGATCAAATGCACCCTGCCCTATCCCGAGAGCCTGAGCGGCGATTCCGATCCTGCCCCCGTCCAAAGTCGACATGGCTATCTTGAAGCCCTGTCCCTCTTTCCCTAACAGATTTTCCGCAGGTACTTTCACATCGTTGAAAATCAATTCCGCCGTGGACGAAGATCGGATCCCCATCTTATCGTAGTGATCACCGAACTCAAATCCCTCATATCCCTTTTCAACTATGAAAGCACTTATCCCGTGCGTTCCTATATTCGGCGTGGTAACTGCAAACACTATGTATATCTCCGCCACAGGCGCGTTGGTTATGAATATCTTTCCGCCGTTCAAAACATAATGATCTCCCTCAAGAACCGCGGTAGTCTCCGTTCCACCGGCATCGGATCCGGCGTTCGGTTCCGTAAGCCCGAAAGCGCCCAGTTTTTCGCCTTTGGCAAGCGGAACCATATACTTCTTTTTCTGTTCCTCCGTTCCGAATGCTTCTATCGGATAGGTTCCGAGCGAAGTATGCGCCGACAGGATCACTCCCGCTCCGCCGTCCACCCTGGAAAGCTCCTCCACCGCTATCGCATAACTCAATACATCGGAACCCGCGCCGCCATACTTTTTGTCGTAAGGCAGTCCCATAAATCCGAGTTCCGCCATCTTCTTTACCGCTTCGTGAGGAAATTCATTTTCCCGGTCGAGTTTAAATGCAATCGGCTTGATTTCCTCCTCAGCAAATTTTCTCACCCTGGCTCTGAAATCCTCGTGAGCCTGCGTCGTAGTAAAAAGCATAAATCTACCTCCTGATACACTTCTTCTATACCGCCCCCATAAGTCCGCGAAGCTTTTATATCGCGACCCTGCCGGCAGTCACTTTTATATCGAGCATCAATTCAATTGTACAAAAAATGATTTTATGCAATATTATTACCCGCAAAAATGAATTTGAAACGTTGGTTTTGAAATGTCTTTCTATGGGGATACTTTTCAGAGTTAAATCTATCGGGAAAGACTTTTTATAATAAATTCATATACCAAACCGGGAACTTGCTTTGCAAATTAATAGTTATGTACAGTAAATAATTCGGGCTAATATATTCGCCGTAAAGTTATTCATTTTTGATTAATGCTATTATAGTATTCTCCCTGTAGCTCATGTAACTTTTCGGTAATATGGCTCTCGCAGGGAAAATCCTTAATGATTACAGAACAAGTTTGTAATGCATATCTTATTCCTGTCAACAATAATTTGTCAATACCTTCTGTGTCGGGTGCCACATTCATTATTATCTGACGCTGATCATGAAAAAGAAAATCTTCTTTAAATGAACTCGCTGAGAAATGCACATTCCCAGAGAATAGTCTATATACTATATTATAATCACTCAACATTCCTGCCCACTCTGCCCATTCCTTTTGAGACGTCGATTTGGTTTTTGGGGTTCTTTTTATATATTTTTCGGCTTCCCTTTTATCCGCATTCTCAAACCCCTTATCGCCCTTGATAATTGCGTTTGCCAATTTAATGCGTTCTGCATTCTGACTATCCTTCCAGAACTTAATTTTACTATTGTCGCCGCTTACAGCTTTCATTATGAACAATTTATCCAAAAGACTCCTAATCAATACGAATGCAGGTTCTTTCAACCCACGTGCGGATAGAATCAACACACTTTGAAAGTTCCTATGAATTTTTTTATATAAAGACATAAAAAAGCATTGCAACTGTCCACTCTTACGTGATTCATCATCACCCAACAGATCGTGCATATACCGATTAACTTTGAACGCAAGTTCGAATTCCTTCTCATTTGCCTGTGCAATATATTCTTTAATATCCTCTACTTTAACAAATTCATCTTGGTCTAAACCAACTTCGTTTTTTTTATTTAATAATAACATTCATCTATTCCCTCAATAAGCGTATAATATCTTATGAAAACTATAATCCTCGATTCAAGCAAGAAAGAGCGTCGATTTTCTATAAAACATGGAAAATGATTCTTTCCACCCTAATTTACCACACCGCCATCTCTTTTGCCAATATAATTTGATATAATTCTCTCCATCTTCCCTATCATCTAAATGTCGGTGGCGACAAAGCTTTCAAAAGAAAACGCCCCACTCCGAAAGCGAGGCGTTTCAACCGTTCTGGTGCGCCACGGGGGACTCGAACCCTCAACCTACTGATTCGTAGTCAGGTACTCTATCCAATTGAGCTAGTGGCGCCCGATCAATACTACACCAGTATACACACCGCCATCGTGTTTGTCAAAGTTTTTTTAATGCGGATGCGCAAGTACGGTGCGCCCGGCAGATCCACGCCGCAGGCGATCCGTATGCGGTATCGCTTATCCTTATTTTTCCTTTATTATACCCCTGCGGTATGCTTCCACAAGCTGCTTCATGTCCTCTATCTTCTCCACCATTTCGGCTCCCTGATCGCTGTCCAGAACCATCATTCGCTCAGGTAGCGTTTCCACTATCTTTACGGTCGGCGATGTGAATTTCTGTGTTCCGTCCGCTCTCAAAGGCTCGTACGGGCTGTGTTCCGCAAGTGCCATGAACCTCGAGTTGAATATAAACGTGTATCCCGCTATCCCTGTCTGCTTCTGATACGCCTTGGATATTCCGCCGTCAATTACATAGAGAAGCCCGCCGCCTTTGATAGGACTCTCACCGTCCTTTATCTTCACCGGCACATGCCCGTTAAGAATTTTGGAATGCGCTGCGGAAAGCCCGAACTCATTCAAAATTTTTTCACACGGTTCTTTCTCCTTTATCAGTTTATAGTACGGTCTTGTCGGTTCTTTATGCGCGGCTTTGTCGGCTATAAAGAGTCTTTCAAACGTGGTCATCTTTTCCTTACCGAAAAGCGGTGAATCTCCGCCCTCCCAAAGGTACCACATCAGATCTCCGGATCTGCCGGTTTCTTCCGACTCGCAAGGTGAATAGTATGCGGCTCTGACCTGTTCATCCAGATAATCCATGAGAGCCTTTCCCGCAAAAGTTCTCCCGTTTATCGTCACCTGAGCAAACTCGCCGTCTTCTGTCATAGGTATGCACCCGTGATACATCAGATTGCCGTTTATCTTTTTGTAAAGTGCTCCCTGTGAAAATAAAAATCTTATATGTTTTTGGAGTTTCTCGGAGTTCACGATAGAAGCCTCCAGAGAGTTGAGTACTTTTTCTTCCTCTTTTGACAGCTCGTAAGGGTCATCCTTGTTTATCGTAGGAAAATTTGCTTCCCGTAAATTCCATGTCTTTCCCTCTATCTCGACCGTCGCATTCTCAAAGTCGATCTTGTCGAGTATGAGGCGCTTGTCCATGCCGTACTCCGGATGCGCCTTGATACGCTGCCCCTCAACTTTGAACTGCATGATGGCTATCGCCTTATGCATCTTTGCCGCCAAATTTTCATCTATGGGGTCGTATTCGTTCACATCAAGTATGTGCGGCATGAATTTCTCACACGGATCGTCCGCATATACTCTTGCGGCAAACGAAGCAAGTGGTCTAAGGTTTATTCCGTACCCGACCTCAAGCATATCGAAATTATTGTAGCTGATGTTCATCCTCAGTATGTTGGTTATGCACGCCCAATTGCCGGTCGCCGCACCCATCCATACGATGTCGTGGTTTCCCCACTGAAAGTCCACATCGTGGTAGTCCATGAGGAAATCAAGGATAGCGTCGGGGTGCGCGCCTCTGTCGAATATATCCCCTATGATGTGAAGCTGGTCAACCGCAAGAGTACTGATTGCATCAGCCATTGCTTCAATAAATTCTTCACCTATGCCGCACTCCACAATGGAATTTATGATGGATTCGTAGTAATGGTTCTTGTTTTCCTCATCGTCGGCATGCAGAAGCTCATCCATGGCATAGTCAAGATACTTGGGAAGCCTTCTCCTCACCTTTGATCTGGTGTATTTGGTGGACACCGACCTGCATATCGTAATAAGACGATATATTACGGTTGTGCACCATTTGTTGAAATCCGTTTCGGATTGTTTACGCCTTTCGATCTCGGCATCCGCATTGTATATAAGCGCGGCAAGATCCTCTCTGTCCTGCTCGCTCAAAATACCTCCGTAATGCTCATCTATCTTGCTTCTTATGGTTCCCGATGCACTCTTCAGCATGTGAATGAATGCCTCATGCTCACCGTGCAGATCGCTTAAAAAATATTCCGTTCCTTTGGGCAGCGCCAAGATAGCGTTCAGATTTATGATTTCCGCAGACGCCGCCGCAATGTTCGGGTAGTCTTTTGACAAAAGTTCCAAATACTTGATATCAGCCATTATAACCTCCGGTGGTAACTGTGATCCGATTGATGTCTGTTTCCAAGGCAATTCTCGATATATCAGGAATTGTCGTCAAGCCTCAGTATATTTGCGCCGAGGTTTTTAAACTTCTTTATAAATTTCTCGTAACCTCGCTCTATGTGGTATATCTCGGAGATCTCCGTCGTTCCCTCGGCGACAAGGCCCGCGAGCACCAGCGCCGCTCCCGCTCTCAAATCGGTTGCGATAACCTGCGCTCCCTCCAATTTTTTTCCGCCTTCTATCAGCGCCTTATTGCCCTCGGTCTTTATGTTCGCGCCCATCCTGTTAAGTTCCGCAACGTGCATGAAGCGATTTTCGAACACGGTCTCTATTACAGAACTTGCGCCGTCCACGGTAGTCAAAAATGCCATGAACGGTGATTGAATATCTGTCGGAAATCCCGGATAAGGCAATGTCTTTATGTCGGTCGAGGCCAGAGGTTTTTCTCCGTCCGCGATAACGATCATTCCCTCATCGCACATCTCCACGGTTACGCCGCATTCCCGCAATTTCGCCGTTATCGGTTTCACATGGTCGGGCAGAACGTTTTTGATTAAAATTCTTCCCCTCGTAATGGCACACGCAAGCATAAAGGTTCCCGCCTCTATCCTGTCGGGAATGACGTTGTGCGAACAACTCCTGCAATGCTCAACGCCCTCGATTTTTATGGTATCCGTTCCCGCGCCTTTGATCCTGGCTCCCATCTTGTTCATAAAGTTGGCCAGATCAACTATTTCCGGCTCTTCCGCGGCATTTTCTATATACGTCACGCCTTTTGCCATTGCGGCCGCCATCATAATGTTCTCGGTCGCTCCCACGCTCGGAAAGTCAAGATAGATACTCGCGCCGTGAAGACCGTCTTCCGGCACTACAGCTTCAACATAATTATCTTTCTGCGTCACGACCGCGCCCAACGCTTCAAACCCCTTCAGGTGAAGATCTATCGGTCTTGCCCCTATGGTACATCCTCCGGGCATGTGGACCTTGGCGCTTCCTATTCTGGACAGAAGCGCGCCCATCACGAGAAACGACGCCCGCATCTTGCTGACCAGTTCGTATTCCGCAACGTTTGTCTTTATTTCCTCAAATTTTATTTCCATCGCGGAGTCCCCGGAAACTTCAATCTTTCCTCCCAAAGACTTCAATATCTGCGTCATGATTTCAACGTCCCGTAGCTTGGGCACACCTCTGATCTCACATTTTTCATCGCAAAGTATAGATGCCGCCATCAAAGGCAACACCGCGTTCTTTGCACCGCTTACGGTCACCTCGCCATACAGCGGGTCACTCTTTTGCACTAAAAATTTAGCCACTTTTATCCTCCGTCGTCATGTCTCCACCGGCATGACGCAACAACTTATTCTTCTCACATTGCCACCGAAAAAAAACCCGCAGCACTGCAGGTTAATTTGTAAAAGCAAGGTTTAAAGCTTTTTCATCTCGCGAATGCAGTCAGTACATACATTCTTTCCGTGTATCGTACGAATATCATCCATAGATCCGCAGAATACGCATGACGGCTCATACTTCTTCAACATGATGAACTGTCCCTCCACGTAAATTTCCAACGAATCATCGGTCTTGATATTGAGAGTTCTCCTCAATTCAACAGGGATTACGATCCTCCCAAGTGCATCTACGGGTCTAACAATACCGGTCGCTTTCATCCTTTTCTCCTTCCTCAGGATCAATAAATAATCCTGACCTTAGTGGTGTTTTTTTCTCTTCCTGTTTCTCCTGTGCAGAAAATCTTTGTTCCTGTTGTCATCTCTGAAATACGCAAACATTGAGCTTACGGCCTTCGCCAGATTGGTGACCGCACCTATAAGACTGCGATTCCCTTTCATGGCGGTGGTAACTTCGCCCAAGGCCTCGCCGAGATCTCCCACTATGCCGTCAACTTGAGATGCCCGGTCAGATGCGACTTTAGAAACGGTGGATGCGTCATCAACAACCTTATTGAGATTTTTGATGGTAGAAACAAGATTCTTTACCAAAACCGCCAGCATTATCAAAAGCACAAACAGTGCAATCAATACTAAACAAACGAGTGTATATTTCAAGTCTATTGTAATCATCCACAACCTCCATTTGAACTGGCAATTTCTGCTACAATCATAAAATATTATATATATCTTTTCAAAAAAAGGCAAGAGATAATTCTCCTATTGTTCATATATCTCTCTGATTTTTTCTGAAATAGAACCGTCCTCTTCTCTCACAAATATCTGCGGCAAAACGTTCAGTTCCGGTCTGCCGTTCTTGACGCAATGCAAAAGCACAAGATTTGGAGTTTCATCCTTTCTACCGCTTATAAGCTGCATTTCTTTCGGCTCAATCCGCTGTTTCCTTAAAAGAGTGAATATATCCGCCAGTCTTGTCGGTCGGTGAATCATGAAGAAATCGCCCCTGTCACCAAGCAGCGCAGACGCGCACGCGATAAAATCGCCTAAAGACGCGCTTATCTCGTGCCGCGCCAGATTCTTTTCATTGCATGTCGCTGCAATCCCTCTTCCCTTTTCCGTATACGGCGGATTCATCGTTATCGCCGAAAAGCTCTTTTTACCCAAAAGCTTTTCAATTGTTCCCATGTCCTTTACATTGCACCTGACAAACGAAATTCTGTCCTGCATACCGTTTCTGCGCGCATTTTCCTCCGCAAGATCTGCACACTTTTCCTGAATCTCAACACCGACGATTCTCCGTATATCGGTTTTATGAGAGAGAATAAGCGGAATTATACCGTTTCCCGTTCCAAGATCGCAAAGCTCCGATATTGCCTTTTTTCTCTCGTTCAATCTCCTTGCGGCGAAATCGGAAAGCAACACCGCATCTATACCGTAGCAGAACATCGAATCGTCCTGGACAATCTCAATATCCCCGAAACCCGTTTTGTCAGTTCTGAGTGCCATCGGCCCTTTCTCCGTCTTTCTTTTTGCGGGAGCGCTTCGACTTCCTTTTCTTTCCCGATCGTCGGTCGCCCGTCTTTAAAGATTTTCTGCCTGCCGGTTTTCCGGTTTTTCTCCGAGTCGCCGGTGAAATTTCTTCGGCGGCTGAAGTTCTTTCCGCGTTCGCAAAGTCTAAAACCTGCTCCGATAAACCTGCTTCCTGATTCGTCCGCAGCTTTTCACCGGATATTCCCGGCGGGGATTTGACAATTCTGCCCTCACGTGTTCTCGAAAAAACACCTGCCTTATCTAAAAGAGAATTTCCGGAGTTTCTCGCCGCTTTTTCGCGTTTCGCCCGGTCTTTTTTCTCGAGTCTTTTCACATCGTCCTTTGAAAACGTAAGGAGTTCATAACCGAGTTTTTCCAGACCGTTCTCGTCAAATTCTCCCGTGTAGAGTCTGACCTTGATTCTACCCTGCAGAATATCGGCTTCCACAACCTTTCCCACGCCCTCTCGCGTTTCGACTTTCTCATTTATCTCCGGCACGTCTTTGCGCAACTCCACGTAAACATCGTTTTCATACTTAAGGCAGCACATGAGCCGTCCGCAGACTCCGGAAATCTTCGTCGGGGTCAGCGAAAGATTCTGCACCTTCGCCATCTTAATGGAGACAGGTTGAAAGTCAGACAGCCATGATGCACAGCAGAGACCTTTCCCGCACGAACCGACGCCGCCGAGCATCCTCGCCTCGTCCCTGACTCCTATCTGCCTGAGTTCAATTCTCATCTTAAAAAGAGAGGCAAGATCTTTTACAAGCTCCCGAAAATCCACTCTGCCCTCTGCCGTAAAATAGAATATGACCTTGTTGCTGTCAAAGGTATACTGCACATCTATCAGCTTCATGTCAAGACCGTGCTCTTTTATTTTTTCCTGGCAGCGTCTAATCGCTTCCGATTTCTTGTTTTCGTTATCGGTATGCCTTTTTACGTCATTTTCGTTTGCAATTCGTATAATCTTCTTAAGAGGTTTCTTGACATCACCGTCATTTACGGCAGTTCTGCCCATGGTGACCGTTCCAAATTCCATTCCTCTTGCAGTTTCCACAATCACACCGCACCCGGGTTTCAGTTCAAAATCCCCGGGATCAAAATAGTAAATCTTTCCGATGTTTTTGAACCTGACGCCCGCAACATCTACCATTCTTTATTTCCTCCAATTCCGTTTCAAACCGTTCTCATCGCAAGAATCAGTTCTCTTACGGCATATCTGTATCCAACATTTCTTCGTATGGCATTCCTCGCTTTTTCCGTCAGCGCAACAGCCTCCATAACCGTCGCCATATCGAAAAATCCGTCGCCGTTTTTCAGCATATCTCCAAATATCCGCTCCGTTTCATCAAGAAAAATGTATGCGCATTCCTTATCGAACAGAACTTCATCGAGTCTGCTTTTTATATCATAAAAATATCTGCCGTCCTTGAGCATTTCCACAATATCAGCGGCATGCCCGCGCATCTGTGACAACTTATCGTCGTACAAATCTCCTGTCCCGGAGTCTGTCAGCCTGTACTTTATACACCTTGAGTTGATCGTAGGCAGAAGATTCTTCGAGTTCTCCGAAAGAAGCATTATAACCGTCCCTTCCGAAGGTTCTTCAAGACTTTTTAAAAATCTGTTCTGCGCCCTCGGCGTCATGCCGTCACAGCCATGCAGTACCGCTATGTTCCTCTCCCCCGACGTCGGTTTCAGCATCATTTTGCGCTGCAGTTCCAAAATCGCCTCGTCCTTTATCGAAAGATTACCTTTGCCCGCATCTCCGTCCGCGCTTATCCAGTACAGATCCTCATAATTGCCACTGTCTATTTTCCTGCAGGTCGGACAAGAGTCACAACCGTTGGCACGATCGTTCTCACACAACAGCGCCTTTGCAAAAGCTTTCGCAAAGCCCGCCTTATCCACATTATATGCGCCTTCAAAGATGTACGCATGCGATACTCTTGATGATTCTATCGCCCTGCGAAGTTTCCCGGCAGAGTCACCGTAGACAATGTAATCCGACAAGTTCATATAAAGTTCCGTTTCTGAAGCAACGGTACAATCCGTTCCAAAATTGCTTCGCGAATATCTTCTCTGCTCTTTGTTCCGTCAACGATTTTAATCCTGTTCGGTTCAATCTCCGCCATCTCAAGATAACCGCGGTATACCCTCTTGTGAAAAAGTATCTTCTCGTTCTCCAGCCTGTCCCTCTCAAGTTTGTTTATGCGTTTCTTGCTTATCCCGGGATCGAGCTCAATCAAAAATGTAAGATCGGGCAGACAACCCATCACGGCATGTTTGTTTATCTCCCTCACGGAATCTCCGAGTTTTCTTCCATATCCCTGATATGCTATGCTTGAATCCAAAAAACGATCGCAGACAACTACATTGCCGCGCTTAAGCGCCGGTCTTATAAGTTCCTGAACATGCTGGGCCCTGCTCGCAGCGTAAAGCAACGCCTCGGTCATATCGCACATCTCATTGTTCTCCTTGTCCAAAATGATGCGACGCAGTTTCTCTCCTATCTCTGTTCCTCCCGGCTCCCTCGTAAAGACGCAGGGTATACGCTTGGAGACAAAGAATTCTTTTAAATATTCAACCTGCGTTGATTTCCCCGACCCGTCCGGACCCTCAAGGGAAATAAACAAGCCTTTATTCATCCGAATCTTCTCCTGTTTCCTGAAATCATTACATGCGGTTGCTTTTCTTTGCCGTCTTCACAAGTGCCTTCAGCAACAGAAAAACCAAATACGCAAAAGGAGCGGATATGACAAAGCAAAACAAGATTTTAAATATTATCATCATCTTCTCCCATACAAATTCAAGACATTTTTATTTTATGCACTCGGCAAGCAATCATCAACGCTTGCCCGATAAGCTCAAGACCGGCATTAATTATATCACGAAAGGTACGGTGAGTCTACACGAGAAAAAAGCCTGAAGCAGAAACCGATAACCGCAATAACAAGGCTCTCCCGCGCCCCGGAAAAGAAAGTCCTTTTGCCTGAGCGGAATATAAAAAAACAACCTGCTCTGAGGTTGTCTTTTCACTGAACCGGCAGCGACCTACTTTCCCGGGCAGTCGCCCACCAAGTATCATCGGCGCTAAAAGACTTAACTACTGTGTTCGGGATGGGAACAGGTGTGACCCTTTTGCTATAGCCACCGGATTCAGTATGATAAGATACGCACGCGGCATATCTTCTCTGAGGTTGTACCCTCAAATCTGAACAACAAAGCCTTCCACCACTTCTTTCCGGAATGCCTTCCATTCCGGCCAAGCTCTCGGTCTATTAGTATCGGTCAGCTACATACATTACTGCACTTCCACCTCCGACCTATCTACGTGATAGTCTCTCACGAACCTTACCTTACGGGGGAAATCTATTCTTGTGGGGGGCTTCGCACTTAGATGCTTTCAGCGCTTATCCCTTCCCTACTTAGCTACCCGGCTATGCTCTTGGCAGAACAACCGGTGCACCAGAGGTAAGTCCGTCCCGGTC
>CP016202.1:1748987-1751100 GCA_003433295.1 Eubacterium minutum ATCC 700079 | reverse complement strand
TTTCTTTCTTGGCTTCTCGGTAAACAAGTTTTTACTTGTTTCACAACATCTTGTTTGTGGAAATCGTAGATCCTCTACCTCGCTATTTCTTTAATAACTTCTGATATTTAATCTCGATCTCTTTTCTGTGATGCATTGTTTGCTTCGTTGTTCAGTTTTCAAGGTACAAAACAGGCTTACGCCTGCGGTACTCAACCTTTATTAAAAAGGTTGGTGGAGAATAAGGGATTTGAACCCTTGACCCCCTGCGTGCAAAGCAGGTGCTCTCCCAGCTGAGCTAATTCCCCATAAAACCCATAGACAGAAAAGCAGTCTCCCTAGAAAGGAGGTGATCCAGCCGCACCTTCCGATACGGCTACCTTGTTACGACTTCACCCCAGTCATTGGTTTTGCCTTAGGCGACCTTTATTGACCGACTTCGGGCACCCCCAACTTCCATGGTGTGACGGGCGGTGTGTACAAGACCCGGGAACGCATTCACCGCGACATTCTGATTCGCGATTACTAGCAACTCCGGCTTCGTGCAGGCGAGTTGCAGCCTGCAGTCCGAACTGGGACCGCCTTTTTGGTTTGGCTTAAGATCGCTCTTTCGCTTCCCTCTGTGACGGCCATTGTAGCACGTGTGTAGCCCAGGACATAAGGGGCATGATGATTTGACGTCATCCCCGCCTTCCTCCGGGTTCTCCCCGGCAGTCCCATTAGAGTGCCCAACTTAATGATGGCAACTAACGGCAAGGGTTGCGCTCGTTGCGGGACTTAACCCAACATCTCACGACACGAGCTGACGACAACCATGCACCACCTGTCTCCACTGTTCCGAAGATCATAACGGCATTACCCGTTACTTCAGTGGGATGTCAAGCCCTGGTAAGGTTCTTCGCGTTGCTTCGAATTAAACCACATGCTCCGCTGCTTGTGCGGGTCCCCGTCAATTCCTTTGAGTTTCACACTTGCGTGCGTACTCCCCAGGCGGAGCACTTATTGCGTTTGCTGCGGCACCGAACTCATTCGAGCCCGACACCTAGTGCTCATCGTTTACGGCGTGGACTACCAGGGTATCTAATCCTGTTTGCTACCCACGCTTTCGTATCTCAGTGTCAGTTACAGTCCAGAAGGCCGCCTTCGCCACCGGTGTTCCTCCTAATATCTACGCATTTCACCGCTACACTAGGAATTCCGCCTTCCCCTCCTGTACTCAAGTTTAACAGTTCGCGGGGCATACGACAGTTGGGCTGTCGCCTTAAACCCTACGCTTGCTAAACTACCTACATACTCTTTACGCCCAGTAATTCCGGATAACGCTCGCCCCCTACGTATTACCGCGGCTGCTGGCACGTAGTTAGCCGGGGCTTTCTTCAAAGGTACCGTCATCTTTTCTTCCCTTTGGACAGAAGTTTACGACTCGAAAGCCTTCTTCCTTCACGCGGCGTTGCTGCATCAGGCTTTCGCCCATTGTGCAATATCCCCCACTGCTGCCTCCCGTAGGAGTCTGGACCGTGTCTCAGTTCCAATGTGGCCGTTCACCCTCTCAGGCCGGCTACTGATCGTCGCCTTGGTAAGCCGCTACCTTACCAACTAACTAATCAGACGCGGGACCATCTTTCACCGATTATTCTTTGGCAATCGCTCCATGCGAAGCTTTTGCTTTATGAGGTATTAATCGTAGTTTCCTTCGGCTATCCCTCTGTGAAAGGCAGGTTTCCCACGCGTTACTCACCCGTCCGCCGCTTTCCGCCATATAATTCTACCGAAGTGTCCTTTTATAGCTTCTCGCTCGACTTGCATGTGTTAGGCACGCCGCCAGCGTTCATCCTGAGCCAGGATCAAACTCTTGTTATATATTGTATTTTAACTCTTTCGAGTTAATACCTAATTTAACTTGTGATCCGGTCAGACGCTTAGCATCTTCTTCTACCGTATTACTGTTTTAGGAAATTTCGGGGTCTTTCTCTTGACCCTTAGGTTTTTTACCTTGCTTTTTCTTATGTCTTGTTTGACTTTTCTTTCCTGTCTATGAAGTTTTCAATGTTCTCGGCCTCTTTCTCAAGACGCCCGTCCGCTTCTTGCGAACAGTTAGTATCTTACCATCCGCTTTTTTCATTGTCAACACTTT
>CP016202.1:1745720-1748962 GCA_003433295.1 Eubacterium minutum ATCC 700079 | reverse complement strand
CCTTCCATTCCGGCCAAGCTCTCGGTCTATTAGTATCGGTCAGCTACATACATTACTGCACTTCCACCTCCGACCTATCTACGTGATAGTCTCTCACGAACCTTACCTTACGGGGGAAATCTATTCTTGTGGGGGGCTTCGCACTTAGATGCTTTCAGCGCTTATCCCTTCCCTACTTAGCTACCCGGCTATGCTCTTGGCAGAACAACCGGTGCACCAGAGGTAAGTCCGTCCCGGTCCTCTCGTACTAAGGACAGCTCCACTCAAATTTCCAACGCCCACAGCGGATAGGGACCGAACTGTCTCACGACGTTCTGAACCCAGCTCGCGTACCTCTTTAATGGGCGAACAGCCCAACCCTTGGGACCTACTCCAGCCCCAGGATGAGACGAGCCGACATCGAGGTGCCAAACACCCCCGTCGATGTGAACTCTTGGGGGGTATCAGCCTGTTATCCCCAGGGTAGCTTTTATCCGTTGAGCGATGGCCCTTCCACTCGGAACCACCGGATCACTAAGCCCGACTTTCGTCCCTGCTCGACTTGTTTGTCTCGCAGTCAAGCTCCCTTCTGCCTTTGCACTCTTTGCGCGATTTCCGTCCGCGCTGAGGGAACCTTTGGGCGCCTCCGTTACTCTTTTGGAGGCGACCGCCCCAGTCAAACTGCCCACCTGCCACTGTCCCGGTACCGGTTCACGATACGCGGTTAGAACCCCAACGCTACAAGGGTGGTATCCCAACGGTGACTCCGGTAACACTGGCGTGCTTCCTTCTCAGTCTCCCACCTATCCTGTACATGTAACGCCGAAGCTCAATATCAGGCTGCAGTAAAGCTCCATGGGGTCTTTCCGTCCTGCTGCGGGTAGCCGGCATCTTTACCGGCACTACAATTTCACCGAGTCCATTGTCGAGACAGCGCCCAGATCATTACGCCTTTCGTGCGGGTCGGAACTTACCCGACAAGGAATTTCGCTACCTTAGGACCGTTATAGTTACGGCCGCCGTTTACTGGGGCTTCAGTTCTATGCTTCGATTGCTCTTACACTTTCCCTTAACCTTCCAGCACCGGGCAGGCGTCAGCCCCTATACTTCAGCTTTCGCTTTCGCAGAGACCTGTGTTTTTGGTAAACAGTTGCCTGGGCCTTTTCACTGCGGCCTCCTTTCAGAGGCACCCCTTCTCCCTAAGTTACGGGGTCATTTTGCCGAGTTCCTTGACAATGGTTCTCTCGCTCACCTTAGGATTCTCTCCTCATCTACCTGTGTCGGTTTGCGGTACGGGCACCTTTAACCTCACTAGCGGCTTTTCTTGACGGCGTGAAATCGACTGCTTCCGGCTCTTTTGCCACCCCGTAACGACTCGCTTCCACATGTGCGTACTTTCCTACACACGCTCGCTTGTCGCTTGGACGCACTCTACCAGCGGTGCGCTCAGTCTATCCTTCCGTGTCCCCGCCTTGCTCTATCGGTTATCGGTGGTACAGGAATCTCTACCTGTTGTCCATCGGCTATGGCTTTCGCCCTCACCTTAGGCCCCGACTTACCCTGAGTGGACGAACCTTCCTCAGGAATCCTTGGATTTTCGGTGGACAGGATTCTCACCTGCCTTGCGCTACTCATGCCAACATTCTCTCTTGTGTAGTGTCCATCTGGCCTTTCGACTCGACTTCTGCCTCTACACAATGCTCCCCTACCATACTGTTTCAGTATCCGCAGCTTCGGTATCAGGTTTTAGCCCCGTTCATCTTCGGCGCAGGGTCACTCGACTAGTGAGCTATTACGCACTCTTTGAATGTATGGCTGCTTCTAAGCCAACATCCTAGCTGTCTGTGCGACCCCACATCCTTTTCCACTTAACCTGAATTTTGGGACCTTAGCCGGCGGTCTGGGCTGTTTCCCTTTCGACTATGAATCTTATCACACATAGTCTGACTCCCGTATATGATGCTCTGGTATTCGGAGTTTGATAGTTTTCGGTAACCGGTGAAGGCCCCTAGAACATTCAGTGCTCTACCCCCAGGCATCTTTACACGAGGCTAGCCCTAAAGCTATTTCGGGGAGAACCAGCTATCTCCGGGTTCGATTGGAATTTCACCTCTATCCACACGTCATCCCAACCTTTTTCAACAGATACGGGTTCGGTCCTCCATGTCCTTTTACGGACACTTCAACCTGCACATGGATAGGTCACCCGGTTTCGGGTCTACAGCATACGACTTTCGCCCTGTTAAGACTCGCTTTCACTTCGGCTCCGGTGCTTTACACCTTAACCTCGCCGCACACCATAACTCGTTGGCCCGTTCTACAAAAAGTACGAGGTCACTTTCGCTCCCTCCGATTGTAGGCACACGGTTTCAGGTTCTCTTTCACTCCCCTCCCGGGGTCCTTTTCACCTTTCCCTCACGGTACTTCTTCTCTATCGGTCACTGGGTAGTATTTAGGCTTGGAGGGTGGTCCCCCCTGCTTCAGTCCGGGTTTCACGTGCCCTGACCTACTCCGGATTCCATCATGCATGCTCCCTTTTCGCTTACGGGAGTTTTACCCTCTTCGCTGAGACTTTCCAGTCTTCTTCTGCTAAGTTTACATGTCCTTTTGATGGTCCTCTACCCCAAGTGTAAACACTTGGTTTGGCCTCTTTCCCTTTCGCTCGCCGCTACTTGGGAAATCGCGGTTGCTTTCTCTTCCTGCGGGTACTTAGATGTTTCAGTTCCCCGCGTTCCCTTTGACTATACTACTTTACTCATATAGCTATACTCAGGCATTACCCTGAGTGGGTTCCCCCATTCGGATATCTGCGGGTCTATGGATATTTGCTCCTCACCGCAGCTTTTCGCAGCTTGTCACGTCCTTCTTCGGCTCCCAGTGCCAAGGCATTCACCTTGTGCCCTTCTTTGCTTGGCCTTCTCGGTATATCTCTATACCGGGTTCTCCTGCCACATATGGCGCTCATATGTGGTCTTTGTCAAGAAATCTTTGAAAATACTCTTTACTTCGCTTTCTTTCTTGGCTTCTCGGTAAACAAGTTTTTACTTGTTTCACAACATCTTGTTTGTGGAAATCGTAGATCTTCTACCTCGCTATTTCTTTAATAACTTCTGATATTTAATCTCGATCTCTTTTCTGTGATGCATTGTTTGCTTCGTTGTTCAGTTTTCAAGGTACATCTCCGCATTATGCCGCAACGCTGCGCCGCATAACACGGAAACAAAATCCAATTAAGGATTTTGGTGGGCTTGGGAGGACTCGAA
>CP016202.1:1743582-1745695 GCA_003433295.1 Eubacterium minutum ATCC 700079 | reverse complement strand
TTTCTTTCTTGGCTTCTCGGTAAACAAGTTTTTACTTGTTTCACAACATCTTGTTTGTGGAAATCGTAGATCCTCTACCTCGCTATTTCTTTAATAACTTCTGATATTTAATCTCGATCTCTTTTCTGTGATGCATTGTTTGCTTCGTTGTTCAGTTTTCAAGGTACAAAACAGGCTTACGCCTGCGGTACTCAACCTTTATTAAAAAGGTTGGTGGAGAATAAGGGATTTGAACCCTTGACCCCCTGCGTGCAAAGCAGGTGCTCTCCCAGCTGAGCTAATTCCCCATAAAACCCATAGACAGAAAAGCAGTCTCCCTAGAAAGGAGGTGATCCAGCCGCACCTTCCGATACGGCTACCTTGTTACGACTTCACCCCAGTCATTGGTTTTGCCTTAGGCGACCTTTATTGACCGACTTCGGGCACCCCCAACTTCCATGGTGTGACGGGCGGTGTGTACAAGACCCGGGAACGCATTCACCGCGACATTCTGATTCGCGATTACTAGCAACTCCGGCTTCGTGCAGGCGAGTTGCAGCCTGCAGTCCGAACTGGGACCGCCTTTTTGGTTTGGCTTAAGATCGCTCTTTCGCTTCCCTCTGTGACGGCCATTGTAGCACGTGTGTAGCCCAGGACATAAGGGGCATGATGATTTGACGTCATCCCCGCCTTCCTCCGGGTTCTCCCCGGCAGTCCCATTAGAGTGCCCAACTTAATGATGGCAACTAACGGCAAGGGTTGCGCTCGTTGCGGGACTTAACCCAACATCTCACGACACGAGCTGACGACAACCATGCACCACCTGTCTCCACTGTTCCGAAGATCATAACGGCATTACCCGTTACTTCAGTGGGATGTCAAGCCCTGGTAAGGTTCTTCGCGTTGCTTCGAATTAAACCACATGCTCCGCTGCTTGTGCGGGTCCCCGTCAATTCCTTTGAGTTTCACACTTGCGTGCGTACTCCCCAGGCGGAGCACTTATTGCGTTTGCTGCGGCACCGAACTCATTCGAGCCCGACACCTAGTGCTCATCGTTTACGGCGTGGACTACCAGGGTATCTAATCCTGTTTGCTACCCACGCTTTCGTATCTCAGTGTCAGTTACAGTCCAGAAGGCCGCCTTCGCCACCGGTGTTCCTCCTAATATCTACGCATTTCACCGCTACACTAGGAATTCCGCCTTCCCCTCCTGTACTCAAGTTTAACAGTTCGCGGGGCATACGACAGTTGGGCTGTCGCCTTAAACCCTACGCTTGCTAAACTACCTACATACTCTTTACGCCCAGTAATTCCGGATAACGCTCGCCCCCTACGTATTACCGCGGCTGCTGGCACGTAGTTAGCCGGGGCTTTCTTCAAAGGTACCGTCATCTTTTCTTCCCTTTGGACAGAAGTTTACGACTCGAAAGCCTTCTTCCTTCACGCGGCGTTGCTGCATCAGGCTTTCGCCCATTGTGCAATATCCCCCACTGCTGCCTCCCGTAGGAGTCTGGACCGTGTCTCAGTTCCAATGTGGCCGTTCACCCTCTCAGGCCGGCTACTGATCGTCGCCTTGGTAAGCCGCTACCTTACCAACTAACTAATCAGACGCGGGACCATCTTTCACCGATTATTCTTTGGCAATCGCTCCATGCGAAGCTTTTGCTTTATGAGGTATTAATCGTAGTTTCCTTCGGCTATCCCTCTGTGAAAGGCAGGTTTCCCACGCGTTACTCACCCGTCCGCCGCTTTCCGCCATATAATTCTACCGAAGTGTCCTTTTATAGCTTCTCGCTCGACTTGCATGTGTTAGGCACGCCGCCAGCGTTCATCCTGAGCCAGGATCAAACTCTTGTTATATATTGTATTTTAACTCTTTCGAGTTAATACCTAATTTAACTTGTGATCCGGTCAGACGCTTAGCATCTTCTTCTACCGTATTACTGTTTTAGGAAATTTCGGGGTCTTTCTCTTGACCCTTAGGTTTTTTACCTTGCTTTTTCTTATGTCTTGTTTGACTTTTCTTTCCTGTCTATGAAGTTTTCAATGTTCTCGGCCTCTTTCTCAAGACGCCCGTCCGCTTCTTGCGAACAGTTAGTATCTTACCATCCGCTTTTTTCATTGTCAACACTTT
>CP016202.1:1723956-1743495 GCA_003433295.1 Eubacterium minutum ATCC 700079 | reverse complement strand
ATATTGTATTTTAACTCTTTCGAGTTAATACCTAATTTAACTTGTGATCCGGTCAGACGCTTAGCATCTTCTTCTACCGTATTACTGTTTTAGGAAATTTCGGGGTCTTTCTCTTGACCCTTAGGTTTTTTACCTTGCTTTTTCTTATGTCTTGTTTGACTTTTCTTTCCTGTCTATGAAGTTTTCAATGTTCTCGGCCTCTTTCTCAAGACGCCCGTCCGCTTCTTGCGAACAGTTAGTATCTTACCATCCGCTTTTTTCATTGTCAACACTTTTTTTCGCTTTTTTTGAGGTTTTTTGAAAAAGTTTTTTCTAAAGCAAATTCCGCCCTCATAATGCAGGAAGGCGGAATTTTGTTCAAACAAATCTCTTCCATTATATATGTCTATATATGTCCAAAAATGCACCCCGAATTACTCCCTTGATAGGGGGTAATATCCGCTCGCAGGATAAAATCATATCAAGGTAACCGGTTCCTCGTGCAGTTACGACTGCCCGTATGTCTTTCGGCAAGAGCGGTCGAACGCTGCCGGCACCGCCGGATGAACGGGGTTCAGTTGAAAATATATAAAGACTCCTCGGTTAAATAAGCCCGACTATCAGGAATCCTCCGCAAACAACGATGCCCGTAAAGAACAATGTGATCAGACAATATCCCATTATATCCCTTGCGGAAAGTCCCGCGATTCCAAGCGCCGGCAATGCCCAGAACGGTTGGATCATATTGGTCCACGCATCGCCCCACGCTATCGCCATACCCGTCATCGACGGATCCACGCCGAGATTCTGTCCCGCCGGCATCATGATCGGGCCCTGCACCGCCCATTGTCCGCCGCCTGACGGAACGAACAGATTGACAAGTCCGGCGGACAGGAACGTGAACAGAGGGAACGTGGTTCTGTTTGATATTTCCACAAACCCGTGACTGATGAATCCCGCAAGAGAAACACCGTTTTCCGGATTTTGCGCAATCATCATAGCCATTATCCCTGCATAAAAAGGGAACTGAAGAATTATGCCCGCAGATCCTTTGGTGGCTTCCGTTACCGCCCTGACATACGCAATCGGCGTCTTATGGCAAATTATCCCCAAGATGAGGAATATGAAGTTTACGATGTTAAGAGTTATATTGAATCCGTTATTTTTGAAGTACACACACAGGAAAATCACGCCGCTGACAGCAATTACAGCCGAACATATCCGGCTGTTTTCCAACTTCTCTGCGGGAGTTTCCGGTTTCTTGTATTCGAAAACCTCCTCTTCAAGAAGTGCGGGATCTACCGCAATCACTTCATCCTTTACCGGATGCATCTTTGCATTTATGAAAGGCAGACACACCAGTATCACTCCAATTATTATGAGATTGTACGGTGAAAAGATTGTCAGCGAGGTCGGAATCGCCTCAGAAACCGCGCCGCCGGTGGCTTTCAGCAACGCTTCTTTCCCGGGAGTGGCAAGCGCAAGCGGTATTGAACCGGAAAAACCTGCATGCCAAATGACAAAGCCGGAATAAGCCGAGGCAATCAAAAGACGATAGTCAATTCCTTTTACCTGCCTGGCTATTTCTTTTGCCAGAATTGCACCGACAACAAGGCCGAAGCCCCAGTTTATCCAGCAAGCGACCAGTGAAAAGAATGTAACGACGACAATCCCCTGTTTCGGTCCCTTGGCAAGACCTGCAACAGATGAAACAATTCCTTTGACAACCTTCGCCTGTGCAAGTGTACTTCCAAGAACCAGTACCAACGCCATCTGCATTGAAAACTCAAGCAGACCCCATATGCCCGTTCCCCACGAGCCGATCATAGCTATCGGTCCCATACCCGTAGCCGGCATAGACGCGACAAATACTATAACTGTCAAAATGATGCAAAAGATAAACGGATCCGGCAGGAACCTGTTCACCATGTGCACACAACCGTTCGATATTTTTCTAAACATCTCATCCTCCTTACAATGCATAACATTAAAACCAAACTGCAATATCCTGTTACAATAAATATTATTCCTGCATTATTTCATTGTCAACACATCCGCACGCATTTTTCACATTCAAAACACATTTTTACGCCGTACATACCGATTTTCGGAAATTAATCGCAAAACAAAACGGAACCGATATGCATGATGTCAATTTGATCATGTCACATCAGTTCCGCAGGTCAGTTCAATACCTATACCGTAAACAGTGTTCCGGTCCTGCCTTCAAGTGCGTCAACCGCCTTGTCCAGCGAAGTTATGATTGCTTTCTTACCCGGGTTTGCCTTTATGAATTTCATTGCGGCCTGAACCTTCGGCAGCATGCTCCCCGGTGCAAATTGTCCCTCTTCAATATATTTATCCGCCTCTGCCGGCGTAAGACTGTCAAGATTCCTCTGATCCGGCTTATTGAAGTTTACTGCGACTTTCTCCACTTCCGTAAGAATCATAAGTATGTCCGCGCCGACTTTTTCGGCGAGCAGTTCCGCGCCGAAATCCTTGTCTATTACAGCCGCAACCCCCTCGAGTGAGCCGTCCGGATTCTGTACCACGGGGATTCCGCCACCGCCAACCGACACCGTGATCGTCGTAGGCCAAAGTGTGCGAATAGCATCAATCTCCACTATTTCCTTCGGGATAGGAGATGCAACAACTCTTCTCCATCCTCTTCCGGCATCTTCCTTTATGGAATATCCTTTCTCGGATTCAAGCGCCTTGGCTTCTTTTTCAGAGTAAAAAGGACCTATAGGCTTTGTCGGATTCTTGAAACCGGGATCGTCCTTATCGACGACAACCTGAGTTTCAATCGTCGTTACCGGCATGTTGCGGTTTCTCCGCGCCAGAGCAAATCTCAGCGCCTGCTGAATATGGTATCCTATATAGCCCTGCGACATCGCCCCGCAAACGTCAAACGGCATCGCGGGAGTAACATCTTTGGCGGTTTCAGAGGCCAAAAGAATTCTTCCAACCTGAGGACCGTTTCCGTGAACGATTCCTATCTCATAGCCTTTGCAGCTTATATCGGCAATATGTTCACAGGTTTTCTTTACCACTTCAAGTTGCGCCTCCGCCGTGGGCTCTCCTTTTCCCGACTGTAGGGCATTACCGCCCAATGCAATTACAATTTTCTCTGCCATTTATATATCTCTCCTGTTTTGTATTTTTAGAATAAGTAAACACATATGAGCCTTTGTGCTTTGCCGATACTTGGACCGGTCTTACAGGTCATCCCTGTTAACAGGGCATGACATGCAACGCGGGCCTCCTCTTCCTCTTGAAAGTTCGAAGCTTGGAATCGTCAGCACCTTGATCCCTTTCTTGTCCAGAAGCTCATTGGTCACATAGTTCCTCTCATAGGTAACGACAGTTCCCGGAGCAATCGCCAGTGTGTTCGAACCGTCGTTCCACTGCTCTCTCTGCGCCGCCATACTGTCAGTTCCGCCGCAGCGAATCAGTTCCACCGCCGGTACGTTCAAGACTCTCGCAAGCAAATGGTCAAGCTCGTCCGTAACCGACTCATAGCACAGTTTTCCGTCTTTACCCAACGTCACTTCAAACAGCTGCAGCGGCCCTTCGATTTCAGGGTGAATCGTGAACTTATCGTAATCAACCATGGTAAATACGGTGTCAAGATGCATAAAAGCTCTCTTTTTCGGTATATCGAAAACCAGAACTCTTTTGAACGTGGACTGCGTCAGAATTCTCATGGCGAAACATTCGATCCCCACCGTTGTCGTCCTCTGCGAAAGGCCTATCGCAACGGTATCCTTGTTCAGCACCAGAACGTCGCCACCCTCCACCGAATACGGATCGTCATAGTCATACCAGAGTTTTGAACCTTCCGGCGCAAAGTCCTTGTTGTAATTATACATGTACCTGAGCAGGATCGCCTCTCTCCTGCGCGCCGCCGTGTTCATATGGTGAATATTGAGACCGTTTCCGACGCAAGCGCCCGGGTCCCTTGTGAAATAGAGATTCGGCATAGGATCCATATAGAACGGATAGTCGCTCTTTATCAAATCCGAAAGAGTCTTTGCTTCAAATATGCCAATATCTTCTTTCCTGACTCCGGAAATTATTTTGCTTACCATCTCTTTTTCGGGCATCGCGTAAAGATAGTCAAATATAGCCTCGCGTACAGCCGCCGAGTTCAGGTTGCTTTCATCGAGTATATCGTTCAGAAAGGCTTTTTTCAGTTCCGGCGTCGAAATGGCCTTGGCAGTTTCCTCGACGTAGTACACAACCTCCACACCATTGTCCCTGAGCAGTTTTGCGAAAGCGTCATGCTCTTTTTGCGCCTGCGCCAGAAACGGTATATCGTCAAATAACAATCTTGCAAAGTTGTCGGGCACAAGACCTTCAACTTCATGTCCTATTCTGTGGAGAAGAACCTTGTTCAGTTTACCTATTTCAGAAAAATTATTAATACCGGGATGCATTTAAATCTCCTTTTCTCATGCTTGCTCGTAAAGGAGCAGTATATCTTTTCTTATCGTTCGGTAATACATTGTTTACCTTACGTGTTTTTATCAGCGTTTTTTTTATTCCGCTTTTCAACATCTTGTCTGTATGTATCCGTTGCTCGTCTGTGTTCGCCGCGACTATGCGATTGTTGCGACTATTACCGCCTTGATCGTATGCATTCTGTTCTCGGCTTCATCAAACACAACCGAATGTCTGCTCAGGAAGACTTCGTCGGTCACTTCGCGAATGTCGTATCCGATATCCTTCTGTTCCTTGGACATCGTCGTATCGAAATCATGGAAGCTCGGCAGGCAATGCATAAAGATAACGTCAGGATTTCCCGTCTTTTCGAGGAATTCCCCGGTAACCTTGAAAGGCGTAAGAAGTTTTACTCTTTCAGGGATCTGATCCTCTTCGCCCATTGACGCCCAGATATCCGTATATATTACATCTGCGTCTTTCAGACAGCTCTGATCACTGCTCACGCTGATTGAAGCGCCTGTTTCCTTTGCGACTTCTTCCGCTCTTGCCAGTACGTCTTTGTCAACTTCCGATGCAAGTTCCTTCGGACCGTATGCGACAAATTTCATTCCCATCTTGGCACATCCGTACATCCATGCATATGCCATGTTGTTTCTTATATCTCCGACAAACACAACTTTCACCTTGTTCAGAGGTTTTGCAACGTGCTCTTCGATGGTGAGCAGATCGGCAAGAATCTGAGTCGGATGATCCACATCTGTCAAGCCGTTCCAGACAGGCACTCCGGCGTTGTCGGCAAGTTCTTCAACCACGCTCTGCTTAAAGCCTCTGTATTCTATGCCGTCATAGAATCTTCCGAGAACCTTGGCCGTATCCGCTATGGTTTCTTTCTTGCCCATCTGTGACGACTTGCTGTCGAGGAAAGTGACTCCCGCGCCTTCGTCCATCGCCGCAACCTCAAAAGCGCATCTTGTCCTTGTAGATGTCTTTTCAAATAAAAGCACGATGTTCTTCCCTTTCAGAAGATGATTCACGATACCCGCTCTCTTTTTTGCTTTCAAATCATGTGCCAGATCCAGCATGTAACGGATCTCCGCAGGTGTAAAATCCATGAGCGTCAGGAAATGTCTGCCTTTCAAATTTACTGCCATTTTTTTAAATCTCCTTTTAACTGTATTTGTAATTTGTTCTATAAGGCATAAAGCCTCGTTTACAAGCATACGCTTCATCGAGAGAACCTCTCTCTCATCGTCATAGTACTATGCAAAATATGCAGAAAAAAGTACCAGTTGCTTTATAATTTAAGGTACCGGCACTTTTGCGCATCATCGTTTCCCAAGTCTTATTTCCCCTACGTCCGGTACTTGCCTTGCAGTGAGCAGATGAGAACTTCGCCGGGCAGTTCACTCCCCGCGTGTATGGCGCTTACTCTTTTCTCATCTTCACTTATTTTTCTTCTCTTTGTAAAGCTTTCTTATTACTCTTATTAACCTGTCGGCGCCCTCGGCAAGCCATGCCGCGGATTCATAAGAAAAACTCAGCCTTATCTTTTCTTTACCGCCGTTTTTCAACGGATAAAACAGTTCTCCCGGAACTATGCTCACTCCCTCTCTGGATACGGCGCGCGCAACCTCCATGCCGCTCATTCCGTACGGGAGGCTGACCCACACGTAAACTCCGCCGTCAGGCACGTTGAATTTCACTCCGATATCCTCCAGCAGTTCCAGTCGCGAACAAAGCAAATCCCTGTTCGCCTCGGTATGCTTCCTTATCTCCTCCACTCGCTTATAATATCTTCCGTCCTGCAGGTTGTACGCTATAAGGAGCTGATTGAGCCAACTTACCGATATTACGCGTATGGAGACAAGATAGCTCAGGCTGTGTATCAGTTTTTTGTTTGCAACCACCGCCGCTATTGAGATTCCGGGAAGAAAAGTCAGCGAAAATGAATATATGTATATCACACTGCCCGTCCTGTCCATGGATTTTATGGAGGGAACGGCTCCTCCGTCATAGTAGAGTTCGGAGCCGGCATCGTCCTCCACTATCGGAACCGAGTGCTTCCCGGAAAGTTCAAGAAGCATTTTTCTCCTTTCAATACTCATTACATGTCCCGTAGGATCCTGATAACTTGAATTTACATAGATAAATTTCGGGGATTTTTTCCGGATGAGTCTGTCCAGATTGTCGAGAACCATACCGTCTTCATCTATGGGTATCGGGAAAACCTCCCCTCCGGACAGCGCTATGACCCTGTACACATCGGGAGAGCATGGTTCTTCCACAAAAACACAGTCGCCAGGCCTGATAAGCGCCATTATTATAAAATCCAACGCCTGATTCGTTTCGGTAAGTACCTGAATGTTACCCGCTCCCGCGCCTATACCTTTCAGCCGAAAATAATCCCGCAGGTTCTGCCTGAGGAACAAATCCCCTTGGTACGGCGCCGTATACGCGGGGAGCAGGGCGCTGGAATCAATTATTCTGGCTATGTCCTCTCCCAAATCCTCTTTCGGATAAACGAAAGGAGCTATACCCGTCGACAGCGAAATTCTTGAACCCTGTGAGAAGTCCTGGTATATGTCGTCATATACCTCCTCCATATCCTGATATTCGTCCTTTATCAGCTGACTCCAGTTAAATTCTGTCTGCGCTTTCGGTTTTTCCTCGTCGTCCTGAACAGACCCGCAGGAAACTTCATACCCTTTGCCTCTGACAGATTTCACAAGACCCATGTCCTTGAGGCTGCCGTAAGCTCTTATAACCGTATTTCTGTGCACGTCAAGTCGGTTCGCAAGTTTTCTTTCCGACGGCAACACCGCACCGTCAGGCAGTTCGCCCTTCAGAATCATTCTCCTGATCTGTTCAACGATCTGATGATAATACGGAATCTTTCTTTTCTTGTTAAGCGTAATAATCATAATAAACTACCGCCTCACGGTTCTCGCAGTCCGTATCCTGCATTTCGGCTTTCACGGCACCAACCTTTCTTTCCGGTCTATGCAGGAACCATTCTGTCCGCTCTTCTCAAATTTTTGCAATATGTATTCAACCATTCCGTCCAGCAGGACGAAGAACTTATCCAGACGCAGTCGATAAGACGGGTCCATACCGCCTCCTATCCACTCCGCCACGATACCCGTCAGACTCGCCGTAAGCGTTGATGTAAGAAAGTCTATATCCTCGGCGGACACGTCATAATTCCGGGCGATCTCATTCACGATGTCCGTAACGGCGGGCTTCACAAAGACTCTCATGTACTTCTCCAGTTCTTTCCTGTTCAAAGAATTATACACATTTATTATGAAGTGTCTTTCTTCCAGAAAGTTATCCATGAGCCGCGTCATGACATCTCTCCAGTTGTCGGGCGTAAATCCCTCCTGTGCATACCGCTTCATCTCTTCGGCAAAGATCCAGTCCACCAATTCGTAGACATCGTGAAAATGATAATAAAACGTCTGCCTGTTCACACCACAGTCGTTCGTTATGTCACTTACAGTGATTTTATTCAATGTTTTTCTGTTTAACAATTTTTTTAATGACTCTGCAAGAGCCTTTTGCGTTAAATATGTCACTGCCGACTCCGTTTTCCGTATCATATATGGATTCTGTTTACACCGCGCGGCTTTCACCTGCCTTCTTTCCTGAGACTGTCTCTAATCCTGCGTATCTCTCTTGTAAGCCTGTTTATGGCATTGATTCTACGGCAAACGGTGTACGCATTTTCTTCGCGATAAAGCAGAATCCTGTTGAGCGTTTTTGCAAGGTCGTCGCAAAGTTCTTCCGTTCTAAGCAGAAACTCCTCTCTGCCGAGTTCAGTAAGTCCGATTTTAAGAAGATCTATATCATAATGATATTCCATACCAAACAGTTCACGGACTTTTGCGGACAGCTCCCGTTTAAATTCGTTGAGGAACAGATTGTATCCCCCGGCGCAATCCTCCGCGCGTTTTTTTATCGAGTCAAGGGTTTTCTCTATCTCCTCGAATCTTACATCCAGTTCACCGTATTCCATGTTCATGGCTTTCCAATAGAAGTTCAACTGTTCTATCGCATCGTCGATCAGATCCACGAGCTTCATGGCCGTCGATTCTTCCATGATTTCCTGCGGCTTCAACCGCAAATCCTTTATTATCGCATCCTTAAGTTCTTCGACTCCCTCTCCGGTCTTTGCACTGACGGGGAACATTTCCGCGGTTTCTCCCGTGATCTGTCCAAGTACCGTTTTACAGTATTCAAGATAAACACTCAACTCCTCGCGGCTTACCGAATCGATCTTATTTACGGCAAAATAAAATTTCGCTGCAAAGTCCCGCGTACTTTTCAAAAAATCTATTTCTATCTGGTTAATGGGGCTGTCAACCGAAAGGAGAAAAATTACCGCATCGCTTTCTTTCATGTTATCGTACGCGACTTCCGTGTTATTCTTGTGAAACGATCCGACTCCCGGCGTGTCGACAAAGGTGAGTCCTTCACTCAAAAATTTTGAAGGTGCGTGCATTACGACCTCTTTAATCCCCAGTTCATTGTTCTTATTCTCCTGCTCGCTTATATAAAAGTGTAGATCTTCCGGGGCTACCTCTTCAACTTTACCGTTTTCGTAATGAACCTCCGTCCTTTTTTCTCCCGCCTTCACCTTGGTCACGGCGCTTGTTATCGGCACAATTCCGACCGGCATAACCGTCTCGTCCAAAATCCTGTTCGCCAGCGCGCTCTTTCCTCTCTTGAACTGACCTATTACCGCAACGGTCATGTCTTTACGTTCCAGCTTCTTCTTTAAAATCTCGGCTCTTGCGTACTCTCCTGAAACGGCTTCTTCTTTTTCGAGAAGTCTGCAGAGTCTTGCCGTCCTCTCATATATGCTCATACTTTTTAAAGTTTTTTCCAACATAAATCTTAGATACCTCCGCCCGTAATTGTAAAACATATCATCACCTCAGGCAACTATAAGCTTGCATAAGGATGCCGGTCAGATCCTCGTCGCATACAATCGCACGCCTCTATTTCGGGAATCGAGTGGCGGCGCGACCCCGGGCGCCGGCACTTCAACGCGCCTTAAGACAGCACACCACGGGAGTTTTAAAATAAAAGAGAGTGCTCCCGGGTCTGCTTTTACCGACCCTGCGGGCACTCTCCTGATGAATTTAATGTTGCCTGTCAGTTGATATATTAAATCAGATTTTCAGTCAAAATATAAAGTGTGCTATCGGCGTAACGATGAGCAGACTTATGATCGTTCTCTCTATGAAGATAATGAACAATTCCACAATGTTTACAGGAAGCTTGGATCCGAGAATCAGACCGCCCACTTCCGACAGGTAAATAAGCTGTGTGACGGATATAACGGCTATGATGAACTTCGTCATCGCGCTCGTCACGCCCGCAGCGGCAATTACCGACGGTGTAAACATGTCCGTAAATCCTACTATCATCGTCTTTGACGCCGCTGCCGCTTCAGGTACCTGCAGAAGATTAAGCAGCGGCAAAAACGGTTTGCCCAGAATTTCAAATATCTGCGTATTGTTGGAAAGCGCAAGGGCAATTGTTCCTATACACATAACGACCGGCATTACGCCGAACCACATGCCGACGGCATTCTTGAGTCCGTTGCTCAGGAACTCTCCAATCCCCTTATGCTCCTGAACCCTTTTAACGGCAAGGGAAATGCCATAATCCACAGAGGACGAATATCCTTCCGGAATGCTTTCCGGCATAGCTCTGCCCTCGACGAGATAGGAATCCTTCTTCATCGACAAAGGTGGTATTCTCGGACATATTACGGCGCAAACGATCCCTATAAGGCATATCGCCAGATAATAAACTCCGAAATACTCCATCAGCCCAACCTGTGCGAGAACCACGATACTGAACGTTATGGATACCGCCGAAAACGTCGTCGCTATAACCGACGCTTCTCTTGCGGAATAGTATCCGCCTTCATACTGGTTGCACGTGAGCATAACGCCCAAAGTACCGTCACCTATCCACGATGTGAAACAATCGACAGCCGCACGACCCGGGATCTTGAATACCGGTCTCATGATCTTGGTGAGAAGTGCTCCGACAAACTCCAGCAGGCCGAAATCCAGCAGAAGCGGAAGCAGCAGACCCGCTATTGCAAATATGATGACCAATACAGTCAACAAAGCATCGAGCACGAAGCCTCCCGCTCCTCCGTCGGCATTTCCTTCGGTCAACATGTGCAGTACGCCTTTGCCGTTCTCTCCCACTTTCAGATACGTAAGCCATATGAACACACAGCCCACGGCTCTGATAATCGCCCACACGGGGGTGGTAGTAAAGGCTTCGTTCAAAATTCTATTTTCGGTAATGAACTTCGGTTTAGCCAGTCCGATTATAGACATAACTGCCGAGATCGTAACAATGATAACGCATAATACAGGTAAAAACGATCCAAGGGCCTCACCAATCTTGTCAGCCAGAATTTTGACGAAAATAGTCCATTTCCCGTCGTATTTTATAGGAATCATGAAGAGTATGATACCTATGAACGACGGGATAAGAAATTCCGCCATAGATTTTCCATTTCTTTTTTCCATAAAAGGCTTCTCCTTTCTAAATTCATCGACATAAGTTTAACATAATATGCACATAAGTCAAACATGCTTGTTTAGGCGATGGATAAGTTTTCGTGGAGTTTTTTTATCCGCTATTACACGTGAACGGATTTCAGACTTCCTGTAAACTGCGGACACGGGCATCCGGCAAGTCCTCGTCGCAGGCAATCGTACGCCTCACTTGCGGAAATTGAGTGGCGGCGTGAACTCGGGCATCACTACTTAAGCACGCCCTCAAACAGCACGCCCGCCACTCTTCAATTTCCCTGCGCGTTTCCGGCGGCGATTCCATACTGCTCCTGCGGAAAAGCCTGATGCCCGTGTCCGCAGTTTACAGCAACTTCAGTAATGAACACATAAAAATTATCCCGATGATAAACTCCACGAAAACTTGACGCTGTCTCCGCATCCCCCTTTGCCGTAATCGCTCCTGTTGTGGTATACTTGACGGGTATTCAACGGGAATATGCCCGAAAATTACAAGGCATGATTCTCATCTCCAACGTACGGTCCGCGGTCTCAACCCGCGGTATGTGCTTCAAGTTATGAAAGGACTGAACTTATGGGAAAGAAAAATAACAGAAACACTAAAGGTAAAATAATCTCCGCCGCATGGAAACTTTTTTACGAGCAGGGATACGATGATACGACCGTCGATGAAATAGTCGAGAGTTCCGAAACTTCAAAAGGCTCTTTTTATCACTATTTCGACGGAAAAGACGCCCTCCTCTCGTCGCTGTCATATCTGTTTGACGAGAAATACGACGCCCTCAAGGATAGTCTGCCCGAGGGAACCTTCATAGAAAAACTCTGCCACATAAATCAGGAACTCTTTCTCATGATAGAAAATTCCATATCGGTCGACCTGCTTTCGCGTCTTTTCTCTTCTCAATTGATAACCAAAGGCCGGCGCCACCTGCTGGACCAGGACAGGACTTATTACAAACTGCTGCGCGACATAATCCAAAAAGGACGCTCAAACAACGAGCTGGAGGATTCCGTATCCGTAAATGAAGTCATCAAGGCTTACGCTCTGATGGAAAGGGGCATGATGTACGACTGGTGTCTATGTAACGGTGATTACTCTTTGGCGCAGTACAGTAAGCTGCTTTTGCCGAAATTTCTTGCCAATTTTACAAAATAATTTTCGTTACATTTTTTATATCAAATAAAGTCTATATCTGAGTCTATCGTCAAAACCTTTTAAAATGGCTCTTTCCTCTATACTCATTTTGTAATATTTTAATATTAGTTTAGGACTGATTCTGTGTTTCAGTCTATTTTTCTTTGTGATATAATCCCCACACAAGAAAATTCGACGGCATATTAATTTTATTTGAAAACACATATAGCCGGCGATTAAATTAACGGAGGTTTTACCATGAATGTTAACGACTTTTTGATGATGTTCGCCATAGCGGCGTACCTGATGGGCATGCTCGGAATAGGGCTCTACTTTTCCAGAAAGAATAACGACGCACGTGATTTCTATTTAGGCGGGAGAAGCCTCGGGCCTTTTGTCACCGCAATGAGCGCCGAGGCATCCGATATGAGCAGCTGGCTCCTAATGGGTCTTCCGGGGGTAGCATATCTCACGGGAGTCGCAAATGCGGCTTGGACGGCAATCGGTCTTGCGATAGGGACTTATATAAATTGGCTTCTCATAGCCAAGAGAATACGAATTTACTCGCATCAATTGCATGCTATTACTTTACCTGAGTTTTTCAGCAAGCGTTATAAAGACGACAAAAATATTTTAAACTTTATATCCGCCACTATAATAATAATATTTTTCATTCCGTATACCGCGTCGGGATTTGCGGCATGCGGCAAGCTTTTCGGCACATTGTTCAACACAGACTATTTCTGGGCCATGATCATAAGCGCCGCGGTCATCGTCGGTTACACCGCGCTCGGCGGATTCCTCGCTGCCAGCACCACGGATCTGATCCAGAGCATAATAATGTCGTTTGCTCTTGTGGTGATACTGGGCTACGGCACTTACCTCGCGGGCGGTATGGATAAAGTCATTGAAAACGCAAGCGCGCTTCCGGGATACTTCAGTCTTTCAAGTACGTATGATGCCGTAAACAAGAGTTCATCTCCGTATAATTTTCTAAGCATAATAAGTACGTTTGCATGGGGACTCGGCTACTTCGGGATGCCTCACATACTGCTGCGCTTTATGGCCATCGGCGACAAAGATAAACTCACTCTATCCCGCCGGGTCGCAACAATCTGGGTGATAATATCTCTCGCGGTTGCCTTGATGATAGGCATCGTCGGAAATGCGATGACCTCAAACGATGCGATTCCTTACCTCAAGGGCGCGACATCTGAGACCATAATCGTAAAAATCGCTCACATTTTGAGCACGAACGGCTCGGTCTTCGCGCTGCTCGCAGGTCTGATCCTTGCCGGCATACTCGCGGCGACCATGTCAACCGCGGATTCGCAGCTTCTTGCAGCCTCATCGGGTGTTAGCCAAAATATAGTCAGGGATTTTCTCAAAATCAGAATAACGGAAAAGCAGGCGATGATACTATCCAGGCTCACGGTTATTGCAATATCCGTGGTAGGGGTCATACTTGCGGCCAATCCGAACAATTCCGTATTTGAAATCGTTTCATTTGCGTGGGGCGGCTTCGGTGCGACCTTCGGTCCTGTGGTCATCTGTGCGCTCTTCTGGAAAAACTCCAACAAGTATGGCGCCCTCGCCGGGTTGACGGTCGGCGCAATAATGATTTTCTTCTGGAAATATGCTATAAGACCGCTTGGCGGCCTTTGGGACACATATGAACTGCTCCCGGCATTCGTATGCGCGCTCCTCGCCATAATCATAGTGAGCAAAATCGCGGGAAGACCGGGAAGCGAAATCACGGATGAGTTCGATAAGTATCATTGCAAGCTGACCGATTAAATTTGCCCGCCGTTACAAACGTATTGAAGCAATACGCCGTTACAAACGTATTGAAGCAATACGCCGTTACAAGCGATTGAAGTACTACGCCGTTACAAAAACCGAGTTCACCGACAGTCCGGGTGGGCGAACCCGCTTCATCAACCGGCTCCGGTCGCATCACTGACGGTCTATTGCAAAAGATAAAGCGTCCGACAGCCGCTTCTTTATGCGGAGCGGTTGCCGAACGCCACCCGTTTACTTATCCATGCCGCAGGAAAATGCTTCTTCCGCAGCCGTTTCGTCCTCCTTGACGGTTCTGTAAAATCTGTATCCGCCGGAAAAGTTATATGCTTCAAAGCCGTTTTGTTTCAAAATCCTGCAAGCCAGATAACTCCTGACTCCGCTCTGGCACATTACGTAAACCGGCCTGTCCGTCGCTATTTCCCGAATACGCGTCCTCAGCTCATCAACGGGAATGTTCACGAAGCCTTTCACGCTTCCTGCGGTAAATTCTGCGGGCGTTCTCGTATCAAGCAACGTAACGCTTCCGTCTGTCGGGAGTTTCTCCATATCATCGTAACGGAACTGCGAAACCTTACCGGTCACAACGTTCTCCACCATAAAGCCCGCCATATTTACGGGATCTTTCGCAGATGAATAGGGAGGTGCATATGCCAGTTCCAGATCTTTAAGGCCGACAGCCGAAATGCCCCCGTGCATCGCCGTCGATATTACGTCTATACGCTTGTCCACGCCCTCTCTGCCGACTATCTGGGCGCCGAGAATCTTAAGTGTTTTCTTCTCAAACAGGAGTTTAATAGTCATGGCCTTCGCCCCGGGATAATAACCGGCATGCGAGTTCGGAGACAGGATCACATAATCGTAATCAATGCCCGAATTCTTCGCCGTTTTTTCATTTATTCCCGTAGTTGCAACCGTCATATCAAAAAGCTTGATGACAGATGTGCCGATCGAACCGTCATACCTGCTGTTTAAGCCGCATATATTGTCTGCCGCTATTCTACCCTGCTTGTTTGCGGGACCTGCGAGAGGAACATGAGCCTCTTCACCCGTGACGCCGTTCCTGACACTTACGGCGTCTCCAAGCGCATAAATGTCTTCATCCGACGTGCGCATGCCGGAATCCGTTACGATACTTCCCTTCACCCCCAGTTCAAGCCCGGCATCTCCGGCCAGTTTTGAGTCCGGAGTAACTCCTATTGCCAGTATTACCATTTCCGACACCGGAGATTCACGATTGGCTATGAGCGTTTTTATCAAATCTCCGTCATCTTCAAAACCCGTGACTTCCGCGCCGAGTTTTAATTTCACTCCATGTTTCCTGAACAGTGAATGCACCTGCGCCGCCATGTCCTTGTCAAGGTGCGGAAAGAGCTGTTCGGACCTTTGAACTATCGTTACATCTATACCTGACTCAATAAGGTTTTCCGCCATCTCAAGACTTATAAATCCGCCGCCTGCCAGCACTGCACTTTCGGGTTTTTTACTCTCCATAAATTCACGTATCCTGAAGGTGTCTTCCACCGTCCTCAGCGTAAAGACTTTCTCCGGGTTATTTTCCGAATCGATCCCCGAAATTTTCGGTCTTGTCGGCTTGGCTCCCGGTGACAAAATAAGCTTATCGTATTTTTCCTCATACTCCTTGCCGGTTTCCAGATTTTTGACCGTCACCGTTTTTTTCTCCGGATCCACGGACGTTACCTCGCTGCGAACTCTCACATCTATCCCGAATCTGTCCATAAAACCCTCGGGACTTTGCAAAGTCAATTCTTTCTTATCCTCTATCACTCCACCTATGTAATACGGCAACCCGCAGTTTGCATATGATACATATCCCGATTTTTCAAAGATCGTAATCTCCGCATTTTCATCAAGGCGGCGAAGTCGTGCCGCCGCAGTCGCTCCGCCTGCGACTCCCCCTACTATCAAAACTTTCATACTTTACCTCCAAGCACTGTTTCATACAATTTTATTTTCCTCTATTTGAAAGACACATTAATCCTGCGGTAACTTTGCTTCTCTAATGCAGAGCAAGCAAATAACACATCGCTGCGAAATCAAGGATACTATCGCTCAAGTTCCCCCTTATACGATGCAATCCCTCCTATATTCGTAACCGTTTCATATCCCATCTTTTTAAGCGCCGAAACCGCCCGACCGCTCCTTGCACCGCTCAGGCAGTAAACAAATAGCGGCGAAGACTTGAGCGGCACTTTCTTCTCAATTTTCTTCAAATCGTGCAACGGAATATTGATACTTCCCGGAATATTGCCGTTCCTGTATTCTTCCGGCGATCTGACATCTATAAGTTTAGCCCCTGCGGTTTCTCTGTACCGCCGTACCTCATCGTTGATACCGGTTCTTTTTATGAAACTGAACAATCCCATATTTAACCTCCTTGTATTGTGAAACTGTTTTCCATGCTTTAATACCCGTTTTCCGCCAACAAAAACAAGACTTTAGGAGTTGTTACACTCTCATCGTAACAAACTCCCAAAGCCTCCTCTTTGCATCAGTCCTATATATTCCTTTTCTCTTCTCGTAAGCATGCCCCGAAACGGAAGTCTTTCGACCGGAATCTCGTATGTATCTTTTCTTCAAAGAAAGGAAATTACGCTCTTTCCATGTCCGTCTTGTACGCGCCTCCCAGCATCGCTCCGAGGAACTCTTTCAAACGCGTGCTCTCCGGTTTATTAAATATTTCCTCGGGGCTTCCCTGCTCGACGATCTTCCCGCGGTCCATGAAAATCACACGATCCGCAACTTCTTTGGCAAATTCCATCTCATGCGTCACGATGACCATAGTGCGTTTCTCCGATGCGAGTCTTTTCATTACGCTCAGCACCTCACCGGTGATCTCGGGATCAAGTGCGGATGTAGGCTCATCAAAGAGCATTATCATGGGATCCATCGCAAGTGCTCTCGCTATTGCAACACGTTGCTTTTGCCCACCGGAAAGATTCCCGGGGTACTCGTTCCGTTTCTCTGCAAGCCCTACGAGTGAGAGCATGCTCTCGCCGTGTTTTACAGCTTCCTCCTTAGCTGTTTTTTTAACCTTTATCGGTGCATATATTATATTTTGAAGACATGTCATGTGTGGAAACAGGTTAAAATGCTGAAACACCATTCCTGTTTCGCAGGATATTTCACGCAGTTCTTTTTCGGACAGGTATACGGCGCCGCATCCTCCCGTTTTCGTATCGGGTGAAACAAATGTCGTCCCATTAAGCGATATTTCCCCTCCGGAGATTCTCGTCAGGCAGTTGATACAACGTAGCAGCGTGCTTTTACCCGATCCTGACGGTCCGATGATCGCAACCGTCTGCCCTTCATCGACCGACATATCCACTCCGGCAAGAGCTTCGACATCAGAATACTTCTTTACGATGTTTTTCATTTCCAGTATTTTCATATAAAACGCCTTTCCGCTGCCAACGGCAGTATTTTCATAAAACGCAAAATATCAGCCCTCTTTCTGCTCGTATCTGGCAAAACGTCTCTCCACTCGCCCCAGAAGAACTGTCACAACAAAAGTGAAGAGAAGATACATGCCTGCGGCCAAGACATACGGGATCAGCGTTCCGTCACGGTTTACCATGCCCTCGGATACTCTCATCATATCCGCAAGCGCTATCGATGAGGCGAGCGCCGTGTCCTTTATGAGAGTTATGACCTCATTCGACACCGGCGGCAGCACCACGCGGAACATCTGAGGTATCACTATATCAAACAAGGTCTGTCTTTTGCTGACACCAAGTGAATGCGCGGCTTCGTACTGTCCCCTGTCTATACTGTTGAGGCCTCCCCTGTAAATTTCCGCAAAGTAGGCAGAGTAATTTAAAACAAATGTAAGCACTGCCGCCGGAAAGGCGTCAATCTGTATGTTCAGTTGAATCGGGAAAAAGAAATAGAAAAAAAACAGCTGCAGCATCAACGGTGTTCCTCTGAACACGAACACAAAGAGTTTGCATACCCACCGTACAGGTGCAAAAGAGCTGTTTTCTCCGAGTGCGATCGGAAGTCCCAATATCAACGAGAAAATAAGGGTAGCGGCAAAAAGCTGCACGCTTATTACCGCACCCTGTAACAGTATAGGCATCGCCTCACGAATATAATCCATCATAATCTCTCTTTTCCTTCTCTTATGTATCGATTATGTCTTTACCACGATTTCCGGGTCAATCCGACACAATGTCCTTTGAGACCCGCAAAGCAAATCTTTCCCCGGCAAAGCGGTGCCTATATTCTAACAAAATCGCTTTCCTTTTTCAATAAAAGCATCTTCAAAACCTTCGCAAAGGCATCTTCCCGGCGCCACCGGAACTCACTTTGCGAATTTACCCAAAGGCATTTTTCATGCGAAGCTGCCCGACGTTGCCTGATCATGCCTGTAAAGCCACGTCGCCCGCTCACGTCCGGAAAGCTATTTTTTATCTTCGAACACGATCAGGTTCTTGCCGAACCATTTTTTGCTTATCTTAGCCGCTTTTCCGCTGTCTATCGTGGCTTTGAGCGCTTTATTGAAGGCTTCGGTTAGTTTTTTATCATCTTTTCTGAAGCCTACCGCATAGTAGTCAGCTCCGAAGTTGAAATCCGACGCGTACAGTTTCTCTTTCTTGGCACTGTTGTATATCGCGAACACCTCATCTATTGCAAGTACTTCATTTCTGCCGGCTTTCATGTCCATAATCGCCCTGTCGTACGTATCGTATTCTTTGATATTTCCCTTGAATTCATCGTACTTCTTGTTCTTCTTGATAGCTTCAAGCGCTGCCGAACCCGCCTGCGTTCCCATCTTATAGTTCTTCAGATCCGCATCGCTCTTTACGTTCACATTCTTTTTGAGAGACATCACGAGTATGCGGTTCTTCAAATAACGTTTTGAAAGCGACATGCTCTTTTCACGTTCAGGAGTCGCAGACATTCCGTTCCAGATGCAGTCAATCTTCTTGGATTTCAGTTCAGCTTCCTTTGCTTCCCAGTCGATAGGCTGGAATTTCACCTTGACTCCCAGTTCTTTGGCAACGGCGTTGGCAAGGTCTATGTCCAGTCCGACCAGCTTATCTTTTTTATCCCTGAAGCCCATTGGAGCAAATGTATCATCCAGACCTATTATCAAGGTTCCTTTGTCTTTTACATAGTCCAGATCACTCTTCTCCTGCTTCTCTTTGTTGCCGCATCCGGCCAGCGCCGCCATCATGATCGTCATGATCCCCACGATCGCAACCGTAAATACTCTCTTGCTCATCTTCATAATAATTTCCTCCATAATCAAAATTTCAATTCCAAATCACAGCGAATGCGCGGTAATCCTTCCTTTCTGCGATTTACTTCGATATAGCAATAACTTATTAAAAAGAATAGTACCATCCTCGTATGCGCTTTGTCAAGCATAATATTTTGATAGGACGGTGTCAAGTTTTTGTGGAGTTTTTTATTGACATCAACTCCAAAAGGTATTTTTTAAACTCCCCATTCCCTGTATTAAACTCTGCGTTGCACTTGCTCCGTTTAAGATTGGCGGCTCTTTATCAAAGATGCTCCAATCCATGCGCTCAGCTACCGCTTCATCAAGCACCCGCCTTGCATAATCGCTGTAGCTTTCTTTATCAT
>CP016202.1:1722001-1723809 GCA_003433295.1 Eubacterium minutum ATCC 700079 | reverse complement strand
ATACACATGGGACGGTGTCAAGTTTTTTGCGGAGTTTGACGGTGTCAAGTTTTTGTGGAGTTTTTTATTGACATCAACTCCAAAAGGTATTTTTTAAACTCCCCATTCCCTGTATTAAACTCTGCGTTGCACTTGCTCCGTTTAAGATTGGCGGCTCTTTATCAAAGATGCTCCAATCCATGCGCTCAGCTACCGCTTCATCAAGCACCCGCCTTGCATAATCGCTGTAGCTTTCTTTATCATCACTCCCGGGCTTGAACTCATCTGCCGTGATCCTTCCTCCGTTTTTCATGTATACGCGAAGTTTACTGAGTTTCCCAAGACCTTCCTCACTCCAACCGATAGGGTTTCTGCTGAATCTCTCAGATAGCACATGACTTACCTGTGCCTCCGTACAGCTTCCCGGAATATCAAGGGTCTTTCGACTCACTATCTCTTTCCAGTTGCCCATTAGATACCTGCCAAACTCTTCTACGCTCTTTGTCTGCTTCTCATCCTCACATACATCGTATAGGCTTTGCAGTATCTCATCTGCACGCTTTCTGTCATTTGCTCTTATCGCTGTCTTTATCCTTGTTGCCACATTCTTTTTCGGGAATTTGCACGCAACGCTTCTTATCCTCTTTTCAACATGGTATCCGTCCATCACACGGACTACCATTGACAGATCCTCAAGCCCATTCTTGATCCATTTGCCCCCATCTGCATGTATATAGATATTATCAATCGCACCTATGTCATACTCTTTCTCTATATATCCTTGTACGCTTTTCCATAGCCTGTTTGTATCAAAGTTTTCATCCACAAAGTGCATGCTTGCTATTGTTCTGTTTCTTCCCTTGCTCTCTTTTCGTATCCCTTCCGTAACAGTTACAAGCGGTACAATCTTACTGCGCTTGCCCTTTTTCTTGCCAGGTCTTTGCATAGCGCATGATCTTCATCTGCGTATATATGCAGTTCTTTGATTCTCTTTTGTTCTTCGCTTTCCACTTTCTTTTCAAGAGGTTTCAGTTTTTTGATATGGTTTTTTACGGTCTGCCTGCTTAACTTGTTATCACTTCCAATAGCAGCGCTTTTGGCATAGGACATCTCTGTAGCAAGGCTTACCATTCTTGCACTTATGATGTCGCCCACTCTTTCATATTTTCTGATTCCCACAGCATGGTCAAGCGGGTAAACATACCTGTTGTTCTTCTTGTCTTGATAGTAATCACGTGCAATTTCAATCCTTCCAAGCTCAGTGAGCAGTTCCCTTTTACGATCCTTTTCTTTTAAGGTCAATCCTAGGCTTTTTCTTGCCTCCTTGTCTTGTCTGATCTTGAGGTTGAGTTCTTTGCATATCGTCTCAATCATCAATACCGATGCTTCTTTACAGTCCGTGAAAATATCATGAGAAAATGCATCTATATCATTTAGTCCTCCCGAAAGTGCTTTTTTTGTTATTTTTCTTCCCAATTCCAATGTGATTTGTTGTATAATTGTTTCCATAGAGATCTCCTTTCGTATTTTGGGATGGTTCATTATTGTACCACGTTGGGTTGATCTCTATATTTTTTTATTAAAAACTCCACAATTATTTTACACTATCATACACATGGGACGGTGTCAAGTTTTTTGCGGAGTTTGACGGTGTCAAGTTTTTGTGGAGTTTTTTATTGACATCAACTCCAAAAGGTATTTTTTAAACTCCCCATTCCCTGTATTAAACTCTGCGTTGCACTTGCTCCGTTTAAGATTGGCGGCTCTTTATCAAAGATGCTCCAATCCATGCGCTCAGCCACCGCTTCATCAAGCACCCGCCTTGCATA
>CP016202.1:1680849-1721812 GCA_003433295.1 Eubacterium minutum ATCC 700079 | reverse complement strand
TCGTCTCAATCATCAATACCGATGCTTCTTTACAGTCCGTGAAAATATCATGAGAAAATGCATCTATATCATTTAGTCCTCCCGAAAGTGCTTTTTTTGTTATTTTTCTTCCCAATTCCAATGTGATTTGTTGTATAATTGTTTCCATAGAGATCTCCTTTCGTATTTTGGGATGGTTCATTATTGTACCACGTTGGGTTGATCTCTATATTTTTTTATTAAAAACTCCACAATTATTTTACACTATCATTTTGATAGACGGTGTAAAGTTTTTACGACTTTTTGATTGACAGGTTAGATTGCATAGATTCCCTCTGCAACTTTAACCACAGGAACTACCTGATTTTTCTTGCCTTTAGCTTTGCCGGGTTTCTGGATATGTGCATGGTCTTCATCGGCAAATATGTGAAGTTCTCTTACTTCCTTTGCCGTTTCCTTTGCTTCCTTTCCGGGAACTTTAATCTTTAGTATACTGTTCCTGACAGTTTCCCTGCCAAATCGTCCTCTGAAAGCTTTTGAGAATAGAGCTACGAGATGGACTATATGAGCCTGTTGACCGGATTGAGGATAACAAGAAAGAGATATTTGAATTTCATCATATAAGGTGATGAAAAATAATGCACGATGTATTAAACCTTTTCATTAGATGAATTGTATAATAAGTGAAAGGTCTTTCACAGATAGTGGCAAGAGGAGGAGGAATGGCTGAGTGAAACTCACGTTAGAGCAAGTACTGGAAAAATATCAAAGCAACATATATAAGGCGGCGTTCTATATCTGCAAGCATCATGATGACGCAGAAGATATTGCTCAGGAAGCATTTCTGGCATACTTCAAAGCAGATCAGGATTTTGAAAGTGAAGAGCATATCAAAGCATGGCTTTTGAGGGTGACTGTTAACAAAGCGAAGAACTTAAAAACATCATTTTGGCACCGAACGAAGGTCAGTGTCCCGGATTTCACTGAATGGCTCGCATCAAGAAATGAGGAATCGGATGAAGGTATCAATGAAACTTCAGAGAATTTGATTCGGGCAGTTATGGGGCTGCCGGAGAAATGTAGAGTTGTGGTGCACTTGTTCTATTATGAGGGATATTCAGTAAAAGAAATAGCGAAGATAGTGGAGAAAAAAGAGAACACAGTAAAGGCGCATCTTTATAGAGGCCGCGAGATTCTTAGAGAAAAGCTAAAGGAGGAATGGTAAAATGACTAACCATGAAAAATACAGGAATGCATCTTCTATTATTAAGCCTTCTGCTGAATTTGCAACAAAAGTACTGAAGGAGGCTAAAAAAATGGAGAGTAAGAATAGTGTAAAAAGGACACCTATATTCCGTGGGAAGAGGAGACTTACTACATTGGCTGCATCCCTTGCATTGGTGTTCTGTCTTGCGACTGTATCCTATGCGATGGATTTTGCCGGATTTAAGAAAAATGTTGATTCTTGGCTCTACGGCAGTGCAACAAAGGTTAAGGTTGAGCAGATAGGTGAATATGAATTTAAGCTTACATATCCTGATGGAACTGTAAGAGGCACCGGTGGAGCGGTTGAGGATGGGAAAGGTAAAATGCGTGCAGCTACACCGGAGGAAATTATTGAACAACTGAATCAGGAAGTAGAAGTCGAAAAAAATGGTAAAGGTCAAATAATGCTTTATTACCGAGACCATGTTGTGAATATCACAGATAAACTGGACAAGGATAATATTGCAAAAGTAAAATTTAATGATGGAGTGTTGGCAACATATTTAACCATTCGCTGGAATGAAGACGGCAGCTATGTTGTTGCGCTGGGACATTTTGGATATAAAAGTATAAAAAAAGATAAATAGGATAAAATTAGGCTCCGGTAAAATACCGGAGCTTTTCAATTGGTACACCATCAGGGGCTCGAACCCTGGACACCCTGATTAAGAGTCAGGTGCTCTACCAGCTGAGCTAATGGTGCATACGCATCGCATATTCGGACAAATACGCCCGACACGTGTGCTATAATATCACCGCAAAGATAAAAAGTCAATATGAATCCGGTAAAAAAACTTAATGTCCATGCATATTTTTCTGTTGTTAATTTGCAAAGTAGGTTCCGACTCGACATCTCCGGCTAAATCAAATTTATATAGAACGTTTTTCAAAAAATTTTCTAACGCAATATCGTCTCGGATAGTCTCTCTACGGCGAAAAATGCGATTTCATAGCCTACAACAATTCCAACAGTTCTTCGAGTATTTCTTCCTTTTCCTGAGGTGATTCTACCATCTCGGCCTCCCTGCGGTATTCGACCATCATGGCGCTGAAGATGTCAGCAATGTCCGGCGGCGTATAACTTATCGTGTTCGCACCCGCGGCAATCGTTTCCTCTATCGAATCGTTTGTGGGACCGCCCGTGGCTATTATCGGGATTTTGGGATAGTCCTTCCTGATGTGACGTACAAGTTCCGGCGTCTTCGCGGCGTTAGAAACATTGAGGATGGATACGCCCGCCTTAAAGCGCGCGTCTATGTCCGTGCTTTCGTTTACAACGGTCGCGATGATGGGAATGTCGACCACGCTCTTTATCATTTTGATGTTTTCGTTTTTCATCGGGGAGTTTACGACAACGCCGTATGCTCCGTCACCTTCTGCATCCTTTGAGATAAGCGCTGTCCTCAACCCTTGAGTGGTTCCTCCCCCTACACCGCAGAACACCGGTATCGACGCGGCATTGATTATGGCGCTGTTAATTATCTGTTGAGGCGTAAAAGGATACACGGCAAGAACGGCATCAGCGTTACAGTTGCGGATTATGGCAAGATCCGTGGTGAAAATGCAGGATTTGATCCTTCTGCCCAGAACGACCATTCCTTTTGCGGACCAGATTGCTTCCGGCACCTGTATCGACTTTGCTCTCAATGTTCCCGTTATTCTCGGTATATCTTTCTTCGTCATCTTATTTCTCTCTTACTCCGACATGGATTCAGAAACTGTATTTAGGTGTCTGCTCAGGAATTCCGCGCCCCGCCGTCAGCGTCGTCTTTTTCCCCGCCGCCCTCTTTTGACCGCGGTACAGGGAAAGTTATATGCGTAACGTAGCTTTCGCCTTCTTCAATTGCGCTGAACGTGCCGTGCATGTCCTCACATATTTTTCGGCATGTTTTGACTCCTATCTTGGTACTTTCACGCTGTTTCGCCTCTTTCCAGATTGTATTTCTGAACAAAATTTCAATCCGGTTCTCCGAGTATGCGGCGCATACTTCCACAGGAAAGTCCTTACCTGCATATTTTAATATATTGGAGAAAAGGTTGTCAAACAGTCTTCTGAGCGACGAAACGTTCACCTTAACCCATACGTCCTCCGGTATGTCGTAGGTCAGCGTTATGTTTCTGCCGTAATTCAGTACTTCCGCCACATGTTCCCCGAGAAGCTGTTGAAACAGTATGCCCGCATCAACTTCTTCAAGTTCCGCGTTCCCCGGATTTCCGAACACAAGAAAATAGCTGAAAAGTTCGTCGGACAGGTCTTTAAGCTGAAAAGCCTTTTCCCGGCATGAATGTATGTAGCGGATTAAATCTTCTTCCGTTCTGAATTTCTTCCCTTCTATTATGTCCAGATAACCTATCAGCGATGTAAGCGGGGTCCGGACATCGTGCGACATCGCCGTAATCAGTGCAGTGTTAGCAGCCCAAGCGGCCTTTTCATTGTTCATGGTTTCAAGAAGAGAGTTGCGCATGTTGTCAACGCTCATCGCGAGCCGCCCTATCTCGTCCCTGCTGTCCACTCTTATTTCGCTCTGAAGATTGCCGCTGCTTATATTTACAACCTCATTGGAGAAACGCTTGATTCTCCCTGTCACCATGGTGTTGTAGAACATGATGACAAACAAAAAGGCAAAGACCGTCATTATCACGGTTGCCACGTCCATTATATTGTACCAGTACTGTTCCCCGTTTACGTTGATATATGTGTAGTACTTGCCGTCGGCAAACCACACGTACCTGTTGTATATGTCCTCTTTAAAAGAATCCGAACCTATTCTGTTTTTTGTATTTTTCTCCTTGAGTACTATCTCCTCTTTATTCTCCTCAAGGGAAACACTGTCTCTCAATACTCCCTGCGTGGTTTCGGAATTCGCGCTCCACCCGCCCGAAAAGACGTCACGATTGTTGTCCCAAACAAAAAGCCGGGTGTATTTCTCCTTTTTCAGCCATGCGCTTAATTTCTTTTTATCCGTCCCTTTTACATTCATTTCCTTTACATATCTGTTGAATTTATCGTACTTTGAATCCAGCGCTTTTTTCTTTGCATAATCCGACAGATATACTTTATCCGCCACGTAATCTTCCAACTTACACATCGACCAGAATACGACAAGCGACGACAGTATCGCAAGCAATACCACCAACATGAGTTTTATATTCAATGAGTAAAAATATTTCTTTTGCGGATGCTTCAAAGGAGGCCTATTCAATCCTGTACCCCTTTCCCCAGACGGTCTTTATAATCTTAGGCTTGTTGGCATCATCCTCAAGTTTTTTTCTTAGGTTAAGGACGTGTACCATTATTGTATTGCTCGCGGAGGGCAGATATTTTTCTTCCCAGACGTCCTCGTAAAGATCACGGTTCTGTACCACATCTCCCCTATGCTCCATAAAATATTGCAGAATATCAAATTCCTTGTCGGTCAGATTGATTCTGACGTCATCTTTGAATACGGTCCTCTTTACCGCGTCTATAACTATATTGTATATGGTTTTTTTCGTGTCGTTGTTCAAAGAGTCTTCATCCCGCCTGTCGTAGTCCATGCGGCGCCTGATGAGCGACCTCACCTTCATTACAAGTTCAGTCTGCGAGAAAGGCTTTACCAGAAAATCATCTCCGCCGCTCGTGTACGCATCGACTTTATCCTTGTCCTGCGACTTTGCGGTCAGAAACAAGATCGGAACGGTGGACTTTTCGCGTATTTTCCGACAAACTTCAACGCCGTCCATTTCAGGCATCATTATATCCAGCACTACAAGATCGAAAGCGGAAGATTCTTCAAGCGCTCCCAGCACTTTTTCTACCGCAATGCTGCCATTTGAAGCCTCCTCGACTTCATAATTCTCACTTTCCAAAAGAATTGACAAGACCTCTCTGATATTCGGGTCATCGTCAACAACTAAAATTTTATTGTATTTCATCCTTAAAACGGGTATTCCCTACGCCGGGCGCAAGGGTAATTTCCTTTCTTCCTCGGTATCGAATATTTGCATGCAGCCGCATCCCTGCACACATGCATGTTTCCATTCTATACTCATAAACCGGTTCTGAACAGCGCAACCGAAAAGACTTAATAATAATTAAGATTTCCTGATTTAAACATTTCAAATCAGATTCGGCCGTTTGCTTCCGCCGACGGCTTCGATAAAGTCAAATCCTTCAAGACTTTCTGTGTAGTAGTGCGCAAAGTTCTTTATCTCCGCGGTATCTTTACCGCTCGTTTCATCATATACGCCCACGGTTCCAAAACCCTCACGGAATGCAGTCTTTATTGCATACAGACCGTCTTCAAACACCCATGTATCTCTTACGGGAGTCCCCATACGATTCGCCGCAAGGTGGAATATATCCGGTTCGCCTTTGGTTTTGCCCACTTCCGGCGCCGTGAATATCCCGACAAAACAGTCCATGATCCCCAGACGTTCAAAAGCCATCTCTATTAAGTGTCTGCGTGTAGAAGTGGCAACCGTCATCGGTATATTTTGATCTTTTAAGGTATTTAAAAGTTTTTCCGCGCCCGGCTTGAATCCCGCTTCACTCTCATACGCATGAGCAACCTGCGCGTCTATGCCGTCCGCAACATCCTGCGCGCTCATCTCCAATCTGTATTTATCGACTATGTATTTTGCGCCCGTTTCAACGGTTTCGGAAAAAAGCTTTTCGCCCAGTCCCCTTTCCGCCTGTATTCCGAGCAAAGCCAGAAACCTCGCTCCGGAATTGCGCCATACAGGCATAGTGTCCAGGAGAGTTCCGTCCACGTCAAATATAACGCCCGCAATTTTTCTGTCCTTCCGCTCAATCATACCGGTACCTCTCATTTCAACGCGGTCCGTGCGGTGTACTGCCTGTAAGTTTCGCCCGTTTCCAGATCGACCCAGTTGAATTCTCCGTCCTGTGCGGTCATGTAACTGTGCCTGCTGTTTTCCTTCGGTATCGAAACCGAACCCGGGTTCATGTATGTGTAATTGTCGTGCTCCACGCACGCCGGCACATGTGTATGTCCGTTGAGCAATATGGTTCCGGCAGTCATAGGAGGTACGTTCTCCTGATTGTACACATGACCGTGAGTCGCAAAAATAAGGACTCCGCCCGTTTCTATGAGTGAATAATCTGCCAGCACCGGAAAATCGAGCACCATCTGATCCACCTCCGCCTCACAATTTCCGCGAACCGCCAGGATCCTGTCCGCAAGCGGGTTTAGCATTGCAATCACGGCCTTTGGTGCATATTCTTCAGGCAGGTCGTTTCTCGGCCCGTGGTAGAGCAGATCGCCAAGCAGCAGCAGTTTGTCCGCCTTTATTTTTTCAAATGTTTCCACCGTCTTGCGGCAAAAGTATTCCGAACCGTGTATGTCGGAAGCAATCATCAATTTCATATCTATCCCCCTTCCTCATTAATATCAAAAAAGATGCTTTCCGGGGAAAGCACCTCTCTTGACTTTTATCACAGTCATAAACATTGTGGAATAAACTAACGCTTAGAGAACTGTGAAGCTTTACGAGCCTTCTTAAGCCCGTATTTCTTTCTTTCTTTCATTCTCGGATCCCTCGTCAGAAATCCTGCCAGCTTCAGTGCCTTCTTGTAGCCTTCCGTTTCGGTCGCGACCAAAGCTCTTGAAACACCGTGTCTCAAAGCTCCTGCCTGTCCCGTAAGACCGCCGCCGCTGACAAGCGCGATAATATCGTACTTACCTTCCGCTCCGACTACCGACAGAGGTCTGAGAACCTCGCGTCTCAAAAGTTCCGCAGGAAAATAATCGTTGAGTTCCTTCTTATTGATAATTACTTTGCCGGTACCGGGGAGCAATCTGACTCTCGCAATGGAAGACTTTCTTCTACCCGTACCACGATACTGTGTCATAGCCATGTTTTATTCCTCCATTCCTTAAAAATCCAATTTTTCCGGCTTCTGCGCGGCATGTTTGTGCTCAGGACCCGTGTAAACGTGCAGTTTCTTGAACATCTGCCTGCCAAGTTTACCGTTCGGAAGCATTCCCTTAACCGCATGACGTACGATTTCCTCGGGTTTCTTCGCAAGAAGCTCCTCAAATGTGACTTCCTTCTTTCCGCCCGGGAAACCCGAGTAAGACACATACGTCTTTTCTTTCCTCTTTTTTCCCGTTACGCTCACCTTTTCGGCGTTAACGACAATCACGTTATCTCCGCAATCGACATGCGGTGTGAACGTAGGTTTGTTCTTTCCCCTGAGAACGGTGGCGATTTCAGAAGCCATTCTCCCGAGGGTCCTGCCCTCTGCGTCCACAACGTACCATTTACGCTGCACTTCCGCAGGTTTCGCAATGTAAGATTTCATAATTTTTCCTTTCTACCTACTGAGAATACCGTTTCAGCATCCTTTCGACTTTCGCCTGCCGGCAAATGTTTTTTGAGCTTTTTCCGGTTCTGCCGGCAAATGCCTTTTGCACTTTCTCCGGTCTTGCCGGCGAAATGCCGGAAACACTGTTTCAATATTCTTTTTCGGTCCTGCCTACTGGAATTGAACGGGTTGGGAAATTCAATCCTGGTCGGCATAACTAAATTTGATTCAGCTCACAGAGCTGCCGGTAAACCCTGCTCTGTGAAAAACGACGCACCCGCAACCCTGAAGCGGTTCTTGCCTCCGGTCCATCAAACCCCGCGGGATCCGAATGACCGTCCGATGTCGCGGTGCGTCGTTCATTATACTATGTCCATATGCCGAAATCAAGCATTTTTATTCCGATGACGCGGCGGGTTCTCTCCTCTACGTGAGCAGCGGCGTGATATACGTTCTGAACTCGCGCTTCATCTTGATCGGATCCAGTACCTTTCCGGAAAGGAAATAGTGATTGACGATACCGTAATAGGTGCCTGTTATAAGCACCACTCTCCTCTCTATTTCCTCCTTTGATTTTCCGGCAAACGCAATATTGATTACTTCTTCAATTTTCGCAATGACTTTCCGCCTGTTGGTGTCAACCACGCTCCCGGCGATGAGTTTGGTCGTAAGAACGGGGAACTTTGCGGTGTCTTCAATAATTTTCGAGAATACGTCAAGCACCAGATCTATCCCTTCGCTCCTGGATGTTTCACAGAAATTCATGAGATTCCTGACTTCTTCATCCATAATCGCCAGCAGGATCTCATTGACACTCGTAAAATAGTTGAAAATTGTGGTTCTGCACATCTGAGCTTTCTTCGCCACATCATTGAACGTTACATGCCCCGGACCTTTTTCCTCAAACAAATTTTTTGCCGCAGATATAATTATCTGTTTGCTCTTCGAACGCTTTCCTCTGCCGTTTTCCATAATTCTTCTTTCCTCCCATACAAAACTGCATCAAATACACACAAACGCCACACTCTCACGCATTCGCGGCATGACAACAAACTCTGCCGAAATGCAATCGTCTGTTCTCACACGTCCTTTCTTATTCCAAAACGACCTTTATGAACTTCTTTTTACCTTTCTGTACTAGGATTTCACCTCCCTCAAACATGTCTTCCGTAACTCTGAACCTTGCGTCGGTAATTTTTTCCCCGCCGATCGAAAGGCCACCCTGCTCGACGGTTCTTCTCGCCTCTCCGTTAGATGATGCCAACTCGAGTTCTTTCAGAAGCGTAAGCAACCCTTTTCCTTCTCCCGAAAACTCTTCTTTCGGGAAGCTTTTTTCGGGTATGTTGTCCGTCCCGCTTCCTCCCGAGAACGCGGCTCTTGCGCCCTTCTGCGCTTTTGCCGCCGCTTCTTCTCCATGAACCAGTTTAGTCACCTCAAACGCCAATATTTCCTTGGCTCTGTTTATTTCAGCACCCTCCAGCGAAGCCAGTTTTCTGATTTCGTTCATCGGCAGGAACGTCAGCATCTTAAGGCACTTTTCGACATCGAGGTCGCCGACGTTGCGCCAGTACTGATAGAATTCAAACGGGGATGTCTTTTCGGCAGAGAGCCACAAGGCTCCGTTGGCGGTCTTTCCCATCTTGTTGCCTTCACTGTTTGTCAAAAGCGAAAAAGTCATTCCGTAGACTTCTTTTCCGTACATCTTGCGTGTCAATTCCACTCCGCCTATTATGTTTGACCACTGATCGTTGCCGCCAAACTGCATCTTTACGTCGAAATCTCTCGCCATCACGGCAAAGTCGTACGACTGCATGAGCATATAGTTGAACTCAAAGAACGACAGACCTCCCTCTCTCGACATCCGCTGTTTGAAAGCTTCCGCTCTGAGCATCTGATTCACGTTGAAATGTGTTCCGACCGAACGCACAAATTCTATGTAATTGAGCGGACGTAGCCATCCCGCGTTATTCACGCTGACAGCCCTGCCCGGTTCCGGTTCCCTGTTTTGATGCCCCGGCTCAAACACGCCTCCATTGCCCTCGTACTTCCATTCATCGTCAAATTCCAGAAAAGCATCAAAGAGCTTCTTGAAGCGTCTGCAGTTGTCGTCTATGGTTTCGACACCCATGAGCTTTCTCATGTCGGTGCGCCCCGACGGATCTCCCACCATGCCGGTTCCTCCGCCTAACAGAACCACAGGCGTATGCCCGTACTTCTGCATGTACATCATTATTATAACCTGCATGAAGTGTCCGACGTGCAGACAGTCCGCAGTCGGGTCAAATCCTATGTAAAACTTGATTTTCTCCTCGGACAGCAGTTTGCGTATCTTTTCCTCATCGGTCGTCTGTTCTATAAATCCACGCTCTTTCAAAACGTCAAAAACGTTGTCGAATTCACTTATGCCGTCAGGTATAAAATTCTTCATCCTTATTTTCTCCTCAAACCCGTTATTTTGTGCCGTAGAGCCGATCGCCCGCATCCCCAAGTCCCGGAACTATATATGCATTCTCGTTCAGTTTCTCATCTTTTGCGGCTATAAAAATATCTATGTCGGGGTGTTCCGCCTGCAGTGTCCCGATCCCCTCCGGCGATGCAATCAGACACATGAACGTGATGTCCTTTGCTCCGTAACCCTTGAGAAGTCTTATCGCCTCAACCGCGCTTCCTCCCGTGGCAAGCATGGGATCCACCACGAAAACCTGTCTCTTTTCTATATCCGTCGGAAGTTTGCAGTAATATTCGACCGGTTTATGAGTTTCCGGATCTCTGTAAAGACCTATGTGTCCGACTTTGGCGTTCGGAACAAGCTCAAGCATGCCTTCAACAAATCCGAGTCCCGCTCTCAGGATAGGAATGATGGCAAGATCTTCCCCTTTGAGCATATTCACTTTCGCTGCGCATATCGGAGTCTCTATCTCGACTTCCTCAAGAGGAAGATTCCTCGTCGCCTCAAACCCCATCAGAAGCGCCACCTCTTTTGCAAGTTCACGAAACTCCTTGACGCTGGTTTCCTTGTCTCTCATCAAAGAAACCTTGTGTTGAATCAGCGGATGATTAAAAACATATACCTTTCCCATTTTACACTCTCCCGTTCATATATAATAATTCAGCATGTCGTTTACGGCTACATCCTGTTGAGCATCTCCACGCGGCGCAGATGTCTGCCGGCCTCAAATTCAGTGTCGAGCCAGACATCGGTTATTTTGACGGCTTCCTCCTCGGAGGTCGTTCTCCCGCCGAGCGCAAGCATGTTGGCATCGTTGTGTTTTCTCGCAAGTTCCGCCATCTCAACCGAGGTGCAAAGACTGCATCTGATCCCTCTGACCTTGTTTGCGGCGATGGAAATGCCTATTCCCGTTCCGCACACCACTATTCCTCTGTCGGCCTCCCCGCCCGCAACAGCTTCGGCGCAGGCCTTACCGAACTGAGGATAGTCTACCGACTCTTGCGAATCGGTTCCGAGATCCAGCACTTCAAAGCCTCTTTTCTTCAGATGTTTACAGAGCGCCGTCTTAAGAACAAAACCTCCGTGATCTCCCGCTATGGCAATAATCATTCCTGTTTCCCTTCTTTATCTCATACATTTGCATATCTTATACGTTTGTATAGGGTTGCCGCCGGTTCACGGCAACACCGTCACATATTTATTCAGTGGCAGATCCACCTCTTGCCCAAACTTATCCGTCATACTTTCCTTATATTAAAAGACGCCGATTTGAACATCCTGTTCATTACGGAAAATCCTATTCCTTTTTCGGGAAGCGCCGCTGCCAGAATTATGTCATATCCGTCTTTGTCCGCCTGTCTGAGTTGTGCAAAAAAATTGCGTGCCGCGGCTTTCTCATCACCGTCATACGATATTATACACACCCGCTCGCCGAGACTCTGCCTTTCCCTTTGCTCCAAGTCCATTGCCTCGGCAACCGCTTCGGGTTTTCCCTGAAAAATTATCATCTCCGCATCGGGCGCATAGTGCCTGTACTTCATTCCCGGCGCCCTCGGACTGAAGTCCTCGTCATCACCTGGTTTTCTGTTCAACGCGGAGTCCATTTCGACATTTTTTTTCAGCAACCACTGCACATTTTCTCTGGTTATGTATCCCGGCCGCAGTATCACCGGCGTTTCTCCCGTCATATCTATAACCGTAGACTCTATCCCTATATTCGACGGAGAGCTGCAGATCACCGCATCGATCTTCCCGTCGAGATCGTCGATCACATGATGGAAATTCGTTGGGCTCGGCTTTCCCGAGATATTGGCGCTCGGGGCCGCTATCACACGCCCGCTCAATTCTATCAGTTGTCTTGCGACCTCATTTTCCGGCATCCTCACGCCGACCGTTTCGAGGTTCCCCGTGGTGACATACGGAACATCTTCTTTTTTCTGCACAATCATCGTCATCGGACCGGGCCAAAACCGCTCCATCAGACGTTCCATGTCCTTGGTCACATTGTCTGTAAGCAAGGACATATCGTCATTTGACGCTATATGAACTATCGTGGGATTGTCCGAAGGTCTTCCCTTTGCCTCATATATCTTTTTTACCGCCTGCGGATTCATCGCATCGGCGCCGAGACCGTAGACCGTTTCCGTGGGGAAAGCCACAAGTCCGCCATCCGCAATTATTTTCGCCGCTATCTCTATATCTTCTTTTTTATCCGTAAGTTTCCTGGTATTCATTAAAAGTCGTTCATCTTCTTCGCCTGATCGTCCGTGGTCAGCGAGTCTATTATCTCTTCAATTTCACCGTCCAGAATGGTATCCAGTTTGTAAAGAGTAAGTCCTATTCTGTGATCCGTACAGCGACCCTGTGGGAAATTGTAAGTACGTATTCTCTCGCTTCTGTCCCCCGAACCTACCTGGTCTTTTCTTTCTGCGGCAATTTTATCCGCCTGCTCGCGCTGCATCTTGTCGTAGAGTCTCGCTTTCAGGACTTTCATCGCCTTTTCCCTGTTTTTTATCTGTGATTTTTCATCCTGGCATGTGACCACAAGTCCGGTCGGCACATGTGTCAGTCTGACCGCGGAATCCGTGGTGTTTACGCACTGCCCTCCGTTTCCCGATGCGCGGTAAACATCGACTTTAACATCGTTCGGATCTATGTTTATCTCCACATCGTCAACCTCGGGCAATACGGCAACCGTTGCCGCGGAGGTATGGATTCTTCCTGAAGTTTCGGTTTCCGGAACCCTCTGAACGCGATGCACGCCGCTTTCGTACTTGAGTCTGGAATAAGCCCCGCGCCCCTTGATCAGGACCTCCGCTTCCTTGATTCCGCCTATACCGGTGTCGTTCACGTCCATGAGTTCTACTTTCCAGTGTCTTCTCTCGGCGTACCGCATGTACATACGCAGAAGGTCGGCGCCGAACAAAGCCGCTTCTTCTCCTCCCGTGCCCGCGCGAATCTCAAGAATCACGTTGCGCTCATCGTTCGGATCCTTAGGAATAAGCAGAACTTTAAGTTCCGCCGCTATATTCTCAATGCTGCTCTCCTGCTCGGAAATCTCGGCCTTTGCCATGTCGCGCATTTCTTCATCGCTTTCGTTCTCCACCATCTCTCTGGCAAAGTCCAGTTCTTCTTTCGCATTCTTATATTCTGTATATTTCTTTACGATGGGTTCCATCTCCCCCATTTCCTTCATGTGCTTCTGCCAAACACTTTGATTGGAAATTATATCGGGGTCCGCCACGAGTTTAGTCAACTCATTATATTTGTCGACAACTACGTCTAACTTTTCAAACATCGTTTTTGCATACTCCTTAAGTATTTTCAGTTAATAATTTTAACACAACTTGAACATAGTGTCACGTTTTTTATACAATAAGCATAACAATTTATACATTAAAAATATCACCGGCTTCCGACGCCGGTGATACGATTTCTTTCTTCTGAATTTAACAGGGAATTTCAAGCAAAAATCCTCACAATCAGTCGATATTGTATTTCTGCTTGAACTTTTCAACACGGCCGCCGCGATTGACGAACTTCTGCTGACCTGTAAAGAACGGATGACATGCTGAGCAAATTTCAAGTCTGAGTTCAGGCTTGGTAGATCTCGTAACAAAAGAATTTCCGCATGCGCAAGTTACTTTACATTCCGTGTATTCAGGATGGATTCCTTCCTTCATGCTTTCACCTCTCTTCCGCTCAGGTATTCACCCTTGCAAATAGTCTGCACCGATTTCGTGCAGCTCCTGTATGATAACATAACCATTGCGGTTAAGTCAAAGATTATTTTCATACGGGGTGTAAAGTTTTTCCGGAGTTTTTCCCGGAGTTATAGAATTAAGAAGAACACTTCATCACTATTTTAGTGAAATATGCACTTCTTAATTCTTTTTTTATTTGAGAAATTAAGAGGAAGAAGATACCTATACAATCATTTACCTTAAATTGCTTTTGCTTAGCCTAAAAGATAGTGGAAAACTGTATTATGACGGAGTAGAAATAGACTTTATCAAAGAGCTTGCATTAACGATTGATGAAACGAAAGATGATGTAATGGTTACAGTGAACTATCTTATGGCACAAGGATTGATGGAGATAATCACAGAAAATGACGAGTATTTTTTAATAGAAATTTCAAGTCTAATAGGTTCAGAGACAGCTTCTACAAGGCGTTCGAGAAAATCGAGAGGGCAAAAAGTGTTGCAATGCAACATCTTGCAACCTTTTGCAACAAAACTGCAACGGAGATATAGAGGTAGAGAAAGAGATATAGGTAGAAAAAGAGGGGGAGAAAGAAAAAATATCCCCCTCTTTTTACGGAGAATATAAAAATGTTTCCTTAACAGATGAAGAATATGAAAAGCTAAAGGATAAAATGCAAGATCATAGGGAGAAAATGATAGAAAAGCTTTCAACCTATATGCAAAGCACAGGAAGAAACTACAAAGACCATTATGCGACCTTAATTCATTGGTATGAGCAGGATAAAGGGAAATTAAAGGAAGGCAGTAAATCAAAAGTATATACCTTTGAAGATTATGACAAGGGGGAACATTTATAGCTATCATACAAGGCGGTGTAAAGGCATTTTTAGAGCAGTAATGGGAAAAGTGGTGTCAGATTATGGCTAAGTGTAAAAACATCATGCAAGGCTTAAAATTGTAGTATGGAAAAATCATTGCATTTATGATAAAATGACAATGATATTGTAATAAACTCAGTTATAAAGAGAGGTCATATAAATGCGAATTCAATTTACGGTAACCGATGAAGAACTGAAAATTTTAACTAAAAAAGCAATAGAGGGTAATTACCCAAGCATTAGTGAATATTGTAAGTGTAGCAGTTTGCAAGAAAATACAAGCTATGCCACACTGTATAATACCTTACTAAATAAAATAAGCTCCTTGCCGAAGGAAAAAGAGTTTGTTTTAAGAGAGTTAATCGCAACACCGCCGGCTTTAATTGGCAGATGGTTTTATGAAAATGTAAATAACGGACTTGTGAAAAATGTAGAACACATCGGAAAAGCTGAAGGTGGAGTAGAAAAATACAAAAGGACATGATATTGATTTCAAAAAGTCACGCAGTGCGTGGCGGATTGGAAAAAATATGTAGATAATTTTGGAGGTGCATTTTATGACAGAAGAAAATAAAGAGATTGTGGTAATAGATGACACTACAATTAAAAGTAAGATTTACTATATAAGAAATCAAAAGGTTATGCTTGATTTTGAACTTGCTGAAATTTATGGATATTCTACAAAAAGATTTAACGAACAAGTTAAAAGAAATCATGAAAAATTTGATGATGATTTTATGTTTCAATTGACTGATGAGGAAATATCTGAACTTTCAAGGTCGCAAAATGCGACCTTGAACAAAGGAACAGGCAGAGGAAGCAATATAAAGTACAATCCCTACGCCTTTACGGAACAGGGGATTTATATGCTTATGACTGTATTAAGGGGAGAACTGGCAGTTAAACAGAGCAAGGCTTTAATACGAATGTTTAAGCAAATGAAAGACTTTATTATTGAAAATCAAGATTTTATCGGTTCAAAAGAGTTAGTCCAAATAGCTATACAAACCAATCGGAATACAAATGATATAGCAAAAATAAATGATAAAATTAGCACTTTAGCAACAAAAGAAGATTTGAAAAAGGTAATGGATAATTTTATAGATCCGGACACCTATAAACACTTCCTCTTGATGAATGGAGATAAGATTGAAGCGGATGTTGCCTATACTAAGCTATATAAGTCTGCAAAGAAAAGCATTTATATAATAGATAACTATATAGGCTTAAAAACATTAGAACTTCTTAGAGCTACAAAAGATAGTGTTGAAGTCATTATATTTAGCGACAATGTAAGAAATAAAGATATGCTTACAAAAAATATTCTAAACGATTTTATAAGAGATTACTCTAACATCAATTTAAAAATGAAGATTGCAGGTAAAAAGTATCACGATAGGTATATTGCAATAGACTATGGAACAGAAAATGAAGCCTTTTATCTTTGTGGAGCATCATCGAAGGATGCAGGAAATAAAATATCAAGTATTACCAAGATAGAAGAATCATCAAAGGATATGTATCATACAATGTTTGGTGGAATGTTAAACAATAAGAATTTGAAAATTTAATATGCAAATAACAGATTAGACAGTTATATGAGCTTTAAGCAAGGCGGTAGAAATAAAAATCTATCGTCTTTTTTGTTGCAAAAACAGGAGAAAAATAATATGTACGAAAATAAAAATGATTAAAAAGTCCTTGACAAGTAGCAACAGGCATTACACGTTTACAGGAACTTCAATGATGAATACGTAAAAATTATCCCGATGATAATATCAATGTCATTATTTACACCCCCAAGGTGTTCAGTATGCCGCATATGCGATCAGTATCCTGTCCCTGCCCGAAAGGTCTTTCAGACAGTGTGGTTCGATGTAATGCCCGTCCGTGTTTATCACATTCAACAGCGCCTGTTTTTGGTTATACCCTATTTCCATAAGCAACACCCCGTTTTTCTTCATGTACTTATGAGCGGAGGCTATGATCCTTCTGCATATGTCCATGCCGTCTTCTCCCCCGTCGAGCGCTTCCATCGGCTCATGCCCCGAAACTTCAATCCTGAGTTTCGGAATCAGCGACGATTCAATGTAAGGCGGATTGCTCACAATCAGATCAAAATCACCCTGTTTATCGCTACCGGCATGGTTTTCTCCCTCACCGCCGCAGGTTCGTCCACCACTGCCGCAGTGTCGTGACCGGTTACTGCCGCAGTGTTGTGACCGGTTACCGCCGTTCCTCACATCATGTTCCGTACATCTTTCTTTACCCAACGCTTGGGAACCCAATGCCTCGAAGAGATCTCCCCGGCGAAATTCCGGTTTCACACCGTTCAGTCGTGCATTCCGCTCAGCCACTTCCAAAGCCGCGCCGCTGATATCGCAACAGCAGACTTCAACGCCTCGGACATTTGCCGTTTCGGACGCAAGTTTGGCCAGCGACACACCTATCGCACCGCTCCCGCAGCAAAGATCAAGTATTCTTACGTTCCGGGCATGCTCGTTTTCTTCAGACCGTCCGGCACATCCGCCGTTTCGATTTATGGAAGGCTCAAGTTTCATCTTTTTTTCTATAAGGTTCAGCGCATTCTCCACCAAAAGCTCCGTTTCGGGACGCGGTATCAATACCGAGGGAGAAACCCTGAACGTAAGCCCCATAAAGTCCTGCTTCCCGGTAATGTACTGCAGCGGTTCGCCTGAGGCCCGTCTACCGAGCAGCTTCATGAACTCCCGCTTCGTCCGATCGGAAACGGTGTTGTCGTAGCAAATGAAAATTTCAGCATATGTCAAAGATGTAACATGGCTATATAACTGCCTGCTGTCGCCTTTCGCATTTTCCGCGCCGGCCGCCGCAAGTTCTCTTTCGCCTAAGGTTATCAATTCCCGTACAGTCATTGCCCTCTCCTGTTTTTCCTTGCTTCCTTTTCTTCTTCCGCCCGTCGCCTTTTCTCTTCTTCTATCCTGACTTCCTCAACCAAATTTCCGTCACTGTCCACTTTGCCCTCAATGTAAGGGGCTTCGGGATCTACCAATACGGCTTTTAACGATATGATAGCAACCTCAAGCTGTTCATCATCCGGCACGTTGGTCGTGATTTTCTGCAGATAAAGCCCGGGCATACTCAAAATCCTTACGATAAGATTGTCGGATCGCCCCGCCCATTTCAACAGTTCATAAGAAAGTCCCGCCACTACCGGAATGAGAATGACACGGGACAGTATGCGCCACAGCAGATTCGGCCAGCCGAACAGTGAAAACAAAATAAGACTTATCAACATTACAAACATGAGAAAACTTGTTCCGCAGCGCGGATGGAGAGTATAAAAAGTCTGAGCATTTGCGGGTGTAAGTTCCATTGCGTTTTCAAAGCAATGTATGGTCTTGTGTTCAGCACCGTGATACTGAAACAGACGCTTGACATCGGACATTCTCGATATGGCCGTTATATATATCAAAAATATCGCTATCCTCAAGAAGCCTTCTATAAGATTGAGACCTATGGCGTTGTGAACAAAGGTCTTCAGCCATCCTACCGCCATTGTGGGCAGTAAAACAAAAAAAGCCACCGAAAAAATTATCGCAATGGCAACGGACATAAACAACAAAAAGTTCCAAAGCCTCTGTGTCCCCATCTTGTCCGCCAGTCGGTCCTCTATACTGTCCGTAAAAGTCATCCGCTCATTTTCTGCCGTCAGTCGCTTATCGCCCGCGCCGGTTCCGTCGTCGTCTTCCGCATGTTCGTCACCCCCGTCGGATGCATAGTATTCAAGCACATCGGCTGAATACGCAAGCGTTCCGGTTCCCTCAACGAGAGAATTCAGGAATGCGGCCGCACCCCTTATTACAGGTATTTTCATCAATCTGCTTCTGTTTCCGTTGCTCTGAGTCTTTACATGTATGTCGCCGCCCGGAGTCCGCACCGCAATGGCGGTCCTTTCCGTACCTCTCATCATCACACCCTCAAGAACCGCCTGCCCTCCTATGGGGGTCGGGCAGGCATCCTTGAGGAAAATTTTACTCATATCCATAAATGCTCCTATCATCACTCGATGTCATGCAAACTCACGCAGCGGTACCGATTCTCTACACAGTTCTATACGCAGCAAGGTTCTATATGCAACACGACTCTATATGCAGCAAGGTTCTATATGCAACACGACTCTATATGCAACACGGTTCTATATGCGCAATCACGTTATCTTCCGAATATGCGCTTGATGATGTCGATAAAATCTTTATTGGTTTTGGTGTGGGCGAGGTTATCTATGATCTCTTCCCCCGCTTCCTGCGTGTTCTGATCGGACAGTACTTTCCGCATGGTCAAAACGGCTTCCATCTCATCTCTGCTCATCAGAAGCTCTTCTCTTCTCGTCCCCGACTTATGCAGATCTATTGCCGGGAAAATTCTCTTTTCCTGGAGTTTCCTGTCCAGATGCAGTTCCATATTTCCCGTACCCTTAAACTCTTCAAATATGACGTCATCCATCCTGCTGCCCGTATCCACAAGCGCCGTGGCAAGTATGGTGACACTTCCGCCCTCTTCAAGGTTTCTAGCCGCGCCGAAAAACTGCTTCGGCTTGTACAGCGCTCCCGGGTCAAGCCCTCCCGACAAGGTCCTGCCGGATGCCGGGATCACAAGATTGTACGCCCTCGCCAATCTCGTCAGACTGTCCAAAAGAATCACAACGTCACGTCCGTGCTCGGCAAGTCGCCTTGCTCTCTCCAGAACCATCTCCGCAACCTTTGCATGATGCTGCGGCTGTTCATCAAATGTCGAAAATATAACCTTCCCCCGCGTAAGTGTCCTCTTCATGTCCGTCACCTCTTCCGGACGCTCATCCACCAAAAGCACTATCAACTCTACCTCAGGGTACTTCTTCTCTATACTGTGCGCGATGCTTTTCAGCAGTGTCGTCTTTCCCGCTTTTGGCGGAGCCACGATAAGACCTCTCTGCCCCTTTCCTATCGGCGCAATCAAATCTATCAAACGAGTCGAAAGTTCTACCGGACTGTCTTCAAGGGTCAGTCTCTGCCTCGGATATAAAGGTGTGAGGTCGCTGAAATTCGGTCTTCTTATCGAAACCCCGGGTTCATCCCCGTTTACCGTTTCCACATACAGTAAGGCTCCGAAACGCTCCCCCTCATTGGGCAGGCGGGAAATACCCTGTATCTCATCCCCCGTTTTCAGGTTGAAACGGCGAATCTGCGTTGGAGAAACATAAATATCCCTTTCACTGGTAAGGAAATTGTCAAACCGCAGAAAACCGAAGCCTCCTTCGGCAATATCCAGAATCCCCGTAACTCTCGGACGATCCTCCCTTTCCCCTTCAGGTGCTCTTTTGGGAGTTTTTCCCCCTCCGTCATCTGCCGGCTGAGGTTCTTTGCCGGTCAATTCCGGAACAACGTCTTCGTCTTTCACCTCTTCGTTCAACTCAATGTAATCTTCTCTCATATTTTTTTCATTCTCTCTTGTCATAAAACCTCTCTCATATTTTCAGGGTTATGCAAATCCCTCAAAGTGTCTTAACCTCAAAAAAGTTCTTATCGCTTTTGCTGCAGTTTCTTTTCGATTACTCAAACGCCCGGTAGATTGCCTTTATTGCGGTATTGAAATCGGTGTTTTCAACGCCCACTATTATATTCATCTCACTGGAACCCTGATCTATCATCCTTATATTGACGTCAGCCTCGGCAAGCGCGGTGAAGAGTTTTGCCGACACTCCCGTCCTTCTGTTCATTCCCGCGCCGACGGTTGCTATCAGCGCAATATCCTCAAACACTTCAACGCCGTCCGGTCTGAGCTGCGTCTGAAACTCCTCAATGATTTCATCGAGTCTGCCGTCGATCGACTTATCCGACAGAACCACCGACACGGTGTCTATTCCCGTCGGAAGATGTTCTATGCTTATATCGAAATCTTCCAGTATCATCAGTATTCTGCGCACAAAGCCCTTTTCATGGCTCAACATATTCTTGTAGATCGCAATGACGGTAAAATCCTTGCTCCCCGCAATACCCGTGACTATCTTCTGATCGGATTCCTCCTCATCGGTTATTATCGTTCCCGGATCGTCGGGATGATTGGTGTTTTTTATGTTTATCGGGATATTGGCCATTCTGCACGGATAAATCGCATCCTCATGCAGCACCGAAGCCCCCATGTAGGAAAGTTCCCTCAGTTCCTTATACGAAATCTTTTCAATCGGCTTCGGATTCTTCACAACCCTCGGATCCGCCATCAGAAAGCCGGAAACATCCGTCCAGTTTTCATATACCTGCGCATTGAGCGCCCTCGCAATTAAAGCGCCGGTAATGTCGGAGCCGCCTCTGGAAAACGTCCTGATCTCCCCGGTTTCCACATCGGTCCCGTAAAAGCCCGGGATCACCGCCATCTTGTGCGCCGAAAGTTTTGAGGCTATGGCATTGTCCGTTTCCTCAAACAACAGTCTGCCTTTGTCGTCAAACAAAATCATTCCTGCCGCATCGACAAAATCCACTTTTAGATATGCCGCAACCAGTACGGCGGACAGATATTCCCCCCTGCTTGCCAGGTAATCCTTTGAGCATCCCTTCTTCATGTTGGTCAGAATTTCCTCAAAGTGAATCCCCATATCGACATTTATGTCCAGATTCATCTTTACAGCATTGAACCTGTCGCGAATCACCTGAAAAACCTGTTCATACGGCAGATTCTGCTCCATATGGGTTTTGCACAGATACAGAAGATCCGTAACCTTGTTGTCTATCTCAAAACGCTTCCCCGGAGCGGACGCTACAATATACCTCCTGTCCGCATCCGAATCTATTATGCTCTTCATCTTGCGCAGCTGTATTCCGTCAGCCACCGAAGAACCGCCAAACTTTAATACCTTTATTCCCATAAAAATCTCCTGAGCTATTGATCCAGTTCCGCTTTCAATGTCCCAACCTTGTCGAGTCTCTCCCACGGCAGTTCAACATCGGTTCTTCCGAAATGACCGTACGCCGCCGTCTTCCTGTAAATAGGTCTTCTCAAATCAAGGTCGCGAATGATTGCCGCAGGTCTTAAGTCGAAATGCTTATTTACGATTTCTGCGATTTTGTCATCGGGCAATCTGCCGGTCCCATATGTATTTACCGTCACGGAAACGGGTTCAGCAACCCCTATCGCATATGCAAGCTGAATTTCCAACTTGTCCGCAAATCCCGCGGCCACGAGATTCTTTGCCGCATATCTTGCGGCATATGCCGCCGAACGGTCAACCTTTGTGGGATCTTTCCCCGAAAAAGCTCCTCCTCCGTGGTGGGAAGCCCCACCGTATGTATCGACTATAATCTTCCTGCCCGTGAGTCCGGAATCCCCGTGAGGACCGCCTATAACGAATCTTCCCGTTGGATTCACAAAATACTTGGTTTCATCATCAAGCAACTGTTCCGGTATGATGGGTTCAATTACATTTTTAATCAAATCCTTTCTGATCTGTTGCTGGCTGACATCGGGATCGTGTTGGGTTGAAATCAGAACCGTATCTATTCTTTTCACCCGATCACCGTCGTATTCCACCGTAACCTGCGTTTTTCCGTCAGGTCTAAGATATTTAAGTGTCCCGCTCTTCCTCACCTCAGTGAGCCTGTACGCCAATTTATGCGCAAGAGAAACAGGCATGGGCATAAGTTCCTCCGTCTCATTGCAGGCATACCCGAACATCATTCCCTGGTCTCCCGCGCCGATTGCCTCTATCTCATCTTTCATGGTCCCTTCTTTATGCTCGAGCGCATCGTCAACGCCCATTGCAATGTCCGAAGATTGTTCGTCTATCGCGCTCAGAACCGCGCATGTGGCGGCATCAAAGCCGTATTCGCCTTTATCATATCCTATATCCTTTATTACACCGCGTACAATTTTGGGTATATCAACGTAGCACTTTGTGCTTATTTCTCCCATGACCATAGCGTATCCGGTAGTGGCCGTGGTTTCGCACGCCACGCGTCCGTCAGGATCGTCTTTCATTATCGCATCCAGAATAGCATCTGAAATCTGGTCGCACATTTTGTCGGGATGACCTTCCGTAACAGATTCTGATGTAAACAGTCTTTTCATTTCCTCCTCCTGTCTCCAATCGATATGGACTTCCGAATCAATATCGGTATTCAGTCAAAATAAAACGCCTTTTCTTAATGAATTCCTATCGAAAGAAAAGGCATGAATTCACAAATCGCGTAACTCCTTCCTCATCTTTCAGAATTTCTTCTGTAGGATGTAGCACCTTGCATGGATTCACAGCCGGAATCTTTCCAGGTTGCCGGGCATCACAGGACCTATTCCCTCCGCCTCTCTCGATAAGGATTATACCCATATTATACCGATATTAAAACCAAAGTCAACGGCGCGACGGCAAGAGTCGGGGCAATTTCACTCATCATTTTCGGAAATCCGCTTCCTGATGACGTCGGCAAAAAAAAACAACAGAAATTTGACACCGTCCTTCATTATCCCGTTTATTGCCACGGCACGAAAAAAAATGTATAATCCCATTAAATGCACATTGTTCCCGCAAATGCGGTCAAAATACTGCGAATCGGGAATCCGGACAATCTTCGGGCGGGATGCAAATGCAAGCAAAAGGAGTCTCAATGTCTGATAAACGGGTTTTTAAAGTCTTAAAAGGAGGCCTTGCCGGAATGTCGACCCCTGCGGGCGAACGCTTCACCTCTGCGTGGATAACCAACACGAGGTTGATGGGCGTTGTTTGTCTTTGCATATCCTGGAGTAATTCAAATCGGGAATTTCACCAGTATTTCTATTTCGATGCGGAAGAATACGGTTTTGACCGTTACGAATCATACAGATGCTCACGCGGTACGACGGATAAAGAAGCGGATAAAGAACTGAAGGACATTGAAAACTCTCTTATAGGCGGACTCGGCGGTAAAAAGACGCCGCTTACGTTGAAAGAGGCCGCATGGCTTCTCGGCGAATTTATAGAGTACAACAGAATCCACGGAATACCGTTGCCCGCGAATTTTCACGACCTTGCTTTCCTTCTCAAATTGAAGCCCGAGTTGAGCACTTCCGAAAAAGCAAGGATTTTCGAAAAATCCTGCGCCGAAATCGTCAATTTCAACGCCCTTGCAAACTACTTCCTGATGCGTTGCGTGGGAAAAGATTTCACGGCCGCCGCTTTTCTCGCAAAACCGTGGGTCAACGTTGATATTTTACCCGATTTTTCCCGCGGGACACTGTACACAAATGCGGTCAGGATATGCAAAGACAGAGAATCCGTGAACTGCCGTTCTCTCGTTGAAGCCGCGGATAAGTATTACGTTGTGTCATCTCATCTCAAAATCGAAGATATGAAAATTTCCGCCTGTGAATGTGTATCAATATTGCCCGTAACGGAGAAAGAAGCGTACCTGCAATTATCGCATGCCGAGTTCATAACCATATACTCTTTTGACGGCGGGATAGATGATTTTTCGAGTTCAAGCATGAGGCTGCTGAACAATGCTGCCGAACACGATGAACACGGCGGTAAAACTTTCATGATTTACCATCCGAACAACAGTCATGTCGATCTTCCCGACTACTACCTTTATAACGACCTGCTCGGTATATATCATATAAATGACAACGGTGAACTTCTGGTCGCCGCCCCTACACTGCGCGGAATCAGAAAACTCGAACTGAACCTGAACATTTCCAAACTCAAGCCTCTGTTGAACGCAAAAGGAAGTTTTGAATTTAACGAGCCGGTTCTTATACAATATCTGGAGAGCGCTTTCACGGACTTCTTATCGTTCATAGACGCGATAAAGGCGGACTGAACCGAAGGATACGGGATTTTCTGTATGCGGGGCACATTTACCGTTACTCTTATGTATGACGGAGCCTCCCATATACATTTTTTACATCCCGGCGGCAAATAAAATTCGGCTCAAATCAGGCTATGTATTTTTTAAAAAGCAACCTGCTCACATGTTTTATGTAAACCAATGTTCGCCCCTGCACGCACTTTTGTCAACATTCCACAAGTCGCGTGTTTAAGGCTGTCGACCGACTTTTCCACAGGAAGTCGGGAAATTGTATACAAAATTATCCATACGTGCCTGTGGATAACCACAAAGTTCTAAACCACTGGTATTGCAATGATGAGCAGTATTTCATATCTTTGTCAATAGGATTTTATCCACATATTTTGTTCGCTTTATTTTTATTATTTTATGTTTTGGAGGACATGATGATAACCAATAAGTTTTATCAAACCGACCAGTACTCTGCAACCTTGAAAACAAGCGTCATATCTATAAATTACGATGGGGAAAACGCAGAACTCGTCACACAGGATACCATTTTCTTTCCTACAGGAGGCGGCCAGAGTTGTGACAGAGGAACAATATCCTTTGATGGAAATACAGTCGAAATTTTAAATGTTTATGAGAAGGATGACGAAGTCGTCCATGTAATTTCCGGATCCGACGCCGCCATCTTAAAAGACTGCGCACTCCGAAGCATCGGCAGAATTGACGGCTTCGAGATAAAAATGATTCTCGATTGGAATCACCGCTTTGACAACATGCAAAGGCACTGCGGCGAACATATACTTTCCGGCGCCGTATACAGGCTGTTCGGTGGTGTCAACAAGGGATTCCACATGGGTGAAGACTGTATCACCATAGACATTTCATTCGAGGATGGATCCGGCGGGCAAAGCGAAGCAGGTATATGCGATGCCAAATTACAAGAAAACGGGAAACGCCGGAAAATGACGTGGGAAATGGCTGAACGTGCGGAACTTGAGGCAAACAGGGTAATATGGAGTGATGCGCCGGTTACCGTGGACCATTTCCTGTCAGGAAGCGATGCGGAAAAACTCCCTCTCAGAAAAAAACTGACATTGGATGAAAATATCTCCGTAGTGACGATCGGAGATCCCTCATGCCCCGACGACTGTGTGGCATGCTGCGGAACTCATCCGTCAACCGCGGGGCAGGTGGGGCTGATAAAGATATATAAGATTGAGCCTAATAAGGGCATGACGCGCATATATTTTGAGGCCGGCAAGCGTGCTTTCAGACAATATCAGAGCCGCCTGAACTCGCTGTATGACATGAGCCTTAAACTCTCTACGGGATATGCGGACATAAATGAAAAATATGATGCCCAAATGAAACATATGAATGAAATGCGCCTGCAACTCCGGCACTTCAGATCGCTTGCGATAGATTCCGAGGCAAAAAAGATTATGGAAGAAATGCATGACGGCATGGTGCGAAGATATGACGATTTCTCCGTTGACGATCTTCTCAATCTCAGTAAAAAAATATCCGCCTCGGTTACCGGAATTATTGCTCTGGCGGATTTAAACTCCAATACCGTTTTACTATTGTCAGATCTCAACACCGCAAAGAGCCGACCTGATAACGATACAGCGCGCAGCGCCGCCGGCAAACGGCGCGGCAACGATGACACGGACCGCGACGTTTCCGGCAGAGATTGCGGCGGCATCATTAAAACCATCGGAAAATCCTTCGGCGGCAAAGGCGGCGGTAAGATCAGCTCCGGCAGAGTCTTTTTCCCGGACAGGAACAGCATGGAGGCATTTCTGTCATCCGTACTTAAGTGATCTATGGCCTTCATGATTGAAGTCATTTGCCGGACTTCGTGATTGAAATGATTTGCCGGACTTTATGATTCAAGTCATTTGCTTCCGGCTCCCGACTTGAGTGATTTGCCGGACTTTACGATTGAAGTCATTTGCTTCCGGCTCCTGACTCAAGTGATTTGTCGGTCACCCCCGCTCAAGTGATCTGTCGGGTTTCCCTGCGCAAAAAGAGCCTTACGCCAAACACCTGTTTGATTCGACGTAAAGCTCTTTTTCATATTCCCGTGTGATTCCGGAAATTAAAGAAAAAGAATTTCTTTAATGCCTCCGGTCTAATACCGTATACCGTATTAATCTTCCATAGGTTTCAAATCGTCCGCAAAGATCAGTTTGCAGCCCGTAGCCTCCTGAATATCTTCCTTGCTGAAGTCAGGATGTAATTCCGTGACCACAAGACCTTCAGGTCTTACTTCCATAACTCCCATCTCAGTAACGATGAGATCCACAACCTTTTCAGCCGTGAGAGGCAGGGTACATTTTTCAAGTATCTTGTGATTTCCTTTCTGAGTGTGTGTCATGGCGATGATAACTTTCTTCGCGCCGACAACCAGATCCATCGCGCCGCCCATGCCGGCAACCTTCTTTCCCGGAATAATCCAGTTTGCAAGATCTCCGTTAGGCGCAACCTGCATAGCCCCGAGCACGGTGGCATCCACATGTCCTCCGCGGATGATCCCGAAACTGTCGGCTGCATCAAAGTACTTGACTCTGTCAACCGTCTTTACATACGTACCGCCTGAGTCAATAACGTCCACGTCTACTTCTCCCGCTTCCGTAACAGGACCCGCAAGTCCCGCAAACCCGTTCTCCGAGTGAAGCGTCACTATTACATCATCGGGGATAAACTGAGGAACCATGGTAGGTAAACCGATTCCAAGGTTTACAACGTCCCCGTTATGCATCTCTTTTGCGACTCTCTTCGCGATTCTGCTTTTTATATCTGCCATTTCGGTTCTCCTTCCACTACATTATCCACAAGATCTCCAGCTATCTCGAAAGTATCGGGATCGACTTCTTTTATGCCGACCAGTTTCTCGGTTGCAACAACGACGTGATCGGCCGCGCCCGCCATGGTGTAGTTAAAGGTCTTGGTCGCTTTTGAACACGTGAAGTTACCGAACGTATCGCATATGGAAGCCCTGCAAAAGGCATAATCGGCGCGCAGAGGTCTTTCCAGAAGATACTTCACACCGTCGATTTCCACCGTCATCTTGTCACGTCCGAGTTCATCTTTTTCCGTTTCCATAGGAGTACCTATGCCCGTAGGTGTCAGGACTCCTCCCAGCCCGTAATTTGCCGCTCTGATTTTTTCCGCCAGAGTTCCCTGCGGAACCAGAGTGTACTTAAGACTTCCGTCCGCAAACTGCTCGTTCAGTCTCGGATTCACTCCCAAATGTGAAGCTATAATATGATCTACCATATGATGCTCCAGCAATTTGCCTATGCCTCTTGAAGTTTTGCCCGGAAAATTGGCGGGTTGTCCCTCTGCCAGACCTCCGTCATTGCCTATAACTGTAAGGTGCTTGACACCTTTCCTTACAAGAGCGTCCATCAGGATTTCCGGAGAGCCCGTTCCCAGGAAACCCCCGACCATGATGGTCATGCCGTCTTCAACGCCTGCTACCGCCTGATCGGCAGTAATTACCTTGTTAATCATTTTCATCACCTTTCTGTAATACTTTTATATGATAAGGGTCCGGCAACAGAGTTTGGCAGACCCTCTATCTACCTGTACGTTCAGATATAACCGGATGCGCCCGGCGATATATTGTCAGCGGTCCTCAATCTTAGGTTTCTTCTCCCATCCGCGCTTCTGAACTTCCTGCATGATGTAGGACATAACATGCTCGGCATATTTCCCCGGACCGAAACCCGCGTCATATCCAAGTTCCTGCGCAAGTTCGTGGGAAATTCTCGGTCCGCCGCACGTCAACACGATTTTGTCTCTCAAGCCTTCCGCCTCAAGCAACTCAACCATCTTTGTCAGATTCATGATATGAATGTCCTTCTGAGTTACGGTCTGTGAAACCAGAATCGCGTCCGCATTCACTTCCTTCGCTTTTGCGATAAGTTCTTCACAAGGAATCTGAGAACCCATATTGTACGGAACGACATTCTTGAACCTCTCAAGGCCGAAATGACCGTGGAAGCCCTTCATCTGTATGATGGCGTCGATACCCACGGTGTGAGCGTCCGACTCAATGGAAGCGCCGACAACGACAATGTCCCTGCCGATGTTTTCGCCGATCCAGTCGCCGCACTCAACTCTGTCCATAACGTTACCTTCTACCTTAGGTACGTGAATTGCCGTATAATCTATGGTCTGCTGTGCCGAGCCGTAGACTACAAAGAAAGTATATCCCGGCGCAAGCTCGTGATAATAAGTAACATTGGGCTCATCAAAACCCATCTTCTTTACATACTGCTTGGCGCACTCTTCCGCCTCTTCACCGAAAGGAACGGGAAGTGTGAACGCCATCTCTACTTTACCGTCGTTTAAAGTATCACCGTATGGCTTGACTTTTGTCAAGTCCGCGGTCGTTACCGCTGTTTTATTTTCTGACATCGAAATTCCCTCCTTATTTATGATCCATGAAAAGCTTAGTGAACGGGTTGAAGTAGTTTTCACCTCTTGTGGTTACACCTTCAAGACCATGCCCACCGTCGAACGGACGCTTGACTCCACCGAATTTGCCCTTCTGAATTGTCTCAAAGAGCCCTTCCTCTTCAACCTCGGCCAGCAGCGCGTCGGCCTTGCCGAGCACTTCCTGCGCGCGGCTCTGGATTATACCGTCCTTTTTGAACTCAACTTCTTCACCGATGTGTTTGCAGTTATTGAAGATGTACTGCGCATTTTCAATGGAGAGGTATCTGTCGTGCATGTGCGGAGTATGGATGGCCTCCGTAAGCATTCCCTGTAGCAACAGCGACTGACTTGACCAGATTGCAACCAGATTGAACAAAGCATCCTGTATGTGCCCCATGAAAATATTACCCGTCATGAATTTCGTAGGAGGCATGTATTTCAGGCTTGCTTTAGGGAAAATCTCTCTTGCCATGATAGCCTGTGAAAGTTCAAGCAAAAATCCGTCTTCCGTCTTCGGATCCATCTCAAATGCGTGACCAAGACCCATCTGCTCTTCCGGAATGTTTGCAAGAACGGCAAACTGCTCGTTGATGAACTGCGATGCGGTTACCGTATGAGCGGCTTCCACGGCATCGTCCGTGGTCAGGTAGTTATCCTCACCCGAGTTGAATATAATACCGCAGTAGCCTATGATGACTCTCGACATGAACTGGTCTACCAATGTCCTCTGCATGTTGATATCCCTGAACAAAATACCGTAAATTGCGTCGTTGAGCATAACGTCGAGTCTCTCCAAGGCTCCCATAGCCGCGATTTCAGGCATGCACATTCCCGATGAGTAGTTACACAGTCTTATGTACCTTCCGACTTCTTCTCCGACCTCATCCAAAGCCTTTCTCATGATTCTGAAGTTCTCCTGAGTCGCATACGTTCCGCCGAATCCCTCGGTAGTGGCGCCGTAAGGTACGTAGTCCAAGAGAGATTGTGCCGTGGTTCTTATTACCGCTATAATGTCGGCGCCCTGTCTTGCGGCAGCCTGCGCCTGCACCACGTCCTCATAGATGTTACCCGTTGCAACGATAACATAAAGGAACGGCTCCGGACCGGAACCTATGGTATCCAGATATTCTTGGCGCTTTGCCTTCTGCATGTCGATCCTGTCAAAAGTTTTCTTAATCGAAGGTTTCAGCGCCTCCGCGGCTTCTTCCATAGAGCAGGTAGGCAGTTTCAGAACGTCCAGTTTGCCCTGCGACATCTCCTCCGCAATCGTCTGAGGATCTTTCCCGGTATGTACTACGGCGTTTCCGATCCAGTACGCAACGCCCGTGGAAAGAGCGCCCGCGTCCTTGATCTGATCCACCACCACATTCGGAAGCGGGTTGTCAACATCGTCAACTCCGTCAACTCCCAGTAACCTCAAGATCGTTCTTTCAGTGGACACGGTCGTGTGTCTTTCAATGAATTCCTGCATATCTCTTGCGATATTCCTTGCATGATTCCTTGCACTTTCAACAACCTTAAAGTCAAGATTTAATTTGCTTTTCATCTTTTTTCTCCTTATAGATATATTTTTTCGCCCCGTCTATTATCTCCGTGCTGATTCCCAGCATTTTTGCAATGTTCAGGGCATCCTTAGGAACTTCTCCATTTTCTTCCACTCTACACAGCCTGTAGTCCATGTACTTCGATATTATATTTATCCTGTCACGACGTTTTGCATACTTTATCTCTCTGTCCAGGAGCGCAAAGTCCGCGTCCGCAAGACCCCGCACCTGCATATTGATGACGCCCCGCGCCTCTGTCACGGTTTCAAAGTGCGTCGTTATCAGGGAAATATACGGTTTTGACATAAGATAGTCCACAATCGACTTTGTAAGCGCCAGACCCTCAAGCGGGTTTGTGCCGCTTGCAATCTCATCTATCAGTATCACGGAACGTTCCGTGCCATGATCAAATATCTCTTTAAGTTCTTCCATCTCCGATCCGAACGAGGACAACCCGCGTTCGACGGACTGACTGTCCCCTATGAGGATCTGCATATAGTTGGAAAGACCGACTCTCGCCTTTTCCGCCGGGACAAAGAAACCGTACTGAGCCAGTATGGCGACCTGCCCGGAAAGCTTAAGCGATATGGTTTTACCGCCCATGTTTGCGCCGGTGATGCATGTGACACCGTCTTTGAGCGACAATGAAACCGGACAGTATTCCTTTCCCTTTGACTTTAGAATCTCTTCGACCTGAAGATTTCGTCCGTTTTCAAATTCGAGCACATGTTCCTCGGCTATTTCCGGTTTCACAAGTCTGCTCTTTATGGCATACAGCCCCCGGGCAAGCGCAAATTCAAGCGCGCCCATGGTTTCGCAGTTTCTGAGAAGAACATCTCTGTAACCGGAAATTTTTCTCGAAAGTATCTCCGTTATACGTTCCTCTTCGGCTTCTATCTTTTCATTGAGATCTTCCATATCCGCGGTATGCTTAAAGACCTCTTCGTTAGGCTTGAGTTTGAACGTGACGCTCATATAATCCCGATCGACTTCCTCAAGCTCGCCGAGTTTTTCGATCTTTTCAAAGTCCGGATGCGACCTCGCCACCACGATGTCAAATTTAGGTGTGAGCTGCACTCCGTGTTCTTTTCTCAAATTTTCTCTCGATTTCTTCTGCGCACGCCTTATCTCGAGTTCACACTCTCTTTTCTTTTTCCTGTACGAAGCCAAGATCTCGCTGAATTCATCGTAGATGTAAAATGTATTCATCCTGTCGCCGCGCGGGTCGAGAATGTCCAGAAGTTCTTCCGTGTCTTCAAGGAAATATTCCTGCGGCACGTTCACATCCTCACCGCCCGACACGACGTCTCCCCCTCCGGAATCATCCGCTTCGGTCGCATCGCCCCTGCCGGCGGCTTCTTCCCGATTAAGCGCCGTTCCCGCATCGGACACGGGTTCCGCTTCATCCACAGTCTCCTCGACGCGGCTTTCTCTGAACTCTTCCACGCAGCCGCATGCCGTATCGTAATCCCCCTGTTCCTTGTCTCTTGTAAGTTTCAAAAGCTGACGCATCTGCAGAAGCAGAGATTTTATCTCGAATATTTCCACCACGGAAAGTACGTTGCCTGCGCTTCTTTCTATGGTGTTGGTGGAATCCTTGACCTCCATGAATATTTCCTGAATCTTGTCTTTAAGCCGCGGATACCTGACGATAAAAGCGATCATATCCTCGACCCTGTTCAATTCCGACCTCAGCGCGTCCTCATCCCCCGGGAAAAACGGTCTGATTTCCTTCACTTTCTTTTTCCCGAAAGGTGAGATGATATCCATTTTCAGCATCACGTAGTCCAGACCGGTTTCTTTTCTGGTCTTTACGTTTGCCAGTCTTCTGTTTGATCCGTTCTGCATCCTTACATCCTTACATCTATCACCGGTATCTCCGGCAGGGCATTTTTCATCTCCTCAAGCAGCACACGGTTATCGAACGTGTAACCTGCCGGCGCCCATGGATTTACGGTAATGAGCGCAATCTCAATCTTCTTGAGTACAGATACCCTGAACCCTCTTTTCCTCAGTTTTCCCCAATCCATAGGATTGATGAATATCTTCGTCGGGTCTTTCAGCACGAAGCGCACCCCTTTCAGTTTGGCGGTGCGTATATCTGAAATCACGCTGTTAGTAAAAGCTCCCGGTATGTAGACAAACCTCGTATTTTCATCTATGGCCTCGTCTATGTGCCTTGCGGCTCCCAGACCCGTAACGAGGTCCAGTTTGTTCACACTTCCGTCCTCATCTATCAGCATAATCTTATCATCAAAATTTTCTTTTTCTATAATCTCTCTGTATTTACACGCTTCAAGTTCCTCGGTGGAATACAGATTTACGACATGAGCCGTTTCTTCAACGACCTTGCCGAGTTTCCTTGATATCACAGCTCCCGTAGCCAGTATTATGGCATCGGAAGTATCCGGCGACGCGATCGTCTTGCGATCTATCGCGCCGTCTATCAAAACCAGATCGCATCCCTCTCTAAGCATATCTTCGCAGAGCATCTTCTGCTCGGCGTTTATAACGGGACCTGCAACCTGCACATAGCCCGCTTCCCGGACCCTGCATATGAGCAGTGTTCCTATCGCGGTCGAATAATCGGTTCTCTTTATGACTTCAAGCCCCGCATCCGACATTTCATAAAGGAAAGACGGTACGGCAACGAGACTTCCTTCATCTAAATAGACTCTCGGTTTCTCCGTTCCGGTAACCAGATCCTGGGTTTCTCCGTCTCTTCCCGTGGACGTTACTCCGAGTTTTATCCCCTCATCCATAGCCTCCTCTATCAGATAATTCAAGGCGGTCGTTTTCCCCGCATTCTTAGACATGCCGACTATGGATAACGTTTTGTATTTAGTTGACAGTTCCCGCAATAACTCCATCAAAACTCCCTTACCGGTAAAATGTTTTAATGAATAGGGAGAACTGAGTCCCCCTATTCATTATTTTGTCAATAGGTCTGTCAGGCAGACTTCCTATTCATGCTTGTTTCTTTCGTGTCTTGCAAGATGTGCCGGTTCCATCGACTTGATCTGCAAGCCTTCGCCGAGAGCTGATACACCCTCAACCTTGATTCCCGGTTTACCTTTGCGATAGTTGAAGTTGCACTTAATATCAGGCAGATGCGGCTGCGTGTAAGTCGTGATAACACCTTCGTAATTTCTCAGGATAATCTTGTCCGGTGTTTCGGAGATTACATACTGAGGCATTACAGGCGTCTTTCCGCCTCCTCCCGGAGCGTCTATTACAAATGTAGGGATACAGTAGCCGGACGTGTGTCCTCTCAGGCCTTCCATAATCTCCATACCTTTTGCCATCGTGGTTCTGAAGTGCTCTATACCTACGGAAAGGTCGCAGATGTAGATGTAGTAAGGTCTTACTCTGTTCAGGGCAAGTTCATGCACCAGATCCATCATGATGGACTTGTCATCGTTGACACCTCTGAGCAATACACTCTGGTTTCCGAGAGGGATCCCCGCATCCGCGAGTTTTCTCAAAGCTTCTTTTGACTCGGAAGTCATTTCCTGCGGGTGATTGAAGTGTGTATTCAGCCAGATCGGATGATACTTCTTAAGCATGTTAACCAGATCGTCGGTAATTCTCTGTGGCATAACGACAGGAACTCTGCTTCCGATCCTTACGATTTCAACATGGTCGATCTTGCGAAGTTCGCTGATTATGTACTCGAGAGTACTGTCTTCAACGAGCAGAGCGTCACCGCCGGAGAGCAGTACGTCTCTAACCTGCGGGGTCTTCCTGATGTATTCGATACATGCATCGATATCTTCTCTCGATCTCGCTCCGTCGGTTTCTCCCGCAAGCCTTCTCCTTGTACAGTGACGGCAATACATTGAACACTGGTCGGTGATAAGGAAGAGCACTCTGTCAGGATATCTGTGAGTCAGTCCCGGCGCCGGTGAGTCGGCATCCTCGTGGAGAGGATCCGCATCGTCGGCTTCAGATCTGTGCATCTCCGCAAGCGTAGGGACCGCCTGCATCCTTACGGGATCGGTAGGATCGTCCGTATCCATCAAAGAAGCGTAGTAAGGCGTTATTCCGACTCTGAATCCCCCTATTACCTTCTCTATATCGGCCTTTTCCTTGTCCGTCAGGTTGATCACCTTGTTGATGTCTTCTACCGTGGACAATCTGTTGGCAACCTGCCAGTGCCAGTCCTTCCACTGTTCTTCAGTGACATCCTTGAACAGAGGGATGTCTTTCCAATTTCTAATAGCCATAATAAATCTCCTGTTTTCCTCTTTTCTTTCTTTTTTCTGCTTCTAAACGCCGTGACTTTCATCGGTGTCCGCTCAATGAGTCCCTTTCGGACTCATTGAGCGGCCGCCGATTACAATGCTCAGTAAATTAAGCATACATCTTGCGGAAAAGATCCTTCAAGCCTTCGTTTTCCCTCAGTTCCTGCAGAGTGACCTCGGCATGTCCCTTGCAGTAACCGTTTCCTATAATCATATTTACGTCTTTACCTACGCCCTCAGCTCCGAGTGCCGCTTTCGTGAAGCTCGTAGCCATCGAGAAGAAGTATACAAGACCGTCGTCTTTGGTTGCGAGAATTGAAGCCATCTCGGTATTTTCCACGTTTACAACGTTGATTACAACATCGCAAAGTTCACCGTCCGTAAGCTCCATTATTTTCTCATACATTCCAACCGCATCGGTAGCGTCTATATGGAAGTACTCGTCCGCAAGGTTGAGGTTCTTGGCTCTGTCTTCAGATCTCTGCGTTCCCGCCGCACAGATAACCTTACCGGTAACTCCCGCTCTCTTCTTTGCTTCGTAGAGGCAGAGCAGTCCTGATTTTCCGCCGCCGCCGATTACAAGAACGGTGTCTCCCGGTTTAACAAGCTTTGCCGTCTGAGCAGGTGCTCCCGCAACGTCAAGCGCAGAGAGCGCAAGGCCTTCTTCCATGTCAGCAGGAAGCTTTGCATAGATGCCGCTCTGGAACAGGATCGCATGTCCCTTGATATCAACCTGATCAATAGCGGGTCTCATCTCAAGGATCTCGTCGATCACAAGAGGTGTAAGGGAAAGTGACACGAGCGTTGCAATCTTGTCCCCAACCTTGAGGTCACCTTTCCATTCAGGCCCGATCTCCTCCACGGTACCGATCAGCATTCCACCGGAACCTGTCCAAGGGTTCTTATGCTTACCTGCTTTAGCCACGATTCCCAGCATCGTTTCCTTTATCTTTTCGATGTCATCTGCCGACAAATCATCTGTTGGCTTCTTTCCGCAGGCATGATCCACAACCGACGTGAAAGATGCCGAGTCGATGTTGAGAGTCTTGACAGCGATCTTGATCTCGTTGTCATAGATCTCCATATCGTTATCGATAACATCAGCGGGTTGCGGTAGAACACCCTTTGGTGAAATTACTCTGTGAGTTCCGTATGGATTTCCTTTTTTCATTACATTATCCTCCTAAAGATTTTAATAATATTTTAAAGCTAATTTATTCGACATTAAGCCGACGACCTTATTATAGTTTTCTTTATAAAACATGTCTATAATTTCCGATGTCGCCACTTGGCAATTTTTTGACAATCCTTGTTACGATTCATTTTTGGTTCATAGCGGGGCAATCACGATTCATTTTCGGTTCACGGTTGTGCGGCCCATCCTTTGCGGCGCAGTTTTCGCATGCCCCGCTTCTCTGCAAAGCGGCGCCCCTTTGGGAATGCGATTCGGAAATACGATTCGAGAATACGATCAGAGGTTGTACTTTTTCTTCTTACGCACGAGTTGCGTCTGACTGATCCCCACGGCTTTTGCGACTTTCCTGGTCGAGCCGAACTGCTCGCAGGCGTGTTTCAGAATGTTCTTCTCAAAGTTCTTTACCATCCTGTCAAGATCCATAACCTGCCCCTCCTGCATGTTTTCCGAATTTCCCGAGGAAGTTTCAAATACATCGCCGTGCATCTCGCGCATAACGTCTATGAGTGTAATCTGCTTGCGCGGAGTTCCTATCATAAGTCGCTGTATCGTATTTTCAAATTCCCGTATGTTCCCGGGCCAGTCACACTGCTTGAGATACTCTACCGCATCCCTGTCTATGGTTCTCTTCATGTCGAACTTTTTGCCGTATTTGCCGAGGAAGTGCCGTGTCAAAGCGGCTATGTCCCCGATTCTTTCCTTGAGTTTCGGAACCTGTATGTGCACCACGTTCAGCCGATAATACAGGTCGCGTCTGAATTCCCCCTCGCTTATCATGTTCTCCATGTTCCTGTTGGTGGCCGACAAAATCCTTACATTGGTCTTGACCGGAGCGGTGCCGCCCACTCTGAAAAACTCACCGTCCTGGATCGCTCTGAGCAGTTTTGCCTGCATATCGGCGGAAAGTTCACCGACATCGTCGAGGAATATCGTTCCGTTGTCGGCACGTTCAAAATAGCCGCTCCTGCCGCGCTCAATGCCGAAGAAATCCGCCTCGAGCCGTTCGGAGGCTATGGACGCGCAGTTTACTTTTATAAACGGCTGCATCTTTCTGGTGCTGTTTTTATAGATGATGTTTGCAACATTCTCCTTGCCCACGCCGGTATCACCCGTTATAAGGACATTGCAGTCGTATTTCGACACCGTCAGTATCTCATCGAGGACCGTCGCCATGGCTCTGCTCTCGCAGATAAAATCTTCCAGCATCGTCTGCCGCTGTCCCGACACCTCTCTGAGCCTGCTCTCCCTGTTTATCGGATACGCCGGGTCATCGTTGAATCTCACGTTCATCTCAACGGCACGCTCCACGTACGGAGCTATGTCTTTGACTATGTCTATGTCGAAGTTCTCATACGACGCCACAAAGCCGTCGGCACACTTTATCTCCAGCTGTTTTGAAATCGCTTCCGTTATATAGAGCGCAATGTTGTAGTTATTTATCAGGTTGGCAAAGACAACCGTGCCGCCCTGCCTTGTCGCCAGGATATTTATCGTTTCCGCTCCGGGTATATCCGCGCAGTTAACCGACAGATCGAACGGCGCCTTTTTCTGAATTTCTTCCATGCATTCCAACGGCTTCAATATGTCTACCATGCGCACTTCCGAGAACACGCTGTCCATCAGCCTGTCCATGGAACTTCCGCCAAGCATGGATTCCGTCTTTCTGTCGAGCAGACAGATTATCTCGGCATCTTCCCTCGCGACTTTTTTTATGGCATAACCGAAAAACAGATTCGTAAGTTTATTATTGCCCACGACGAGAAATTTTCTCTTTCCCACGGCGGTGCTGCTCACTTTCAGCAAGGTTCCCGATTCGTTCAGCGCATACAGAAGCAGGTTGAGGTTTACGTCCTTGCTCCGCTTCACCACCGGTATCTTGTCGTACACGATGGCGTGACCCTCCACATCCACCTGACCGAAAGCTCTGTCTATCGAACTCACCTTATCGATGCCGATCGGGACGGACGCCATGGATGTATTGCAGATAATCTCGTCACCGGGCTTAAGCTTCAGAACGTTCTCATACTCCGAGCCTATTTCGCTGACGGTGCCAAAAAAAAGCCCACCCGTATCCGTCACCGGGTTATGGAGTTTCCCGCGTCGTATGACAATATCCATTATCTTCTGTTTTATGCGTTCGTCGTTGTCGTTCGCCTCAAGGCAGATCTGTTTGAAGCTGGTCCCCTCTATATGTATTTTATGTATATCAACCCTCATTTCAAAGGATTCCAAATTACGACTGTTGTCCAACTTCCACGCCGAAGTCGGCAGGACGTGTTGAGGTTCAAGCACGCGCGTCTGCCCGAAGCCATCGTATTGACTCATTTCTGTTTCACTCCTTTTTCATCGAACCTAAAACGGTTCGCTCTTTTCTTCGTCAATGGTAAAACATTTCCCCAAGTTTTGCAAATGTTATTTACAGCCTCCGTATTTATAACTATAATTAACTCATCGCTCATCGGAGAGATGAGCGATTCCCGTGCTATACGCGGGATCGGAGATAACGACAAAATGAAAAGGAGTAAACAAATGGCTGAAGAAAAAATTACATCTACACTACGCCTCAGGATGTCCGCAAAGGATGCTCATTACGGCGGAGAACTGGTTGACGGGGCGCACATGGTACACCTGTTCGGCGACGTTGCGACGGAACTTTTGATCAAACTTGACGGAGACGAAGGTCTGTTCTGCGCATACGACAACATCGAATTCCTGGCGCCTACATTCGCAGGCGATTATATCGAGGCATACGGCGAGATCACAAAGATCGGAAACTCTTCACGAAAGATGTCCTTTGAGGCACGCAAGGTCATCGTTTCCAGAAAAGACATCAACGCATCCGCCGCTGATTTCCTCGAAGAGCCTATCATTGTGGCAAGAGCGACGGGAACCTGCGTTACACCTAAGGAAATGAAGCGCAAATAACAGTCGAAGCATAAATCGCGAATATTAAGCGGATATTAAAAAGAGGCAGGCTGTCAAACGGCCTGTCTCACTGTTAAGACGCCACATCATTATTTTAATCCGCTTCTCATATCAAGAACCTCTCCTACGACAAAACTTTCTTGATAACTAAGATTTGACAACTAAGACTACGATAAAATTCTCTTGACAAAATTCCATTGACACACTGCTCTTAAAAATTTTTTCACAGAACCGCATCTCGCTGTTTCCTGATTTCATACATGAGCACCGCTGCGGCGTTCGATGCATTGAGCGATGAGATTCTGCCACGCATCGGAATCGATACGACAAAATCGCATTTCGACTTTACGAGGCGGCTTATGCCCGAACCTTCGTTGCCTATAACCAGCGCCATCGGACCTTTCATATCCGCTTTATAATAAGTATCGCCGTCCATGTCGCAGGCGTATATCCACAATCCCTGTTCTTTCAGCATATCGACGGTCCGTGCTATGTTGGCGACTCTTGCGCAGGGCAGATATTCGACCGCTCCCGCGGAAGCTTTCGCGACGGTTCCGGTAATACCCGCCGCTCTCCTCTTGGCAACTATGACTCCATGAGCGCCGGCGCATTCCGCCGTCCGCATTATTGCTCCCATGTTATGCGGATCCTCAAGACCGTCCAATATGATGATAAAAGGAGGTTCCTCACGTTTTTTCGCAAGCGCGAGTATATCTTCCACGGGACAATATTTATAGGGTGAAATTATTGCGGCAACTCCCTGATGAGATGCTCCCGCGCTCTTCTTGTCGAGATTCGCCTTACTCTCGTCGCGGACGGGAACGCCTCTTTCCTTTGCCATACGCAGTATCCTGCCGACAGAGCCTCCCGCGCCTTTCTGAATAAGGATCTTTTCAATCTCTCTTCCGCTCTTTAAAGCTTCAGTCACGGGATTTCTTCCGAAGATCAGTTCCTCATCTTCATGTTTTATCTGATTTATCTTTTCTTTCATGCTCCAATACTTTCTTCGGTCTTCGACCGGTTTTTAACGGGGTCTCCTCACCGATTCAGCTGATTTCATGCTTTCTTCCGGGATTTTCTTTCGTACGTGACAAACCGGTATTTTATCCCGTTTTCTTCCATGAGGTCGCTCTCGTCGGCTATTTCAAACTCTTCCATATCGTCGAGATTGACGAAGTGAACATCGGCAGGAAAAGTTTTGTATATTTTCGTTATATAGCATATATCGCAGAGCGGCAAAAGTTGCCTGTAAACATTCGCGCCTCCGATTACAAAGACATCGTCATCTCCCTTACCGTCTTTCAGCGTTCTCATCAGCTCGTTCATGTCGTGGCAGATAACATCGACGTTGTCCGCCGAAAACTCCTTGTTTGCCGTAAGGACGATGTTTCTGCGATTCGGCAGCCCCTTCTTCCCCGGCAGGCTTTCAAGCGTGCGCCTGCCCATAACTACGGCATGCCCGGTCGTCATCTTTTTGAAGTACTTCAAATCCGCTGACAGATGGCACAGCAATCCGCCCTTATATCCTATGGCCCAGTTTTCATCGGCCGCCAAAATCAACTTCATTCAGTTTCCCCCACATAATTTTTATATTTTCTTCCGCGATCGCAATGTCCGCCGATTCCCATCTCCGCCGATTTCCCGCCGACCCCGCGTAAACCGTCGCGCCTGTTTCGCGATGACTTGCCGTACGGTACCAACGCATCGTTATATTGCGATTTCAATCTTTTTGTCAAACGGGTTGTATCTGTAATTTTCAAGTTTAAAACTGTCTTTATTGAATTCATAGAAGTCCTTTACGGTGCGGTCTATGAAAAACTTCGGCGCTTCAAACTGCTCGTTTTCAATCATTTCCTTTACGATATCCACGTGCCTGTCATAGATGTGCGCGTTTGCGATAACGTGCACAAGCTCTCCCGGCTCGTATCCGTACGCCGATGCCATCGCATATACTATCAGCGCGTACTGAACGACATTCCAGTTGTTGGCGGTCAGCATATCTTGGGAACGCTGGTGCAGGATAGCGTTAAGTCTGTTCCCCGCGATGTTGAACGTCATGGAATACGCGCAGGGATACAGCGCCATCTCCGACAGATCGTGGTGGTTGTACATGTTCGTCATTATACGTCTTGAGCCGGGATCGTTCTTAAGACTCCATATCACCCTGTCGACCTGATCCATATCGCCCTCGCGGTAGCGGTGCTTTATTCCCATTTGATATCCGTAGGCTTTTCCGAT
>CP016202.1:1675774-1680698 GCA_003433295.1 Eubacterium minutum ATCC 700079 | reverse complement strand
GAGCCGTCCTTATCCGCCCACTCGTCCCACACGTGCGAGTTGAGTTCACTGATGTTGTTCGACTTTTTCTGCCAAATCCACGAAATCTCATCCCACGCGGATTTCCAGTAGGTCCGTCTCAAGGTTATGATCGGAAATTCCTCTGCAAGGTCATATCTGTTAACCAGCCCGAAGACCGCCAACGTATGCGCCGGCGTTCCGTCCTCCCAGCGAGGTCTGACCTCCAACCCGGAATCCGACACTCCGTTCTCCATTATTTCTCTCATGTTGGCAACAAACAGTTTATCCGCATAACTCATAAAATTTCTCCGTTCCCATCAATGTAATCGGCTAAAACCGCCCGCTGCGGCTCAGTGACTCCCGTCGCCGCTTTCCTCCTCAACAATCTCCACAGCCCTGTCGATGACTTCTTTCAGCCTGCCGAAGTCTTCGTTCAGATAGAGATAACCTATCAGGGCCTCAAATCCCGTCGCAAGCTTATAATCCGTCTGCGAAGATCCTCTCGGTTTAGGCGTTTTTGTGTTGTTCCGCGCACGCTTCAGAAGTTTCACCTCTTCATCGGAAAGAAAACCTTTCATAAGATTTTTCGCTATCCGGGCCTGGCTGTCGGCGCACACGTGCTCTATCGCTTTCCGGTTCATTTTATTGACGGAATGGATATCGCTTTCAATGACATGCAGCCTTATGTAAAGTTCGTACACCGCATCGCCTATGTATGCCAGAAGCGTGGTGTCCGCAAGTTTCGGGTTGATTTCCATCATTCTTCTCACTCTTTGACTATCTGAACGCCCTGCGGAGTGTCCTTCAGAGTTATGCCTCTTTCCCTGAGCATATCTCTTATCTCATCCGCCCTTGCAAAATTCTTGTCCTTACGTGCCTGCTGCCTTTCATCGACAAGTTTCCGGATTTCCTCGTCCACGGAATTGTCCTCTTCAATCTGAAGGATCCCGAGAACATCGGCAAATTCCATGAGGGTTTCAAGTGACTTCTTCGCGAATTCCGCGGTCGTGTCCGCGCGGACCGCGCTGTTTATCGCCGTGACCAGCTCAAACACGACACTGATTCCGTCCGCCGTGTTCAAATCGTCGTCCATAACGTCAATGAACCTGTTTCGATACGTTTCGTAGCCGTTGCACACATCTTTTTCCGATTCGGTCATATCACCGGCTTTTCCGCTTTCGGTAAGATAAAGGAGATTTTCCTTGCAGTTATGAAGCCTCTCAAGACTCGCGCGCGCCTGTTTCATGAGGTCTTCCCCGAAGTCTATCGGACTTCTGTAGTGACCCGACAGCAGAAAAAATCTGATTTCCTCGCCGGTGTACGTCTTCCTTATATCTCTGACCGTGAAGAAGTTCCCCTTGGACTTCGACATTTTCTGCCGGTTCATGGTTATATACGCGTTATGCATCCAGTACCTCGCAAACGGCGCGCCGTTGCAGCATTCCGACTGGGCGATTTCATTTTCGTGGTGAGGAAACTGAAGATCCTGTCCGCCCGCGTGTATGTCTATGGTAGCTCCGAGATGTTTTTTTGCCATGGCGGAGCATTCTATGTGCCAGCCCGGTCTTCCCATACCCCACGGGGACTCCCACGCGATTTCATCTTCCTCTTTTCTCGCTTTCCAAAGCGCAAAATCCAAAGGATCTTTTTTCACTTCCCCTATCGCAATCCTCGCTCCGGACTCCAGGTCGTCTATGTTCTGCCCCGACAATTTTCCGTATTCCGGGAATTTTCTCGTGGAAAAATATACATCCCCGTCAGCTTCATACGCGAAAGATTCATCCACGAGGTCTTTCACAAATTTCATTATTTCCGGAATGTGTTCCGAAACTTTCGGATGGACGTCGGCTTTCTTCACGTTGAGCGCGGCGGTATCCTTGAAATATTCCTCTATATATTTCTCAGCGATTTCGGGCGCCGTACATCCTTCCTCTCTCGCCCTGTTGATGATCTTGTCGTCAACATCGGTAAAATTCTGAACGTATTTCACCTTATACCCGCGGTACTGCAGGTATCTTCGCATCGTGTCAAAGACCACCAGCGGTCTTGCGTTACCGATATGGAAAAAATTATATACGGTGGGGCCGCATACATACATCGAAATCTCCCCCTCGCGCAGAGGTACAAGTTCTTCCTTTTTACCGCTCAGAGTATTGTAGATTCTCATTTTCTATCCGTTTCCTTTCACTACATCCCTTCCCGTTATTTCCCGGCGCATCAGCGCACCGCGCGTATCGCAAAGCCGGGATATGGCGTGTCCGTCACTGACACCTCGCATAAATCACGCGCTCCGGCTATTCCACCGTAATGGTCTTGATCACGACAGGTTCAAGCGGCTTGTCCATGGCATCTCTTGAAACGTTCACGATCTCGTCCGCCGCATCAAGTCCTTCGGTTATCTTTCCGAACGCGGCGTAATTTCCGTCCAGGTGCGGCGCATCCGCAACCATGACAAAGAACTGCGAGCCCGCCGAATCAGGCATCATCGAACGCGCCATGGAAAGAACTCCTCTCACGTGTTTCAGATCGTTCCGCACTCCGTTTGCGGCGAACTCTCCCTTTATAGTGTGACCCGGTCCGCCCGTCCCGTCTCCCGCGGGACAGCCGCCCTGAATCATAAATCCCGGAATCACTCTGTGAAATGTGAGTCCGTCGTAAAATCCGTCATTTGCAAGTTTCTCAAAATTATCCACGGAAACAGGCGCAACATCATCATAAAGTTCACCCGACATCATCTTGCCGTTCTCCATCTCAATCACTACTTTTTTCATATTATTTTCCTCTTTTTCCTCTTTCTTTTCCGCTCTCTTCAATCAAATTCCATATTAAAACGTCTACGAAACAATACTCCGACCGCGCTTTGGGTTATCCCTCATCGAATCGGTCTTTATCATACTTCAATCATATCCAATCATCTGCAAAACAGTGCGCCGATCGCACCTGCTCCAAGCAATATCCATATGGGACTTATTCTGGTCTTTGCGACAAGCAGAATCGTCAAAACGCAGATTGCCGCCGGAATGACTTCCGGCTTTTTAAATGTCGTCCCGCCTACAAAATACACGGCCGCCGCCAGCAATCCCGCCGTCATCGGACGGATGCCCTCAAATGCGCCCTCAACCACCGCGCTGTTCTTGAATCTGGATATAAAATGGCATGTTATCATCACGAGCACAAAGGACGGCAGAGCTACCCCGAATGTGGCTACGAGCGCCCCCGCAAATCCCGCGGTGTTGTACCCCACGTAAGTTGCGGCATTCACCGCTATGGGACCCGGCGTCACCTGCGCTATCGCAACGAGATTGCTGAATTCCGACTCACCCATCAGGTTGAGGTTATTCGCCCCCTGATAGATCAGAGGAAGCATGGCGTTGCCTCCGCCGAACCCTACCATACCGATCTTCGCAAATAACAGAAAAAGTTTAAGGTATATCATCACAGCAGCCTTTCCTCAAGGTTTCAAAGTCTTCTCCCTTCGCGCGATTACTTTTCGAATTCTCTCAAATCGTGCGTTCCCTTCCCGGATTCTCTCAAATCGCATGTTCTCTTTTCGGATCCTCTCAACCGGTCTAACGTTTTACCGACCGGACGGTAAGGTAGCGGTAAAAAATCCCGATCAATATGCACGCCGCCACAACATATGCTGCGTTTATGTCCAGAACAATCACGGCAACCGCCGACGCCACCGCAATCAATGCGGCAAATACATTCTTTATTACATTTGCGGAAACGCCGAAAGCCGCATACGCTATCAAGCCGGCAGCCGCGGCTCTGAAGCCTGCCAAAGCCCCCGAGACATACTCGTTGTCTCCTATTCCCCGGAGAACTTCCACCACAATCATTATCGCGCAGAAACTCGGTAAAATCACTCCGAGCGTCGCAACTACGGCTCCCGCGGTTCTGCCCGTCTTAAAGCCTATGTAGGTCGCAACGTTTATCGCTATGACTCCCGGCAGGCTCTGGCAGACCGCGATACAGTCGATCATATCTTCCTCGGAAAGCCATTTTTTCCGTTCAACCGCAACACGCTGTATAAGCGGAATCATGGCGATTCCTCCGCCTACCGTCAGCATCCCCAGCTTGAAGAATTCCCAAAACAGTTCTATATAATCGTGTAATTTTTTTTTCAACATTTTGTCTTACCGGCGTAATCTGCCCGCGCCTTCGTTCCTGACCAGTTCAACGGCACTCTCGATCGCTTCCTTTGCCGTGATTTCAACCTTTTCGGTTTCCCGTCTGAGCTTGTACTCAACCTTGCCCTCTCCCGCAAGTTTTCCGACGGTAATTCTCAGCGGAATGCCGATCAGATCCGCATCTTTGAATTTCACACCGGGACGCTCTTTTCTGTCATCCAGCAGCGTTTCCACGCCGCTTGCATTAAGCTCGCCATAGATTTTTTCCGCCAGTTCCTTCTGTTGAGGGTCTTCGGGTTTTATGAGGGTAATGATAACATGATACGGCGCGATTGCAAAAGGCCAGACGATCCCGTTCTCATCATGATGCTGTTCCACCACTGCCGCAAGAGTTCTGGTAACACCTATTCCGTAACATCCCATCACGATAGGCTTCTGTTCCTGCGCTTCATCGTTGAAATACGCGCCCATCATCTGTGAATACTTTGTTCCGAGCTTAAAAACCTGCCCGACTTCAATCCCTCTGGTCCGGCGAATCGGAGCGCCGCACACGGGGCAGGCGTCACCCTCCGCAAGGACTTTCAAATCGGTCACTATATCCGCCTTATAATCCCTGCCATAATTCACGTTGATCATATGAAAATCCTTTTTACAGGCGCCGGCGCAGAGATTTTTAAGCCCCGGAAGTTCGCTGTCCACCGCCACGATACAGTCGTGCAGCCCCACGGGACCCGTAAATCCGCCGACCGCACCCGTCAGTTTTCCCATCTTCTCCTCGTCCGCGAACTCAA
>CP016202.1:1669140-1675749 GCA_003433295.1 Eubacterium minutum ATCC 700079 | reverse complement strand
GGTGTTCGGCGATTCCAAGCGCATTCACGAGTTTTGTCATGTTGAGTTCTCTGTCACCTCTCACAAACGCGGCAACATACCCGTCTTCATCACCGTTTTCATCGTATTTTGCAAACAGAAGCGCCTTTATCGTCTGCTTTTTATCTAAATCCAAAAAAGCGGCGACCTCTTCAATCGTCTCAGTTCCCGGAGTGTTGACTTCTTCGAGGGGAAGCATCTCAAGCCCACTGTCCGCGTCCGCATCGACACACTCCGCTCTTTCCACGGTAGCCGCCATAGAGCATTTCTCACAATAAGCTATTTCGCTTTCTCCCACTTCCGAAATCGCCGTGAACTCGTGCGACTTACTTCCGCCTATGGCGCCGTTATCCGCCTCGACCGCTCTGCAGCTTAGACCGCACCGCTTGAAAATCCTGTCATATGCATCGTACATAACCCGGTAACTGTGATCCAGCCCGGCTTCATCCATATCAAAAGAGTAGCAGTCTTTCATTATGAATTCCCTGCTTCGCATCAGACCGAAGCGGGGTCTTGCCTCGTCCCTGTACTTCGTCTGAATCTGATAGAGCATCTCCGGCAGACGTCGATATGATTCAATATCGTTCCTGACTATATCGGTAAAGACTTCTTCATGCGTAGGACCCAGACAAAAGTCCCTGCCGTTTCTGTCCTTGACTCTCCAAAGTTCGGGGCCGTAAGCACTCCACCGTCCCGATTCCTCCCAAAGTTCCGCGGGCTGAATCGCGGACATATGTATTTCCTGCGCGCCGGAAGCGTCCATTTCCTCTCTCACTATATTTTCAATCTTGCGAATGGATCTCCACCCCATGGGCATGAAGCCGTAAACACCGGAAACCAGTTTGCGTATCATTCCCGTTCTGAGCAGAAGTACATGGCTCGGTATTTCCGCCTCGCTCGGTACCTCCCGCAAGGTTTTTACATGCATTTGTGTAAGTCTCATCTTTCCTCCCGTAATTATGCATCTGTAATTCTGTATTTTTATTCTTTGCCGCGTCTCACATCTTCCTGTACGGCATACATTTGCAGCATTATGTATATATACCGCTTATACTGTACTCTCCGACGTATACCGCGTCACTTTCCTTTATAAGACAGACAGCTTCCGCCGCAATGCCCTCTTCTCTTCCGGCAAAGCCGAGTTTCTCTGTCGTAGTCGCCTTTATATTCACGCCGCCCTCGGGAAGACCGAGACAGTTTTCCACATTTTCCCGCATGAGCCCGATATAATCTTTTAACTTAGGCGCCTGGCAAATAATCGTTATATCGGCATTTTCCAATATATATCCCTCGTCGGCAAGCCTGTTCCCCACCTCTTTCAGCAGAGTCAGGCTGGATATCCCCTCGTACCGGGGATCCGTATCCGGGAAAAGTCGTCCTATATCTCCCAGCCCTGCCGCGCCGAGCATCGCATCCATAAGCGCGTGCGTCAAAACGTCGGCATCCGAATGCCCCAGCAGACCTTTTTCGTGAGGAATGTCCACACCGCCCAAAATCAGCTTTCTTTCCGGCACCAGAGCATGCACATCAAAGCCGTGTCCTATTCTCATTTTCAAATCAGTCCTCTTTCTATACTTTCAATCGTCCGAAAATCATCTTGCCCGCAGACGTCTGCAAAACGCTTGTAACGGTAAGCTTCGTCGTCTTTCCGATCATCTTTCTTCCGTCTTCCGCAACGATCATCGTTCCGTCATCCAGATACCCTATCGCCTGATTGTTGTCCTTGCCCTGCTTCACCAGATGAACCACCATCTCTTCTCCCGGAAGCACGATGGGTTTGAGACAGTTTGCGAGCTTATTGATATTAAGCACACTGACGTCATTTATTGCAGCAACCTTGTTCAGGTTATAATCGTTGGTGACCACCTTGCCGTTCATTATCTGCGCGAGCTTCAGAAGTTTCACATCGACTTCCGCAATCTCCTTGAGCGATTTTTCTCCGTCCGTGTTGTATATTTCAACGCCGTAATCTGTCTGTATTTTCTTGAGTATATCAAGCCCCCTGCGTCCTCTCGTCCTTTTTAAAGAGTCCGAGGAATCCGCAATGTGACGCAGTTCAACCAGCACAAACTCCGGTATAACGATAGGTCCTTCCAGAAAGCCGGTTCTTATTATGTCGGCAATACGACCGTCGATTATAACGCTTGTGTCTATTATCTTGGGTATCTCGCCCGACTTCTTCCTGCTCTTTGCAAAAGGTTTCGGTTGCTCCTGATTCTGTCCCTGCTTCCGCTGCGACAGTACCGGGGCGATCAGATCGCTCCCCTTGCTGCTTGCGACCACCACTCCGAAAAAGCCGAAAAAGATATAAAGCAGTATGTTTATCAAAGCCCTCAGATACGGATTTATCACAAATATCACAGTTTGAGAAACGAAGAACGCTATGACGAAGCCCATCATAAGACCGATGAAGCCCGCCAGAATTTTATTGCCCGACACTCCCTCAAGATCGCTTTCTATGTTATTTGCGACTTTAAAGCTCTGCCGTCCCATAATAGGCGCAAGCTTGAAAAAAATAATTGCGAAAAAAAATACAAAAATAACCGCGACACCTATTCTTTGGTTCGCCGTAAACACATTGCTTATTCTGTATCCGGATTTCTCAAGCACAACCCACATGAGCAGACATACCAGATACCCGATCGCCCCGCCTGTTATGGTAATCAAAGCTCTTCCAAGTTTCTTTAACATTTTTCCTCCTTTCTTCATTTTTAGCGTGCGTACCGCCCGATCATTTCCACACGTCTTGCCGGCCGAACGCACTTCAGGTGAATTTGCTCCCGCTATTCCTTTGTGGAACAAGTCTGTATACTGCATAAAAATCTTGTATTTCCAATGCAACTATACACATTCAGTATAAAACTTATGGGCTTTTACGTCAAGAGCGGGGAATGATTGAACGGTGCAAGATATCTGTTCCAAAGCACACACAAGTATGGTAAAATTCATATATCAAAAACATTGAAAAAACACATACCGGTAATATGATTTTAGAAAACCGGGTTTACCGACGTAAACAGGTTTTCCACGGAAACTATTTAAGGAGGACAGAAAGTATGAGTAAGTTACTTGTAGTCGACGATGAACCCAAGATCCGCGAGGTAATCAGAGAATACGCGGAATTCAACGGACATGAGGTCACCGAGGCCACGGACGGCATGAGCGCCGTCGGGCTGTGCAAACTCAACGATTACGATTTGGTAATTTTAGATATCATGATGCCTAAGCTCGACGGATTTTCCACGTGCAAGGAGATAAAAAAAATAAAGGACATTCCGACCATCATGCTCTCCGCAAGAGGCAAGGAATATGACAAACTGTTCGGATTCGAACTCGGGATCGACGACTATATCGTCAAGCCGTTCAGCCCGAAAGAACTGATGGCCAGAATCAACGCCGTTCTCAACAGAAAGAATGCGGCTTCTTCGCTCAAAACCGATCTTCTGAAATTTGACGGTCTCGAAATCAATATAGCGGCCCGCACGGTTGCGGTGGACGGCAGCAGAGTCGAACTCACACCTAAAGAATACGACCTTCTCTTTTATCTGATCGAGAACAAAAACATCGCTCTTTCCAGAGATAAACTTCTCGCGGACATATGGGGGTACGACTTCTTCGGCGATGACAGAACGATAGATACGCATATCAAAAATCTAAGAAACGCACTCGGCGATTATCGCGATTTCATAGTCACGCTCCGCGGTGTGGGTTATAAATTCGAATACGACAGTTAATTAAGCCGTTGCCGGGTCGTTTGACAAGTTCCGGGATGCCGGTATCGTAAACAGTATCGGGGTCCGGGGCTTGCTTGTTGCGTCCTGCAGTCAGAATTGAAGGTCCGGCAAAACTCGGATACAAACGACATATATCATGAAAAACAAAAGATTTGATTTTAAGAGCATAAAATTTAAATTGTGGGTTTATTTCACAGGTTTCGGTGTTATAATACTTCTTCTTATATGGGGACTTCAGTTTTTCTTTCTCAACAGCTACTACTCCGAGATGAAAATGTCCCAAACGGTCGATATTTCAAACGAGATACAAAATCGTTTTGAAGCGAGCAGGTACAACAAGGAAGTGCTGGAAAGTATCGTTTCCAAAGAATCCACATCCAACGACCTCACCATATATATCTACGACGTCAACGCAAACGAATATCTCGTCAAGGTGATTGCCGGGAATTTTATGGTGCCCGAATCTTTCTATAACCTCAGGTATTCCACGGCGGTTTCCCAGCTCAACAGCAAACTGGACAACGGCACTCTAAACAGCGCCAGTTTGGTGAGCGAAGACAAGACGAAGCAGAAAACCGTCGGGTACGCGACCTACCTGCGTGACAATCAGAATAAACGCTCTTACATAATATACGTTTTTTCTCCGCTCGCTCCGGTGCAATCCACCATCAACATACTGCGTTCACAGCTGATCTATGTAACTATAATCGCAGTGCTTCTTTCGCTGGCCATGGCTCTGTACCTCTCAAGCAGAATTTCCAGACCGATCAAGTCGATAACCGTATCCGCGGCGAAGATGGGAAAAGGAAACTACGGAGTCAAGTTTCGCGGCGGACATTTTACCGAGATTTCCGAGCTTGCGGATACTCTTACACAGGCGGAAGGCGAACTGGAGAAAACCGATATGTATCAGAAAGACCTCATCGCAAACGTATCGCACGATCTTCGTACGCCGCTGACGATGATAAAATCCTATGCGGAAATGGTACGCGATTTGTCGGGCAACAACCCGGCAAAGCGAGGCGAGCATCTGTCCGTAATCATAGAAGAAGCGGACAGGCTGAATATGTTGGTGACCGACATGCTCAACTTGTCGAGGATGCAGTCTAAACGCATTGTCCTTGAAAAAAAGACCTTCGATCTCGGAAAGGCTACCGATTCCATAATAGCCTCATATGAAATTCTTACGGAAAGCGATTCATACGAGATAATTTTCAACCGCGAACCCGGACCGTTTTTCATAAAAGGCGATGAGGCAAAGATAAAACAGGTTATGAACAATCTTATCAACAACGCCGTCAAATACTGCGGTGAGGATAAACAGATCATCATTGGACTGACGGGACTCGGCAGGAAGGTTCGTTTCTATGTGACCGACCACGGCGAGGGTATCGCTCCCGATGAAATTTCGCACGTATGGGAACGTTACTATAAATCAAGCACGCATCATGTCCGCTCGACAGAAGGCAGCGGGCTGGGGCTTTCCATAGTCAAAGAAATACTGACCTTACACAAGGCCGACTTCGACGTCAAGAGCACGCTCGGAGAAGGCAGTACTTTCTGGTTTGAAATCCCTCTTGAGAAAAAACATGCGGGGCACGTGGAGTCCGACGGGGCACGTGGCGCGGGGAACGTCAGAAACCTCGGCAGAAGTATAGGAAAAAATATCGTCGGAAAAGGCCTTACCGACGACGAGGACTACTCGCAGGGACCACGGCTGCCGTCCTCTTCACTTTAGACCGGCTCAGTCGGCGGACACTCGTATCTCATACGAATTTCCGCGAGTTCGACTCCGTAATCTTCACTTTAATCGGGAGCTGACAGCGGAGGGCGCCGCTTTGCCGCCGGCTATTTTATCTCTAACCGTCGCTTCTGAATTCAGCTATGGCGTCGCTCAGATTTTTCACGCCTACTATGGTGAACCCGCTTCCGCGGTCTCTGCGCATTGAACACTGTTTCGCGTTCTTAAGCGGCGTTATAATTCTTTCATATCCGAGCCGTTCAGCCTCAGATGCTATCTTCTCCGCCGAGGATACCGACCTCAGCTCACCGGTCAGACCGACCTCACCTATCGCAATCGTGGTTTTATTGCAGGTCATTTCCCTCATCGACGAGTATACGGCAAGCGCCACGCCGAGGTCTATCGCCGTATCGTCAGGTTTAAGCCCGCCCACGACATTAACATACACGTCCTGATTGAGCATGTTCATCCCCTGCTTTTTCTCCAGCACAGCCAGAATCATGGCAAGCCTCTGATTATCGACGCCCACAGCCGTACGCCTTGCAAATCCTATGTTTGCGGGAGTTGTGAGCGCCTGCACTTCAAGAAACACGGGACGGCTGCCCTCATATACGGCGGTCACGACGGACCCCTCCGTCTTCTCCCCCGTACTTTCCAGAAAACTTTCCGACAAATTCTTTATTTCCACGAGTCCCTCGTGCTCCATTCTGAACGCACCGATCTCGCCGGTGGTTCCGAACCTGTTCTTGTATGCGCGCAAAATTCTTATCTCACGGTCGCGTTCTCCCGAAAAATTGAGTACACAATCCACCAGATGTTCAAGTATCTTGGGTCCCGCCAGTTCTCCGCTCTTTGTGACATGCGCAACTATAAATACGGGGAAACCGGAACTTTTTCCCATCCTCATAAGCATGCCGCCGCACGCCCGCACCTGTGACACGCTGCCGGGCGCGGATTCAAGTTCCCGGGTATACATGGTCTGTATAGAGTCTATAATCAGGAACCCGGGGTTTATATTCTCACACGCAACGTATATGTTCTCCATGTTGGTTTCCGCAAGGACGAAAAGATTGTCACTTATTGAAGGACAAATTCTGTCCGCTCTCATCTTGATCT
>CP016202.1:1656040-1668825 GCA_003433295.1 Eubacterium minutum ATCC 700079 | reverse complement strand
TTCCGATTCTTCACCTGAAACATAGAGCACGGAACCGTATTTTTCCGCAATATTGGCGGCGACCTGCATTATAAGCGTTGACTTTCCGATCCCCGGTTCTCCGGAAATCAGAGTTAAAGACCCCTTTACGAGACCTTTTCCCAAAACCCTGTTCAATTCTCCGACGCCGGTATCAAGTCTTTCTCTCTCGGCGGAGCCTACATTTTTGAGCCGTGACGTTCTTGCATGTTTACCGTCTTTTTGTGAGGTTACGCTTATTCTCCCCCTCATATCCTCGACGGAGTCATGGACTTTTTCTTCGACCATGGAGCCCCATGCGCCGCAAATACACTGTCCGAGCCATTTCGGACTTTCATACCCGCATTCCTGACACACAAATACTGTTTTTAATTTCTTCGCCATATTATCTCTATTATGTCTATGTCTTTCTACCGTAAAGTGGCTACCGGAGGTTCATATCGCCCGGTCGCCCGATATCGGCACATATGAACCTCCGAGGGCGGGAGCATCATTTGCTCCCTGCCCTCTCATCAGGTCCGCTCCGGACCTGATCGGCAGCCACTCCACATTTCCTACTTTTCTTCACTTACCTGATGTTCGGCGATAATTTTATCCGCCATGGCCTTAGGAACTTCCTGATATCTTTCAAACGACATTTCGAACGTTCCTCTTCCCTGAGTCATCGAGCGCAGTCCCAGCGCATAATCGAACAACTCCGCCTGCGGCGCTTCCGCAAGAAGTTTCTGCTCTCCGGAAGTCTGAGGTTCCATTCCGAGAATCTTACCGCGACGCTTGTTCATGTCACCCATTACATCTCCCATGTAATCATCGGGAACGTATATCTCCATGTGCATGATAGGCTCGAGCAGGCAAGGATTCGCCTCTGCCATACCCTTTCTGAACGCTATCCCCGCGGCAAGCTTAAACGAAACCTCGTTGGAGTCCACATCGTGATAAGAACCGTCATACAGCACAGCCTTTACATTCACGCATTTACAACCTGCAAGAGGTCCTTTTTCCATGCATTCCAGCAATCCTTTCTCAACCGCGGGAACATAATTCTTCGGCACCGAACCGCCGAACAGCTCCTCACTGAATTCAAGACCCTCTTCCTGAGACGGTGAGAATCTGATGTGTACATCACCGTACTGCCCGGCTCCGCCCGACTGCTTTTTGTGCTTGCCCTGAACATCCGAACTGCCTTTGATCGTCTCCCTGTACGCTATCTTTTGAGGAACCGTCTTGACGCTGACGCCGAATCTGTCCTTTAATTTAGCCATTATGATGGTCAGCTGCATGTCGCCCTGACCGCCGAGAAGCGTCTGATGGGTTTCCGGGTTCCTCTCCACCACGAACGACGGATCTTCCTCTCTCAACTTGTTGAGACCGCTGCCCATCTTCTCCTCATCGCCCTTATCTTCCGGTTCAATCGCCACGAAGTAGGTAGGTGACGGGTAATCGAGAGGGAGATACCTGATGATATCGCTCTTGTCGCAGAGAGTATCTCCCGACTGCGTGTACTGAAGCTTTGCCACCGCAACGATATCTCCCGCCTCCGCGTAATTGAGTTCGGTCTGTTCCTTTCCTCTCATAAAAAACAGTTTCCCGAGTTTCTCGGATTTCCCCGCTCTCTCGTTATATACTTCCGTTCCGGATTCCATCTTGCCGGTAACGACTTTCATGATCGAAATTTTTCCCACAAACGGATCCACTATGGTTTTGAAAACAAACGCGGACATAGGCGCATCGGTCAGGCAGAGTCTTTCCACATGTTCATTTGCGTTGTTGAAGCCCTTATACGGACCGTGCTGCAACGGTGTGGGAACGTATGTCAAAAGAAGATCGAGCAGACCTTCGACACCGTGGCCAAGTTCAAAAGCTGATGAGCAAACGGGAACTATCGCCCCCTCGGAGATTCCCTTCACCAGTCCTTTTCTGATCTCCTCATCAGTGAATTCCTCGCCTTCAAAATACTTTTCCATGAGTTCATCATCGGCGGAGGCTATCGCTTCTTTCAGATCTTCGTCGATTTCCGCGGACAAAGGCCATGAGAGCGGGATCAATGCGTCCCCGAACTTCCCTTTCAGCTCCTCAAATGTCTTGTAAAAATCAAACTCGTCTTTGTCCCTCTTTGTTATCACTATAAAGCGCGGTGTAGAATATCTCTCGCACGCTTTCCACGCGGCTTCTGTCCCTACCTGGATACCGGCTCCGGCGTCCACCATGATTACGGCGGCCTCAGAAGCTCTGAGCGCCGCATTTACCTCACCCACAAAGTCAAAGTAACCCGGCGTGTCGATAAAGTTTATCTTACTGTCTTTCCATTCTATCGGCACTACCGATGTATTTATGGAAAAGCCTCTTTCTATCTCCATCTTGTCATAGTCGGAAACGGTGTTCCCCGACTCGACCTTACCCAATTTCTTGATCACGCCCGTTTCAAGCAACGCGGCCTCCAGAAAGGTTGTCTTTCCACAACCTCCGTGACCCAGTAAAGCGACATTTCTAATAGTTTCACTTGTGTAGCCTTTCATTACGGTTTCCCTCCTTGTTACCGTCGTTATTGATTGAGAATATTTTAACACGAAAGCAATTCCCGCGCAACGCTCATCAGCGTGAATCGGACCGCGGCGTTAGCCCGGGCAATAATAATCCGACAGCCCTTCAAACGGCACGCGCGCTTTTCTTCGCGGAGTATGCGCCGCAGACGGTTTTACCTCCGGACTTCATAACTGCTCTCACTTTGTACACATAGCGTATTCCGCGCCTGAGTTTCCTGTCCACAAATTTCGTCTTATTTGTGCTCTTGATGAGTTTGAATTTAAGTTCGCCTTTCTTTCCTTTGCCCGCCTTTATCGCACGATATATGCGGTAGCTGCTTACATTTTTGATACGTTTCCATTTAAGCAGAACCTTTCCTTTCTTCCCTGCCTTTATCTTCAGTCCCACGACTTTTCCCGGCATTTTCCGTCCTTCCTGCGTACCCTTTCTGCCACCGTTGCCGTTTTTCGCGCCGGAAGAATCACCTTTGTCGGAAAGCCTCCTGTCAGGCGTGTTGTTCCCCTTATCTTTTCCGGCATCTTCAGTTTTGTCATTCCGGTTCGGAACCGCCTTATGTATCGTCTTTTCCGATCCGTCTTCCGCAATTTCCCTGATTTTATCGCCGGCGGAGTTCACGACATACAGTTTCACGTCTTTCCCGGAAATATCGTCGCTCACATCACCTGTCATATATTTACCCGGCTCCGTCGCGATGCCGGTAAAAATCTTCTCCGACTCTTCAAAGCCGTTTTCGGAACGATCAACGGTATCTTTTACCGCATACGACATTTTACCTTTGCCTTTGGCCTTCAACTCCACGGTATAGCCCTTGCCGTCCTTTATGAATACGACTTTTTTACCGTTGTAGACAAAAACTTCAACTTTTCCGGAACCGCCGTTTTTTATTTCATCGGACTCTATCACCGCAACCTTCCTGCCATCCGAATCTTTCACGCATATGTCAACAGCCCCTTTCACGAAAAGCCCTCTCACGGTCTTTCCCCGCTCTGCCAGAACTTCCGCTTTCTTCCCGGGGGAACGATTTTCTTCAATTTCTTCCAGTTTATCCTTATTGAGTACAAGGCACATATATGCCGTCGTCGTATGAGGAGCGATCCATGCGGGGTCCGACACCTCATACGGAACTCCCGCAATTTTTTTATGCTCCGCACCGAGCAATTCTTTCTTGTCTGCACCCGTAGAGGAAATCCTGACGTCTTCTCCGTGTCTTGACAGATACGGCACATCGCCCAACCGCGTTACGACATCTTCGGTATGCAGTATATTTTTCACATTGTTCTTTCTGCTCTCAGACGCTTCACGTTTCGTAAGCGTATAAGGCGACGCATATGTATACGCATACACATTTTTCTCCATGCATCCGCTCTTCACAATTTCGCGGGCCGTGAGCGCCGCCACCGCGCCTCCAATACTGTGTCCCGTAAAAAGAAACCTGTTGGCATCGTCCTTTACGTCTATACCGTTTACTTTAAGGAGTTTTTTTATTTCATCGGCAATATCTCCCGCCTGCTTGCGGAAATCACCCGAATCCAGCGCTTCCATGGAGTCCTTTATCCCTGCGGTCCCTCTTACGACGGCGGTTATGATGTTATATGGTTTACCGTTTCTGTAAAATCGCCTTACGCATATAATCCGCGCAGAACCGCTTCCCCATTTTTTATATTCCTTGGAATCGCAGATGTCAATCCCGTCTTCTTCGTTCTTGTCCCGCAACTTAAGACGCTTAAGCGCCTGCTCCGCCTTCCCTTTTTTAACGGAGTCGCTCAAGCATAGACAACCTATAGCCATATCCCTGTTGTATCCCGACGAACTTCTGAGCAGATCCGCCACATCCCAGTCAAAACTTATATTTCCGCTTCCGAACTGTATCCCGGTAACTCTCCCTTTCGAATTTCTGCTTTTGTCCACGATCTCCCATTCAATGTCCGGCATATCGGATCCCACAATCCAGTTACCCGAAGCGTCTTTTTGTAATTTCACGTACGTGGCATCGCCCGATTCACGCTTTTCATTATCGGCCATAACCGCTGTCATGTTATCATACTCAACACCTTTAGGTTCCTGCGCCGTTCCGGCGCCTACCCCGCGCCAGTGAGCGACATCGTCATCTTTGACCTTTGCCTTGGGTTTCACGGTCAGCAACCTGATTCCGGGCGGCAGCATAAACTCATCGCCGCCCCTGAAATTCCCCAGATTAAGACTCGTCAGACTGTCACAATCCTTGAACATGTCTTCCGTATATCCTGTATCCGTGTAGTCACAGCCGCCGAAATCCACGCTTTTCAGGCTGCTGCATCCGCTGAACATTCCCCGCATGGTATCAACCTGTGGAGTTTCAAACCCGCTGAGATCAAGTTCCTTAAGATTTTTACAGTCTTTGAACATATCCGCCATGTTCATGGCACTCAAAGTTTCAAAATCACTCATATCAAGCCTCTTCAAGGCGGTGCAGCCGTTGAATACACCTTCCATGTCATTGACTTTATATGTATGAAAACCGGTGAGATTGATTTTTTCCAAAGCGGCGCATCCGTTGAACATATTGGGTATGCTCATGAGAGACGTGGTATTGATTCCGCTCAAATCAAGAGTCTTGAGACTGCGGCAACCTTTGAACGCGTTCCCCATATACTCGAGTTTCACGGAGTCAAATCTCCCAAAGTCGATACCGGTCAGGGAATCGCAGTTCATAAACGTTTCCCACATGCTCGTGACTTTAGGTACTTTCAAACCACTCAGGTCAAGGTTTTTAAGGCTGCGGCATCCACTGAACATGCTGCGCATGCTGTCGATCTTATCGGTCTTCAGGTTTTTCAGGTTCAAATCAGTCAGTGAAATGCAGTTCATGAAAATTCCATCCATATTTTGGACCTCACCGGTGTCAAGACCGCTGATATCGAGAGTTTTTAACTTACCGCAGCCTCTGCACATATCGCTCATACGAGTTACTTTTGAGGTATTTAAATTCCCTAAATTCAACTCTTCCAATTCACTGCAGTTTTCAAACATCGCGTACATGTTCTCATTCAACGGCGTGTTGAGCATGCTCAGATCGAGTTTTTTCAGGGAGGCGCAGCCACTGAACATCTGACTTGTCGTTTCCGTCTTGGACATATCCAACCCGCTCAGGTCAATGCTCTTCAGGCTGCCGCAATTGTGAAACAGTTCCGACATCCATCTCACCCGAGCTGTTTTAAAATTACTCAAATCCAGTTCCTCGAGGCTTCCGCATCCGTGAAACATCCATTCCATGGTCCATACTCTTGCCGTATTTATCTTCTTCAGGTCCAGTTTTTTAAGTTTCTCACAGCTTCTGAACATGCCGGCCGTCTGCTGCAATTGCGGCGTATCGAATCCCTCTATATTCAGATTCTCAAGCTTAGTGCAGGCATCGAACATAGTCGTCATGTTATTTACTTTCGTAGTTTTAAAATTGCTCAGATCCAGACTCGTCAGAGAACCGCACGATCTGAACATGCTCTTCATCGATGTGACATTTGAGGTATCCAGAGCGGATGTATTTACCTGCTCCAACCTGTACATTCTCTGAAACATGTTCTCCATTGTGGTCGCTTTTGATGTGGAAATACCGTTCAGAGTCAATTTTGTCACCTCTTCGCAGCCCTCAAACATACCTTTCATATCCTGTACATCGGTCGTGTCGAGATTTGAGATATCAATATCTTTCAGCAACCGCAGGTTGATAAACATATTCCTGCACGTTACCGCTTTTACGCCCGGCATTATTTTCACTTTCTCTATTTTATCCATATTGTAGCGCCACGGCGGACTTTCTTCCCAGTCGTCAAGTTCCCCGGAAATACCGTCTGTCGGTCTTAATATCAAGGTTTTCTCGGAATCAATCTTCCATTCACACGTGCCGCAGGTTTTCCATTCCGTCTCGGCATACGTCCGCTCAATGCACAGCGATGTCAATATCGCGGCAAATGTAAGTGTCAGAAGCATCGCAAGGATGCGTCCGGTTATGTTGTTTTTTGTACTCACAGTCAGTCCTCCCGTATATCTGTTACACATCATCTCTTTTTAAGATAAAATGCAAACAATATCCACTCCGCCCAAGCAGGCACAACCGCCCTCATGTTTAATTCTCATCGCGTTTGAAATGAAAACAAACCTACCGACAAATTAGGCACACAACAACAGTGTTTTTGCTTGAATTGTACCGAATACTTTATTGCATTGATATAATACATTGATGTGAAATCCGTGTCAATTTTTTTCAGAGTCCCGACGAGGTGAGCGGCATATTTTTATGTGCATAACAAAAAAGATAATCTGCATATATTCGGGATAATTATATGCAGATTTCGTTTCAACCTCTTGATTATCTGCATATAAAATGATATATTATATGCAGATAGGAGATGGTACCATGAGAAAATTCGATTATTCTTTTTTAGATAACGGATACTTACCCGCAGGTCTGCTGAACCTGACAATGAACATTGCAAGTCTGAAAACGATGTCGGGTATTCGCAAGTCCGAATACGTCCGCGTTTTCAGAGAGTTGGAATCAGTTGCAAAGGTTCAGTCCGTCAAGAGTTCCAACGCTATCGAGGGAATTGTCACAAACGATGAACGTATTGCGGCGATCGTCAATCAGAACAGTGCGCCGCTGGATCACAATGAAGCGGAGATTGCGGGATATCGAGACGCTTTAAATGAAATCCATACGGGCTTTGAACATATTAATTTTCGCCGACATGACATATTGCGATTACATGAGATATTACTATCTACAGCCGGATATGAGTACGGCGGGCGCTATAAGACGGATGACAATGTGATTCTTGAAATTGACACAACCGGAAACAGAAAGATTCGATTTTCACCCGTCTCCGCAACCGAAACGGAATCCGCGATGGAACAACTGGAACTTGCCTATCTTGACGCATGCGGTAACTCCAGTATTAATCAAATTTTACTGATCCCATGCGTGATTTTGGATTTTTTATGTATCCATCCTTTCAGAGACGGGAACGGAAGAATGTCGCGATTACTTTCCCTGCTTCTACTATATAAAAGCGGATATGACGTCGGGAAATATGTTTCCTTCGAAGAGCAGATTAATAATCATAAAACCGCTTATTATGAAGCATTGCGGCAATCTTCCGATGGTTGGCATACAAACGGGAACTCTTACTTCCCTTTTATTGAAAACTTTTTGTCTTCATTGTATATGTGCTACAAAGAACTTGATAAGCGTTTCGCAGTCGTCCACGGGAAAAAAATCACAAAAACAGCTCGTATTGAAGCGACGGTGTTAAACAGCCTGACGCCGTTGTCCAAGGCGGAAATATGTAAAATTCTTCCGGATGTCAGCCCCACGACGGTGGAAGCTGTGCTTGGAAGCATGGTGAAAAAAGGTTCCATTAAACGCGTCGGCGCGGGAAGAGCATCAAAGTATATTAAGATTTGAAACCGGAGCTCAGGACCGAAATTCATTCAGCAATCAACAGGCTTACCCCCACTTCACAATTCTTACGAAAATCTTAAGAATCGCCTATTTGCCCGTAAAATGTCTCTACTTGCTTGTGGAGCCACATTGTACGTGCTATAATCCATGTAATCGGTTATTTCTTCTAAGAGTATGAAAAACGGAAAGGAAAAAATGATGTTAGTTAAAGAGAAAAAACGAATACTGGTATTATTGCTCGCCATTGCGACAGTGATTTGCTTCATGCCGGGTTTTCAGGCAGTTGCAAAAGCAATAACCGTAAAGTCCGCGGCAGACGGTACGATCACGGTGGATTATGACAACGGCGGGCAGGACAACTACACGTTGAGAAAGAATGTAGGAGAAAAGGCGGAGTTCTCCTTCACCGCTACGGGAAATCACGAATATCAATGGTACAAGGACGGTAAGGAAATCTCCGGCGCCAAGGCCTCCTCGTATACTATCCCGAGTATCGCAAAGACCGATTACGGCACTTATGTTTGTAAAGTGGCTCCTGCCGACATCGCCGATCCGGTGGAAAAAGAAAAGAAAACTGTAAAGGTTAACTTTGAGTTGTGGCCTTTGTCGGACATCGTTTTCAAAAATTCCGCCGACAACGCTTACATTGAGTCGGGCGCTACCGCCACATTCGACGGAACAGCTTATTCAACACAGAATCTGGCGCTGAAGTATCAATGGCAGTCGTACGACGGTACGAACTGGAAGGATATTTCCGGCGCGACTTCGGCAACTTACACGACTCCGGCAATCGCGGTTCTTCCTGCAGAATATCGCTGCAAAGTCGAAGACCCTAACGGAAGCGTAAGGTACAAGGTATTCAAGGCGGACAAGAAGAGAGATCTCTCCGTAATAGTGACTACTCCTCAAAGACTGCTCTTTGAAAACCAGGACGTTACTTTCACCGCAACGGTAAGAAACAAGGCGAACAAGAAGATCGCAATGCAGTGGTACATGTCTGACGGTCAGGGCAACTACGCCAAGGTTGCGGGAGCTACAGGCACCACATTCACGACCAAAACACCTGTGGTAAAAGATCTTTACCATCAGTTTGAAGAGGTGAAAGTGTTCTGCAAAGTTTACAACGTGGACAATCCGGATGAATATGTCACAAGCCAGACGCCTGACAAAAGCTATGGCGACAACTACTATGACAACGTAAATTCTCTCATCGTCTACAAGACACCTACGGTAGTGACCCCACTCCCTAAGGCAACCTGTGCAGACGCGCCTAACGTTGCGATGGTCAAGAAAGCGGGATATAAATCCTTGAAGATTTCGTTCGCAAAGAAGAATCTTTCGGAGAACGCGTCTGTGGCAATCTTCGATTCCGCAAAAAAAGTTGTAGGCGTATACAAGGGAATGGAACTCTCCGAGAAGACTATCGATGTTAACGGCGATACGGCTTACATTGCTTTCTCCGGAGCGACCAACCTTACCGACGATAAAGTTGAGGACAGAAGCACCGGAAAGGCTGTACTCGGAAAACCTGCCGACTACGGGTATCAGGTGAGCAAGGTCGACGGTGTTAACCCTGCCAACGGTGTCAAGGCTTACAATTCTTCCATCGCAATCGCAAAAGGCAAAACCAAGACGGCTGCCGTAAATGTAGACGCATTCTACAACGCTGCCGCAACCACTGACGTTGTTAAAGCAAAATCTTCCAAAACCAAGGTTGCCAAGGTATCCAAGGTAAAAGCCGTAAAAGGCAAGGTTACCATGAAGATCAAGGGTTCCAAGGCAGGCAAGAGTACAGTTACCGTAACGGTCGGCTCCAAGAAGGCAAAAATCAAGGTTACCGTACTCAAGAAGAAGAACGACGCCAAGAAGGTAAAGGCTTCCAAGAAGAAGATCTCCGTAGCTGCCGGCAAGAGCAAGAGTGTCGTAATCAAGGTTAAGGGAAAGAAAAAGGGAATGGTGACCTCCGCGGTTACCGCGAAGGCAAATGCCAAGATCAAAGTTACTCAGCTTAAAGAATCCAAGGGTAAGGTAAAGGTTTCATTCATGGGAGTGACAAAAGGCAAATCCACCCTCAAGGTTAAGGTAGGAAAGAAGACTGCGAAAGTGAAAGTAACGGTTAAATAAAACCGCACCGGAAATTACAGTCAATAATTCCATACAGTACTTCTATAGAAAAGGAAGTCGCCACAAACCGGCGACTTCCTTTTTTCATGCAATTCAACTATAACATGTGTGCTGCGCATTCGACGCGATCGGCAAATCGAACGCCGCATCAATGCGGGGATTTTAAAACTCCGCGCTCTTCGGCGTCCTCGGGAACGGGAGCACGTCTCTTATGTTGCTCATACCGGTTATGTACATTATCATGCGTTCAAAACCCAGTCCGTATCCCGCATGCTTCACGCCGCCGTACTTACGCAACTGCATGTACCACCAGTAATCTTTTTCGTCCAGATCAAGTTCCCTCATTCGCGACCGCAAAACATCGATGCGTTCCTCACGCTGGGAGCCTCCCACTATTTCTCCGACTCCCGGAACGAGCATATCGCAGGCTGCCACAGTCTTTCCGTCATTGTTAAGACGCATATAAAACGCTTTTATATCTTTTGGATAATCCGTGACAAAGATCGGCTTTTTAAAGACTTTCTCGGTCAGGTAACGTTCATGTTCGGTCTGAAGATCGATTCCCCATTCAACCGGATATTGGAACTTTTCACCGCAATTCTGCAGAGTTTCCACGGCTTTTGTATATGTAACACGTTCAAAATCGGAGTCCACTATGTGCTGTAGCCTGTTCAGAAGCCCTTTATCCACAAACTTGTCGAAGAACTCCATTTCCTCCGGAGCATGCTCAAGAACATACTTTATTATGTACTTAACCATCGCTTCCGCCACGTCCATATTGTCCCGCAGGTCGGCAAATGCCATCTCCGGTTCTATCATCCAAAACTCGGAAGCATGCCTCGCCGTGTTGGAATTTTCCGCGCGGAATGTCGGTCCGAAAGTATATATATTACGGAAAGCAAGTGCGAAAATCTCTCCCTCAAGCTGTCCGCTGACGGTGAGATTGCAGGCTTTGCCGAAAAAGTCTTCGCCGTAATCGACCTCACCTTTTTCAGTCCTCGGGATCCCGTCAAAGTCAAGTGTGGTGACCTTGAACATTTCTCCCGCCCCCTCGGCGTCACTTCCTGTTATTATCGGAGTGTGGACGTACACAAATCCCCTGTCGCGGAAAAAACTGTGGACCGCAAACGCCACCAGGGAACGCACCCTGAAAACAGCCTGAAACGTGTTGGCTCTCGGTCTTAAGTGCGCGATTTCTCTGAGGAACTCCATGGAATGCCTTTTATTCTGTAGAGGGTAATCGGCATCGGAGTCCGCCTCTATCACAATCTCTTCCGCGTGAACTTCAAACGGTTGTTTCGCGTCCGGGGTCAGCGACAGCACTCCCCTCACAAGAACGCCCGCCGAAAGATTGGCTTTAGAGATCTCGTCGAAGTTGCCGATCTTATCCGACTCATATACCACCTGCACCGGTTTAAAAAAGGAACCGTCGTTCAGAGCGATAAATCCAAACTTGTTTGAACTTCTGTTCTGTCTGATCCAGCCCCTGACAAAGATCTCCTTTTGATCGTACTTCTCGGGTTCCCTATGCAACTCTCTCAATTCTATATCTTTGATTTCCATTAATCTCTTTTTTCTCCTTTATTAAAGTGAAATGCCAATATTAAAGTGAAATTCCTATGTGCGGCTTCACAGTCGTCGCCGCGCGTCAACGCGCAAATCCGAAATCGCCGCAGAATGTCCATGTACGCCGAACATCATAAACCGCGTCGTTCGTTTCCGCCTTTGACGAAAATCACTTTTTTACCTTGAAAGAACTTTTCAGATCAACGATCCTGTTAAATACCTTATCTCCCTGCTTGGTCAAAACGCTGTCCGCAATATAGTATCCGTGGCGGAAGAACTGGAACCTCTCTCCCGGTTTCGCGTTTGCGACCGACGGTTCGGCGTAGCAGATTTTCTCTTCGATAGAGTCGGGGTTGAGGATCTGTTCTCCGTTCTCATCTTCGACATAGAGTGACGCATAGTTTCGAACTTTTATCGGCACCGCTGTACGGGCATCGACAAAATGTATCGTTCCTTTTACCTTCCTGCCCTCAAAGCCGCTCCCCGATTTCGTGTCCGGATCGTACGTGCAGCGAAGCTCGGTGATATTGCCGTCTTCATCCTTTACAACCTCCCTGCATGTAATGAAATACGCTCCTTTGACTCTCACTTCGTTGCCCGGGAAGAGTCTGAAATATTTCTTCACCGGCACTTCCATGAAATCGGCTCCGTCTATGTAGATTTCTCTCGAAAAAGGCACCTCTCTTTCGCCCATTTCAGGGACATTCCTGTTGTTTTCAAGCCTCACCGATTCGGTTTTATCTTCCGGATAGTTGGTTATGACAACCTTGATCGGATCTTCCACGACATTCCTGTTTTCCACCTTTTCCTTGAGATCTTCCCGAATACAATACTCGAGCATGGCGGAATCTATGGTGCTGTTACTCTTGGACACCCCTATTTCCTCGCAGAAATTCCTTATGGCTTCAGGCGTATATCCCCTTCTTCTAAGACCCGCGATGGTAGGCATTCTCGGGTCGTCCCAGCCATCGACGACACCCTCGTCGACAAGTCCTTTCAATATGCGCTTGCTCATTACCGTGTCGGTAAGGTTGAGTCTTGCAAATTCTATCTGTTTGGGAGGATGCTCCCAAAATCCCACATTTTTCAGAACCCA
>CP016202.1:1641010-1656015 GCA_003433295.1 Eubacterium minutum ATCC 700079 | reverse complement strand
GTAGAGCGGCCTGTGATCTTCGAATTCCAAGGTGCATATGGAATGTGTGATTCCCTCGACCGCATCTTCTATGGGGTGCGCGAAGTCATACATCGGGTAGATGCACCATTTGCTACCCGTATTATGGTGCGGTATATCGGCGATTCTGTATATGATCGGATCCCTCATGTTGATGTTCGGAGAAGCCATATCTATCCTGGCTCTCAAAACTCTTTCACCGTCCGCAAACTCGCCTGCTCTCATCCGCCTGAAAAGGTCCATATTTTCTTCTACGCTCTGCATCCTCGCAGGACTTTCCTTTCCCGGAGAGGTCAGCGTTCCCCTGTACTCCCTCATCTGCTCGGGGGTGAGATCATCGACATAAGCCAGCCCTTTTTTTATCAGTTCTTCGGCCGCATCGTACATTACATCAAAATAATCGGACGCCCACAGTCTTTTTTCCCATGAAAAGCCCAGCCACTTCACATCTTCCTCTATGGCGTCCACATATTCCACGTCCTCTTTCACAGGATTGGTATCATCGTAGCGCAGATTGGTCTTGCCCCCGTATTTCCGGGCCGTTGTAAAATTGAGGCAGATTGACTTCGCATGACCTATGTGAAGGTAACCGTTGGGTTCGGGAGGAAATCGCGTAAAAACCTCTCCTCCGTAAGTCCCTGCTTCATTGTCCCTGTCTATGATCTGATGTATAAAGTTGGTGGATTTATTTTCGCTCATACAGACTCCTCCTACTGATTGCCTTGAGAAATACCCGTTCTGTTGACTATCTCGGCGCTGATCTTCGAAACCGATCCCGACTGCGAGAAACCGTTTTGATCAAAGGCCTTTCTGTGAAGCCATTTCACATTGGTGGAAAGCGTAGCAGGTACCGCATACCACACGCCGCCGATCACTCCCCCGTAAAACGTCTTCGGCCAGCTCACGCCTTTCTCCATGTCGAGCATCGGACTTCTCAGCATAAGGGTGGCAACCTGAAACTGCGTCATGTTGGTCCTTACTTTCGGCATCACTTTATTTGAAAGCGTCCCGAGTTTACCCGGAGATGTTACGGCTTTCCTGAGAACTCCCGCCATAACTTTTTTATACCTTTTCGCTCTTCCCGTATCTCCGCCGGAGTTTTTTCTTATCCTGCAGTATGTAGTCGCCTGAACACCGCTGAGTGTCTGCACCCCGGTGTGTTTTATCTTTTTATACTTCCTGCCCACGTTTCTACCCGTCTCGGGTCCCCAGTGGTTCAGATCCCCGATTTCGTTGGACTTCACGTTCACTCTTATTCCTCCCAGACAGTCAACCGTGTCCGCTACCGCTTTCCATTTGAATACCACGTACTCCCTTATATTCAAATCGAGATTTCTGTTGAGTGTCGCGACCGTATTTATGCCGCCGCCGTATGCATGGGCGTGAGTGAGTTTATCGAATACGACGTTTTTTTCCTTATCGCGCATCTTAAGATATGAATCCCTCATGACGGAAATCATCTTCACCCTGCCGTCTATTCTCCTGATGCTCAAGATAATGACCGCGTCCGTCCGGCTACCGTCGTAGCCTTCCCCTTTTCTCGCATCCGAACCTAAAATCGCAATATTCCTGTATCCGTCGAGTTCTTTATCCGCCTGCCCGCTTATAGCAAAGTTTTTGCCGTCCGTGTCCTCTCTGTCAAGCTTTGAGGTTATCGACAGCACATACGCAAAAACCGCAACCAAAAGCAGAAGCAGCACCACGACGATATTCCTGAAAAGTTTCAATTTGTTCAGTCTGTGTCTTTTGTGCTTCTTCGGCTTTTTGTCATAACCGTACATATCGTCAGGTTGACTGCGACCTTTCCTTCTTCTTCCGTACACCTTGTTTCTTTCGCGACGTTCGTATTCTTCCGCGCGTCTGGCATATTCCGGATCCTCGTACTGTCTGATCAGTTCCGGGGTGTAATGTGCATTTTTAAAATCTTCCGTTTTTCTGTCCATAGCAATTATGATACCATCTGAAGGCTGTCACTGCAAGCATTTCCGCAGGTTCGGACGGTGAAGCCGCCGTGAATCTTCGCGACGGGATTAATCCCAAAATGTTTTTTAATGTGCCGCCGTGATGCGAATATAAGCTTACTCGCCTCTCTCAAATCTCGAAGCTATCCAATCCTGATTGACCTCGGCGTAATGCCCCGGAGGAATTTCCAGAGCATGCATATAATTATCGAAAAGATCCTTGTAAAGGTCCTTTTCGATCGGAATCATCAGTTTCTCGTCCTTTTCATTTTCCGACGGCAGTATTACAAAATAATCAGTACCCTCATCATACACATACATCAGGTCTCCCTGTTCAAGGTCAGGCCATTCTTCTTTCACCTGATCCCATATTATAAACTTGTACAGTTCCATCACCCTGTCATCTCTGCCATGCTCAAAGATATGAATTTTTTCCATAAGATCCATGCAGTTCGACGTCAAGCGGAAGCATGCGTCAGGATCCGTCGCATTCTCCGGCAGTTCCAGACTGTTGAGTTGCTCAAGAATGTCATCTTCATGGTCAGGAACCATATATATATTCAGTTTTCTGTCCGGGTCCATGTACATTACCGGATATTCCAGAATGAAACCGGCCCCGCATTCGCCGCACGTGTGCAGAAAAAAATCCCCGTCTATAAAGCGCTGCTTATACTCATCATTTTCCTTTACGTCTATAAATTCCTCAACCGGAACTTTGATGCTTACGCCACAGTTGGGGCAACTCATTTCAATTATTTCCGATGCCATTGTCTACCTCCATTTCGATGGAAATCTGCCTCGATTCCTCAGTTTCTCCGTTTTCTCCGTGAAAATCTCCCACAAGGGTCTCTATATCCTCTATGTCCGGCAGTTCCTTGAGCGACGAAAACCCGAAATTCTTCAGGAATTCCTCGGTCGTGCCGTACAGAACCGGTCTCCCCACGGCCTCGGATCTTCCGAGATTCTTCACAAGTCCTTTCGTAGTCAGTCCTTCGATCACCCTGTCACTCTTTATTCCGCGGACGCTGTCTATCTCGGCCTTGGTCACCGGCTGCTTGTAAGCTATGATCGCAAGGACTTCTAAAGCTGCCTGCGACAGTTTTTTTACTTTCACAGGGGTACAGAGTCTCCTGATAAATTCCTCGTTATCTCCGTGGGTGACAAACTGAAACGACTTGTTCACCCTTCGGATCCTTATCCCTCTGCCCTCCTGTTCATACTCGCTCATGAGTTCTTCAAAATATTTTATGGTTTCTTTCTCCGTTATGTCGAGGACCTCCGCCGCCTCTTTAGCCGGCAAAAGTTGCCCCCAGACAAAGAGCATCGACTCGAGCGCCGACTTTATCATCTTACTGCTCGTCATGTTTTGCTATCTCCTCATCAAAGTCGCGGTTCCCTCGCTTTACCAGAATCTCGCCGTAATTATACTTCTGCGATGCGTCCAGATACCCGTCTCTCATCATCTGCAAAACAGACACAAATGAAATCGCGGCGTCATATCTGTCTTTCTTAGCAATCAACTCATTAAACTCAAGATCCGGCACGCCTGCCGCAAACGCCCGCATGAACCTGTTTCTGATAAACCTGATTCTCTCTTCCGTGCTGACCTTATCCCTCTCTATCTCGGAATACCTCTTACGCGTTTCCTCTATCCGCTGTTTCTTCTGCAAAAATAAATTGAACGCATTCGCAAATTCTTCTATGTTCAGATTCAGAAGTTCGTCGGGATTCTCAAGATATACGGATATATCCTCCTGCGGCTTTTCGAAGATGGCCGCCGCAAGCGCCCCGCGCTCCGCCAGCATCTCGCTCTGTCTCTTGCAGCGCTTGTATGCAAGGAGCCTTTCCGCCAGCTGACTTCGCGGATCCTCCACATCGGTCGCGTCGGTGCAGACATCGGCTTTCGGTAGCATCATACGAGATTTGATTTCTATAAGTTCCGCGGCAAGCACCATGAACTCCGCGGAAATGCTCACGTTCCGTTTTTTCATATTCTCCATGTATTCAAGGTACTGGCTCGTAATCTCGGATATCCTGATATCGTATATGCTCATCCTTGCATTTTCTATCAAATATACGAGAAGATCGAACGGTCCCTCAAACATCGACAATCTTACTTTGTAACTCATACCGTTTTTATCGCTCTTTACTCTTTAACGTTTTCCGATTTCTTTACGCCTTGCGCCCTTGTCGCCGTTTGTCAACGCGCCGACGGCCGCCCCCGCTTTTTCAATCAATGCCGTATGGTAATTGTAATATAAAAGTCCTATAACGACGATTGCCGCTCCGAGCAGTTCCCACGACGTAGGCACCTGCCCGAGAAAGATGAAACCGAGAACTATCGCAAACACCGACTCTCCCGATTCCCATGCGGAAACGTACAGTGAATCGACATGGCCGAAGCACAGATTGAATACCGCGTGCGCTCCTATCTGACATACCAGCGTGAGGAGCACGATCAGTATATAGTCTTGCACGGAATACCCCAGTATGCGCGTTCCCGTGGCGACGGTACCTGCCGCAAAGCATATCCAGCAGCCCAGAAAACAGAGAAACACGTATACGGGTCCCTCAACGGTTTTCCTGACTTCATTCCCTATGGCAAAGTACACTCCCATAAACACGGCTGCAAGAAACGCAAGCACATCACCGTTGAAGCTGCCCGCGGAAAGCTGATTCCTGTCAAATCCCGCAACGAGAGTTCCGCCCAGCAGTGCCAGCACGATACCCATTATCGGTCTTGCGCCCACATGCTTTTTGAATATGAAAACGGTTATTGCGAGCACCACAAGCGGATGCAGCGCCGCAAGCACGACAGCGCTTGCAATGTTGGTCATCTTGACCGCGTTGAACCATGAAAAGAAATGTGCAAACAAAAAAACTCCCGCAAGCAGCGCTCCGCTCATTTCTCTTAAAGAAAGCTCTTTCAGTTCCCGCCTTTTGCCGAGCAGAACCGGAAGCGCAAAAAAAGGAAGACCCAAGGTCAGACGCCAGAAACCTATCGCCATCGACGGAGCCTCTATCGCTTTGCCGAATATGCCCGACGACGACCCGGCAATAACCGCGAAAATCACTATAATCTTTACATATTTCCCGATAAATCCTTCAGATTTCATTCATTTCTCCGTTCCGGATTCCCCGATGATAAATTTATACACTCCGACATTATAACATCATTGCCACCTTATGGCAAAAATAACGACAGGTCCGGGACGGGTCAGGTTTTTGCGGAGTTTTCCTCCGGCATTACATATGAACGGATTTCAGACTTCCTTGTAAAATGCGGACAGGGGCATCAGGCTTTTCCGCAGGAGCAGCATGCAATCACCGCCGGAAACGCGCAAGGAAATTGAAGTATGGCGGACGTGCTGTCTGAGGACATGTTGAAGTGGTGATGTCCGAGTTCACGCCGCCACTCAATTTCCGCAAGTGAGGCGTCCGATTGCCTGCGACGAGGATTTGCCTGATGCCCCTGTCCGCATTTTACAGGAACTTAGTAATGAATATATAGAAATTATACCGATGATAAAACTCCGCAATTATTTTACACTGTCACAGACTTCGTCGCAGCTGATCGCATCCCTCATCAGAAACTGAACTGCATGCGTCCGTTTGTCTTGAGGGTCATAAGGTTAATAATGTCTTTGTCGACCTGATTGAGGGCTTCGGGATTTCCTATGGTGATACCGATGCTGTCGCCGCCACTGCACGCCAGCATGACGAATGTCAACACTGCGTCTATCAGCCTGGCGTCAGATACCTCGCCGTGCGTTCCTCCGCACCTGTACTGGAGATACGCCAGCGTTTCCCTTGCTTCCTTCGGAATCGACGGTATCAATTCCTTGTATTTCTTCGACAGAATGTTTCTTATCATGTCGGCAATCCAGTAGAATTTCACCCCGGTAATCGCCCGTACTTCAAACCTCATCATTTTGTGGATTACATCTTTCTGAGGCGGCACGTTCTTTTTCACCTTTTCCAGCATCTTCTTGGTTTCATCCGACGGCTCCACCCCCAGATCATGCACAAGCCTGCCATGGAAGAGCTGATAATACTTGATTGCTCTGCCATACTCCTTTTGGGATATCAGAATCGAAAGTCTCTTTTGCACGTTCTCCTCATCGTAAGGATCCATCCCGTCGCAAAGGTCCAGCGCCCACATGCAATCCGAATATTCCTTTTCGCGGTAGGAAAGTTCTATATAGCGTTTGCATATCTCAAGTTTCTTATTGTCGAGCATATAACGCTGCATTATTATTTTTTCATTGAGATCACTGCATTCGGGATAGTACTTCAGATCCAGGAAATCGCAATCAAAGAGCTCCAGAAGACCCTTGAGCTTGTCCCTGTCTTCGTACTCCGCCGGTTTCGAAGCCATTATTTTCTCAATGTCGCAGGTGTACTCGTACTTGGGATTTATGTAACAGTTTCCGCCGTACGTCATGATAATGTTTTTGTATTTCTTCGCATTTAGCGCTTTGCGTAACTTCCATATATTGTACCTTAAGTTGTACCTCGCCGCTTCTTCGGCGCTGTCGGGCCACAGTATGTCTATCACCTTCTCCTTGGAAAGTGACTTCCTCTCGCTGATCATAAGGAGTCCCAGCAGCACTATGCCTTTGTTGCCCACCTTCTTGTCGATTGAATTACCGTCCAGTATCAGTTTGTTTTTACTCAAAAAGTTTATCTCAAGCATCAGTATTCCTCCTATATAAAACATTGCCGTCTTTGATGGTCAGATCGACCTTTACATCTCGCAGTTCCGCGTTGTCAATTTCATTCAGGTTTTCGGATAGCAGCACAATGTCCGCCGCTTTGCCCCTGCCGATGCTTCCTCTTGTATCTTCCATAAACAACGCGTACGCACCGTTTATCGTATACATACGCAGGGCTTCCTCGAGGTTGAGCCTGTTCTCCTCAACGGGGTGATTTACCGCCCAGTATATTCCGAGCAGCGGATTCAAATCCGTTACGTCGCAGTCCGAACCTCCGCATATCGTAACCCCGGCATCCATGAGCATCCTGAAGGGATTGCTTTTTCCGTACCGGTCGCCCAGTCTTTTGCTGTACATTCCGCCCGGCTGTCCCCATAAGCCCTCGTATGTCGGCTGCATGGACAGGACTATTCCGAGTTCTTTCGCCCGGGCGGCCTGATCTTCCCTGATGAGTTCCCCGTGTTCTATCCTGTGTCTCATTGCAGACACATCGTAATCCTTAGATACCTCTTCCAAGATTTTCAGCACCTGCTCTATGGCGGCATCGCCTATGGCGTCAAACCCTATCTGGATTCCGTTCTCGCAACACTCCAAAACGAAATTATGAAGATATTCCTCCGTATAGAACAGATGTCCTTTCTCTCCCGGTCTGTCGCTGTAATCCTCGGAAAGCGCCGCCGTCCACGTTCCCATGGTCCCGTCTATGTAAAGCGCCCCGCCTATACGTTTAAGACCTTTCCTGACAACGTACTTCACGTCCGTGGTCTGGTAAAAAAGTTCCATCGTTACAGGGAACCTTTGCATGTTCTTGAGTATATACTCACAGTCCCTGTCTTTGTATATCGGCGTTACGTGATTTCCGCCCTCCACTGCCGCTATAGTCGTTATACCGCTTGCCAGCAAGTTGGGGAGATAGTTCTTTACATGCTCATCGTAGAAACTGTTATCCGTGTTGTCCATTATCCTTTCTTCGATTTTGGCCCCCGCCTGTCTGCCGAAGCGTCCCGTGGGCATACCCTTTTCATCCACTTCGATCCCCGCGGTGGTAAAAGGCGGCTTGTAGAAAAGGAGCGCATACGTGTTCAGCATTACCGTGTGATAATCCGTGGAATAGATTATCAGCGGTCTGTCGTCACAGATTTTATCAAGCTCATTTCTGAAAGGATAACGGTTCTCTTTCAGGTTCCCGCTCTCCAGTCTGTATGCTATAATCGGCGCCTCCTCATCTCCGGCATGAGCGGAAATCAGCGCCCCCATTTCGGCAAAGTTTCCCGCCTCGGAAAGGTCGAGATAGTCAGAGGCGACCGCGCTCTTTACCATGTGAAAGTGATTGTCGATAAAACCCGGCAAGACGGTTCTCCGCCTCGCGTCGATCACCGTAACATCATCGTTTTCATATCGTATATGGTCTTCTCCCTTACCAAGATCCTTTATTATGCCGTTCTCGACGTATACCCAGTCCGCCCCGGGTCCGTTCTCCATGGTCCTGCAATCGGCATTCTTTACTAAAATCCTGCTATCCATATCATCCCTTTTCCTTTCCGGCTTTTCCGGAACACCGTACACCTCGGCGAAAACACGGTGCGAATTTGAGCATGCTCGCATTCGAATCATCGTGCCCGCGCACCTTTCCCGCGGGTTCCGCTTACACTTTATCCAACTACCGATTATATCACAAAAGAGCCACTGCATAATAGCCGGCTCTTTTGTCAAACGTGATTTCCGGAAGATTTCCGGGGGCGCCATGGAAATGCAGAAAGAAATTTATTCGCTAAAGTTCTATTCTCAAAAGGGTTTAAGTTAGTTGTCAAAGGTGTTTAAAATGACTCCCCGGAAATCCGAAATCGTGTCGTTGTCTATATGTAACCGACCCTACCGTTCAAAGACTGTTTTTCCTGCGACCATGGTCATGACCGGCAGAATATCCTTAATTTCATCAGGGTCTACGGTAAATATATCTCTGTCTAAAAGAACCGCATCCGCGTAATATCCCGGCTTTATCCGGCCTTTTATGTTTTCCATAAATTCCGCGTATGCGCTTTCCACAGTATATGCGTCGACAGCGGTTTCAACATCAACACATTCTTTCGGGTAAAAGCCGTCTTTCGGTTCTCCCTTCATGTTTTTTCGCGTAACCGCCGTGTATATGTTCGGGAAAGGATTACAATCCTCTACGGGGCAATCCGTTCCGTATGAGAGATGAACTCCTTTTTCTATAAGGGTGCCGAACGCATACGATGTGCTCGCCAGTTCTTTCCCCACAAGTTCTTCCACTATATTCATATCATAGTCTATAAAGATCGGTTGTGCAAATACCGTGATCCCCAGTTCCGCAATTCTGTCCAGCAGTTTTTCGTCCGTGATCTGGCAATGTATTAATCCGTGTCTCAATTTATTCTCACCGTTGATAAAAGCCTTCTCATAGCTGTCGACGGTTCGCCTGACAGCTTCATCGCCTATCACGTGCGTAACGACCTGCATGCCGTGCCGTTTTGCCATGGCGCAGTACTCGTCCATCTCTTCGCACGAAGTCCATTCCAGACCGTGATTCCGCCTGTCATCTACATATCCGTCCGAGACAAGCGCCGTCCTGGCTCCAAGACTCCCGTCTTTGAAAAGTTTCAGCGGACCCAGCGTAAGCATATCGTTCCTGTCGTAATCGCCGTTCACAAACTCGCCGGAACTCAGGTAATCTTTAAATACCTCCAAATCGTTGAAGCAAACCTGGTGTCTGTATCTGATTTTCGCTTCTCCGGAGTCGTAAATGTCGTGAAGCAGTCCAAAGGCCGCAGGTCCGTCCATGAAAACGGTTCCGATGTCGTTGCTCTGAACACTCGTGATCCCTCTGGAAACCGCGTAATCCATGGTCTGAAGCATGATCTCCCGCCGCTCACGCATGGAGAAATCCGGTATTTGCCTCTTGGCTATGTTGCATCCGTTGCCTGTAAAAATTCCGTTGGGTTTCCCGTCATCTCCAAGCAGAAAATCGCCGTCTCCAAATTCTTCGCTTTCAAGATCCAGCATCTCCAGCAACTTAGAGTTGGTCGAGACAATGTGACCGCATACACGTTCCAGAACTATCGGGAAATCGGTGCTTATCCTGTCAAGGTCCTTCCTGTCCGGAAGCCTGTCGCCGTCGGTGAAATTATCCTGATTCCATCCCAGAGCGTGGAGCCCGTTCTTTACGTGATTCGGGTGTTCTTTCGCAAATTTCCTGCACACGCCTATAATCTCGTCAATAGACGATACTCCCGCTATCGGCGCCTGGTTTCTCGTTTCGCCCAGCAGCATAAAGTGCATGTGCGAATCATTCAGTCCGGGAATCAGGGTTTTGCCGCCGCAATCCATCATCTCCGTGTCGTCCGTCGCCATAGCTTTGATCTCTTCGTCGGTTCCGACCGCCTTGATCATATCGTCTTCTATGAGAACCGCCTGCCGAAAAACGCCTTTTTCCACATATACTTTCGCATTGTACAGTATCCTACGCATTTCTCTTTTCTCTCTTGATTTTTGCATCAAACGCCCAGTAAACCAATGCTCCCGCAACGGGTACGGCAAATCCCGCAAGCCCGGTGAAAGGGTCTTCTATCGCGCCCTGAATGAACAATCCGACAAACACGAGTGCCACTATGATTACCGAGAAAGGATAGAACCACACTTTGTAAGGTCTTTCTATGTCGGGATACTTTCTTCTCAAAATCGGCACCGCCAGAACAACGAGCACGTTGAAGAGCATTACCGACAGAACCACGAGGTTGGTGAGTTGATCGAGGTTTCTCAGCATTACCAGGGCAACCGAGAATACACACTGAACGATCAGCGGAACCGTAGGCACCTTGTATTTCGGATGAAGTTTTGTAAAGCTTTTAAAGAAGTGTCCCTCTTCAGCCATGGCATAATACATTCTCGGCTGTGCTATTACCATCCCGTTCATCGATCCGAACACTGCCAGCACCATTCCTATGGATACTATGATCCCTCCCGCTTTGCCGAAAACCTGTATCGCAACGGCAGTTCCGAGATAGACGTCCTCGGACTTTATCATCGAAACAATCTTGTCGTGCGGCAGGACTTTCATGATCGCAAAGTTGAAAAGTATGTAAAGGAGCGTCGCCCCTCCTATTCCTATTATCAACGCGAGCGGCAGATTCCTGTGCGGCTTTTTTATCTCTTCGGCTATACTGTTTATATTTGACCATCCCTCATACGCCCACATTGCGGCAACAATCGCGATTGCCATCATGGCTATGACGTTGGTGTTGTTCGCCTGAGCATAAGCGGTCGCCGAGTCGAACGACATTTCCGGCGCCACCTTTCCTATTGCAAGAGCGGGAACCATCACTATTAAAATCGGTATCAACTTGCCCACAAGGAAGATGTTTTGCACTATTGAACCGATTTTTACGCCGAAAAGGTTGTACAGCGTGCAGCCCACTATCAGAGCCACCGCGGAAACCTTCACTCCCGTCTCGCTCAAACCGAGGTAAGGCTTCAAAATCGTCATGGTCGCTATGGCAACCGCCGCAACGGAACCCGGACCTCCTATCAGCCAGTCGGTGAAACCTGTCATGAACCCGAACACGGGATGATACGCCTCGTTCAGGTACACCACTCTTCCGCCCGCTCTCGGCATTGCCGCGCCGAGTTCTGCGAAACACAGCCCCGCGAGCAGAGAAACGATTCCCGCAACCAGCCAGCACAGAAGTGCAAGCCCTTCGTTCATCCCCGTGCGGTCAAGCACGTACGAACCGAGATAAAATATTCCCGATCCCACCATGATTCCCATGATGACACTTACTCCGCCGAAAACTCCTATCTCACGTTTAAACTCTGTTTTTTCGGTGGTCAACGATTGCCTTTTTACTTCTCCGCTCATTTTATTCTCATTCATAACAGAAAAATCTCCCTTACGTGCGGATCGTTGCCGACGGTCACTTCGGAATCCGCCACATGCCGCGGGCGGCTGCCATGCGTGTCTGCGGCGCGTGGCTCGGTTTCTTCGGTTGATGTCTGCACAATCACTGAAATTTTCCTATATCATACATAAAAGGAGTTTAGAAACAAGTTTACTGTTTTTGTATCGCGGAGGATATAAACTCGATATGCACTCCGCATGTGATTTTATGGCCGGACCATCCTCGACAATCGTCCGTTTTTCAGGCTTTGCCGTTTCAATCCAAAGGTTGTCGTCATGCCGGAATTTCTTTGCTCGGGCTTTGCTAAAAGATCATCGACAGTGATATTCTGTTCTTCTCTCTGTCTACGTCGATAATTTTTACCTTGACCGTATCGCCCACGGAAACGACTTCCATCGGGTGGGATATGTATTTTCTGCTCATCTTCGATATGTGTACCAGTCCGTCCTGCTTGACGCCTATATCCACAAATGCTCCAAAGTCCACCACATTGCGCACCACACCGGAAAGTTCCATGTCGGGTTTCAGATCGTCAAATTCTTTCACATCGTTTCTGAAGATTACCGGCGGCGCGGAATCCCTCGGGTCTCTCGCCGGCTTCTTCAGTTCCGCCATGATGTCCATGAGGGTAGGCTTGCCTATTTCCAGTTCAGCCGCCATCATATCGAGACTTTCCGACAATTTCGCCGCGGGATATGCTTTCCCGATCTTTTCATCAAGGGAATCTCCCACGCCGCCCACGGCAATATTTTCATCGGATATGCCGAGTTTTTTCATCATCGTTTCCGTAACCTCATACGCTTCCGGATGCACGGCCGTTCCGTCGAGAGGGTTGTCACCGCCGCTTATGCGAAGAAATCCGGCACATTGTTCAAAGGTCTTCGCTCCAAGCTTCGGGACTTTCAGGAGTTCTTTTCTGTTCTTGAATCTGCCGTCTTTTTCTCTGTGCTCAACTATGTTTTTCGCAATGCCCGCGTTGATTCCCGCGATATACGAAAGCAACGAGGGAGACGCCGTGTTCAGATCCACGCCGACGCGGTTCACACAGTCTTCCACTACCGCCGACAACGCGCCGTCCAACATCTTCGCGTTGATATCGTGCTGATACTGCCCCACTCCTATATTCCCGGGGTTAATCTTAACAAGTTCAGCAAGCGGGTCCTGCAGACGCCTGCCCAGTGACATCGCTCCTCTGGTTGTGACATCAAGATCCGGGTATTCCCGAGCCGCAAGTTCCGATGCCGAATAGACCGATGCTCCCGCCTCATTCACTATCGTATACTGAATCGCAAGTCCCGTCTTTCCGATAAAATCGGCAACGACTTCTTCCGTTTCCCGCGATCCTGTTCCGTTTCCTATTACGATAACATCACAGCCGTAACGGTCGACAATCTTCTTGAGAGTCTTTTCGCTGCCCGCGACATCGCACTTCGGTTTAGTGGGAAAAATAGTCGTATACGCTTTCAGCCTGCCCAGCTCATCCAGAACCGCCACCTTGCAGCCGGTCCTGTATCCTGGGTCTATGCTTATTATTTTTTTATTCTTTACGGGCGGCGCCATGAGCAGGTTCTCCGTATTTGCCGCAAAAACCTTCACCGCTTCCGCCTCGGCGCGCTCCGTCAGAAGTTTTCTCATCTCACGTTCCACCGACGGCGCAATCAAGCGTTTGTACGCATCCGCAATCGTGTCTTTAAGAATATCCGTGAAAATCGAATTCCTTTTCCCTATGATTTTCCTTTCTATAAAATCTGTTATTCTTTCAGATTCAACCGTTATTTTGACCTTAAGTTTCTTTTCTCTTTCTCCGCGGTTTATTGCCAGAACCCTGTGGTTCGGTATCTTCGCAAGTCTTTCGACGCTGTCATAGTACATTTCGTACGGACTTTTCTCCTCGGGATCGGTTGCTTCCGTGGCGATTGAACCCGATCCATAAGTCTTTTCCCTGATTTTGCCGATTATATCCGCGTTCTCGGATATGGATTCGGCAATTATGTCCATCGCGCCCTGTATCGCATCACTCTCGGAATTGACGTCTTTCTCCGTATCGATGAATTTCCGCGCCGTTTCTTCCGGAGTCCCCGATTGCTTTTGCTGTGCATAAATCGTCATTGCAAGAGGCTCAAGACCTCTTTCCTTCGCCTTCGAGGCTCTCGTCGCCTTCTTCTGTTTAAACGGCTTGTAAAGATCTTCGACACGCTGCAGTATCTCGGCTTTCCTAATCTCCTCGGCAAGTTCCGGCGTCAGTTTCCCCTGCTCTTCCACAAGTCTCAAAACTTCTTCTTTGCGTTCTTCCAGCCCTCTCAAATACTGAAGACGCTCATGCAGCCGACGCAAAACCACATCGTTCAGACCGCCGGTCGCTTCCTTTCTGTATCTTGCGATAAACGGGATGGTATTCCCTTCGTCGATAAGCTGAACCGTTGCGGTGACCTGCGATCCACGGACGGCAAATTCCCCGGCAAGCTTTTTTACAATATCCATGTATCAAAATTCCTTTCCCGTTTAATCCTCTCGATAAACTGTCTACAGCGTTTTAAGTTCTTCGTTTATAAAGTAATCCAAGTCTCCGTCCATAACGGCACTCACATTTCCGACTTCGGCGTTCGTCCTGTGGTCTTTCACCATGGTGTACGGCTGAAATACATACGAACGTATCTGCGAACCCCACGTTATCTGCGAAAAGTCTCCCTTTATTTCCGCCAGGTTCTCCTTATGCTGCTGTTCCGCCAGATCCATCAGCCTTGACGTCAGTATCTTCATGGCAACTTCTCTGTTCTGATGCTGGCTCCGCTCGTTCTGGCAGGTGACCACTATGTTGGTCGGAAGATGCGTTATTCTGATCGCGGAATCCGTCTTGTTTACGTGCTGTCCGCCGGCGCCGCTGCTTCTGTAGGTATCGACCCTGATGTCTTCCGGGTTTATCTGTACCGTCAGTTCATCATCTATCTCCGGCATGACTTCCAGCGCCGCAAAAGACGTCTGTCTTTTCCCCGCCGCATTGAACGGGGAAATTCTGACGAGTCTGTGCACGCCCTTTTCGTGTTTAAGGTAACCGTACGCGTTCTCACCCTCGATCATCACCGTCGCACTCTTTATCCCCGCTTCGGTGTCGTCCTGAACATCCACGAAAACGATGTCGTATCCTTTTCTCTCCGCCCAGCGCGTATACATGCGCAACAGCATTTCCGCCCAGTCCATGGCTTCCACGCCGCCCGCGCCCGCATGCAAAGAGATGACCGCGCTGTTATGATCGTACTTGCCGTTGAGCAGCGTTTCCAGTTTAAATGAATCCAACTCCGCCGCAACTTTCTCATACATGGCTATAACGCTGTCGGCCTCGACCTCATCTTCCATCTCCTCGGCGAGTTCCATAAGCTCTCCCACCTCGATGATGG
>CP016202.1:1629786-1640985 GCA_003433295.1 Eubacterium minutum ATCC 700079 | reverse complement strand
ATTCTGACGTATGCCTCAATTTTATTGTCGATGGCGCTTTTTTTCTTTAGAAGTTTCTGCGCCTGCTCCGGATCGTCCCAAAAGCCTTCCCGCATGGTCTTTCGGTTTAAGGCTTCCGCCTCTTCTTTCAGCTTCGAAAGTCCGAGAGACTCCCCGACCTCAACCAGTATTTTTCTTTTTTCGGGCAAAGCCTGCCTCACAGGATCCAGTTTAAGCATCCATGTTCCCTCTCTCGATTTCCATATCCTTGTTCATGCAGCAATTTTTATACTTCTTTCCGCTCCCGCAAGGGCAGGGATCGTTTCTTCCTATTTTGGGATGATTTCTCCTCACCGTATCCTGACGATACTCTCTTTCCGGGATCTCCGCATCTTCTTCCATTCCTCCCTGCATTGCGGCAAGGAGATTGCTGTCGACGTCATCGGCCTTTGATTCCGCTCCGATCTCAATTACGGCATGGCGCTCCGTTTCGGTTTCCACCGTCACGCTGTAACAATACGTAACCGTTTCTTCTTTGATCTCGTTTATCATGGAGTCGAACATCTCAAAACCCTCCTGCGCATATGCCGCAACAGGATCCTGCTGTCCCAGCGCGCGCAGTCCGATACCCTCTTTCAACTGATCCATGGCGTCTATCTGATCCATCCAAAGGTTGTCAACAACTCGCAGAAGTATCATCCTCTCGACTTCACGCATGCGTTCTTCGCCGATTTCACGCTCTTTTTCCTCATACAGTTTTTCAAACTCATCAAGTATTTCCGCTTTCAGGGAATCACCCGTCATTACCGCAAGCTCATCGGTTTCATATTCCGTTTTCCCCTCATATGACTTTATGATGCGGCGCAAATTCCTGTTAAGCGTTTCGAAATCCCACTCTTCCGGGTACTTGGATTCCAACACGATCGGCTCAACCGTATTCGAAACCAGATCTTCCATCATCTTCATGACGTAATCTCTCAAGTCCTCTCCGAACAGAACCTTGCGGCGTTCGTCATAGATGATTTCTCTCTGTTTATTCATTACATTGTCATATTGCAGCACGTACTTACGTATGCCGAAGTTCCTGCCCTCGACCTTCTTTTGAGCACTTTCTATCGAGCGCGTGAGCATCCCCGCTTCGATCGCTTCATCTTCCGCAAGACCCATTCTGTTGACTATGGTCTGCATCCGGTCTCCTCCGAACAGGCGCATAAGTTCATCTTCGAGCGAAATGAAAAACTGTGTGCTCCCCGGGTCCCCCTGTCTTCCCGCGCGACCGCGTAGCTGGTTGTCTATGCGCCTTGACTCGTGGCGTTCCGTACCTACTATGCAAAGACCGCCCAGTTCGACCACCTTGTCATGTTCTTCGTCACGTTCGACCTTGAATTTCTCAAAATATTCCCGGTAAGCCTCTCTCGCTTCGTTAAGTTCTTCGTCGTCGGATCTTGCAAAACCTGTGGCAAAGCTTATCTGCTCGTCACTGTAACCTTTTTTGCGCATTTCTTTGCGCGCCTCAAAGTCGGGGTTTCCGCCGAGCAGGATGTCGGTACCGCGCCCCGCCATATTGGTTGCGATCGTTACCATTCCCAGACGTCCCGCTTCCGCGACTATCTCCGCCTCTCTCTCATGCTGCTTGGCGTTCAAAACATTGTGTTTGATTCCTTTCTTCTTGAGAAGATCGCTGATGAGTTCTGATTTTTCTATGGAAATCGTACCGACGAGTATAGGCTGACCCGTTTCGTGAACCTCCGCGACTCTATCGGCTATGGCTTTGAATTTTCCTTTTTCCTTTTGGTATACGGCATCCTGAAGGTCCCGGCGTATCACCTCTTTATTGGTCGGTATCACGACAACGTCCATATTATAGATGTCGCGGAACTCGTCTTCTTCCGTCTTCGCCGTACCCGTCATGCCGGCAAGCTTTTTGTACATGCGGAAAAGATTCTGCAGCGTAACGGTGGCAAGTGTCTTCGACTCGGAACGTACGCTGAGCCTTTCTTTTGCCTCTATCGCCTGGTGCAGGCCGTTGCTGTAACGCCTTCCGAACATGAGACGTCCCGTGAACTCGTCCACTATTATGATTTCACCGTCCTTGACGATGTAATCCACGTCTTTTTCCATCATGTTGTGCGCTTTGAGCGCCTGCTGAACGTGATGGTTTATCTCCATATTCTCGGGATCGCCGAAGTTCTCTATTTCAAAGAATTCTTCCGCCTTTGCCACACCTTCGTCGGTGAGCGAAATCTGTTCGTCTTTCTCCTCTATCTCAAAATCAGCTTTTTTGGTCAGACCCTTTACAAAGTCATCCGCTCTTTTGTAGAGATCCGTGGACTTTGTCCCCTGTCCGGAAATTATGAGAGGTGTCCTCGCTTCGTCTATCAGGATCGAGTCCACCTCATCGACTATGGCGAAATTCAGGTCTCTCTGCATCAATTCTTCCTCATACGTGACCATGTTGTCGCGCAGATAGTCAAAACCGAACTCGTTGTTGGTTCCGTAGGTTATATCCGCCTCGTAGGCCGCCCGCCTTTCCTCCTCGCTTATGCCATGGATTACGCACCCGACGCTCAGGCCGAGAAATGAATATACCTTTCCCATCCACTCCGAGTCACGCTTTGCAAGGTAGTCGTTGACGGTCACGACATGCACACCCTCACCCGAAAGGGCGTTAAGGTACACCGGCAACGTAGCCATAAGGGTCTTACCTTCACCCGTCTTCATCTCGGCGATTCTGCCCTGGTGGAGAACCACACCGCCTATAAGCTGAACTCTGAACGGCTTCATGCCGACGCTTCTCCACGCGGCTTCACGGCATACAGCAAACGCTTCCGGAAGGATGTCATCCAGCGTTTCTCCGTTCTTAAGACGCTCTTTGAACTCCGGTGTCTTCGCCTTAAGTTCCTCATCGGAAAGTCCTTCCGCTTCTTCCTCGAGCGCCACGACCTTCTCCACGATCCTGTTTACTTTCTTAACCTCTCGTTTGTTTAAATCACCAAAAATTTTCTCTATGAAACTCATAGTCCGATTTCTCCTTCCTGTTTTTCTTCTACTTTCAGATTTATTTCGAGCGCCTTGCGCGTATTTGCTTTGGTCACCTTTCCCTTAAAAATCTTCCGTCCCGTATCGTATTCAAAAGTATCGCCGGATTCCGGCATCTTATCTATCTGCAGAACGAGCCAGCCGTTGACCGTGGTCGCCTCAAGGTCCGCTTCTTCGCCGAAGTGTTCAAACATCTTCTCCACGTTGGTGCTCCCCGATACTCTGTAACTTCCGTCGCGAAGCGGTATTATACCCTCGGTTTCTATCGCGTCGTGCTCATCGTATATTTCGCCGACCAGTTCCTCGATGATGTCTTCCATCGTCACAAGACCTTCCGTACCGCCGTATTCATCCACCACCACGGCTATCTGGGTCTTGTTTGCCTGAAGCTTCTTTAAAAGATTTGCGCACTTCATCGAACCTGCCACAAATACGACCGGCTTCACATAGTCCGCTATCGTCTTTCTTGTACCCGATATAAAATTGTGAAAATCTTTCTGGTTCAGTACTCCGAGTATGTTGTCCAGATCGTCTTCATACACCGGCATCCTGGAAAAGCCGCTGTCTTTAAACAGCGCGGCAACGTCTTTCTTGGTATCGCCTATTTCGACCGCTTTTATATCCACCCTCGGCGTCAGCACATCCCACGCTTCAAGTTCGTTGAAGTCTATGGCATTTTGTATCAGTTCCCCCTGCTCGCTCATTATGCTGCCCTCGGTGGCGGCCTCTTCCACGAGCGTCTTGATTTCTTCCTCCGTTATTGCCCTGTCGGTGTTCACCTTGAATATCAGCCTGAGCAACAGTTTCCATTTGGAGAATACCCAGTTGACAGGCATGAAAACATTCATCAGAAGCTGCATCAACGGCGCGGAAAACATCGCAAATTTCTCGGGATACTCTTTCGCAAGGCTTTTGGGTGAAATCTCTCCGAAGATAAGTACCGTGAGCGTTATGACGATTGTCGCAATGGTCGGACCGTAATATCCGTAAAGTTTTACGAACAGTACCGTTGCGATCGCGGTAGTGGCGATGTTCGCGATATTGTTTCCCACAAGTATCGTGGAAAGCAGCGTATCATACCTTTCCTCGAGGTTCAGCACACGCTTCGCCTTTCCGTTGCCCTCTCCCGCCATGTTCTTGATCTTTATGCGATTGAGAGATGTAAATGCCGTCTCCGTCGCCGAGAAATAGGCGGACAAAACGAGCAGCACGAAAATCCCTCCGATATAGATTCCCAACTCTCGGGGTTCCATAATATTTATTTCCTCCGTTTTTTACGTTTCCGGTACGCATCCCGCGCCTCGGTTTTCAAGGCCGGATTCTGTCGTCGCCTCAATACCCCGACGCGGCTTCACGGCGGTGTATATCGGGCAACCACTATTTATTCAGAATAATACTATCACAAAGGTTGGGGAATTAAAAGGGTTGCGGGGATTTGTTCATCATATCGACATAATGTCCGGTTTTCGCATCATGGATTTGCGGGCGGACAGGTTTGCAATAAAAAACAAACGGTGTTAGAATAAATTAATAAAAGCAACGTCAGGATAGCAAAAAATATTTTTTTCAGTTAACTTGCCCCCAAGATTGCGGGCAACCTGATTTTGCGGATCGGGTGCTGTTTTTACCGACTGCGGTTCTTTGGAAGGGAGAGAGTGTTATGCGTAATCGAAATACAGTTAAGGAAAAACTCCGGGCAAGCGGTGTTAAAAAGATGCTTAAATATCTGGAGAAGGATCCGGAAGAAAATATTCCCAAAATCGTCGATTGGCTTGACAGATTCGGCGGAGAAAGTATCGCGATGCACATGAGACACGTGAGGGAGATCCTGCGGGACAGGGACAACAACTGGAATAAGCTTCTCATGAGGTTTTATACCGATGTGAATCCTTTTGTAAGGAAGAAGTTGTTTGAGAACTTCATCGTCAACGGCGCGGTGCTCGGATTCCCAAAGGAGGAACGCAATCAGGAGATTCACGGCTGCAACATTCCGTGGGCTATTCTTATGGACATGACCTCGGATTGCAATCTGCACTGCACAGGCTGCTGGGCGGCGGAATACGGGTGTAAGCTCAACCTTTCCTACGAGGATATCGACAACATCGTAAGACAGGCGAAAGAACTCGGCGTCTACACATTCCTTCTTTCCGGAGGCGAACCGTTTGTCAGATCATCCGACATGTTTAAGTTGGCGAAGGCTCACAACGACTGCATCTTCAGCCCGTTTACAAACGGAACGCTGATTACCGAAGAGATCGCGGATGAAATGCTTAGGGTCGGCAATATCATTCCTTCGTTCAGCATAGAGGGATACGAGGAAGAGAACGACTTCAGGAGAGGCAAGGGAACGTTCCGCAAGATCGTTCGGAGCATGGACATTCTAAAAGATCACGGTCTGCCTTTCGGCGCTTCCCTCTGCTACACGAGCCGGAACACCGACTGCATCTCCGCTTCGGATTTCTTCGATTTTCTGATTGAGCACGGGGCTTATTACTCGTGGATTTTTACCTATATACCGGTGGGGAACAGCGCAACCATGGATCTTGTGGCGACGCCCCGTCAGAGAGAGCATATGTATCACAGAGTCCGCATGTACCGAAAGACAAAGCCTCTGTTCACGATCGACTTCTGGAACGACGGCGAATACATCAACGGCTGCATTGCGGGCGGCAGACGCTATCTGCACATCAATGCCAACGGAGACTTCGAGCCGTGCGCATTTGTCCACTACTCCGATTCAAACATCCATGAAAAGACGTTGCTCGAGGCGCTCAAATCGCCGCTCTTTATGCAATATCACAAACATCAGCCTTTCAACGAAAACCTTCTTCGTCCCTGCCCGATGTTCGACAATGCGGGCGCTCTGGAGAAGATGGTCATCGCCAGCGGGGCAGTCTCAACGGACTACGAAAGTCCCGAAGACGCACACAAGTTGACGGAAAAAATGATGGAACCGACGAGACGGTGGGCGCCCGTCGCCAAGGAGTTGTGGGATAACTCACCCGCCGGAATCAAAGCCGGCGCCGCGAAAAAACATCGCGATCCATCTTGAGCAGGGCGGCGCATTCCGTAACGGGCAAGGCACCGCGGTCCGCACCGGGCAAGGCACGCATGCCGCGCTGAAGGCGGTATTATTCGTCTGAAGTTAGGTGGCGCATTCCGTAACGGGCAAGGCACCGCAGTCCGCACCGGGCGGGACGTTTAAAATCAGATATAACGCGACAAAGTAACGTAAAAGTGCCTGCGCGGGTTTTCAGCGAACCTGAACCGCAGGCACTTTATATTTGAACTTTTAAAACCTCATCTTAATCCCATATCATATCGGCTTTTTCATTCTCCCGGAATCGTACCGGATTAAATCAATCCTTGTTTTTTCGGTTCCAAATGGTTTTATCTGATTTTCGCAGCTTTAACCGCAGAGAAGCCGGTGTAAACTCTCTTGCCGTCAACAACTTTGTATCCTCTGACTTTGAAATAAGCTTTCCTGCCTTTCTTAAGACCTTTTTTGACAGTAACCTTCATCGTCGCGGTCCTGCCCGCAATTTTGAAACCTCCGGCCTTTTTTAAAGACTTATACAAAATATATCCGTCAAGCTTCTCTCCACTGCTCTTCCATGAAACACTCGCCTTTTTCTTTGATGTCTTAATCCTGTTCAACTTCAGTTTTGTGAGCTGCACAGCCATGCCTCTCGACGCTACGACGATCTTGTTCGCCTCCGCAAGTTCCTTCCTAACCTTTTCAAGTTCCGCCTTAATCGTCTTTACATCACCCGCCTGCTTTGCGGCTGCAAGCTCTTTCTGCGCCTTCTCGAGATCCGCCTTGATTTTTTCCGCATCTTTCAGCTTTTTCTCAAGCTCTTCTTTCCCGGCTTTCAAAGCCTCAAGCGCAGCCTTTCTTGCGGTGCTCGCGTCGTAGTTGAAAACCAGATCCGGATAGCCTGTGGAACGAACCGTTACATCGTATTTACCCGCCTTTGCAAGCGAATCCGCAAATACGTCGATGCTCCCGTCGCTTTTCACCGTAACGACCGCATTTTTGCCGCCTGCGGAGTAATTCTTGCCGTCAACCACCACTCCGGTGATGTTTTTGATATAGTTTTTAAATTCTTCATCCGTGGCCCCGTCGGCTCTCAGCAGTGCCGGCTTTTTTGCGTCCGCGCTGTATTTCACAGGCTGTACGTCAGTCGTCAGAACAAGGCTGCCAAACAACTTGTTGTAACGACCCTTCTTGTCCGTGACGACTATCGTATACATCCCCGGCATTGAACTCTTGGGATATGTGATATCCACCACATTCCCCTTTCTCTCGAAGCGGGCATCTTTCAATGACTCTGACGCGAATTCGGGATCGTATTCCGCCTCAAGGTTTTCAAAGATCCCCTTGGACTTTCCGTCCGATGCTTTTGCGGAATCGACGGTGAATTTTCCGTTCGACAGTTCAGGTATCTTCAGCGCCTTATCGAAAGTAAGGACATAGGTGGCATCCTCCGTAAAATATTTGACTTCCACGATCGTCTTGCCCTCAAGTTCCCTCAGGAGCATATTGTCGTACGGGTCGTCGGCGCCCGCCTTTCTGCTCGAGAGCCAGCCTATCTCGACTCCTCTCCACAGGTTCACAACATGGCGCATTCCATAAGTCTTGCCATCTGTGGTCTTTACCACGCCCGCATTCACTTTGAGACCTGTTTTGATGACCTTTGAAGGATCGTTGAGCCTTACCTCGATCTTCGTGTGACGCCCCGGTGCTGAAATGTCCGTGGATATCCCTGATACCTTTTTCTCTTCTCCCCGCGCCTTGCCGAAACTCCATTTTCCGCTCTCGGCAGCGGCATCCTTAAAGTACGAAGGTACAGTCTTCAGGAGATAATACGAGTAACTCGGCTGCTCAAACAGCGCATCCTTACCCTTATATTCAGTCGTGGTTTTGTTACCGTGACTCTCAGTGGTGACGCTCACGCTCGTCGCGTCCGTGACTTCTTTCAATCCGGTGAGTTCCGACTTCTTGACCTTAACCGGGTACACAACTCCGGTGATGTCCGATCCGTCCGCATTCACGTGGTACGAACCCGCGGCAAGTCCCATGCGCGTTTTCTGCATGGTCGGCGATGCGACGGCGTCGACCTTCGGACTGCCCGTTTCAAGTTCAGCCTTGTAGAACTCATCGTAAGGTATGTTCATGAGGGCGTACACTTCCTCGTCGCTGTCCGCATAAGCATTTGTTTTCCACATGCTCACGAACATCATTGCGGATACCGCCACAGCAAACGTGATCAGTGTCGAAGAAATTTTTTTAAAACGATTTGACATTGTTTTTCCTCCTTGTCAATTAGTGTTAAAGGTATTTAAATGTAATTAGTTATCTTTAACCTCAACCGATTCTACTATACGAACGAGCCTATTGCAACCAAAATGAGGAAAAAAGCGAAAGGTTTTGCAGGTACGGAGAAAATGCATGCGTATTTACTCACGGGCGCCGAGTATCGATGAAAATCGGTATGGATTTTTCAGTCCGTTCGATATATAATGGGAAAAAATAGAATGAAAAGCGACAGCGGTACATTTCAAGGCAGAAATACATTCAAATTCACCATTTAAACTTATGAAACAGGATGAGGGGCGCGGGCATTTTGCTTGCTTTCCACGCCGCGAAACGGCTTGACAGTCATCGAGAGTCATTCCGCGTGGTCATAATCGCAATCATTTTCCGCACACCGCTTCTCTAAGTCAGGAGGAATTTATGAGAAACAAATTAAATGAAAATCGGATTTTAAACCACATGTCTCGGCGTTTTGCGGTTTTTATCGCAGTCCTGCTCATGGTCGCAGGACTTACCACACTGTCGGGAAGCACCGCCCACGGACAGGAGGCGCAGAAAAACGGTAAAAGTGACGGAATTACCGTTTACCTCAGCGTCAGTTTCGACAGCTCTTTCAAAATCGGAACCGACCCCGACAGGACCAGCATGGCGAGAGTTCCCGTAAAAATTTCTTATATGGATCTTGCGGATTACGGTCTGGAAAAATTTTATCGATACGAAGCCAACAGTTTTGAGGACGGAGGAGAATACAAGAACAAGGTTATAGTGAAACAACCCACTCTGCTTATGCTTTACTTGAAAGCGCTCGGCAAGTATTATCTGAACAAAGATATGACGAGTGCGGACATAGGTACGAACGCACTTACCGTCGGACCGACAAGCGATGCGACGAAACTTTACTTTACCAAATTATGGGGGCACGACAATAACCTCATGTATTTCGTCAACCATTCCTACCCTCTGATGCGAAAGGGATGGGGCGCCACCGCAGATTACATCCTTCTTGAGGACGGAGACGAAGTAGATCTCGCAATGTTCTCGGACAGCAATTTCTACGTCAACGGCGCATTTGCTTTCTTCGACAAGACTAAGAACACGGTTTCCGCGGGCAGCAAACTCAAGCTGAAACTCATGAGCACGTCCACAAAAGCAGGTTTTGACGGAAATTCCGCAGATGCCAACGCGCCTATGCCCGGCGAAACAATCAAAGTGAGCAAAAACTATGGCAAGACGTGGACCAAAGGTCTCTATGGAACCGACGACACCGATAAAAACGGGGAATTTAGCGCCGTTTTCAATAAACCCGGAACATATTACATTTCAGCCGGTCCGAGATTTGCAAAACAGAAAGCTTCGCCTTTCTGCATAGCTCCGCCGGTTTCCGTGGTACACGTAAGACCTTACCCCGTCACCGGGAAGAAAGAAGAAATAAACGCGGAGGGAGATATTACGGTATCGTGGAATAAGAGCGCCGGAGCGAAAGGATATCTGTTCTCGACAAAGAAAGCATCCGACACGGACTGGCAGGTCAAAAAAATCGAAGATCCGGACAAGACCGAGGAAAAGATACCCGCTTTGAAGGAAAACGAGAGTATCCGTTACAGGATTCAGACTTATATAGAAGATAAGTACGTTCCTATTGAAGACGCTCCCGCAGAGTTGCCGTCAACAGGGGTTTTCGCGATTGACGCTCCCGAAATAAAGGGGATTTCTTCAGACAATGACAGCATCGCACTCAACTGGTCACCCGTTAAAGATGCTGTTTCATACGAAGTATACTATCGCATTGACGGCGAAACATCGTGGAAATCAAAGGAAAGTACGGATACTTTTCTCAGGATAGCGGGGCTGGAAAGCGGCAAAACATATGACGTAAAAGTCGTCGCCCGTAAAAAATCGGGGAAAGGTTACCTGTTATCTCCCGACAGCGCCATAAAAACAGCGGTTACAGAAAGACCCGCGCCCCCTGTTCAACCGGGGAAACCCGCCATACCGGGCAAGAATGCAAACAAAGATTCTTCCGCGCCCGACAAAACGAACACTCCTTTACCTTCAAAAAAGACCGCAAACCGCAAGTCGAAGTTCAAGGTAAAGACACGTGCGGGAAAAGGCGGAAAAATAACGCGCTCCAAAACCGTGACATACGGTAAAAGCGTTCTGATAAAAATCAAAACCAATAAAAAATATAAGATATCAAAACTTTACATAGACGGCAAACGGGTCAAAAAGAGAAAGAAAATTAAATTCAAAAATATATCCGCCAACCATTCCGTCAGGGTGTACTTTTCAAGACGCAAATAAGCATACATGAAAATAATAACAGCTGCACACAGCCATTTCCGGTCGATGTGCAGCTGTTATTCCGTATGATGGAAATGCCGTACAACATAGCCTATTTATGTATTTCTAAGATTACTTTGCCACCTTGGAGTAAGCGCCGTAAACTCTCTTTCCGTTCACCTTCTTGAAGGCTCTCACCTTGTAGTAATATTTCCTGCCCTTGACCTTCGTTTTGCCTTTTCCGGCCTTGCGGTCGATGTACCTGACGGTTCCGGTAGACTTCGCGCCTTTCGCAGTCCTGATCTTTGCGCTCTTTATCTTTGCATTCTTTACGCTTGCGATCCTGACATACCTGCCTTTTCTGCCCGTTCTTCTGTATACTTCATAGCCGTTCGCTTCTGAAAGTCTCTTCCAGCTTACGACCGCTTTCTTTCTGCCGATCTTAACCTTAAGTTTTGTGACCTTGGCGAGCTTAGTTACGGCAGGCTTTATCAGACGGTCAAGCACGGAGTTTACAGGGCTCTTCCGCGCAGTTTTATCTTTACCTGCATTATCTCCCGCATTTGCACCGCTCTTCGCCGTAA
>CP016202.1:1627225-1627817 GCA_003433295.1 Eubacterium minutum ATCC 700079 | reverse complement strand
TCGTCCATGGGTATAAACCTCTGGTACGCGGCATCGTTCTGCTGACATATTCTGAAGTTCTCAAGGTCCTTGGGGTACCTGAACTTATATGTGACCCTGTCTTTTGTACAGTATAGCTCTGCAAGAGGCTGAAGATACAGCACTCCTTCAGAAACCATGGAAAGATTGAAACTGTCTTTCTTAAAAGACGGCATTAGATAACCGTCTTTAAACGCATATTCCAAGTCCCAATAGCCTACCCTGCATTTCCTCCACACATATGCGGGATCTTCATGTTTAACGGATATATCGTACCTGCATCCCTTCTCGTACTTGAGGATGAAGTTTTTCCGTATCTCCTTTACCTTTACCTTTTTTCCATTCTCTTCAAATTCAGATTCGACCTTATAGTCTGTGACCTTTATTTCACGATCATCCGCATCCGTCACCTTTGCACTGCATTTGATGTCTGCATTGGGATTGTTTTTATCATATATAGCGATATTGTATACCACAAAGTGATGGTGATCGTCGCCGTTTTCCGTTACCTTAAAGTCCGTCTCACTGTTTAGCACCTCAATACCGCCCTTATATTGGCCATACACTTTAAAGG
>CP016202.1:1612222-1621251 GCA_003433295.1 Eubacterium minutum ATCC 700079 | reverse complement strand
ACCGTACGCGATACAACATTCGGCACCGCCATGCGCATATGACCGGTCATGACCGTGCGTCATACCATACACGAATACGTAGGTTCCTGAATAAGTCTCCTGACTATGCTTCCCCGTGTGACTCGCCTTCTCACCGGAACTCATGTCCCGACAATGGCATATCAAACCACACTCCGCAATACAGTTGGCCGTAGCCAGCGCACTCGCAAGAAGACCCTATCCTCCTTGCTCTCATTATGTGCTTTCCTCTGGATTCTAACCTCAAATATTTACTTGCTGTTTGTAAGGCGATTCTAACATATGAGGAAAGCACTTGCAAGTCAATCGCTGATGTTTCACGCAATCTTCACATTCAATGTGCGGAAAGTACTTGCGATTTGCCGCGCACTGCGTTATACTTACCCTTGCGAATTTACAGGAAGTTACTGCATAGAAAAAGATAGTGGGGTGAAAAAACTATGGCAAACATTAAATCCGCAAAGAAAAGAATTAAAGTTATCAACAAGAAGACAGCGTTAAACAGACGAATCAAAGAGAATCTGAAAGAAATTCTCAAGGATTACGACAAGACACTGGAAAGCGGCGACTTGACGGCGGCAGCAGAGAAAAGGACTCTTGCGGAGAAGAAGCTGAAACAAGCTGCGAGCAAGCATACCATTTCCAAGCAGGCGGCAAACAGGAAAGTTTCTCAGATAACCAAGAAATTCAACGCGGCGAAAGCTGCAAAATAAGTCTCACCCGTCCCCACCGGTGTATAAGCTAGAATACACATGCAATGAGCAACGAAAGACCATGGAGTGTCTCCCATGGTTTTTTATTTTTCTTTATGCTACAATGTTTTATATAAATCGGTACTTTGTTATATGTAAATCAATGCTATATGTAAACCAACGCTTTCCCATGAGCGGAAAAAATCGGAAACAGGAGGAAAATTTCATGTCACTTCACATAGCTACTACCGAAAACGCGAAACCCGCGCCGACGGTTCTCATGCCGGGAGATCCACTGCGCGCAAAGTTTATCGCGGAAAAGTTCCTGAACGATCCTGTCAGATACAGCGATATAAGGAATATGTACGGCTACACCGGAACGTACAAAGGCGTTCCCGTTTCGGTTCAGGGCAGCGGAATGGGAATGCCGTCCATGGGGATATACTCTTACGAACTGTACAATGAACATAACGTCGAAAACATCATAAGAATCGGGACCGCGGGAGGCTTTGCCCCTGATGTGAACGTCGGAGATATAGTCGTTTCGCTTGCGGCATCGACAGATTCCAATTACCAGCATGCGTTCGGGATACAGGGGCATTTTTCTCCGTCATGCAGTTATGAACTGCTGTGCAGGCTGCAGCGTGCCGGAGAAAGGTCTAAAATACCATTCAAGGCCGGCAGTACAATTTCCTGCGACGTCTTTTATGAAACCGCGGAAGACTGGTGGAAGCGTTGGGCCGATTTAAATGTCATCGCGGTGGAAATGGAAGCCGCGGCTTTATATATGAATGCCGCTCACTTCAAAAGGGACGCGCTTGCGATAATGACCGTCAGTGACCACTTCGTGACCGGCGAAAAAACAACCGCCGAAGAACGCGAAACGACGTTCACGGACATGATGGAACTTGCGCTTGAAACCGCAGTGATGTAAGTCTTATATCTTTGGAAATAATATCTTCGGAAATGAATTCCGGGGTTCGGCGAGTACCGTCCGGACCCCGTCATCTTATACGAAAGGAGAAAAAATGTCCGGCAGCAACAGCAACGCCCGGAATGAACGTTCCGATAATAACGGACTCCCTGATCTGCTCAGTGGTTCGATATGGGATAAAATGCTGAAGTTCGCCATGCCGCTGATTGCCGCCAGCGTCCTGCAGCAACTTTTCAATGCGACCGACGTGGCGGTCGTGGGACGGTTTGCCGGAAAACTGGCGATGGCAGCCGTCGGGAGCAACGCCCCTCTCATCGGGCTTCTCATAAACCTGTTTTTGGGGCTTGCCCTCGGATCAAACGTCGTGATTGCAAGGTTCATAGGCGAGCGCAACAACAGCAAGGTCCATTCCGCCGTAAATACGACTCTCATCATCGCTCTTATAGGCGGAATCGTCATCATGTGCGCGGGCATCGCAATTACCCCCACCGTACTTGCGATCATCGAAGTGCCCCTCAAGGTCAGGACGCTTGCGATACTCTACCTCAGGATTTTCTTTCTGGGCATGCCTTTCTTTGTCATCTACAATTTCGAATCCGCAATTTTCAGAAGTAAAGGCAATACGAGAACACCTCTCTACTGTCTGACGTTCTCAGGACTGCTGAATGTCATCCTAAACCTGTTTTTCGTAATAAAACTAGAAATGGGAGTGGCAGGCGTGGCGACGGCGACGGTCATGGCAAACATGGTCAGTTGCGGACTGCTGTTTTACTTCCTCAAAAGGGACAAATTCCCTTTCGGGGTCAGGGCAAAGACTCTCCGCATGGACAAAGCAATACTCATAAACATAATGAAAATAGGTCTGCCGTCCGGCGTACAGGGAATGCTTTTTTCATTTTCCAATCTCGTTATCCAGTCAGCCATAAACAGCCTCGGAGCCGACACCATGGCGGGTTCTGCAATTTCATTCTATTTCGAGCTTACCGTATTCTTCGTTCTCTCCGCGTTCAGTCAGGCGATAACAACGTTCATAAGCCAAAGTTACGGCGCAGGCAATCTTAAACGTTGCCGTGACGTTGTAAAAACCGGCGTAGTCATGAATATTCTTTTCACGGTTTCCGTTTCCGGTCTGTTCCTGTTGCTCGATAAAAATATTCTGGGTTTATTCAACAGTGACCCTCAGGTTCTTGCTCTGGCGCACGCAAGGCTGCTGATCATACTCTCGGCACAGGGAATAAACTGTACCAATGAGAGTATGTCCGCAGCCTTGCGTGGATTGGGGAACTCACTCGTTCCCGCAATCATATCCCTGCTTTGCATATGCGGGGTGAGGATACTCTGGGTATACACGGGATTCCGGCACTTCCATACGCTCAAAGCATTACTGCTTTGCTATCCTCTGAGCTGGAGTCTGAGTCTTGCGCTGATGACTCTCATATACCTGCGCGTACGCAAGGAAAAATTGTACCTTTCCTCTTCGCTTACCTGCACCTGACGGTTTTTGCCTTCGACCATGCGCCGTAAACTTTCTTCCCGTTCACAACTCTGTACGCTCTCACTTTGAAAGTGTACTTTCTTTTTGCGGAAAACCTTCTCGTGGTGAATCTGTTCCCGCGCAGGTTCTTCAGCGTCCTGTAGGAACCTTTTTTCTGTCTGTACTGAATCTGATATCCTTTTACGGAAAGTTTTTTCCACTTCAGCTTGAATCTGTGTGTTTTCTTAACGCTTTTTATTTTAAGTGAAGCGACCTTGGCGGGAATAATTTTAAGCGTTTCTTTTTTCGCGTTTTTTTCAAACGGAGTCGTTGCCTTTGCCGGTGTGTTATCGGTCTGAGCGGACCTCTGCGCGGAAGGTTTATTCTTTTCAGGCACAGGCTTTGCCGCCGCCTCAACAGCCCCTTTGATGTCTTTTTTAGCCTTTTCAACTATAGATTTTATATCTTCAACTTCGTCCGCCTTTTTAATCTGATCAACGGCGGCAGACACGATGGCATCCAGTTTCTTTTTCAGTTCCGCATCTTTGCCGGCCGCGGCTGCCGCGTCTTCCAGTTCCTTGATAGCGCTGTTTCTCGCCGCGGTTATTCTCACAACATACTGTTCATATGTCTCCACGGCGTCCATCTTTTTCTTGGCTTCGGCAAGCGCGGAAGCCACGCCTTCCTTGTCGGTCGCCTTGTCGATGGCGGCCTTCCCCTCTTCGATCAGGGCTTTCAGGGTTTCCCGCTCAGACGGTCTGTAATCCGTCGGATCCTTGTACGCATAAAGTTCCGTCTTTGCGGCTTCCTTTACTGCGTCCAGCCTGCTACCCTCTTTAACTTCGAAAGAGAAATCCGGCATGAAAGAAAAGTCGTCTTTCAGCACCGGTGCATTCAGATTAGGTTCTCCCGGATTGTCCGTAAGTTTGTCCGCTCCGAGCGGTGAACCCCACCATTCGCTCTTTATTCTCCCCTTTGTAAATGAGTATTTTCCCGCATCGTCAATCTTCACATCAAAGCTGTTCTTTGTCGCCAAATCCCACTGTTTGCAAAATCCCTTGTAAACGGTTCCGTTGCAGTCATAGTGCACGTGGGTCGACTCAGTGGCAAAACCGCCGAAATTCGATTGGAACACCGGATTATATATGGTCGCCAGCTTATAGACCGGCATGGTTATGCCGGTAAAGCTTACTGTCGCCACATCACCTTTCTCCAAAGGTTCGTTCGGCGCAGTCTTATTCTCGATGTTTATCTTTATTTTACGCGCGTCTATCACTCTGTACCTGCTTCTTGAAGTACCGTCGGCTGCCGTTGCGGTCATCTCAACTATGTTGCTCCTGTTTTCCAGCGGAAGCATGTAATGCCCCGGCTTCGCGCTCTCTTTCACGGTCATTCCGTTGCATTTGACGGTAAATTTATCGGCTCCCGTTGCAGATGCCTTGAGGTCGAACTCCTTCGTGCCGCCCTCTGTATAGTAAATCGTATCATAAGATCTCAACACAACATCATCTTCATCCGTCTTATCCGAATCCTTGTATACGATATTATCTTTTATCGTTATACTTTTATTTCCGCCCACACCGTACACGACATAAGCCGTATTGACAGGATCCACAGCCTCAAAATCCTTGCCGGCGGTGTGCTTAAACGCGTCGTATGTTATCTTTACGACAGACACCCCGTTCTTGACCGCTTTCACGACGGCATGAGCGTTATCGCTGTCATCTATGGTCACAGAGTCGCCCTTGATTATCTCGTAGTTGAAATGCGGCATCTCAACATCATTACCGATAGGGTTCGTTATCGCTTCCTCGACTCTGCGCGGATTCAGCTTCGCCGTATCGTTCACGTCCATCTCTTTATAGTCGTACTGGGTCCATAGGTCGTTGGTAAAACTTTTCGGAACCTCCGTTCCCGCATTTACCCCGAGATACTTGTCTTCTCCCGCACCACCGTTTTCCGCGAATGCTTCCGCGGACATCAGGCATAACGTCGCCGTCAGCGCCAAAAGCAGCGCCAGCAACAATTTTTTCGTTTCTTTAATACTTCTCATTAAAATTCCTCCTTAAAATTATATTCTAACTTGTAAAAATCGACTTATCAAATTGCGTTAATTCTTCACAGTTGTTTTCCTAAAAATCTCATCATCTCTTTCCTGCTTCCCTTAAACATTTCCACTCCGCCTTTTTTCAAAGTGGAATCTTTAAGCGCGTACCCCGTTTTATCTTCATAGAAAAAGAGGAACAGTACAGGACCCGATTGAACGGGCTTTTTACTATAATCAAGAATCATTCGGTAGCCATTATTCTTTGACAGCAATTGTTTTTCAACAAGTTTGAAGCACTCTCTTCTTTCTTTTGATTTCAACTCATTCCCCGACTCATAATAGCTTTTTCCATCGGAATCGATCGTTTTAACATAAAAACTGTCTATGTCATAAAAATCAGCCCTTTTCGCGTATAACCTGAACTCTTCTTTTCCATATAGTGCCCGTATCTCTTTCGCATAAAGTACAGGTACATCGGTCGGCGTATATCTGCTATATACAATTCTTATGACGTCACCGAAACGCAAACCCCGTTTTTTAAATGCCTCTTTTTTTATGTGTACCTTGACCTTTTCACCAAAGCGCAAAGACGTATAATGCTTATACCATGGTTTCGGTTTTTCAACCGGTTCCGACAGACAACCTAAAACTTCAGATTTCGACGGGTTTGCCTTCAATACAATCACTTCAGTCACATTTCTATCAATTAACACATAACCGCACACAGAAATTGCTGCACACGCTGCCAAAAGGATTATCGCTTTTAGAAAACCTCTCCTTTTGAGTATCATTGTATTAATTCCTCCTTCAGTGGATCAAACTCCCACTCTCCATAGTAAAAGTAGCTTTTATGCGGAGGGGAATAACGTTTTTTACTGTACGCGCTCTCTGAAAACCAATTTTTTCCCTTTGGTAAGCCTATGTTTCTAATTCTTTCATGTTCTTCAGCAAAAACGGAAAAAGGACCATCCCAGAAGCGTCTATAACTGCGTTGTGCTTGTACTTTGCACCTTCCATCCTGTGGATACCCTTTAGGTTTAACAATTCCCCAAAAATCAATAGCCCAAAAATATTTCACATTTGCCCTTATCCCTCTTGTATCACTACAACCAACACAACACGATATCTCATTTTGGTTATCTCCAAAATTTGTATCTAAATACGCGTTAGGGAATGTTGAATACCATGATTTCATTTCCTTTTCCGGTGGCAAGAAAGAATAACCTCTCGTGTTATACGGATCGTTCTTATAGTTGTAAAAAAGCATTTGAAGTTCTATTGCTTCATTTTCATCGTGATTAAGATTTCTTAAATTGGTATTATTGTATTTAAACTCTATGGCAACACATGTGAGCAGAACCTGCATATGCATTTGCGTTGCAGTGGCATTTATATAATTGGGCATCCAGTTATAATTTATAGGCTCTCTAAACTTTACTCCAGAACCTTTCTGGATTGTCTCATTTTTCTTCTTATATCTTATGTTCCCATCTCCTGCATGCGGTGATGTTGGTGTAGAATAGCACTGCTCTAACTTTAACCTTCTTTGATTCCACCATTTAGGTCCAGGAAATCCTCTTCTCACATGAAAAAAACTATTAATTCTATACGGGTACGAGGTTTTGTTTTTTCTCGTACTATCTGCAACCGTTCTCTTCTCTATAGATTTAATCGATTCATTTGTTGCCTTCGCATTGTACACATCTTCTATACTTTGAACCTTAGCTAATCTCTTCTTTATATCCGACATATCCCTATCCCTGTAAATCTCATAATACAAGACTCTCGTCTTTTCCATTTTGCAATTTAATTTAGTTTTACGCGACAACTTTGTCAAAACACGTTCTAATTCTTCTCTTATGCTTTTAAAATCGTTTTGCCTTTTCTCACCTATCATTACACCTACAGTAAAAGCCCCTCTCTCTGTATTGATGACACATACTATTTGACGCATTTTGTCTATTACTATTCTTAGGTTTTCTTTGTTCTCAGGAGCATCAAATCTTAAACGTTCCATTTTTATTCTACTTAATTCATGTGTATTCAAATTAAAATTATCATTATCATACGCATTGATTCCTATAAATGTGACGCTGAAAAACACGCCGCTAATTAACATTACCATTAAAATAACTCTCATTGTATTATTAGAATTTCTATACATTATTATTCTCCTATCTCTCTTCAAACATATTCTCTCACATTAACACGCCCATTAAACTTTAATCTATTTTGTTATATGTACATGGCATTGAAAACAACTTGATTTATGTACTATCTCACCGCCCTTGAAAAAGCGCCGTAAATTCTCTTACCGCTGACTTTCTTAAAGGCCCTCACCTTGTAGTAATATTTCCTGCTCTTGACCTTCGTTTTGCCTTTTCCGACTTAACTCTCTTCGTGCGTTTCTTGTAAAGCTGATTAGCTATCGACGGCGTTCCTTTATAAAATGAAATGTTTATCTTCTTCGCACTCACTTCTGAATTAGGATTCAACACAACACCGAGGTCAATGCTGCCCGTCCATCCGGTCGCATCATCCGCTGCAAAAGCAGCCGTTCCCATGCCTGCCACCAGACCTAATGAGAGCAGTAATGTTGTTAACTTCTTTGAAATTTTCATAAAGCACCTCCTTGAAGCTAAACTTAAGTTTGCAAATACCCGCGGTTGTAAGCATACAAAAACGCTCTTTCACACCGGATAAAAGTGATGCGAGCGTCAGTCTTACATGTCATCGTACACTATGCAAACTCACACTGTGCAAACTCATCGCCGTAACAGCAAATTGCCGACACGACTGTGAGTTATGTAGTACACGAATACGTAGGTTCCTGAATAAGTCTCCTGACTATGCTTCACCGTGTTATTCACCTTCTCGCCGGAACTCGTGTTCCGACAATGGTTTATCAAATAACACTCCACAATACAGTTGGCCGTAGCCAGCGCACTCGCAAGAAGATCCTATCCTCCTTGCTCTCATCATGTGCTTTCCTCTGGATTCTAACCTCAAATATTTACCTGTCGTTTGTAAGGCGATTTTAACATAAGTGGAAGACCTTTACAAGTCATTCTCTAGTGTTTCACACAATCTCCATATTCAGGTGCGGACCGAAATTTTTAAACCGCAAAGACTTGACACCGCCGGACTGCGAGATAAAAATATATGACAAGGAGTTCTACAATCCGAAACATGAGGAGACAGTTATGGAAACTATAGAAAACATCGTAAGAAAACAAAAGACGTTTTTCAGTACCGGGGCAACCCTGCCCGTGGATTTCAGACTTGCGATGCTCAGAAGGCTTCGTGAGGGAATAGAAAAACACACAGAAGAGATTATAGCGGCTTTACACGAGGATCTGGGGAAATCGGAAAGCGAGTCGTATATGACCGAAATCGGAATGGTTTATGCCGAAATAAAAGAAGCTTTGCGTAAAACAAAAAAATGTAGCAGACCCATGAAAGTTCGCGGTACGATAAGTACATTCCCGTCAAAGAATTTTATTTATTCCGAACCGTATGGAGTTGTTTTGATCATCTCTCCGTGGAACTATCCCTTCAATCTCTCGATGATCCCGCTGATAGGCGCAATAAGCGCCGGTAACTGCGCAGTCATCAAATGTTCCAGAAACAGTGCCTACACTTCGCGCGTCATACAGAAAATCATCAATTCCGCTTTTGATTCCGAATATGTGTGCTGCCTCGATATGCAATCCAACTATGATGAGGTTCTCGACCGGGCATATGACTATATATTTTTTACCGGAAGCCGCCGGGTCGGTAAAATAGTGATGGCAAAAGCCTCTGAAAATCTAATACCCGTAACCCTTGAGTTAGGCGGAAAGAGTCCCTGCATAATAGACGAAA
>CP016202.1:1609452-1610398 GCA_003433295.1 Eubacterium minutum ATCC 700079 | reverse complement strand
CACTTCGCGCGTCATACAGAAAATCATCAATTCCGCTTTTGATTCCGAATATGTGTGCTGCCTCGATATGCAATCCAACTATGATGAGGTTCTCGACCGGGCATATGACTATATATTTTTTACCGGAAGCCGCCGGGTCGGTAAAATAGTGATGGCAAAAGCCTCTGAAAATCTAATACCCGTAACCCTTGAGTTAGGCGGAAAGAGTCCCTGCATAATAGACGAAACGGCAAACCTCCGGTCAGCCGCAAAGAAAGTCGCATGGGGAAAACTTCTGAATGCGGGACAAACATGTATCGCCGTTGACTACATTGCCATTCACAGAAAGGTAAAGAACGAATTTTTAGAGCTTCTTAACAGGGAAATAGATCTGCGATATCCCGACCCTCTAAAAAATGAAACCTTCCCCAACATCATCAATGAAATTCATTACAGGCGGCTTTGCGATCTCATTGATTCCGCTGCCGCTTCCGATGTGATCGGCGGACAAAGAGATGATGCAAAACTCAGAATCGCCCCCGCCGTCTTCCCCAATGCCTGCTTTGATGATAAAATAATGCAGGATGAGATTTTCGGTCCGCTTCTTCCGATAATAGAATATGAGGATATTGACGATCTTACACGAAAAATCAATGAGCGAAGTAAACCCCTTGCATGTTACATATTCACGCGCGACAAGAGAAGAGCGGAAAAACTGATTTCCGAAATCCCTTTTGGCGGCGGATGCATTAACGATGTCATCATACAAATCGCCAATCACCATATGCCTTTCGGCGGAGTGGGAGACAGCGGCATGGGCGCTTACCACGGAAAATACAGTTTTGAAACATTCAGTCACAGAAAAAGCATAGTCAAGGGCAACCCTCTGATAGATTTTCCTTTCAGGTATGCACCGTTTGACGATAAGAAGATTAAATTACTGAGGAGAATTTATGACAAAAAATAT
>CP016202.1:1601282-1609395 GCA_003433295.1 Eubacterium minutum ATCC 700079 | reverse complement strand
GCATTAACGATGTCATCATACAAATCGCCAATCACCATATGCCTTTCGGCGGAGTGGGAGACAGCGGCATGGGCGCTTACCACGGAAAATACAGTTTTGAAACATTCAGTCACAGAAAAAGCATAGTCAAGGGCAACCCTCTGATAGATTTTCCTTTCAGGTATGCACCGTTTGACGATAAGAAGATTAAATTACTGAGGAGAATTTATGACAAAAAATATTTTTGAAAGAAAAACCAAAGAAGATAAGCCGGTCTTGGCAATCTGCTACGCTTATGCTTAATGCGGTACCGATCTTAAGCGACATCTGCGCCGGAGAGGGCGTATGGTGCGAGGTAAAAAAATACATAATTTACGTATTCGCTATTGACATTACGTAAAATACGTACTACAATAGGACTGCAAGGAGATCGAAGATGAAAGGAAAAGGAAAGGAGAATAAATTATGTTAAAAGTATATCCGGCAATATTTCACAAAGAGGATGGCTATTGGGTTGAGTTTCCCGATTTGGTAGGTTGTCAATCTTACGGAAACACTATAGAGGAAACTATAGAAATGGCAGAAGAAGCCTTAGGCTTATATCTTGCCGATTGTGTAGAAAACAAAAAGGCATTACCTAAGAGCTCCGATATTTCAGCCCTTTCTGTTACAGATGGCTTCATCAATTATATAGGTGTGGATGTGGATAAATATCGTCGCAACACTAAAGCGGTTAAGAAAACACTATCCATACCTGCTTGGCTTGCGGAAGAAGCTGAGAAAAACCATGTGAGCTTATCGAAGGTTTTACAGGACGGCCTGAAAGAAAAGTTTGGTTACTAAATAAGCTTTTGGTCGAAATTCTAAAATAAACCCCCGACGAGAGTCGAGGATAGAGCGGTTGTGATGAACAACCTGATTGGCATTCAAATTGTATTACTGCAAAACCTTGAAAATCAAGGTTTTGCGGTATGGTCGGGATGACAGGATTTGAACCTGCGGCCTTTGCGTCCCGAACGCAACGCTCTACCAAACTGAGCCACATCCCGCTGTACACGATATATCCGAATCCAAAAACCGGTCTTAGTTCCGACTCCGGCAAAGACAGAGGAATAAATCCCTGTCGCACAATATATTATCCTCAAAATCGGCATCGTGTCAAGTTTTTACGTTTTTTTCTCTACCGTGCTCTCAATTATAAACAAAAAAACTTTTACTGCATACATATTCTTTTTCTGATATAATGCTTTCAGGCAGTAATTTACAAATCCATTTTAAACAGTGACTGCTCATACCGCCAACAATGGCGGAGAAACGGAGAATAATATTATGCAATATCGTATAGAGGGAGAAACCCTGCCGGTAGTAATATGCAGGGTACAGGAGAATGAAACACTTATAACTGAGAAGGGTGCGATGAGTTGGATGAGTCCGAACATGCGAATGTCGACAAACACCGGCGGGTTCGGCAAAGCCATAGGCAGAATGTTTTCCGGCGAATCAATCTTCAAGAACCTGTATACCGCAACGGGAGGCCCCGGCGAAATCGCTTTCGCCTCATCCTTTCCGGGCTGTATAAAAGCCGTGGAAATCGCTCCCGGCAAGGAGATCATCGCTCAGAAATCTTCTTTCCTTGCAAGTCAGGATTCCGTGGAACTTTCTGTTTTCTTTCAGAAAAAACTCGGTTCGGGTCTATTCGGCGGCGAAGGCTTCATCATGCAGAAACTGTCCGGAAACGGGATTGCATTCCTTGAACTCGACGGACATATCACCGAGTACAACCTGCAGGCGGGACAGAGTATCGTAGTCGACACCGGATACCTTGCCGCAATGGACGCCACATGCTCCATCGACATCAAAACCGTACCCGGAATAAAAAACATGGTATTCGGAGGCGAAGGTATCTTCAACACCGTCGTAACGGGTCCCGGCAAGGTTATGCTCCAGAGCATGCCTATAAACGCCGTGGCAAGCTCACTGATTCCGTTTTTACCTACGGGTAAATAACATCTGACCGCAAGCGGGTCACGCGTCTCTCCGCGGTGAGGATTACACGCCGGCGGACGCATCCTTTCCGGGCGTAAGAGCGTAAGAGATGGGGAAAATCCCGGGAATTCCGTAAAAAAACACAAAACTTGTTGACATCCGCAATTCCGGGCGTTATAATCTACGGAAATCGGATAGATAAAACCTTTGACGAAGAGTAAGTAAGCGTGCAGCACTGCATTTTGAGAGAGTTGCCGATGCTGTGATGGCGCATGAAAGAGCACGCTGAATGGGCTTCCGAGGGCAAACCGAACTGCATCGACGATAGCATAGTAGGCGCGACGCGGAAAAAACCGCGTTAACAAATTCAGCATATGTCGGTATGCGCAGAGTGGGCGTTTCAGAGCGCCAAGCCGGGTGGCACCGCAGGAAAGATAAAAGTATATTTGTTGAAGATACAGGTATTTATCGATCTTGTCCCAGCAGTTTGTTTGGGACAGGATTTTTTTATTACAAAATCACATATCCCGACCCTGATTTTAAAAAATGCAAAGGAGATAACACAATGAAAGAAAAACAGACTATCCCGTACAAGATTTATCTGACGGAGGAAGAACTCCCCGCGCAGTACTATGATGTGAGAGCGGACATGAAGCAAAAGCCCGCCCCGCTCCTCAATCCCGCAACGCATAAGCCGATGACCGCGGAAGAACTTGAAGCTGTTTTTTGCAGGGAACTTGTGAAACAGGAGCTCAATACTTCCCGGGCGTATGTGGACATCCCCGGAGAGATTCGTGATTTCTACAGGATGTATCGTCCCGCTCCGCTGGTGAGAGCTTATTGCCTTGAGAAGGAATTGGACACCCCGGCGAAGATTTACTACAAATTCGAAGGAAATAACACGAGCGGTTCCCATAAGCTGAATTCCGCAATAGCTCAGGCCTACTACGCGAAGAAGCAGGGGTTGAAAGGTGTGACGACGGAAACGGGAGCCGGACAGTGGGGAACTGCGCTGTCGATGGCATGCTCATACTTTGAGCTGGACTGCAATGTGTACATGGTTAAGGTATCATATGAGCAGAAGCCTTTCAGGCGCGAAGTTATGCGGACGTACGGAGCCTCGGTGACCCCGTCGCCGTCCATGACGACCGAGGTCGGTAAAGCCATAAACAAAAAATTCCCTTCGACGACAGGATCGTTGGGATGTGCGATATCGGAGGCCGTGGAGGTCGCTGCCAAGACAGAAGGCTACAGATACGTCCTCGGAAGTGTCTTGAATCAGGTCGTCCTCCACCAAAGCATTATCGGTTTGGAAACCAAAAAAGCCCTCGAAAAATACGACATTGAACCGGATGTAATAATCGGGTGCGCAGGTGGAGGTTCAAATCTCGGAGGTCTCATCGCTCCTTTTGCCGGAGAAAAACTCAGAGGTGAAAAGAACTACAGAATCGTCGCTGTTGAGCCGGCTTCCTGTCCGTCACTCACAAGAGGAAGGTACGCATACGACTTCTGCGATACCGGAATGGTTTGCCCTCTTGCAAAGATGTACACTTTAGGCAGCCAGTTCATGCCTTCCCCGAACCATGCGGGAGGACTCAGGTTCCACGGCATGAGTCCCATAGTTTCAGAACTGTATCATCAGGGTGTCATAGAAGCAAAGTCGTACGAACAGAGCGAAGTGTTCGCCGCGGCGGAAAAGTTCGCAAGACGCGAGGGCATACTTCCTGCGCCGGAAAGCAGCCACGCAATCAAAGCGGCGATAGATGAGGCGATGGAATGCAGAAAAACGGGCGAAGAAAAAACAATCGTATTCGGTCTGACCGGAACGGGATATTTCGATATGAAAGCCTACGAGCAGTTCAATAACGGCACCATGACGGATTCCGTCCCGACAGACGAAGAGATAGCGAAAGGACTTTCGGGGCTTCCGGCAATGGACTGACCCAAAAATGACTTTCGGGGTTTTCGTTCACGAGCCAACCCAAAAAGTCATTTTATAGAGGCGGAGCAATGCATCGACACGTTCCGCCTTTTGTGTCGTAAGCTTGTGAGAAATCCTGCTCATGCGCTTATCTTTTATAAACTCACTGTGACATATTTTTATAAACTCACCGCCGCTCATTGCTCATCTTTTCATATACTCACCGACACTTATTTTTTTATGAACTCCCCGTATATGGCGCGCACGGCTTTTTCATAGTTTCCGGCATCCACTCCTATCAAAGTGCTGATTCCCTCTACTCCGTAATCGAGCATCTTGACGTTTACATTCTTGTCGGAAAGCGAAGTTAAAACCTTCGCGCCTATCGCGAGGCTGCGGGCCATATGTCTGCTGACCACGGCGACTATGGCAAGGTCGGTCTTCACCGTTACCCGATCCGCTCCCGACAGAGCTTTTATCCGCGCGGTCAACTCGCGGATCTTGCCTCTGACGTCCTTCTCGCTCACAAACACATCCAGCGAATCGATCCCCGACACCATGTTCACTATGGAAATCCCGCAAAGTGAAAATATCTCCATCACCTTTGTGCGGAGTTCAGGTTCTTCGCTGAGTTTGTCCTTTTCGATGAGAAAACCCGCATAACCTTTACCGCCGGAGATACCGGAGATCTTCAAGACAGAATCCATGTTGTCGTCGCTCTTCACTATCAGCGTCCCCGGCGTCTCGGGTTTGTCGGTGTTTTTTATGTTTATGGGGATTCCCAGCTTCTGCACGGGAAAGATTACATCCTCGTGCACAACCTCCGTTCCCATGGCGGAAAGTTCCCTTACTTCTTTATACGTGATCAGAGGAACCGTAAGCGGATTGTTGACCACGAGCGGATCTGCAAGTAGAACACCGTCCACATCGGTCCAGTTCTCATATAAATCCGCAAGTGTAGCAGCGGCGACCAGTGACCCCGTCATATCGGATCCGCCACGTGAAAACGTTACGATGTTGCCCTCCTCGTCGCTTCCGTAAAATCCCGGGATTACCGCACGTTCATGAGCTTTGAGAGCCGCTTTCATGTTTTCTGCGGTCTTTTCGGGCTCAAGCCTTCCTTTTCCGTCAAAAATTATGACCCCCGCCGGTTCTATCAAATCGTAATTCAGCATTTCGGCTATAATCTTGCCCGAGAGATATTCCCCGCGGCTTATGAGGAAGTTTCTCATACTCTTGTCTGCCGCTCTTTCCAAGGATTTGGAGTTGGAGTTCTCACCGTCTTTGAAAGTTTTCGTTCCATCTTTGAAAGTTTTCGTTATCAGGCGAATTTCGGCATCTATATCGATCCCCGTGTCCGCGCCGTGTTCTATTCCCCCGTCGTTTCCTATAACCGCATCGCCGTCGTTTCCCCCGTCGTTTCCTATAACCGCATCGCCGTCGTTTCCGATAGCCGTATCGCCGTCGTTTCCGGCAGGCGTGTCGCCCCCGGCGGTCATCCCGAGTTCCCTGACGATCTCTTTAAATCTGGCTGCAACCTGCTCCATATTTTCATCAAACTTTTCCGGATTGTCCGCGGCGTTTATGAGTAAATCCGTGACCTTTGCGTCCTGAGGATTTCTTTTGCCCGGCGCCGAAACAACGACAAATTTCCGCGCCGGATCCTCTTCCACTATCTTCTTCACTTTTCTCAGCTGCGCCGCGGTTGCGACAGATGTCCCTCCGAACTTCGCCACCTTGAGTTTCGCCTCTTCGGGAACCTCCGGCTGCGAAAGATCTTCACGACTTATGGTGCTTATGTCATAAGGCGTTGACTGGTACACAAAATAGTTCAGCCAGTTGGAAAAGAGAAGATTCGCGCATGAACGCCATCTCACGATCGGCGTCTGCGAATCGTCGTCGTTCGGAAAGTAATTTTCCGGCACTTTGGGATTAAGTCCCGCTTTCTTGTCACGAAAATATTCCTTGAGCAGGGTGTCCCAATCGTATTCCGAATGCCCCATTATGAATATCTGCCTGTATTTTTCCGATTTCACCGCAAAAAGCCCGGGTTTTTCACCGCTTGCCAAGATTTTAAGATCCGGATTCTCTTCGATTTCTTCTCTGAACACAGTGGTATTTCTTGAGTGCGGTACAAAAAACACATCGTCAAAGCCACGAAAAAGCATTCCCTTTTTATAGTCCAAACGATGCTCAAACACACCTGAAAGTTTTTCGGGCATAATATGTTTTTTTATGCCGTAGTGGTAGTAAAGTCCCGCCTGTGCGCCCCAGCATATGTGTAGCGTACTGTGCACGTGAGTTTTGGACCATTCCATTATTTCGCACAGTTCATCCCAGTATTCCACCTCTTCAAATTCCATAAGTTCAATAGGAGCGCCCGTAATTATCATGCCGTCGTAGTAATTGTCCTTAACGGCTTCAAAAGTCTTGTAGAACGCGAGCATGTGCTCTCGTGACGTATTCTTCGACTTATGTGTTCCGGTCTGCAGAAGCTCAAGTTCTATCTGCAGCGGCGTGTTTCCCAGAAGTCTGGTCAACTGTGTCTCCGTATCTATCTTGGTCGGCATCAGATTAAGCAGTAGAATATGAAGAGGACGAATGTCCTGAGTCATTGCCCGGGCATCCGTCATAACGAAAACATTTTCTTTTGTCAGTGTATCGACCGCAGGTAGATTATTCGGTACTTTGATAGGCACTTGCACTCCTCCTTTTCGGTTTTATCGACGATATGCGTATTCAGGCGGGCGGCACATGCCCGGCTCGGATGTCAGTCGCTGACCGTGTCTTTTCCCTTTTTCTTCATCTTCTCAAGTTTCAGAACTTCTATATAGTAAAAAACCCCTTTCTTCGGCAGTTCTCCGGCTCTGAGTATTCCGGTTACTCTGATCCAGTCTTTCGCATTCCGGTATTTCAGAGGCTTATCGTAAAGTATCTCAAAGCACACGTAGCCGCCCTTGCAGTACGGACAACTCGGACCGTAACGACCTATAAAGTCAAACGGTTTAAACTCCCCTATATAGTAGCCCTCTATCTCAACGGTCTTACCTTCATAGTCCTTGAAATTCTTGTACCAGTCGTTAATCTGCGTGGCGTAATACCTGTCGCCGACAACTTTATCGGGTCTTCCTTTATATGCTTTTCTGTCCGCCTTGAAGTCGCACCTGTACACGGCATCCTTCTTTTTTATGATTTTTCGGGTTTTTCCCTTTGATGTTTCCGATTTGCCGCCGGAAGCGCCATCGCCCGCTTCTTTTCGTACCTCGGACTTGCTTTTTTTATCGTTGGTGACGACTTTTTTTTCTCCGCAGCCACACAGTAAAAAAGCACAAACGGACAGTATAATGATGATTGGAATCGTCTTTTTCATCATATCTCATATTCTCGCTTTCGTCCTAAAACGCTCAACGGCTGAAAACAGGATAAATATTATCAGATTTATTATGACGATACTTGCTCCGGTCGGCGTTGAGTAGGCATATGAAACATATATGCCCGCACAGAAACAGACAATCGCTATCACCACAGACGCTATCACCACCTCGAGGAATTTCCTGAAAATCCTCATTGCGGACAGTGAAGGAAATACTATGAGGCTTGAAATCAGAAGCGTTCCCATCATCCTCATGCCGAGAACCACCGTGACCGCCGTAAGCATCGCAATTATCATGTTGTAAAGGGCGCTGTTCACTCCCGTCGCCTTTGAAAAATTTTCATCAAACGTCACCGCGAATATTCTCGGGTAGAAGGCGACAAACAGAATGACCACGGCGATCGACAGAACTACCGATATGACCACATCGGATTCGCTCATCGCGAGTATGCTTCCGAACATGTAGTTGCATACGTCCGTGTTCATTCCGGTTGTGAGCGAAATCGTCATAACCCCGACCGCAAGCGCACCGCTGCACATAAGAGCGGTCGCGGCATCCCCTTTTATTCTACTATTTTCGTTCATCCTTAGCAATAGGAATGCCGCAATTATGCAAACCGGTATTGAAACGGTAATGGGAGCGGCTCCCACGGCGTATGCAATCGCAAGCGCGGAAAAACCGACATGCGATAAACCGTCACCTATCATAGAGTATCTTTTGAGGACAAGACTCGTACCGAGGAGGGCAGAGCAGAGCGAAACTAAGATTCCGACTATGAGCGCCCTCTGCAGGAACGGGTATGACAGCATTTCCATCGTGGTACTAAGCATATTTTCGTCCTCCTGTATACAGG
>CP016202.1:1581050-1601257 GCA_003433295.1 Eubacterium minutum ATCC 700079 | reverse complement strand
CCAGTCGAGTTTTCTGTATTCTTCGACCGTACCGAAGAACTTCTGCCCGCCGTCCAGATGGAGCACGTGCGTCGCATATTCTATCGGAGCTTTCACATCGTGTGAAACCATGATTACGGTTATGCCTTTCTCTTTATTGAGTTTATCTATAAGCTCGTAAAACTCCCTTGCGGCGAGCGGGTCGAGACCTGTGGCCGGTTCGTCTAGCAGGAGCATTTTCCCGGTAGCGCACAGTGCCCTGGCGAGCAGAACCCTCTGCTGCTGCCCGCCGGAAAGTTCTCTGTAACACTCGTTTTTCAGCGAAGTGATCCCAAGAGATGCCATGCTGTCCATAGCCGTCTTTTTATTTTCTCTCGAGTAAAAGAGCCGTCTGCCCATCTTGTTCAGACATCCCGAGAGCACAACCTCATATACGCTTGCCGGAAAATCTCTCTGGATCCCGGTCTGCTGCGGAAGATACCCTATCTGATCGGGCTTCAGTCCGTCCCCCGTGACGATCTTACCCGCCGTGGGTTTATTGAGCTGAAGAAGCCCCTTCATCAATGTGGTTTTTCCGCTTCCGTTTTCACCCACAATGCAGAGATAGTCCCCCTGTTCGAGAGAAAAACTGACTCCCGACAGCACATTTCTGCCGTCATAGGAAAACGCAATATCCCTGCAATCCAGTACACTCATACTAATTCAACGCCTCCTTGAGAGTTTTCAAATTCTGCTCCATAAGGCTCAGATAACCCGCTCCCGATTTAAAATCTTCCTTCGTCACGTTGTGAATGGCGTTCAGTTGGCGCTTTTTGGCGCCCGTCGCCTCGCATATGGAAGTGCACACCTTGGCATTGGACAATTCTATGTGGAATACAACCGGAATCTTGTCCTTCTTTACCTTCTTCGTCAAAAATGCTATGGTCTCCGCACTCGCCTCGGTATCCGTGGAACAGCCCGGGAATGCCGCATAGTATTTCAATTTGTATTCATCCGCAAAGTAACGGAACGGGAAGCGGTCGCCCACTATGATTTCTCTGCGTTTACCGTTTTTCACAACCTTTTTGAAATTCGCATCCAGTTTTTTCAGCTTTGCGATATACGCGTCCGCGTTTTTCTCGTAATATCCCTTATTGTCGGGGTCGATCCTGCCCAATTTTTCGCTCAGTTTCCTGACGATTTTTATCGCATTCTCAGGCGCGGTCCAGACATGCTCGTCGAGTTCCTTTTCTTCCTTTTCTTCCTTCCCGTCTTTGTCTTCCTTCCCGTCTTTGTCTCCCGCCGCTCCGGACTTTGCGTCGCTTTTCTTCTCGCTCTTGTCGTCCTTCGCCTTCTTTGTTTCGCTCTTATGATCGTCCCTGTCCTCGTCTTCATGACTCTCCGGAGTCATACCTTTGATCTCCTTTTCTTCCACGGTTTTGACCATGTCCATCAGCTTTGCAACGCTCTGCTTTTTGTTGTCCACCGACTTCAAAATCCTGTCCACCCACTCATCGGAATCGCCGCCCACATATACAAACAGATCCGCCGCATTGGCCTTTTTAATGTCTTTCGGCGTCGGCTCAAAACTGTGGGTTTCCGCCCCCGGAGGCACGAGCATCGACAGATCAATCTTTTCGCCGCCTATCTGCCTGAGAAAATCGTACTCAGGAAATATCGTCGCGACGACCTTGATCCTCTTATCTTCTTTTGCCGCTTCCTTCTTTTCCGCCGACTTGTCACTTCCACAGCCTGCCAGAAACACAGCCGTCAGCATCACCGTCAATACCGAAACAATAAGTTTAATTTTTTTCATCATTTCCTCCAAACTCCAATCCCTAAAACTTTATCCGTCCCGAATTTTCACCCGGTACTTGAGGTTTACGCAAATACATTCCCGGCTTACGCGGCTTACAGTTCCGCGAAGCCTGAAATCCTCCACAGGTGCCGGTCTTCACTTGCATCTGTCGCATGTACCGTAAAACATTACCTTCTTTGAGTCGATTTCAATCTTGTGTTCTTCTTTCAGATGATCATACAGTTTCTCCAGCTCGGAACAATGAATTTTTATCACTCTGCCGCATTCCTCACACTTCATGGGAAAGAAGTCCGACAATTCATCTCTGACAAGATAGCGGTAACATTTGCCGCTGACTCCGTCTATGGATACGCCGGCAATCCTGCCTTCTTTCAAAAGTTTCCCGACTGTTCGATAGATTGTGGTAAGCCCGACCTTGATTCCGCTATCTTCCAGATACTCCGCTATCTGGCGAATCGTAACGTAACGGTCGCCGTTTTCCTTTACACATCTAAGAATCAATTCTCTCTGTTTTGTGTTGTACTGTTTTGCGTTATTCACATGAAACCTCTTTTCAATTTGAAAATCTTTTTCATTTTACTGCAGGTAACTTTGAAAGTCAACCACTTTTTAAAATGCCTACGCGTACTCGGGACTTTCTTTTCTCGGTAGGCGCGTACCTTATCAAAATCAAAAATGCCTAAGCGCACTCGGGATTTTCACCCGTTAGAAAACGCCCATGCTGGGCAAACAAAACGCCTGCCCGGCAAACCCTCATAGGGTTTGCCGGGCAGGCAAAACGTCTTTCCGTGTCATGCCGCGTCAAACAGCAATCCATAATTCATTTCTACGGTATCGACGGTACCGCCTGAAACTATGCAACCGGCAGTTCGAAAATTTCCGGCTAACCCGGTTATTTGCAGGTTACCTTCTTGCTCTTGTACCATTTGCTGTATACTTTCTTACCGTCAATTTTCTTGTATGCTCTTAACTTGAAGACATATTTCGTGCCTTTCCTGAGTTTCTTGCTTGCATACTTGAGCTTCTTGACAGTCTTTGCTTTTGAGTACTTCTTCGCTTTGGCTTTCTTGTAAGCAACCTGGTATCCGTCGGGATTTCCGCCTGATTTCCATGAAAGTTTTATTTTGTGACCCTTCACAGGTTTAAGCTTCAGTCCCTTGAGCGTCAATTTGGTCGTTACCGCCTTTTTCACCTTTGCTTCCGTATCTTTGAGCTTTTCCACACCGTCTTTGGCTTTCTTAAGTTCCGCGATAGCCTTTTCACAATCGGCAAGTTTCTTCTCCAAGCCGGCTTTTAAGAGGTTCTTCTGTTTTTGGGTCAATTTACCGTAAGCGGCTCTCGCTTCTTTTACTTTCGCTTCGTCCTCGAGCTTAATTGCGGATGCGGGCGAAAGGGCGTCGATCAGTTTTTCCACAGCGGCTGCGGCTTCACTGTCAGCCTTCGCCTTCTGTGCTTTTTTCGCTTCTTCCTCTTTTAAATCGGCAATTTCTCTCTCGGCAGCCTCAAGAAGAGCAAGCGCATCCTTGGAAACGAGTTTCTTCTCCATATTACTAAGCTCTTCGTAAGCCTTTCTCGCTTCCTTCACCGCAACTTCGTCGGAGAGTTTAATGTCCGTCACGGTAGGAAGCGCGTTGAGCAGCTTTTCTACAGCTGCCGCTTTTTCCTTTCTCTTTTCTTCAGCCTCTTTTTCCTCCTTAAGTTCCTTAACTCTTTCTCTCAGGGCTTCTAACTTCTCTTTGTTACCGTCGAATATATATACTTTCTGCTCATCTGTCAGCGCATCGTATCTCTTTATCAGATCAACTACAAAATCTATGTCGTCGTATTTAACCTGTTCCGGATTCCACGTATTTTCAATTTCAAGATCAAGCTCCTCTGCGGCGTCCTTGGCCGCTTTAAGCCCAACCATCTTTTCCTGCAATGCTCTTAGTCTATCCACAAGTTCCTTTTTCACAAGGGCCTTCTGCGCGGGATAGAATGACTCGTAAAGCACTCCAACGTCATGCACCCTGTTTGCATCGTCAGCACTCAGGTTTTCAAGTTCAGGCAGACCCCTTATCTGATTTTCCAGTTGCTCCACGGCATATTTGTGTTCCCAGATTTTCAAAGCCGCCTTATCGAGCTTATCCTTTGCTTCCGCACTGACCAGTTTCTTCTGCTTCTCGGTCAACGCATCGTATGCAGCCTTTGCATCATTGACTTTTTCTTCAATATCAATGGTAGCCTCTTCCGGATCGGGCAGTTCCCCGATCTTGTCCTCAACGGCTTTGGCAGCTTCCTTGTCTTTAACCTCGTTTTCCTTCATCTGCTTTATCTTTGCTACGGCTTTTTCAAGTTTTTCCTTTGCTCCGTCACTCACCAGCTTCTTCTGCTCTTCCGTGAGCGCATCATATGCCGTTTTCGCTTCGTTGACTTTCTCCTCATCCTCGAGTGTAAGTGCGTCTTCCTCAGGCAGTTTATTGATCTTGTCTTCCACAGCCTTTGCGGCTTTCAGATTCTGATCGCATTTTACTGTTACCGTCGCCGAAGCGTGCTGACGGTAAAGAGGCGCAAACATCGCCATTGCGGCAGCATCGCCTTTTGACTTGTACTTGGTGTAATACTTGCCATAGACCTGATGTGTCAGATAGCTTTCAATTGTCACCTTTGTGTCGGCATCCGGCTTCTTTCCGGTAAGTATAAGGTTGTCGTGCTGAATCAGCTCAGGGTTGGATGAGTAAAAACGGCTGTAGTCAAGGTCGCTGTAACCCGGCGCTTCCACGCCGCCTTCTCCCGCATTTTCTTTCCTTGTGTCAAGCCCTATTCCGCTCCATTTCCTGTTTTCATAACTATACACATAACTCAAGGCTTCCCCTTCTCCGAAGTTGACCTCCTGGAATGCGCGAAGATTTGACTTGATGTCATCCTTATCGGTGTTTCTGTTCTTGATCCCGTCGTAGTAGCCCGCAACGGCTTTTTCCATCAGTTCCTTTGCTTTGTCAAGTTCCTGCTGCTCAAGCGGCTTAACCGTAACGTTGATGTCTTTTGAGGCCTCCGCGCCGTTTCTCTTGTCTGTAATCTTGATGGTAAGCTTTACATCCACCTGATTCTTTCCCGGGAGAGGACGGTAAATTTTCATTGACGCCGCATTGTTCAGCAATTCACCATCCTTATTGTACCAAGGCTCCGCAACGTCCTTATTGTCGCTTCCCACGGTCACAGGCTGAAACTTTCCGTCAACCCCGAAATCGCGCGTCGTAGGGAACTGAATACTGCCTCTTACATTCGTCGGATCCAAAGGTTCTCCGGTGCAGAAGTCTCTAAGACCTTTCTTTTGCAGACCTTTTTCCAGCTTTTCCTGAAGTTCCTTATTATTTGCCTCTTCAGGCTCATATCCCTTAATCGTTATCTTGAATTCTTTTTTCAACTTGCCTACAGCTTCTTCGGCTTCCTTGCTCTCCGCTTTTTTATAGTTTATCGTAGCCGTCAAAGTCACCGTCTTTGCTTCTCTTCCTCTTATGACCTTGCCGATCATCGGAGCGTAAGCCACCGTGTCCGTATCACCCTCAGGCCTGTTGATCTTGATCGCCTTTTCGTCACTGCTCTTCCAAACGATTTCAGTGTTCTTATGAGTGCTGTCCTTCCCTCCGAAATAGCGAACCAGACTCAGATCGCTTATCACCGAATCCTGCGCATCGTTGCCGCCTTTAATGGCGTCAAAGTCCACCTTCGTCAGAATCTGATCATTGAGCGTTTTGGCAAGTTTCTCCGCATTCCAATGCAAATCCACGTTCTTAAGAATTAATTTCTTGGTCGCCTCACCCTTCTTTATAGTGAGCGTAACTGTAAATCTTGCCCATGGCAGGTTAAAGACAGGATCCTCCCAGACCTTTGTAGGTTCATAATAGAAGTATGTCAAAGCACCGTCGCTCGCAATATTGGCCTCACTGCCACCGTTGGGGAGAAGCGATTTCTCCACCTTATCCACGGATTCAACCGAAACTCCGGCAAAATTCGCGGCCTCAAGCTGATCTTTCATGAAGGCTTTCAAATTCGTATCTTTACCGAATTTAGGCCTGAGCGGTGAAGTTCCGGAAAACTTCTCAACGACCGCATTCAGGACTTTTTCATCTTCCGTGGCGCTTCCGCCTTCCTGCATCACCTTATCATGTTCAACATCCGCTTCCTTGCGCGAATTCTTATCGCCTTTGACGATGACCTTGTACTTGTTAAATCTCGATTTCTTTTCGGCGGTAATCTTCAACGTATCGGACGTTTCGCCGGCAAGATCCTCAAATTCTATTTTTGTTTCCTGATCAATGTCATCCCAAAACTCATCACTGCATCTTTGCCACTGATATGTTACATTGGTCGCAGCTTTTCCGTCTTTCCCTTTGACCTCAGCCTTCAGCACTCCGTCCTTGACTACGGTGATCTTCACGCTGTCCACGGGAACCTCTTCAGGTGTCACAGGCGGTTCTCCTCCGCCTTCCCATTTGAGTTTCGGAAGATTTTGTCCGACGGTGAATTTCAGACCAGCATCCATGCCGTCTTCCTTGTCATTCAGTTTATTGTTTACGGTATCGGCGGAATTCAAAAACTCAGAGGTGACTTTACCCTCATAAGCGGTCAATGTGTGGAATACCGAATCCTTAATCTCCACGCGACGTGTCGCATGTCCTCCACCTACTATGGCGGTCCCCAATTTTCCGCTGTTTCCCGAAACCTCGCCGGTATTGTAACTGTTGCCGAGGGTGCTCTTCACGTTCGAATACCCTACAATTCCGCCGGCGTCACTTTTGTCTCCCGTGGCAGTTATTTTTCCTGTATTGTAACAGTATTTCACAGTGCTGTTATATCCGGGACCGTTTCCGATTATACCGCCAAGCCTGGCTGCATCACTTTTGGTTCCGGTCGCTGCTCCGGCAATCGAGCCGTGATTGTAACAACTGTTCAGCTTACCTCCGCTGTGGTTCCCGCATATTCCGCCCGCGGCAAAGTTATCCGCCGCAGCCTTTATCTCACCGCCGAATCCGCAACGGTTTATATTTCCGCCGCTGTTCACATCGCCTACGATGCCGCCTATCTTTTTCTGCTTCTGATCACCATTCTTAAATTCAATCGAAAGGTTTGAAACACAGTTCTCTATGGTTCCCACACAATTTCCCGCAATGCTTCCGCTTCCGGTCTGCGCGGACGAAACCATATTCCCGGTCATATTTTTAATATTTTTGACCGTTCCCCCGGCGCTTATCACTCCGAAAAGACCTACATTCGTAAACTTACTGCTGGTCAGATCGTGCGTGAATACGGCATTAAAATTCTTTATTTCCTTACCGTTGCCGTCGAAAACCCCTTTGTAGTCGAAGTTTTCAAAACCTATCGGCGTCCAGTTCGCAACATCAATCTCCGACATATCTATGTCCTTCATCAATTTTGCATTGTTGTCCGCCTTGTTGTCCGCAGCAACCTTCTGAGCAAACGCCAGCATATCTTTTGCGTCGTTTATCTCATAATAGCCTTCTGCATTTTTACTTATGTTTCCGTTTTCGGCGAACGCTTTGACGGCGACGCCCGGCATAAACGTAATGACCATAAAGACAGCCATTAACATTACAGCCGTTTTTTTCATGCTTTTTCTCATAACTTTTCCTCTCTTTCATTATCGAATTTGATTTAACGGCTACTCGCAAAGTTTTAAAAGTTAATCTTCAAGCTCAATGCCGACTTCTCGAGCAGCCACTGATTTATATCAAAAGATGTTTCGCATACCACATCTTTCAACATCATTTTTATTTCTTTCCGGCAACGCGGATCCTATTGCTCTGCGTCAGATAGACTTTTTTACCCGATTCATATTTGAATGCCTTTATCCTCAGCAAATACGCGCCGGTTGAATTCAACTTCTTCCCGCGATACTTGAGAAGTTTCCAATTTCTGATTCCCGATTTCTTAAGGACCTTCACAAGACGCAGTTTACCGCCTTTCTTGTTTTTCTTCACTTTTACCATGTAAAGTTCATAGCCCGCGGCACCTTTCACTCTATTCCACGAAAGTTTTATTTTCCTGCCGGATAAGCGTCCTTTGAGTTTCAGCGCAGATTTCCCGACCGATGTTTTGCCCTCATTTTTGGAGTCTTTTGTCTCCGGCTTTTTCGCGATATCTTTCACATCCTGTTTTTTAGCGTCTTCAGCGGCTTTCTTTGCGGCATCCTCTCTCGCCTTTCGATCGGCTTCCTCCTTTGCCTTTTTGGCCTCTGCTTCTCTCTTCTCCGCCTCAATTCTATCCGCTTCTTTTTTCTTGTCCGCTTCCGCTTTCTCTTTCTTGAGAAGAACCATCTTTTCCTTGACATTCTCAAGTTTTTTCTTGAACTCGTCTCTTACAAGAGCCTTCTGGTCTTCCGTCAGGGCATCATATGTTCTGCTGACGTCATCGACTTCCTCTTCGTCAGTAATCTTAAGTTTCTCCACGTCGGGAAGTATGCTTATCTCATCCTCTATGGAAGCAGCGGCAGCCTTGTCTTTTTTAGCCTTTTTCTCCGCTTCTTTCTTCTCCTTGTACAGTTCCAGCACTCTATTCACAAGCGCTTCCATTTTTTTCTTCGCTTCATCCGACACAAAAGATTGCCCCTCTTCTCCAAGCTCATTGTAGTCTTTGAAAAGTTCCTGCACTTTATCTGCATCTTCAATCGTTAAGGTCTCCGGTTCGGGAAACTCTTTTATCCGCTTATCAATTTCCTCAGCTTCAGCTTTTTTCTCTTTTATATCCGAAATGACGGACTCGCATCCCTCAAGTTTATCCAACGCCGCTTTCGATACCAGTGCTTTCTGTTCATCGGTCAAAGCATCGTAAGCACTTCTCGCCTCGACTACCTTTTCTTCGTCTTCAAGAGTCAGCTCTTCAGGCAGTTCATTTATCTTGGCTTCTACAGCCTCTGCGGCTTCTTTGTCTTTCTTCTCTTTTTCCTTATCCTCCGCATACTTCGTGGAGTACAGCGTTATCGTGTAGTCCTTTGTCTTTGTTTCTCCGTCCGCCGTATCCGTAACCGTTGCGGTCAGCTTCACTTCCGTTTTCTCCGCATACGGAATGGAGAGAACATTACCCGTGTCGTCGATCACTTCTTTGTTGCTGCTCTCATACGAAACCGTGTATCTGTTCCCCATCTTATGCAGTCCCAGATCTCCAACGGTTTTCACGCCGTCTTCTCCCGGGATCTTCTTCTCGATTTCTTCAAAGGCACCTGCGAAAATATCTTCTCCCCAGACCGCGTAAAGGTCAAAGTTTTCTTTGTCTTCATTTTCGTATTCGTCCCATTCCCGCTTTATCTTTCCTTGAGGCTTGTATTCGGGATTTTCAGATATGGAATTGTTCGTCCATCCTATGCACTTGTGCTGCGGATAAGTAAATCCGCATGCCGGGAGCGTGAATTCCTTTCCGAATTCCACGAGCACATTATCCATCGTACCCGTTACATTCGCCTTATCCTTATTCTTTACATTGAATCTGATGTTATATGCGTACCCTCTGTAACGGGCGTATATCGTTGCATCACCGTCAAACACGGTATCCTTCGTCACCTTGATTCCGCCGTCTTTCTCAGTGTACCATCCGTCAAACACCTTCCCTGTGAGTTTCGGTTCCGGAAGAGAACCGATCGGCTTTCCTTTATCCACAATCCGCTTTTGACCGCCGAACATGCTTCCGCCGTTTACGTCAAAAGTCACGGTAACAGCTTCCGTCCAGCGCGCGTAAATAGTTTTTCCGGCAGCCGCATCCGCAGGCGTAAATTTATACTGATTTGTCACTTCAGCGCCGCCCGTCCGGGCATCGAACCAACCGATAAATCTGTGCCCGCTTCTTTCCGGATCCTTAAGCTTATCAAACTTTACGCTGTTCCCGTCGTGCACAAAGTTGAAGTTATTCCCCACGGCGCAGGTTCTGTGCACCTGCCCGCTCGGCGTATCATAGTTCATATCCAGAGTCAGCGCGACCGGATTGCCTCTCCAGATCGCATACAGCGTAACATCGGCCCCTTGGGTTGTTGCAAGCGCTTCAGCCACGTCTTCCTCTTCCTTATATTTCGCAACACCGTATTTTGAACTTCCCCAACCCACGAAAGTATAACCTGCGTTGGTGAACAGGTTTTTAGGCATCTTCACGGGCTGTCCGTAGGTGCAGTTTATCGCCTCAACGGTTCCCTCGCCTCCGTTACCGTCAAATTTAACCTTGTAGGTCACAGGCTCCCATTTTGCGGTATATTCAACATCTGCGGATATAACTGTTTCCTCCGTGAGTTTTTCACCGCCATTGTACCAGCCTTGAAAAACGTATCCTTTCTTGACCGGGTCTTTCGGAATATTCTCCTTCCCTATGGCCTTATCCTTAAGGACGAGTTTTTTCTCCGTCTCCGCTCCTTCATTTACAAATGTTACCGTGTATGCGTCGCTCCACACCGCGTACAGGTCAATATTCTCAGTTATGGTAACCGGATCTCCATCCTTGTATTCCACATTGCCGCCCTCAGTCTTTGACCAGCCCGCAAAAATCTTTCCGTCCTTGCTGAAACTGTTTTTCAAAAGAGGCGTATTGCTTCCGAATATCTTCTGCTGACGTGTTTCCGTTCCGTTGTGAAAAGTCACCACAAGGGGATTCCCCACGGCAAAGTTTCTTAGATAGCAGGCATCATCGTTCTTATCTCCCGAGTTGTCCTTTTTGTAAACAAACTTCAGAACTTCGCCCGCCTTTACGTCAACCTCCACGCCGGTCCAGTCCACCAAGCCGCTCGCATCTTTAACAATACTCTTGCTGCCGTTTGTGATATTGAATTTATCATATTTCGGCTCCGTGGACACCTTATACTCAAACCTGAAATGAGTATCCTGCGAAAAGGTCAGACTCAGCGGCATGCTGATTCCGCTGCGACCTGCGCCTTTAGCATACAGTTCTCTGCCGTCGTCCGTCTTCCACGCGGTCGTGTACGGTCCTGTTTCCGCCTTTATCGGCATGCCGACGAATGCTTCGTCTATCTTGTGGTTTCCGGCGAATACCGATTCCGACAAAACAGGTACCAGCGACAAAAATACCAGTGCTGACAAAACAGCTACAGTCAATTTCTGTAATCCTACTTTCATTTTACTCTCCATTTCTTCCTCCGAACGTAACCAAGTGCACACCCGGCAGGTCCTGAAAGTTAATGCTCACGATTGGTTAAAACCTTTCAGGACTCAACCGACCTGTTGAGTAATCGCCACTTAAAAAGGGCTATGCAAACCGCACAGCCCGTTTTTGCTGAACTATTCCCGTTTCCTTCTTCGGTCCATCGCCAAATAGAAACCATCTCATGCAGGTCTCCTGGCTCAAGGATAATAACGCGCCGATTTTCCTTCCCGGCAAGATGCCGGTGGATGAAAGCACTGCGCAGGACGCAAGGCTTTCCGTAACCGAAACTCTCCCATTACAGTGGCGGGACCGCTCAGGATTTTCACCTGATTCCCTCTTAGCTTTCAGCACAAGTGAAAGAACATGAAACATACTTTAAATATTATACCACCACATTCTCACCCTTTCAAGGATTTTCCATACTATATTTTACATATTCGTCACGAGAGTAGCCAAAGGAGGCACGAAACAATGCCATAAATAGAGTTCCTTTTGTATTACATTGACCATATCCGTCTTCAAGAACTTTAGATGCCGGAATATTGTCATCAACATTGTACCCAAATCCAACATCGTCTCTTACAAAGTTATAAATGGATTTAAGACAGTCAAATTTATTTTGTTCTTTCCAACGCTTAATCTCTATTAGTTTTTGAATACTCGGATTTGAAAAATCCAGCATTGGGGTTTCCTTCAAGTATTGATTCATTTTGCTTTCCTCCACAAATCGGGTCAAGAAGCGTTATTCCTGATCATCAAAGCAATCGTACGGCGCTGTCTTATCGAAAGGATTCGCTTTTGAAATGATTGGAATAGTATCCACATGGGCAAAAGCTCCTTTCACGTCTTCTGTCCACCCGTTATGAGAGGTGAAAACGGCCTTGATATCATAATCAGCCATGCGCTCCTTCAGATACCATAGAGACTTCTTATTGAGATCGCTGTCCAAATTAAAAATATCGAAAAAGCAGTAGCCGCCGGTATCGTTGATAGCAAGCGAGTCTCCCGTAAACAGAAGTCGGTCATTTACAAGATAAGCACTGTGTCCCAGAGTGTGTCCCGGCACTAGCAACGATGTAATCTTTAGATCTTCAAGCATCACCGTTTCTTCGTCTTCCAAGAGGCGATATCCTTTTGAAATCTGTACAGAGTTTTTCATTACAAACGGTCCGATTTTCTTGCGATGCCACGTATTTGTCAGATAGTTTTCCTCCAGCTTTCCCAGATATATTCTGGCGTTTTTGAAGGAATCTACACATCGTGCATCAAGGCCTCCGGCATGATCGGGATCCACATGCGTCAGAAACAGATCCGTAACATCCGCCGGATCGACGCCGATCCTGCTGCATTTTTCCATAAGTTTCGGATAATCCTTATAACCTGCGTCAATGGCGACAAGATGTTTCTCTCCCCGGAGAAAGAAGATGTTGACATCATATTCACGGATACAACGGACCCCGAAACCAAGTTCGCCTGTGGCCGCAGGGTGCAGAGCGCCTTTACCACGATACATTTTCGGCACGATTTTCATGGCGAAATAATCTATAATGCTCATTTTTGAGTCCCCCTATCTTCTAAAAATTCTAACTGCACATTTTGGCAATCACATCCTCTGTGTTAGAAGGCTATCACCATATGATTGTCAAATCACGGATTATACCAGCACATTCTCACCCTTTCAAGGATTTTCCATACTATATTTTACATATTCGTCTCAGTTATCAAGACATATGTTACATATCCGGATCGTTATAATGTTTTGAGATATTCGAGTTCTCCCTTTCTCAATTTTCGATACTCCCCTTGTTTGAGATGCCCCAACTTGATATTTCCGACAGAGATTCTCTCAAGTTCCTGAACCGGATAACCTATCGCCTCAAACATCCTTCTGATTTGACGGTTTTTCCCCTCATGAATCGTAACTTCAAGCAACATGGAACGCCGGTTCCATGTGATGACATCGACCTTTGCGGCAGATGTTGTAAAGTCCTTCAGTCTTACCCCGGACCGCAGAATGGAAAGTCCGGTCTTATTTATGTGACCCGCAACCCTGACACGATACGTCTTGGGGATTTTGCGGCCGGGATGCATGATCCTGTTTGCCATCTCTCCGTCATTTGTCAGAAACAGAAGCCCCGAAGTATTGTAATCAAGCCGTCCCACAGGAAAGATCCTTTCATTTTCCGCACTCACAATATCGACAACGGTCATTCTTCCTCTGTCATCCGAAACCGATGTGATCACTCCCAACGGCTTATTCATTATATAATAAACCTTGTCGCTGCGGCTTTCAATTTCTTTTCCGTCTATGCATACCTTGTCGCCGGGTTTTACATCGTATCCCGGTTGACCGAGTATGCTTCCGTTGACTTTGACTTTTCCGTTTTTTATAAGCTCGTCGGCCTTGCGCCTGCTTGCGATCCCTGAATTTGCAATATATTTATTGATTCTCATTTTCTCCGATAATCTCCGGACCCGTAATTTGGTTAATCGTCGAACGCTTCGGCGACTTTCATCATTATCGCACACTCTATGCGCTTTTTAAACAGCTTGCAGCCATATTCGTACACGCCCAATATGGAATCCGCCGCATAAAACGCATTTGCCGCGCACCCTCCAGAGCAGTACAATCTCGCCCAGCAGTTCCTGCACTCCTCTCTGGAGTAAACATTGCACATTTTGAAATCATTTTTTATGTCTTCACGTGTTATTCCGTCCCATATATTTCCCATCGAAAAATCGCCCTCTCCCACAAAGCGATGACACGGGAACAGTTCTCCCCACGGTGTGACGGCAAAGTATTCCGTACCCGAACCGCATCCGGATATCCTCTTGTATATACACGGTCCCGCCTCCAGATCTATCATATAATGATAGAAAGTTATGGGGCGTCCTTCTTTTTTTCTTTTGATCATTTCCTCTGCCAGTGTCTCATATTGCTCAAGGATCATCGGCAAATCGTCTTCAGTGAGTGCAGACGGATCGTCTCGGTCGCACACCACCGGTTCCATTGAAAGTTGATCGAATCCAAGTTCAGCCATATGGAGAACATCTTTGCAAAAGTCCGTGTTGGCATGAGTGAAGGTTCCGCGTATATAATAGCCCGCGCCATTCCTCGCCCTGACCAGTTCCCGGAATTTAGGCACTATGTCCTCGTAACTGCCTCTACCGTCCGGATACTTTCTGAAGCGGTCGTGTGTTTCTTTCCTTCCGTCAAGACTCAACACCACATTGTACATCTCCTCGTTCGCAAAGCGAATAACCTCATCATCAATACCCACTCCGTTGGTCGTTAGCGTAAAGCGAAAGTTCTTGCCGCGCTCCTTCTCCACAGATCTCGCATATCTTACAAGATCTTTGACAACGCTCCAATTCATGAGAGGTTCGCCGCCGAAAAAGTCGACTTCCAAGTTCACTCTGTCTCCCGAGTTTTCTATCAGAAAGTCCAGTGCCCTTTTCCCCGTTTCGAAACTCATCAGACCGCTTTTCCCCGTAAAATTCCCCTGCGCCGCAAAGCAATAGCCGCAGTTGAGGTTACAGGTGTGCGCAACATGCAGGCACAGTGCTTTCACTTCCGTATGGCGGTTCTTGAGATCCTGCGCCCTCGGCTCGTATATATCCCCTGAAAAAAGTTTGCCGTCGGCTTCCAGTTCCTCCACATCGCGGATCACCTCATGAATCTCCTCTTTTTCAAGTCCGGGGTACTTCCTCGATATTTCGGATACGATATCTTCGCGGGCGCTTACCCGCTCCGACTCCGCAAACGAATCTTCCCGGCTGCTCGGAGCCTTTTTTATATGCGAACCCGCTCCGACGCTCGGCGCTTTCCCGTCGTACGGGTCTACTTTCCTGCTCGGCGCTTTCCCGTCGTACGGGTCTACTTTCCTGCTCGGCGCTTTTCTTCCTGCCAAATCCTTTTCACAAAAAAGCGAAATGATGTCGTAGGCGACATCATCCACACAATGCACTGACCCGCTGTTTACGTCCAGCACGATATTGAATCCGTTCAGCTTATACTGATGAACCATCGTAATTCCTTACTTCTTCTCACATGACTGATTTGCAACACCGCAGGAAGTCTTACACGCCGACTGACACGATGTCTGGCACTCTCCGCATCCGCTGTCTTTCAAGCTTTTCTTTAAATTTCTAGTTTCAATAGTCTTTATTCTCTTCATTTCTTATCTCCGTTTCTTCATTCGCCGGTAATAATCATGATAACTTTCTTCAGTTCCTTTGTCAAGACCGGCAAGTTCTCGTCGCAGGTAGCGCCCCCGCAGGCAACACGCCTGTGAATGATATGTTTTTCAGTTTCTCCGCAACAGTTTTTTTGAGATTTGCCGCAGGCAACACGCCTGTGACCGATATGTCCGCCTCACTTTGATTTCCGAAACTTCGACAATTCCGTTTGCGCATAATCCAGAAGTTCTTTGCGCTCATTACGGATTTTCTCCGCCATAACCGCATCAAGCAATCTCTCAAGCAGTTTTCCGATAAGAGGATCCGACGGAGGTCGCGCCTTTTGCAATCGCGTCGTCCCGTCCGAATCCTCTTTGAAAATCATCTTCCCCATATCACGGCCTGTCACCGCCAGTTGTTTCAGACTGTAGCACTCTCCTCTTTCTATTATTTCATCTAATTCGTCCTGTGGTTCTTCATTCAGGATGAGTGCTTTTCTTACCGCAGATTCTCCATATTGCCTGAGGTTCTTTTTAAGAAAAAGTTTGTTCGTATGAACGGCGTTTTCACTCGCATCAAAGTCCCTGCTCGCATTCCGGATGTCCCGTACTTCCCTAACCGTTTTATTGTCGAATTTAAGTCTTTTGAAATCGTCGGGAGACGCAGATGCGATCGTGTCATCGTTTTTCGGAAGCAGACTCGCAAGTCTCAGGGCTTTGTCCTTCGGCAGGTAAGAAAATCTGATTTTCGAGGGAAGTCGGATTCCAAAAACTTCTTCAAAAATCATTTTGTAACGGTTTACCGTCTCCTCTCCGAAATCCCCGAGGATGATTCCGGTAAACTCCGCATTAAGCCTTTCCATAGGCAATAAATTCAGCGTCCCGTATAAATCGTATATAGACGATTCCGTACTGTTTTCAATATCGAAACCGGTTTCTGCTGCAAATCGCAGCGCTCTGAAAATCCGGAGCGCGTCCTCCGCAAACCTGTCTTCCGGGCGTCCCACAATGCGTATTACGCGGTTTTCAATATCACGGCGGCCGCCGAAAATATCGATCAGACCTCTTTTTTCGCCGTATGCCATAGCGTTCATCGTAAAATCTCGACGCGCCAGATCTTCTTCTATCGTGTCTGAAAACATGACTTTATCCGGATGTCTCAGATCGGAATACCTTCCGTCACTTCTGAATGTCGTGACCTCAAATATTTCGCCCTCCACTATGAGACCGACTGTTCCGTGTCCGATTCCTACATCCGCGGTCTTCAGTTGCGGAAAACATGCCTTGGTTTGACGAGGTCTCGCGGATGTGGCGATATCCCAGTCTCCCGGATCCTTCCCCATGAGATTGTCCCTTATGCATCCTCCGACAACATAGGCTTCATATCCTGCGGATTCCAAAACGTTCAAAATCATATTTACTTTTTCCGGCATGTTCAATTTGACCTTTTCCGGCATTTTCGATTTAAAATTCTGCAATTCCCACCACTCTCCTATAATATCAGCGGCAGACGATCGTACAAGCCGCGCCCGTTCAACGCTTCCGATCGGGTTCGTCAACCCGGGTACGTCAATACAGGACAAAAGGTACCGGGTATGCGCGGGGCATGCTCCCATTGACCCTGCGGGGCATGCTCCCATTGAACCCGCGGTGGCGCCTGCTCATGCTTCCAAAGTCAAGCACCGCCCACAGGGGGCGGTGTTTGAGTCTGCCGTATAGTATACGGGCTTTTTTGTTTAATTTTAGCGCGTCTTAAAGCTCAATTCACCCGCTCAAGCCGCTTGAGATAACATCAGTCAAGCGTCAGGGACGGTGCTGAGTACGTTCTCGCCGCCAATTCCTGATCGAGCATGTAAAGTCCCTTTGCATCGGTACCGAACATCTCCATCTTCTTTACAAGATTGCCCGCGGTGTCCTCTTCTTCAACCTGCTCTTTCACAAACCAGTCCAGAAACTGCATCGTACGGAAGTCCTTTATTTCATGAGCTGCCGCGTAGATGTCATTTATCAGTTTTGTTACATACTGCTCGTGCTTGAGAGCTTCCTTAAGAGGTTCCATGTGATCCGTAAACTCCTGATCCGGCTTTTCCACCGCCAGAAGTTCTATGGTTTCTCCGTTCATCTGCAGGTACTTGAGCATGAGCATCGCATGATCTCTTTCTTCCTGCGCCTGAACCATGTACCAGTTGCTGAAACCGCTCAAGCCCTCGTCCTCATAATAGTTTGCAAATCCCAAATACAGATATGCGGAAAACAGTTCCTTGTTTATCTGGGTATTGAGTAAGCTTTTTACCTTTTTATCAAGCATCTTCCTACCTCCTGCTTTGTAAATTTAAACGGCCGGAAAGATTAGCATTTTTCAACGATGAGCGCAGTTCCCATTCCGCCTCCGATGCAGAGAGTCGCAAGACCTTTCTTTACATTGTCTCTCTTCATCATTTCATAAATCAGCGTAATCAGGATTCTGCAACCTGATGCTCCGATAGGGTGACCGAGCGCAATCGCGCCGCCGTTTACGTTCAATTTCTCCTTGTCGAATCCGAGTTCCTTGCCCACGGCAACCGACTGTGCGGCAAACGCCTCGTTCGCCTCATAGAGATCCAAATCCTCAATGGACATGCCCGCCTTTTCCAATGCTTTCTGAGAAGCAGGCACAGGTCCTACGCCCATTATCGACGGATCCACACCGGCAGATGCATAGCTGACAATCTTAACCAGAGGTTTCAGACCGAGTTCCTTTGCCTTATCGGCGGACATGACAACCACTGCCGCGCCGGAATCATTGATACCGGAAGCATTTGCCGCCGTAACAACTCCGCCGTCTTTCTTGAATGCAGGCTTCAGCTTTGCCATTTTCTCCAGTGTAGCTCCCATTTTCACGTATTCATCCGTATCAAATACAACAGGATCGCCTTTCCTCTGCGGAATCTCCACAGGAACTATCTCATCCTTAAACCTTCCGGATTTAATCGCAGCTTCTGCTTTCTGCTGTGATTCCAACGCGAACTGATCCAGTTCTTCTCTGGTCAGGCCCCATTTTTCCGCAACGTTCTCAGCCGTCATACCCATGTGGTATCCGTTAAAAGCGTCCCATAGTCCGTCGTTGACCATCATATCGACCATCTTGGCGTCGAACATTCTCTGTCCCCATCTTGCCGACGGTACGGCATATGCGGTTGACGACATGTTTTCTGCACCACCGGCAACGATTATATCGGCATCTCCCGCCTTAATTATCTGAGCAGCCAATTCCACGGCTCTAAGACCCGAACCGCAAACCTTATTGATCGTCATCGCAGGCACTTCTTTAGGGATCCCCGCATCCAGCGTCATCTGTCTTGCCACGTTCTGACCGAGACCTCCCTGAAGCACATCACCCATTATGACTTCTTCAACCTGTTCAGGCTGAACGCCGGCTCTCTTCATAGCCTCTTTGATTACAACGGCGCCAAGTTTTCTCGCAGACACCGATTTCAAAGTTCCGCCGTACGATCCGATAGCCGTTCTGGCTGCACCGACAATTACTACCTCTTTCATTTTGCATACCTCCTATAAAACGAAGTGTTCGATAAGTCGAAAATTCATCCGCTCATCTAACCATCAATTATCGTAATTCTACTACATACACATTTAAAAATCAATACTTAAGAATTCAAAGAAACATATCTGCCGGTTGAATTAAGATCGAAGATTCAGATCTCTCTCCCGTGTTTCCCGGCGTCCTTTTTCTCAAGTCATAATTTTTGAAAGCACCTCTGTCAAATATCTGTTTTCCGCAGGCGTCCTCACCGCAAGTCTGTAATAGTATCTGCCATCGATTTCTGACTGAACTATACCTTTGCATTCACCGCAGTTCTTTATGACTATGCCGTTTCTGCGAAGAAAAAACTCTATGTCGGTTCCGCTCCTGAAAAAAACATAATTTGCGCGTGAATCATAAAGTTTGAATCCCATTGAAATCAAAGTTCTTTTCAGTTTTTCTCTTTCCAGCGCGACCGCCGCCTTCGTTCTGTCCGCATATCCTCTGACGGACAGCGCCGCGACCCCCGCTTTCGACGCCACCGAAGACACCGGCCATCTCGTAAGGCATCCTCTGACCTTTTCAGCCGTCCTCACATCTCCGCACACACAGTAACCGAGCTGCACTCCCGCCATCGCAAACAGTTCGTCGAACGATTTCAAAATCACGACGCCGGGCAGAGCGGATATCTCTCCCATCATCGAATACATCTCCGCTTCCACGAGAAAATCCATAAATCGCTCATCTATTACAAGCACCGCATCCGTCTTGTGGCAGGCGTATATTATATCCATCATTCTCCCGCGGTTCACCGGGATTCCCGTAGGATTGCCGGGATTGCATATGAAAACCGAATCATAATTTCCCGCGTATACGGCCGCGTCAATCCCCCTCTCCGGCAGGAAATCGTTCTCATCGGTAAGATAAAAATATTCAACACCGCACCCGAAGGTTTCGAGCGCCTCCTCATACTCCGAAAACGCAGGCGCCACAACGAGAGCTTTTTCAGGCGCAAGCGAACACACGATGCGATATATGATGTCTTCAACGCCGTTTCCGCATGCTATATGCTCCGGCGAAACATGGTGACATTCCGCAATGGCGGAAGCGAGTTCACCGCACTTTGAATCGGGATACGACTCGTAGCACTCCGTGTTTTCCGCGATGGCGCGTCTGACCTGCATCGGCATTCCCAAAGGATTGAGATTCACCGAGAAGTCATGTTTTCTCTCCTTGTATTTACAAATATTTCGTCCATTCTCTTCCTTCACGGCCATCTCCTCTGCTGTTCGTCGTATTCCTCCCGTATCTGCGAATCGTTTCTCGACATACGTCCGACCATAACCAGCGCAACGACGTCGATAACGACAATATATATCAGAAACATTGCAGACAAACCGCTTTCCGCGGAAGCTGCCGTAAAATCATACGCGCCGTGCATCAGGAGCGGAACAAGCAGACTGAGGAATTGATATATGCTTTCTTTCCTCCACGATTTTCTCACCGCACAGTATTTTGCGACTCCGTAATAATACCCCATAAAAATGCCGAAGACACAATGTGACGGTACTGCGGTCACCGCCCTTCCGAGCGC
>CP016202.1:1567282-1581025 GCA_003433295.1 Eubacterium minutum ATCC 700079 | reverse complement strand
CCGTAACTGAAAACGTACCCTATGTTTTCAAACGCCGCAAAGCCCAAACTGACGGCGACGGCGTAGACGATGGCGTCGAACCTGTAATTGAATTCAGGTCTGCGCCAACTTATTCGCTTGAGAACCGTATGTTTCAATCCCTCTTCTGACCACGCCACAACCACGAAATTGAAAATAATCCTGTATGCGAACGATTTTTCGGAAAGGATTATCCTGATAAGTTTCCCCGCAAAGTTTTCAATCAGACCTGCAAAAACGGTGACGACAGCGCCTAAAAGGAACAACTTTAAAACCAAACCGACGGGTTCTTTCTCCACCTTGTCGGCCTTATATACACGATACATCAAAAATATGGGCGGCAGGAGCGCCAACAGTAAAAGCAGTGTTCTCATTCAAATACTCCAAATATGCTGCAACACATTTTTTAAAATGCACTGCGATATGGACAGCATTATACCATAAATAAAGCGACGGCAAAATCATTATTCCTCGGCTTCTCACCCGCCGCGACACAAATTTCTTTTTGCGCCGGCGACAAAATATGTTAGAATATGGACTCAAAGACAGTTCGAAAACCATCCTGTCTATAAACAAAACTAGGAGGACAATTAAATGACAAATGAAACGATACTTATCGTCACACTGTTCGCCGAGTATTCGGCGCTTATCTTTTTTCACCGCTTATTCGGCAAAAGCGGTCTATACGCTTGGACCTGCATTGCGACGATTGCGGCAAACATAGAAGTGCTGATACTGGTACGGGCTTTCGGGATGCAAATGACCCTCGGCAATATTCTGTTTGCTTCGACTTTCCTCGTAACGGATATCGTCAGCGAATTGTACGGCAAAAAAGACTCAAAAAAGGCGGTAAAGATAGGAATTGCAACATCTATGGTCTTTGTTGCGATCTCCTCTTCATGGCTCTTGTACCATCCGGCTTCGGCAGACTTCGCGTCATCGTCGATAAGAACCATATTTTCAAACACGCCGAGGTTGATGCTCGCCTCTCTGACGGTGTACGCTATCGTGCAGTTCATAGACGTGTGGCTGTACCATGCGTGGTGGTCGCTGACTGAAAAACTTTTCGGCGACAGGAAACGTTTTCTGTGGGTCAGAAACAACGGATCCACTCTGATTTCACAATTTCTGAACAGTCTTCTCTTCAACTTTCTGGCTTTCTGGAAAGTGTACGACAATCAGATCATCTGGAACATCGCCATATCCTCATATGTGATTTTCATAGTCACAAGCATTGCGGACACGCCGTTCATATACATCTGCAGGCACATGCACGAGAAAAAGAATGCTTTGCCGGTCAGGAAAGACGCGCCCGGCAAAGCGAATGCGGCGAACCTTTAACACATGATGCGCATAGGCAAATCGGATGCGACGAATCATTAACACATGATGCGCATAGGCAAAGCGAATGCGGCGGATCATTAACACATGATGCGCACAGGCAAAGCGAATGCGGCGGACCGTTAACACATGATGCGCGCAGCCAAAAGCGGCAGCGGATAATTCATTCACGAATTTATACCGCTGCCGCTTTAATATTGTCTTTATCTTTTTTACAAATCCGCCCTTACAAGGTTGATACGATCCTGACTGTCTATCTCGCTTACTTTAACCATGACCTTATCTCCGATGTTCATGACGTCTTCAACTTTTTCCACACGACCCCTTGCCATCTTGGAAATGTGCAGGAGTCCCTCTTTGCCCGGAAGGATCTCGATGAATGCGCCGAAGCTCATTATTCTCATCACCGTTCCTTCGTAGGTTTCGCCGACTTCCACGTCCTTTGTGAGAAGTTCAATCTGTCTGCGAGCCTCCTGGGCGCCCTCCATATCCTCGGAGTATATGGTCACCAGTCCCGGATCGTCTTCGGAAATATCGATTTTAACACTGTTTTCTTCCACGATTTTATTTATCGTCTTTCCGCCCGGACCGATCACTATCCTGACCTTGTCAGGATCGATTCTCATGGATATGCAGCGCGGCGCCCACTTGGACAGTTCTTTACGCGGTTCCGGAATTTCCTCGAGCATGAGGTTCATTATGTGCATTCTGCCCTCGTGCGCCTGCTTAAGAGCTTTCTCCATTATATCTCTGGACAGACCGTGAACCTTGATGTCCATCTGGATCGCGGTAACGCCTTCCGCGGTTCCCGTAACCTTGAAGTCCATGTCGCCCATGAAGTCTTCCATGCCCTGAATATCAGTCAAAATAGCCATCTTGCTTGAGCCGTCGTCCTCAACTCTTTCGATAAGACCCATCGCTATCCCCGCAACAGGTTTTTTGATAGGCACTCCGGCGTCCATCAACGCAAGACAAGATCCGCATGTCGATGCCATGGATGTCGACCCGTTTGAAGAAAGAATGTCAGACACTACGCGAATCGCATACGGGAACTCCTCTTCACTCGGGATCACCGGAAGCAGAGCCCTCTCCGCCAACGCCCCGTGACCGATTTCCCTGCGGCCCGGACTTCTCGGCGGTTTCGGTTCTCCCGTTGAATATCCCGGGAAATTGTAGTGATGCATGTATCTCTTTTCCGTCTGTTCGGTGAGGCCGTCTATACGCTGTGCCTCCGACAACGGCGCAAGTGTCGCCGCAGAAAGCGCCTGCGTCTGCCCCCTCTTGAAAAGTCCCGTTCCGTGAACTCTCGGCAGCACTCCCGTTTCGCACCATATAGGACGAACTTCATCAAGCTTTCTGTCGTCTATGCGAACACCTTCATCGAGTATCATTGCCCGCATACATTCCTTCGTTATCGTGAAGATAAGTCCGGAAATATCCTTTTCCGATTCAGGAAATTCCTCCTCAAATCTTTCCTTGGTTTCATTTTCCACGGCGTCGATCTTATCGAGTCTTTCCAGCTTCTCGGCAGTTCTGATCGCGCTGTCTATTTTCTCGGTTGCAAATGCTCTGACCGCAGCCTCCAGATCCGCAGGCGCCTTTACAAGTTCAACCTCCATCTTCTCTTTTCCGACCTCTTCCACGATTTCATTCATAAAGCGCACAATCTTTTTGATTTCTTCGTGCGCATAAAAAATCGCGTCGAGCATAACATCTTCGGGAACTTCGTCGGCGCCGGCTTCCACCATCATTATCGCTTCTTCCGTACCCGCAACCGTCAGATTGATGTCCGATTCTTCTCTCTGCGCAAGATCCGGATTTATGACAAATTCGCCGTTCACCCTGCCGATGCGAACAGAACCCGTAGGTCCGTCCCATGGAATATCGGACGTTGCTATCGCAACGGAAGAACCTATGAGAGCCATTATGTCCGTTTCACAATCCGGATCGACCGACATGACCGTCGCAACCACGCTCACGTCATTGTAAAATCCTTTCGGAAACAACGGTCTGAGCGGTCTGTCCATCAGTCTACAACTCAATATGGCTTTTTCGCTCGGCCTGCCCTCTCTTCTTATAAATCCGCCGGGGATCCTGCCCACGGCATACATTCTCTCTTCATAGTCGCATGTCAGCGGAAAAAAATCTATCCCCTCTTTGGGTTCTTTTGACGCGCAAACCGTAACGTTCACCACGGAATCGCCGTATCTTACCATGACCTGTCCGTTTGCCTGTTCGCAAACCTTACCTATCTCAAGCTGCAGAAGTCTTCCTCCGACCGCCATCTTAAAGGTTCTGTAATCCGTAAATCTTCCCATCTCTAATAAACAACTCCTTCCTGTTTATTACCAATTTATCACAAAAACAGGCGGGGAAACAACCCCGCCAAATCCAATACTATTTTCTCAATCCCAAACGAGCTATAAGGCTTCTGTATCTTTCTATGTCAGCTTTCTTGATATAGTTGAGCAGGTTTCTCCTTTTACCTACCATCTTCAAAAGACCTCTCCTTGAATGATGGTCGTGTATGTGTTCTTTCAGATGCTCGTTCAGTTCATCAATTCTCGCTGTAAGAATGGCGATCTGCACTTCGGGGGAACCCGTGTCACCCGATTTAAGCGCATACTCGTTTATAATTTCCTGTTTTTTCTCCTTCGTAATCATCGTTTTTTCTCCTTTTTTAATAATTCACCCATACCCAGTCATCGCCGGAGTCAGCATACAACCAAGTAAAGGCAGTCTTCTCAACTCCGGAAAGTCCGATGTGGACTTCCCGTGTAACGCCAATTATAACACTTAGGATTCAACCATGCAAGAATTTTCGAGCTTCCGATGGTATTCTTTTGCCTCGCGGCAGTCCCTTACGATCTGCTCGGAAAGCTCTTGCACGGTATCAAATTTAACTTCGTCGCGCATCTTTTTCAGAAATTCGACTATGATTTTCTTCCCGTAAAGTTCCTTGTCAAAATTGAAGATATGGGTTTCGACATTTTTTTCGTATTCGCCGACAGTAGGCTTGTTTCCGACGTTTGTGACGCCGGGGTACCTCTTGCCCCTGTAGTCCACATACGTCGCATAGACTCCGTTCGGCGGCGTCACCATCGTTGTGTCTATGACGAGATTCGATGTCGGAAATCCCAGTTTTCTCCCCAACCGGTTGCCAACCACCACTTCGCCGCCTATCTCGTAGTTTCTCCCCATATACATCTTGCACCTTTCAACCTGCCCCGACGCTATCAGCGTCCTTATCATGGACGAACTGACCGGTTCGCCTTGAACTTTGAAAGCCTCCAGCTCAAATACCGAAAATCCGAGTTTTTCGCCGAACTCTCTCAAAAGATCGGGGGTGCCGGATGCTCTCAATCCGAACCTGTAGTTGAAACCGCAGAATGCGCCTTTCACATTCAATTTCCCTATGAGAATATCCGTGATGAATTCTTCCGCGCGCATGTTCATTATTTCTTTCGTAAACGGAACATTTACCAGATAATCGACCCCGAGCGATTCTATAATTCCGGACTTTTCATTCCTGTGCAGGATATTCTTTTTCTTCGTCGCATCGGGCAGCAGATCTCTCGGATGATTTGAGAAGGTAAACACGAGTGTCTTCAAATTATTTTCTCTTCCGTAGTCCACCATCTCACTTATCAACTTCCGGTGCCCCAGATGCACACCGTCGAAATTCCCAAGCGCAACCGCCGTTTTCCCCGGAATTTCAATCTCGTTAAGGTTTTCAAAAGTTATCAATCGTACTGCCTCCCGATTCTGTAAAATAGATCCTCATGGATCATTTTTAAAATGATATTTCCGGACGAAAGACCTTGTCCGCTTTCACCGTTCCGCCGTCCGCGTCGGCGAACGCGACGCCGAGAAAAGTCTTTGTTCCGTTGAAAATCCCGTTAACCACATAGGCTTTGGCAAATTCCTTTCTCACGGGAATGACGAACCCGCCGTCGGCGTATGCGGGCGCTTTGAGAAACTCGCACCTGCCCGTGGGGATTCTCAAGCCGTTGACAAATTTTATCGCATCCTCCTCTGCAAGATTTAGTTCTCCGAAATTGACGAGCATTTCCGGGATCCGCAGGATGCGTGACGCAAAGTCTTCTTCTTTGAAGCTGTTTTCCAGTTCATCCAGAGTGAGAGCATGCTCTATCTTCGCAACGCCGCTCGCCGTCCTGCGCAATGCGCTCATCGCCGCATGCACTCCCAACTTTTCTCCCGCGTCGTGGCATATGGATCTTATGTACGTGCCTTTTGAGCACGTTACCGAAAATGTCACGCTCGACTCATAGCCCCTGCCGATTCCGACTTCCTCAATTTCAAGTTGCTTTATGTACACATTGCGGCTCGGTATTTCAACATCTTTACCCTCTCGCGCATACTCGTACAATCTCTTTCCGTCTACTCTGACGGCGGAATAAATCGGCGGCTTTTGGGAAATCAATCCCCGAAAACTCGAAAAAACTTCCCTGATTTCTTCTTCGCGCACCTCGTTAACCGCCGCCTCCTGAACGGAAGAAAGCACGCCGCCCCAGACATCGCGGCTGTCCGTTTCCTTTCCGAGCAGCATGGAGCATCTGTAAGTCTTGAAATCCATATCAAGATATTCCATGATTCTTGTGGCTTTACCCACACAAATCGGCAGCACGCCCGTCGCCATCGGATCGAGGGTTCCCGTATGTCCGACCTTTCCGGTACCTAAGATCCTCCTCACGCGACCGACCACGTCGTGGGAAGTCATGTTCTGTTCTTTATCGATAACAATTATTCCGTTAAAGTTCATATCCCCTTTTCGCACGACGCCAGATTCTCGAGCGCCTTTGCTTTAATCGCCTTTAGAGTTTCTTCAAGATCCATGTGGATCGTGCAGCCTGCGGCTTTCACATGACCGCCTCCGCCGAAAGCCTCAGCTATCTTCGACACGTCACCCGCACGCTTCGCCCTAAGACTGACTCTGCACGATTCTTCGCCGTGCTCTTTGACAAACGCCGCGATTTCGACACCGTCGATGCTCCTAAGCCTCGCAACCACTCCTTCCGCATCTTCAAGCGCGGCATCGTGCTTTCTGAGCATCTCTTCGGAAACATATCCCAACGCCAGTTTTCCGTCCGCATATATCCGGATCCTGCTCAAAATATCTGCCTCAAGGTTGATTTTTCTAAGGCTCACCCTCTCGTAAAGTTCAACGCTTACGGCATTTGCGTCTATGCCCGACTCATACAACTTCGCCACTATTTCATGAGTTTCTTTTGATGTGTTTGAATACTGAAAGTTGCCGGTATCCGTTGTAATCGCGGCAAAAATGGCCTCACCCATTTCCTTGTCAAGTTCCACTCCCATGGCGCGAATAAGTTTGTATATAAGCTGTCCGGTAGCGGCGGATCCAGGGTCTATATGGTTGTAATCGCAAAAGCCCGTCGATGTTCCGTGATGATCTATGCAGATCGTTGTTTTTCCTTCCGAAAATTTCCGCTTACGTTTCGGAAATCTTTTGGTTTCCCCGCAATCCACGCAGATGCACACATCGGGATTCAAAATCACCGAAAAGTCTTCCGTGAAGTACTCTTTGTCCATAAATTTAAGATTGTCCGGAATCTTATCCTCAACTAAGACATATGCGGATTTGTTGAGTTTCCGCAGAGCCTTGCACAAAGCCGCCGAAGATCCTATCGCATCTCCGTCTCCGTTTATGTGCGGAAATATCAAGACGCTTTCAGATGCTTTCAGCACATCCGCCATATCTTCAAAACTGTCGTTGAAGACATGACCGGGATTTTCGTCTTTAATCGTGTTTTCTATGTCGTCGGTTTGCCCGCCTGCCGCATTTTCAATAAAGCTGTCCTTACTCATCGTCTTTTTCCAAACTCTTGAGCACATCTTCAATGTGTCTTCCGTATTCCATGGATTCATCAATTTTAAAAATCAGTTCCGGAACGTGTCGCAATTTGATTTGCTTCCCGATTTCTCTGCGAATCATATTCTTGGCATTCTCAAAGCCTTCAAGTATCTCGCTCTTCTTCCGTGAGGCCTGTTCGTCATCTCCGGAAATATCCAAAACCGTTATGTAGCAGGTCGCGTAGCTGCCGTCTCTCGTTACCGAAACAGCCGTTATGCTTATCATGTGCTCTGTCAATCTGGGGTCTTTCAGTTCCCTGAGGAGCATCTCGCTGATAAGTTTGCGGATTTCTTCGCCCAACCTGTTCTGTCTGTATCCTTTTCCCATACGCCGGCCTCTTTATATTTCAACCATAGTGAAGCATTCTATCACATCTTCTTCTTTTATGTCGTTATAGCCGTCTATTCCGATACCGCACTCGTATCCCTGAGCAACTTCTTTCGCATCGTCCTTGAAGCGTTTCAAAGATGAAACCTTTCCTTCATGTATGACCACCCCGTCTCTCACAAGACGGATAGATTCGTTCCTGACAATTTTTCCCTCGGTGACATATGCTCCTCCTATGATGCCGACTCCCGGAACCTTGAACGTATCCCTTATCTCGGCTTTACCCAGAACTTCTTCTTTAAATTCAGGATCGAGCATGCCCTTTATCGCAGCCTCGATGTCATTTATCACATCGTATATAACTCTGTACAGTCTGATCTCAACGCCGTGGCGATCCGCAACTGAAGTAATCGCCGTGCTCGGTCTTACGTTGAAGCCTATAATCACCGCATTTGAAGTCTCCGCAAGCATAATGTCCGACTCGGTCACGGTACCGACTCCGGAGTGGACAACGTTGACCTTCGCCGAATCGTCATTGAGTTTTTCCAGCGACGAGATTATGGCGCCGACGGAACCCTGTACGTCACCTTTTATAATGACATTCAGTTCCTTGACATCGCCCTCCTGTATCTTGCTGAAGAGCTTGTCAAACGTCATGCCGGAATTCTTTGCCATAACTTCTTCCCGCAGTTTCTCCTGCCTGTTGCCGGCAATTTCTCTGGCGGTCTTATCGTCCTTTACGGCGTTGAACTCATCGCCCGCCTGCGGAACATCGGTAAGTCCGAGGATCTCGACAGCCGTGGCCGGGCCCGCTTTCTTGATCGTTTCTCCTCTGTAATCGGTCATCAGACGTATTCTGCCCGAACATGTACCGGCAACTATGCTCTGTCCTGCCTGAAGAGTTCCGTTAAGAACAAGCAGTGAAGCGACCGGTCCTTTTGCCTTGTCGAGCCTTGCCTCTATTATCGAACCGAGCGCCAGCCTGTTAGGGTTCGCCTTAAGTTCCATAACTTCCGCCTGGAGCAGTATCATCTCCAGCAGATTCGTGATTCCGTCACCCGTCTTGGCGGATACCGGTACCGAGATGACCTCGCCGCCCCAATCTTCGACAAGTACGTCGTTATCCGCAAGGTCTTTCTTTACGCGATCCGGGTTTGCTCCCGGCTTATCCATCTTGTTTATGGCAACTATAATAGGAACGCCCGCAGCCTTGGCATGGCTTATCGACTCTATGGTCTGAGGCTTTACACTGTCGTCCGCGGCAACGACCAGCACGGCTATATCCGTTACATGCGCTCCGCGCGCGCGCATTGCCGTGAACGCCTCGTGCCCCGGAGTATCGAGAAATACTATTCTCCGGCCGTTGATGCTGACTTCCGATGCTCCTATGTGCTGGGTTATGCCGCCCGACTCGCTCTTTGTGACATCGGTCGATCTGATCGCATCAAGCAACGAAGTTTTTCCGTGGTCGACATGTCCCATAACGGTGATAATAGGGGGTCTGTCTTTCAGATCCTTTTCCCTGTCGACAAACGACTCTATTCCCTCTTCAACCACTTCTTCCTCGACGCTGCCCGCAATCACCGTGATCCCGAGTTCTTCCGCCAGAACCATCATGGTCTCCTCATCAATGTTCTGATTGATGTTTGCCATTATTCCAAGTTTCATGAGGCTCATTATTACCGTTGATTTCGATATTTCCGTCTGCTCACAGAACCCCGCGACCGTAATCGGCAGGTCTATCTTGAATGTGCCTTCAGGTAAAATTTCTTCAACTACCTCTTCAACCACATCCTGTTTAGGCTTGACGTATTTTTTTCTTTCTTTCTTCTCAAGAGATTTTCTCTCGAATTTGGAGAACTTGTTGTGTTCTTCTCTCTTACCGTGGCTTCGCCTGTCGTCTCTGCGACTCTTCCCGCCTCTGCTCTCCGTATTTGAAGCCGCAGTCGTTCCGCCGCCGGCGCTTCTGGCTCTGCGCCCTCTTACGCCGTCGCGGCTGCCGCCTCTTGCAAAGCCCTTATCTCTGTCACCGGCTCCGCCTCTGTCCGCGCGTCTTGCTCTGTTCTCGCCGTCTCTCGCGCCCGTTGCATTCCTGTCTTTGCGCCCCGCTCTGTCACCTCGTTCACTTCTGCGTTCTGTTCCCGCGCGACGACCGTCCTTGCCCCGGTCCGCTCTCTCGGCTCTCTTCCTTGCATTCTCGGCTCTTGCGGCCTTGCGGGCTTTTTCTTCCTGAAGAACCTCTTCAGCTTTTGCGACTATCTTTATCCTCGGCATGCGCCTGTTCTCGGAATCCAGTTTCTTTACTGCCGACGATCCTTCTCCGGAAACTGTGCCGCTGCCGGCACCGCTGCGGCTTTTACCCTTTTCATCTTTGTCACTCCGACTGCCGGCGGTCTTTGCGCCGATCCCGGTCTCCGCGTCGGTATCCGTTCCGACCGAAGTCGCGGCCTTCTTCGCATTACTCGTTTTGGCAGAAGCCGTGGCCTTAGTCTTCGCACTGTCCGCATCGGCGGAAGCCGCAGCTTTAGTCGCAGTACCCGTTTTGGCGGAAGTCGCGGTCTTAGTCGCAGTACCCGTTTTGGCAGAAGTCGCGGTCTTAGTCGCAGTACCCGTTTTGGCAGAAGTCGCGGTCTTAGTCGCAGTACCCGTTTTGGCAGAAGCCGCGGTCTTAGTCGCAGCATCCGCTTTGGCGGAAGCCGCGACCTTCTTCGTAGCACCCGCTTTGCCGGAAGTCGCGGTCCCCGCCGCAGTGTCTGATTCGGTAGAAGTTGCAGCATTCGCCGCAGTACCTGTTTTGCCGGAATTTACGGTCTCCGCCGCAGTGTCCGTTTTTACCGAAGCTGCGGATCCGCTTTTTTCCGCGCCCACTTTATCTCTCTTCGCAAACAAACTTTCGTCCACAATAGGTTTACCGACAGGCGGCTTTGGTTTGCTCGCCAGAAAACTCTCATTGATTATGGGAGTTCCCACCGGCACCTTCCGTCCCGTCTTGCTCACCCTTTTCTCCGGTTCTTTCCCGGCACCTGTCTCTTTGCCTCTTAAAGCCGCCGCTGTCTCTTTGCCCGCAGCGCCCGAATTCGTTTGAGACGAGCCGCCCTTACCGGTCTTTGCTTTTCCGGTTTCAGGCGTTCCACCATCTCTGATTTTTCCTATCTCTTCGTCCGTCAACGAACTCATATGACTCTTAACTTCTATTCCCAATGCCCCTGCTCTTGCGATAAGGTCCTTGCTCCGGACTCCCATCTCCTTTGCAAGTTCATATACCTTTTTCTTCATAAGAACACCTCTCTTTCTGATTGGATACGGTCGATTTCTTCTCTGATAATCTTTGAAAAATTCCGATCCGTCAAGATAAAAACGCTGCTTTCTTTCTTGCCGGTTACATGAGACAGACTCTCTTTCGTTCCGAAGATCCTGCACTCCACATTGTTTGAAGCGCATTTTTGAGTCATCTTCTTTTTCGTATTGTCAGAAGCGTCTTCCGCGACAATCAATAATCTGACTTTTCTCCTCTTAATGAGCAACAAACTTGTATTATAGCCTGTCTGCAACGCTCCGGCCTTTGCGGCAAACCCCATATAAGCGGATAATTTATCGCTCAACATCTATTGTTTCCTCTACAATTTCCTCAAAAATCTTTTCTGTGACGTCCTGCGGAAAATTCTGCCTGAAAGCTCTGTTCAAGGCTCTCCGCTTCTTCGCATTCTCTATGCACAGAACACTTTTGCATATGTACACTCCCCGACCCGCCGCGCGTCCGTCTCTGTCCCTCTTCGGAATACCGTCGCTGCACACGATTCTAAAAAGTTCCCGCTTCGGTTTTGATTCCATGCAGCCTATACAGCGTCGCATGGGCTCAATCGCTTTACTCCTGTGTCGGCTCAAGAATATCTTCCTCCTCCGATACCGGCTCATACACTTCATCCAACTCGTTCTGTTCGCTCAACCGGTCCGGTTCGTCCAACTCGTTCACCTCGTCCGATTCGCTCGGTTCGCTCAATTCTTCCGATTCGGCAAACTCGTCCGGTTCATCCGCCTCATCCGGCCCGTTCAACTCATCCGGCTCGTTCAACTCATCCGGTCCGTTCAACTCATCCGGCTCGTTCAACTCATCCGGTCCGTTCAACTCGTCGTAAAAGTCTTCGTCGGCGTCTTCTTCCTCATATTGGCTGTTACTCTTTATATCTATCTTCCAACCGCTGACCTTGGCAGCCAGTCTGACATTCTGACCCTGCTTTCCTATTGCAAGCGAAAGCTGATAATCCGGCACTATTACCGTGGCGATCTTCTCGTCATAATCTTCTATTATGACTTCCTCCACCTCGGCGGGGCTGAGCACATTGGTTATGAGTTCAACCGGATCGTCGCTCCATGATATTATATCTATCTTCTCGCCGTTGAGTTCATCGACGACGTTCTGCACGCGCGTCCCCCTCGGGCCCACACATGCTCCGACAGGATCGACGTTCTCGTCCTCGGAGAATACCGCCATCTTGGTTCTCGACCCCGCTTCTCTTGCGATTCCGAGTATCTCAACGGTACCGTCCTGTATTTCCGGAACTTCCAACTCAAACAGCATCTTGACCAGACACGGATGAGATCGGGAAAGAAATACCTGCGGTCCCTTTGCCGTCTTTTTTACATCCATTATATAGACTTTCAGCCTCTGGTGTATCCGAAAAGACTCGCCTCTGACCTGCTCGCCCGCGGATAAAATCCCTTCAGCATTTCCTATGTTGATGAACATGGTTTCGCCGCTTTTTCTCTGAACGATTCCTGTGATTATTTCCCCCTTACGGTCGATAAATTCATCGTATACCATTCCTCTTTCGGCCTCTCTGATTCTCTGCACCACGACCTGCTTGGCGGTCTGCGCCGCAATCCTGCCGAAATCCCTCGGTGTCACCGCAAATTCTATCGCATCTCCCACTTCATATCTCGGGTCGATCTCGTGAGCCTCGGCAAGCGACATCTGAGTCATGTAGTCGACCACCTCATCGTCCGGCATTATCTCCTTTTTCATGAGTACCGTCACATCGCCGTCGACAGGGTCTATCGAAACCCGCACATTTTCCGCCGTTCCGTAATTTTTCTTGTACGCGGAAACCAATGCGGATTCAATCGTTTCCAGCAAAACCTCCTTCGGTATGTGCTTTTCCCTCTCAAGTTCTCCCATGGCATCAATAAATTCTTTGTTCATCTATATTTACCTCCATACATTGCCCTGTATCTCGTCTGCTGCGTCTTTCCGCATCGACTTCCCGCTCATTCAGAAGATTACGGCAAGACTGGTCTTGGCGACATCTTCCACTTTGAAACGATAAACTTCTCCATCGTCCGTCTCAATTTCCACATGTCCCGCCCGCAGGCCTCTTAAAATCCCCCGGAACTCTTTGCGTCCGTCGTGATTTCTGTAAAGCTTGACGTCGACAACGCTGCCCTCAAACCTCTCGTAATCCGCAGGTTTAAAAAGCTGTCTGTCCAGTCCCGGTGAACTCACCTCAAGGATGTAGTTCTGCGAAATCGGATCGTCTCTGTCCAGACATTCCGAGAGAAATCTGCTGACCTTCTCACAGTCCCCGGTACTGACATATTCCGTTTCCGTGCCGCATGCGACATCTCTTTTCCTTCCAAAATCCTTCTTGTCTATGTAGATCCTCAAGCAGCGGTTTTTCCCTTCTTTCCTGAACTCCGAATTGTAGAGTTCCAAACCGTTCTCCTCAAGAAAGTCTGTCAGATATTCGTTCAGTAATTCTTTTATCTGCACTTTCGCCATCGTGCATACCCCTCTCAAAATTTAAAGAGTGGGCGCGTCCCACTCTTTAAGTCAACTCCTTATTCACTTGCGGACAGTCTAACACATATGCGAAAAGCTGTCAAATACGAAAATTTCAGGACGGTGTCAAGTTTTTGTGGAGTTTTTTATTGACATCAACTCCAAAAGGTATTTTTTAAACTCCCCATTCCCTGTATTAAACTCTGCGTTGCACTTGCTCCGTTTAAGATTGGCGGCTCTTTATCAAAGATGCTCCAATCCATGCGCTCAGCTACCGCTTCATCAAGCACCCGCCTTGCATAATCGCTGTAGCTTTCTTTATCATCACTCCCGGGCTTGAACTCATCTGCCGTGATCCTTCCTCCGTTTTTCATGTATACGCGAA
>CP016202.1:1565449-1567257 GCA_003433295.1 Eubacterium minutum ATCC 700079 | reverse complement strand
ATACACATGGGACGGTGTCAAGTTTTTTGCGGAGTTTGACGGTGTCAAGTTTTTGTGGAGTTTTTTATTGACATCAACTCCAAAAGGTATTTTTTAAACTCCCCATTCCCTGTATTAAACTCTGCGTTGCACTTGCTCCGTTTAAGATTGGCGGCTCTTTATCAAAGATGCTCCAATCCATGCGCTCAGCTACCGCTTCATCAAGCACCCGCCTTGCATAATCGCTGTAGCTTTCTTTATCATCACTCCCGGGCTTGAACTCATCTGCCGTGATCCTTCCTCCGTTTTTCATGTATACGCGAAGTTTACTGAGTTTCCCAAGACCTTCCTCACTCCAACCGATAGGGTTTCTGCTGAATCTCTCAGATAGCACATGACTTACCTGTGCCTCCGTACAGCTTCCCGGAATATCAAGGGTCTTTCGACTCACTATCTCTTTCCAGTTGCCCATTAGATACCTGCCAAACTCTTCTACGCTCTTTGTCTGCTTCTCATCCTCACATACATCGTATAGGCTTTGCAGTATCTCATCTGCACGCTTTCTGTCATTTGCTCTTATCGCTGTCTTTATCCTTGTTGCCACATTCTTTTTCGGGAATTTGCACGCAACGCTTCTTATCCTCTTTTCAACATGGTATCCGTCCATCACACGGACTACCATTGACAGATCCTCAAGCCCATTCTTGATCCATTTGCCCCCATCTGCATGTATATAGATATTATCAATCGCACCTATGTCATACTCTTTCTCTATATATCCTTGTACGCTTTTCCATAGCCTGTTTGTATCAAAGTTTTCATCCACAAAGTGCATGCTTGCTATTGTTCTGTTTCTTCCCTTGCTCTCTTTTCGTATCCCTTCCGTAACAGTTACAAGCGGTACAATCTTACTGCGCTTGCCCTTTTTCTTGCCAGGTCTTTGCATAGCGCATGATCTTCATCTGCGTATATATGCAGTTCTTTGATTCTCTTTTGTTCTTCGCTTTCCACTTTCTTTTCAAGAGGTTTCAGTTTTTTGATATGGTTTTTTACGGTCTGCCTGCTTAACTTGTTATCACTTCCAATAGCAGCGCTTTTGGCATAGGACATCTCTGTAGCAAGGCTTACCATTCTTGCACTTATGATGTCGCCCACTCTTTCATATTTTCTGATTCCCACAGCATGGTCAAGCGGGTAAACATACCTGTTGTTCTTCTTGTCTTGATAGTAATCACGTGCAATTTCAATCCTTCCAAGCTCAGTGAGCAGTTCCCTTTTACGATCCTTTTCTTTTAAGGTCAATCCTAGGCTTTTTCTTGCCTCCTTGTCTTGTCTGATCTTGAGGTTGAGTTCTTTGCATATCGTCTCAATCATCAATACCGATGCTTCTTTACAGTCCGTGAAAATATCATGAGAAAATGCATCTATATCATTTAGTCCTCCCGAAAGTGCTTTTTTTGTTATTTTTCTTCCCAATTCCAATGTGATTTGTTGTATAATTGTTTCCATAGAGATCTCCTTTCGTATTTTGGGATGGTTCATTATTGTACCACGTTGGGTTGATCTCTATATTTTTTTATTAAAAACTCCACAATTATTTTACACTATCATACACATGGGACGGTGTCAAGTTTTTTGCGGAGTTTGACGGTGTCAAGTTTTTGTGGAGTTTTTTATTGACATCAACTCCAAAAGGTATTTTTTAAACTCCCCATTCCCTGTATTAAACTCTGCGTTGCACTTGCTCCGTTTAAGATTGGCGGCTCTTTATCAAAGATGCTCCAATCCATGCGCTCAGCCACCGCTTCATCAAGCACCCGCCTTGCATA
>CP016202.1:1538646-1565424 GCA_003433295.1 Eubacterium minutum ATCC 700079 | reverse complement strand
GTTCTTTGCATATCGTCTCAATCATCAATACCGATGCTTCTTTACAGTCCGTGAAAATATCATGAGAAAATGCATCTATATCATTTAGTCCTCCCGAAAGTGCTTTTTTTGTTATTTTTCTTCCCAATTCCAATGTGATTTGTTGTATAATTGTTTCCATAGAGATCTCCTTTCGTATTTTGGGATGGTTCATTATTGTACCACGTTGGGTTGATCTCTATATTTTTTTATTAAAAACTCCACAATTATTTTACACTATCAATTTCAGGGATATATAAAAAGAATCAAACAAGCGCCATGCCCGGGAGTTTGACAGTTCCATAAGGATATAAACCACTTATCGGCAATATAGGCATAGATTCCGTCTAAATCTCTGTAGGCACGGGAATAGAGCTTTACAATATATTTATCCAAAATGCTTTCTCCTTAAAGAGGAAAGGGCATCCCGTGCATCCAGCAATTCACCGGTTGCGGCAAATTCCTTTTCAGCTTCGTTTATCGCAGCATCCATCTGTGCCGCTTCAAGCATTTCTTCATATGCTTCAATGCTCATAACCACTAAATCCCCATAGCCATTTTTTGTGATAAAAAGGGGTTCATTTTTTGCATGGCAAAGCTCTGAAATTTCAGTAGTATTTCTTAAATCCGTAATTGGTCTAATTTGTGGCATAATATCCTCCTTTTTTTTGCACGTAATTATAACAGAATTATATACAAATTACAAGGCGTAGCTACAGCCACGCCTAAAACACTGTAATACATCCGACAAACCCACAGGGTTGCTCGAGTCGCTCTCCGGTGTTGTTGTGTCACTCCTTCTGAAAGGAACCTGTCATATATTTTCTTCGCCCTCCTTATTTTTCTCGTCCTGCTCCACATTGACTGCCCTGAGCGTTTTGATTCTGCGATTCGGATCCGTGAGAAAAACGTAGAGATATATTACCGCAATGCAGACAAGCACAATTGAATCTTTGTAAAGTTCACGGCTCGTCAAAACCGCCGCCATCCCCATAATAGCACTGATTCCATACAGCATGAGCACCGCTCTTATCTGCCCGAAGCCGGAAGCCATCAGCTGATGGTGCAGGTGTCCTTTGTCAGCCGCCATGATCGGTTGCCCGTTAAGCGCCCTTCTGATTATGGCAAACAGCGTGTCGAATATTGGAATCCCGAGAACGATTACGGGAATCACCACAGCAATCATGGTTGAACGTTTCAGCGGTCCCACCACCGAAAGTACCGCGATCATGAAGCCTAAAAACAGCGCTCCGCCATCGCCCATGAATATCTTGGCCGGATAGAAGTTATACGGTAAAAACCCGAGAGCGCTGCCCGCAATCGCCATCATCGCGGCGCATATTATGAGAAAGCCGTACTTGTCCCCGTGTATATACGCAACGTACGCTATACTCAGCGACGCAATCGCCACAACTCCGGCGGCAAGACCGTCCAGCCCGTCGACAAGGTTGATGGTATTGGTTATTCCAACAATCCAAAGAACGGTTATAACAAAGCAGAGTATGGTGCCGAAATGCAGATTCCCGTCACCCGCATAGTTATGAATAAACTCTATTTTCAGTCCCATCGAGTACATTATCACCGCAACTGCAAGCTGCCAAAGGAACTTCACCTTCGCAGGCAGATTTTTCAGGTCGTCGATCACACCCAAAATATACATCAATGTGCCGCCGAGCAGCACAGTATGTATCTTGCTGTTTCCCCAAAGCAACGCCAATATGGCTATACTCGTGCCGAGATATATTGCCAAGCCGCCAAATCGAGGCATTGCGCTATTATGCATTCTTCTCCCGTCTTTCGGAACGTCCATGGCACCTATTTTAGGCGCAACTTTGATTGCAAGCGGAGTTGTTATCAATGCTATGAAAAAGGCAATGCCAAAGGCACCGAATATTATTGTCTTCGTAATCACCATAAAAATATACCTGTTCTTCCAATTTTCACATCAAAATATGATCTTTACCTTGATCCGACGGTCTTCCGCAAGCCCGTAGCCTCCATCTTACGGTAGTTTCACCTCAGACCCGGCTTCCTCAAGAATCTCCACTTCAAGCCCGGCTTCGTCAAGTATTTCCACCGCCAATTTATCCGGATAACCCGCCCTTACCACTATGCGGGTTATCCCTGCGTTTATTATCATCTTTGAGCAAATCGAGCACGGTTGATGCGTGACAAATATGCTTCCGCCCTCAATGCTCTGTCCGAGCGTTGCCGCCTGTATTATCGCATTCTGCTCAGCGTGGAGCGCCCTGCACAGCTCGTGCCGTTCTCCCGACGGAACTTTCAACTGCTCGCGCAGACATCCGCCTTTCTGAGCACAGTGAGGAACCCCTCGCGGAGCACCGTTATACCCCGTGGCGATAATATGTTTGTCTTTGACAATCACCGCTCCAACCTGCCTTCTCAGGCAAGTGGAGCGTTTCGATGTAAGCTCCGCCATCTGCATAAAATATTCATCCCATGTCGGTCTCTCATCCTTGTATTCAGTCATTTTCTCCCCCGTAGCAAAGCCGAACGCGCCGCACACAGCCGAACTCACCGTAGCACCGGTAACCGAACCTAAATGCCATCACACCGGTTTCCTCCGATAGTACACCTCTGCCAAATAAAGTCCCTGCGGCGGCGCGGTGAATCCCGCAAGCCCACGTTCTTTCGACCTTATAATCTCTTTCATGAATTTCGGTTCTGTCTTTCCCATTCCGACATCAATCAGGGTACCCGCAATTATTCTAACCATATTGTAAAGAAATCCGTCTCCGACAATTTCAATGTCTATATCAATGCCTGCAGCTGTAGCGGTCTTGTCCGCTGCGGCGCCTGCAAATTCCGTATTGCCCGTGCCAACAGCCATGAATCCTGTATAATTCAAATCCTGAACCGCACTTTTCAAAACCAAAGACTTTACGGTTCTCACGGTACTTTCCCTTGGCGTTCCGCCCGCAGATTGGAAACATGCAAAATCGTGCGTCCCTACTATTAACCCGGTCGCCTGTCCCATCGCGTCAAGGTCGAGTTTCCGCCACACTCTGTACCTGTAATTCCTCAGAAATACGGGCATGTGATCAGCATTTCTTATCTTGTATATATATTTCTTTCCGACGGCATCGAAGCGGGCATGAAAGCCCTTTGGAACTTCCTCGGCTTTTGTAATACGAACATCGCCGTCTTTCATACTTTCACTTAAAATATTGTTTGCGGCGTATGCAATCCGCTCCGTCGGAATGCCGAAATCCCCGCAAAAAGTCGCCCTCTGACCGAAGGCATGCACCCCCGCGTCGGTTCTGCCCGAACCTTCGATCAACACTCTCCTGCCGCACACTTTAGAGAGGACATCTTCCAAGGTTCCCTGCACAGTCCTTACATCCGGCTGCCTTTGCCATCCGTAAAAATTCGTTCCGTCGTATTCTATTGTGAGTAGAATGTTTCTTTCCATGCCGTCCATCATTATATCATCTTCGCTTCGGTACTTCCACAACTTTAATTCGGACAGACGGGGTTGAGGCGTTGCAGAGTTTTTATTAAATTGCGGGAATATATGTGGTATACTTTAAGAAATCACAAAGCCGGTCAAAGTCGCCGGATTTAAAAAGTTTCTAAAGAAATGAGGGCAACATGTTTAGAGAAATGAGAAAAACGAAGCAACGTCTTTCACTTGAGGAGTGTGAGAAGGTGTTGAGAGAACAGCCAAGGGGTGTATTATCCATCAATGGAGATGACGGTTATCCTTACGGCATTCCCATCAATTTTTACTATGACAAAGAGAATAAAAGGCTTTTTATTCATGGTGGCAAACATGGATATAAGGTAGACGCCCTAAAGGCTGATCCCAAAGTTTCATTCTGCATTTATGATAAAGGATTTAGACGCGAGGGTGAATGGGCGTTGAATATTAAAAGCGTCATTATCTTCGGTCAAGCTAAGTTTATAGAGGATCCGGATGAGAAGTACAATATAATGTACAATTTCGGCAAAAAGTATTTTCCAACAATCGCAGAACTTGAACATGAAATGAAAGGGGTCCCTCATACTTCGGTTATTGAAATTAAAATCGACCATATGACCGGAAAACTCGTCAATGAATCATAGCAAAAATGTACACCCGAAAAAGAAGTGCTCACACGACGACATCAGTCAAGTCCCCATCGCATAGAATCCTGAAATTCACTCAATCTACGCAAGTAAGGCGTATGATTGCCTGCGATGAGGATCTGACGTGTGTGGAACTGCGCCTGTTCGGGAGCGGATATTGAATTTTAGTTGCCCGATCCCCGGCTTACAATCTTGTAATACTCTCGCGCGGTAACCGTATAGATTATCGCATATGTCACTGCAAAGACGAGCATGGTGGCGAGTGTGGAGCCCACAAAGATCCATATATTGTTGAAGTTGAAAAGCCCCAGCAATCTGTACATCATGTTGAATGCGCCCGCCATGTGCATCGCCGCAAGTATGAGAGGCGTGAAAAATACCGCGAGTATCTGCTTGCGGATACTCTTCTTGACCTCCTTTTGGCTCATACCCACTTTCTGCATGATTATAAATTTTTCGCGATCGTAGTAACCCTCGGAAATCTGCTTGTAATAGATTATCAGCGCCGCCGCAACCATAAATACGCTACCAAGCAATATACCGATCAACAGAAATCCACCCGTTATACCGTAAACGCGATCCACAAACTCGCTTTTTTTCGAAATAAAAGTGTGCTCCATATATGGTCTTGTTTCCAGTTTCCGTGCATACTTCTTTACAAAGTCGTGCATCCTTTTATCATCCTTGGCATTAAACATTATTTTATATGTTTTTAAAGTTATTACATCCCGTCGCATGGCTTCGCGGCTTATTGAGTTTAATGCCTTCTGATCTCTGACCACAAATATATAGCTCGCCATCGACTCGGTGTTGGCCGGAATAAGCTTTCTGCCGTCCTTTATATAGCTTTTCACCCTGAATTTTAAATTTTCAAAGCAAACATACCCGTTCTTCTCTCCTCCCAGTTGAATAATCTCACCGGATTTCAGACTCACGTTCTTCCCTGTTTGTCGGTTAAAAGTTTTTTCCGTGACAAAGTTCACAAAACTCATATTTCCACCGAATTCAAACGTGAGATCCTCATTTTTTTTGTCCCTTTTCATAGGCACTTCCATAAATGTGAGTCCGTTGATCCCGCTGACTTTTACACCCGCTTTTTTCGCTTCGTCGTTGAGCATGTCCAAATCTTTTTCAATCTTTGTTTTATCGATTTTTCCTATATACTTCGGGGGTATCTCGCACGAAACGGCAAAGTCATGAGGCGACATAATCTCTATCGTTTCTTCGCTGCTGAATTTCATGCAGACAACCGTGGAAACAAGAACAAGTACCATCGTGGAGATTATGCATATGTTCGCCATTCCGACCGCATTTTGTTTCATTCGAAATAGCATGCCGGAGATCGTGGTGAAATTATTCTTTTTATAATAAATTTTTCTGTTCCCCTTTAACCTTTTCAAAATGGCTATGCTAACCGTGGTAAAGAGGAGATAGGTTCCTATGATCACAAGAATCACCGCGGTAAAAAACATGACCAGCGCCTCAAGCGGCTCCCTTACCATATTGGCAATGCTATATCCCGCAACCATGCATACGATACCCAGCAGCGTAAGGATTACATTTGCTTTCGGTTCTTTTTCTCCCACATTCGCCTCTCGCAGTATTTCTATAGGTTTTGCGAATATGATCCTCTTCTGATTTGCGGCAAGCACAAGTAAAAATATTATACCGAACAATATCAGAGTGTAGACTGTTGCGGGCAATGATACGGCCGCCGATAACCGGGCGGAACCCTTGAGCAATTTCTCCGTAAGCAGCACAACGAGATGACTAAAAACAACACCCGACGCTATACCTGCGACAGCCGCACAGAAAAACGATACGAAAGTCTCCGCAAACAGAACCTTTCCTATGTGCCTCTTCTCCATCCCCAAAATACTGTACAGCCCAATTTCTTTATTCCTGCGTTTCATCAGAAATCCGTTGATATATATTATGAATATCGCCGCAAACACCGCCACTATGACGCTCCCGAGGAGCAGCAACTGCTTCAGAGAATCAGCGCCTTGGAGTTTGGTTATTTCTTTATTGAATGCCACATACAGCATTATGTAAAAGATTGCCATCATGCCGGCGGAAGCCAGAATGTAGGGTATGAAGAATTTTCGTCCCTTCCCTATATTGTTCAAGGCAAGTTTGAATGCAAAACTACTTTTCATGATTCGCACCTCCGCTTGTAAGCGCCGTCAAAGTGTCGGATATACGCGCAAACATCCTGTCGTTTTCCATATCACCGCGATAGATCTGGTGAAACAGCTGTCCGTCTTTGATGAAAAGTACACGTTTGGCGTGGCTCGCCGCCTTAACGCTGTGAGTAACCATCAGAATCGTCTGCCCGGCATCATTGATCTTCCCGAACAGATCGAGCAGGTCCTCCGCAGAACGCGAATCGAGAGCCCCCGTAGGTTCGTCTGCAAGCACCAGCTTGGGACTTGTTATAAGCGCTCTTGCCGCCGCCACGCGCTGTTTCTGTCCTCCCGACACCTCATACGGATATTTTTTCAAAAGCTCCGAAATGCCCAGCGTTTTCGCAATCGGCTCCAAATCTCTTTCTATTGCATCGGGATCGTCCCCCGCAAGTACGCGCGGAAGATATATATTGTCCCTGAGCGAAAAACTGTCCAAAAGGTTGAAATCCTGAAACACGAAACCGAGGTTTTCTCTTCTGAATTTTGATATTTCGGCATCCTTTATCCGCGCAATATCAGTACCGGCAAGCAAAACCTGTCCTCCCGTCGGACGATCCAGCGACGCCAGAATATTGAGGAGCGTCGTCTTGCCCGACCCCGATTCACCCATGATCGCCACGTATTCACCGTGGTCGATGGAAAACGTTACATTCCGAAGCGCCGTCACCTTGTTCGCGCCAAATCTCGTCGTGTAGACTTTGTTCAAATTGTTTACTTCCAATAATGTCATGATTCTTATCTCCCTTCACGAAAAAGTCTACCAAAAAAATCGAGGCAATGCCTATACATTGCCTTTCAAAATGCTATTCATATCTTACATTTTTGTAAGGGAGATGAATTTTGATTCTGGTGCCTCTCCCGGGTTCAGATTCCGCATCGAACGTGATATTTATTTTCTTTGCCGCCATGTTGCAAAGATAAAGCCCTATGCCTGTCGCCTGTTTTTTCGCTCTGCCGTTAAATCCGGTAAATCCTCTCTCAAAAATACGCGGAAGGTCTTCTTTTCTTATCCCTATACCGCTGTCTTCTATTACTATCGTGGCCTTGTCGGTATCATCGCCCTCAAGCGCTTTGTTTATCCCGCTCTTTCCGCCCGATGCGCCGCCGGGGTTCTCAAGATAAATTGCTATCCTGCCGTTTTCCGTATATTTCAATGAGTTTGAGAGGATCTGTGAAATTATAAATTCGAGCCATTTCTCATCACTCTTTATCCTCAGCCCGACAGGTTCATAGTCAAGGCTTATGTGCCTGCGTATGAAGAATATCGAATATTTTTTTATCACCTCGTTGATAACCTTATCCACGTCCACCGTAGAAAAACTGAAATCGGTATTCACATCCTCAAGCCGCATATACTGCAAAGCCATGTTCGCGTATTCTTCGATATGGATAAGCCCGGTTTTCATAGTTCCCTTATGAGGATCCGACGAAGCCTGCACAAGCAGACTGAGAGCGGTTATCGGCGTTTTGATCTGATGCACCCACATCGAATAATAATCGTGCGCTTCCTCCCTCTGCCTGTCAGCTTTTGCCGCAACATCACGAACAAGGTCAAAAGCCTCGAAAACGATTTTGAGATAAAGTTCTTCATCAAGCCCCGACGGTTCAGGTAGGCGCTCATCGGAGTACGGCAATGTTTTCAAAGCCTCGCGAAGTTTCCTTACCTTGAGGCGGTATCTCCGGAACCCCGCCGAAAAAAATACGACATACGCGATGAGACACAAAACCATCTCATATATGTATATGTCCGTTCTTACTTCTCCCAGATGCCCCACCACGGCAAAGATCAGAATCATGAGCGCAAAGCAGACAATATTCGTTTTTTCCTTTTTTATATACGATATCAGAATCATTCTATGCTACACCCCTTTTGCATGCCGCGATGAAGTTATTCGATTATATACCCCATGCCTTTTTTGGTCTTTATAAGGTCGCTGATATTCTCGCCTGCAAGCTTTCTGCGCAATCTCGACATATTTACGGTAAGTGTATTTTCATCTATAAACGTCTCATCTTCCCAGAGTTTGGTCATTATGTCTTCACGGCTTATGATCCGCCCTTTATTCCGCATGAGAATCTCCAAAATCATATATTCATTTTTTGTGAGCCCTATTTTCCGACCCTCAAAACTCAAGCTTGCATCCGTCATGTTGAGAATGATCCCGCCGTGTTCGATGACGGCGCTGTTTAACGCGGGCGAAAATTCATACGTTCTCCTGATCAGAGCCTGTACCTTCGCTACTATTACGTCCATATTGAAAGGTTTGACGATAAAGTCATCGGCGCCCATGTTCATCGCCATGACTATGTTCATATTGTCACCCGCCCCCGACATAAATATTATCGGCACGCCGGAAACCTCTCTTATACTTCTGCACCAGTAATATCCATCATAGAAAGGGAGCGAGATGTCAAGCAAAACCATGTCCGGCGAAAACTCCGCAAAACATTTCAGTATATTTCCGAAGTCCCCCACGGTTCTGGTGTCATATCCCCACCTTGAGAGTTCTTCGGTCAGTCTCTCCGCTATTATATTGTCGTCCTCTATAATCAGTATCTTATACATGCAATTAGAATCTTTCTTTGCAGGCTTCCTCTTTCAAAAGCCGCCGGGCGCGTATCGAAAACGTTCTCCCGAAAATTTATTTCCAAATCGCTTTTCAGTATAGCTGTATTGCAACGCAATATCAAGTCGGAGACGGTATCGTCTTCTTACCTATCGGCAACACAGTTGCACAACAAATATGAGAATCGCACCGCTTATGGATACAATTGCGACATGCGCATATCTGTCTTTGCGATACTTTAGCGCCGCAAAAAGTATTGCCGCTTCCAAGATGATTCCGGTCAGTGTTACGAAACCTTGAATTTGACCAATGTCCTGCCAGCTTATTAAATCAAATCTCACACAAAGCATTTCAACGATAGAAATTGTCTTGAATTTAAAGAATAGCACAAACACATATCCGCCCAAAAAGAATGCTATTGAACCTTTTCCAAACATCCGTTTTTCCGACTTTACGGAGAAACGATCCGCCAGAATATACAAACCGTATCCTATGCAGCCTCCTGCCGTGTTCGCAACGACATCGTCAATGTCCGCCACTCTCCCTATGAACAGTGTCTGGACCAATTCTATCACTACCGAAATCGCAAGCGATATAAGCAAAATGTTCTTCATACTCTTTATATCGTAAGACGGCAATATACATCCCAATGGGATGAACATAACAACGTTCAGCAGGAGCATAAGAGTCAATCCGTCCGTAAAGGGAGTGAGTTTAAAGTTCAACCCGCCCGATTGAAATGTCAAATGGCTGCCGATAATACCCGTCACCAGCAATACCGAGATCACGTAGCATACAGTAATAAATTCTCTGATAAAGTACTTCTTCTCGGCAAACATGTCCCGGTTCTTGCCGGACATCACGAGCGATAACAAAACTATGTATAAAGTTGAGCACGTCAATATTGCAATGCTGAGTTTGGAAGCTCCCTGAAAAATGTAGTTTGAAATCATTCACTCACTCCTTTACAGTTCCTCAAAGTAACTATCATCTTAACAGTTCTTCGGATTTGCAAAAAAAGTAATATTGACAATACGAATTGCACGGCAAGCCACGCAGTATAGTTTAAACCTAAAGGTTTAATTAGCTTTTTCTTGAACTTCGGAATAAAAAAATTATATCCGGTAGACATTTTGATTTTTTTTAGCAATGCCATACACTCTTTAAATTCCCCGATACTATTATAGTGAAAAAATCCACCACATTTAACTGAAAGGAGAATTTTTGCATAATTGCTCTCATCTTTTTTGCGAACCATTTGTGATGGAAATATTAAATATTTATCCAGTAAAAACGTTTTTTTATTGATTTTGTACTTTGACTCCTTTTTCAAAAATCCTACTATCTTGAATTTAATCTTCTTGCTCCCCAAATAATCTGCAGTGAAGCGGTCACCTATTTTATAATAACGCTTGTACTCATTTCCCGCTACCACCGGAAGTAGCAACTCACTGTAGTAATATCTCTTTCTCCAAAATGCTCCTTCAGCAAGGCTTGAGTGCAACTTCTTCGCCTCATTATAACTTAATTGCATTGACTTCAATGTTGTGAATAATTCTCCTGAGGCATTCTGCTGATTGGTTTGCAAATGCGAATTGCTAGGTGTAAAAGTTTTATCAAATTTCTTATCACCATAGTATTCAAGAGTTTGAAATATAATCTCCCGATAATATTTTGATCCACTTGTTGATAAACTCTTATATGTCTTTTTCAATATTTTTATAGCATCGTTTCTTTTAAAGAACGATGAAATAGTATTATTATCTTTATCGTATTCATCAGTAACTAAATAGTCTCCCTCTTTTTCTATAGAAATTGCATTGGCATTATATTTGACCACATTGTGTTCAGATAAATAGATTTTATGTGCAGCAAACAACATTATAGATAAGCATGCTGACAACAATACGGTTATTGCTAAACCTTTATATTTCTTATATTTTTTCATACCAAACCATACCATTTAAATCAATTAGTACACTAACTATTCTATTATCACTCTAATTAGTAATTACTCATCACGCATATCCTACAACTTCGGTTTTGATAATCTCACCACTTTTATTCGTAGATAAATTGCAGGATTCTCACTATTTTCAGTGAAAACTCTGCATTTTACCAGTGGTACTGTAACAAACGGCCGCATGAGTTGTCAACATTTTGCCCACTTCGGGGGTGTCAAGTTGTTGCGATTGGGGGTGCGGACAAAAACCTGTACACATATAGGGCTCTGAAAGGAGTCAACAAATGTATTCACAGAAACCCGTATTTAGAAGTTGTCACCATAATATTTAGAAGCATCACATATAACCATTACCTTTCAAAGCCTTGAAAAAACAGCTGAATTGCAAAGTTAAAATCCACATCAAAAGAAAGAAAAAATGTAAGTAGCAATAAGTCTTACAAAAGCAAAAAAAACCGCATTTAAACTATGATAAACAGGCATTTAGTGTTACACTTTAATTCACAGGAAACAAATGTACAGGTTTTTGCTATATTTTGTGGCATGCTAAAACAGCGAATTTTAAGTACACTTTTTTTGAGTGTAAGACTAAAATCCACTTGAAAACAGGTATATGCATCTATCCTGACAGCTGCCTGTGAACTTTATCTTTTGAGAAGGTAAGGCTTTAAAACAACCTTGTCTTTCTCGATTTTACGTATACCGAAAGCTTCAAGTTTCCGGTAGAGATCGTGGTGCATGAACTCCGTAAGTTCAAGAGGGCTTTTGCCTTCGAACATTTTAACGGGAGCGGAGTTTATGTGGCTGAGCGCAAGATTAAGGGAGTTTTGATCTGTCAAGCCTAGAGCGTGTAAATTTGTTCTTTTGGGAAGAACATATCTAAGCTCTATATGCTTGTTCTCAAGTGAACCCTTTTGTCCTGATTGCATAGGATCACAATAAAACAGTCGGGTTCTCCTTGTGGAGTGTGAATCAGTTTCAATGTCTTGCGCAGAGGAGAACTCCACACCGCGATCTGTGTTATGCCGAATTCGGCATAGCACAGACAGAGGCTGCCACTACCGATGGCCGGGCTGGATTGAAAGAATGAATAGGAACGGATATACTCGCTCAATGTCAAAGAAGGGATGCTCTCCCGACAATGCGGCATGTGAAGGGCTATTTGGCAGAGTAAAGAACGAATTTTTCTACAACCAAGATTGGAAAGATACAACCATAGAAGAGTTCATACAGAAGTTAGCTGAGTATCTACACTGGTATAACGAAAAAAGAATCAAAAAATCATTAGGGTATTTGAGCCCTATAGAGTACAGACGTGCCATTGGATTAGCCGCTTAGGCTGTCCAATAAAATGTCCGCACCCCCGATTCTTTGTTACAAATTTCTATTCAGTACATTTTCTTTGCACTCTTTGGCAAAAAGTGAAATTCCGTTGTTATAGAGATTAAGGGGTAAGTGAAATAGCAAGCATAGGAAAGGGGTACCCTTTCCGTAAAAAAATCTCTATTTTCCGCAGTTCCGGCGATAGAGATTTTGCTTGTTGGGAAGTGCCGCAAACCCTCTATGGAAGCAGAAAGGAAATTCACCTATGAATAACATAAAAAGAGAAGAAATAAAAAGAACCTTAAAAGAGATATGGCGGTTACAAAGACTAAGCCTATTAAAAGCACACTGAAAAAATCCCTTGAATATCTCCAAAACCCCGATAAAACCGATGACAAAGTACTCATAGCCACCACATTGTGCTTTAGGATATAAAAATCATGGAGCTAACACAAAACAACGGTCATCATATTGATAGCCGTTATTTCAGTTCTGTAAATCTTTGAACAAATTATAACTGAGTGTAAGAATACGAAATCGACTGTACATCGTATACGCTTGTTGCAGTGCACTTGAAAAGACTTGGATCAAACACTGCTAAATTTGTACCCTTTCTAGACATTGTACTTATGTATTCTATGCCATCGTATCCTTTGCTACGGATATAGTCGCTAATATACTGCGTTGGCAGATAATCAAGTGCATTATCATTTCGAAGCGGCTTCGCAATTTCTTGAGCAATCATCTTTAGATGCTCAATATTCATGGCATACTGTGTGAAGTCAAAGCCATAATTAATTCCAATAAACGGACTAATGCGGTCAATCCCTGCGAGGTTGATAACTTCAATATCCTTTAGGAGTTCGAAACGGCCAACTGCAACGAAGTCATACACACCCGCTCGAATTTCATGTAAAGTTGTTTCTTTTGAGTCAGAGAGGTAAAGAATGCTAATGCCAGCTGGATTAACACGTCCACCCTCCGCATTGGTATTGGGTGGCGGTCCCATTTCTTCAGGTTTATAGCCCTTTTCATCAGGACAGATTCGTGACCTATACAGTACTTCACCTTTATAATGAGCCTTCACGGCGCACCGTATGAAAACAAACAACTTGTCCATATTGATATAGTTGCTGTGAAAACGGTTTTTTCGCTTGATACCTTCAACAAAGTCATTCCAACAATTATTCTTCAAAATCGAGTTTTCTTCCAAATAATCTTGATCTCGACCTTCCTTAATACCTACTGGGCTATCAAACAATTCCGGCTGCTCTCTGTATCTGTCGGCGCATATAGCTGTAATAAGTCGATACGTTGCATCAGGTTTCAAATTGAATATACGCCAATTGCTACAAAGGATATTTTTAATTAAATCTGTCTGATCGCGCGGAAAATCAGCAGGCAAATCTGATATCGGGGTATAAATATCTAACAAGCCCTCAAAAAGTTCTGCAATTATCGGATCTTTTCCAATTTCATATACATAAACATTATGTTCACCGCAGAAATCACAATTACCGGTAGTTGTGTTTCCTTCAATGACTGCCTTAATTTCAACGTCTGCGAAACAATTACTACAACAAAACATATGCATTACACCCTACTAAGATATTTGCCCATCAATTCAAGATGATGCATCAGCGAAAGCTTCTTTACTGTTCCAAGCCCTGGATATGACTTCTGCTCGTAATGACGTAAAAAAGTCTGGAGCCCTAATGTCATCTCGACAGGATGTGGTTCTGCATTATACCACGCAGCAAGTTTTGATACCGCTTCGTAAAATTTCAATGCCGGATTTGTAATGTCTTCGTTAGAGTCCGACACAAAATGTCTAACACGCAAAGTCATGTCTTTTGCAAAATATACAATATGAATAGCCACGGCATAGGGTGCAAATCCGGATTCAAGATAATCATTCCCTACTACTGAATAATCTGAAAAGCCTATAAATCTGTCGTCTTTATAGTATAAATGGTCATCAGAAAAAAAATCGTCTTCGGAGTTCTGGTAGTCTGCATTTCTATCCTGCTTTTCAAACTTGTCATCAAGCAAAACTTTATTCTGACGTACTTTGCGCCTAAAAACACTTTCATCCGGCATAAGCACATAACGAGGATTTACTGTTCCAAATGCACTTTCATATAGGCCTAAATAGTCCCGATCAACATTGATAACAAGTAAATCCGATTTATTGACACCGTGTTTATCCCAGGAATCAAGCAAGAGTTTTGCATTTCTTTGCATTATTAACGATTTAATTATAACCGGATTCTCATATTGTTTTGAGAAGCGTTGTTTATACCCGGCTTCTTTTGACAGTTCACTTGCTTCTTTCCAATCAGAGATAAATGTTCCAACTACGGGATTTCGAATAATCGAAACAGGATGTTTTACCTTAATATACTCCTCCATCATATTCACAAGTGTGGGTGAAAGCTTCACAGGTTCAACGATGGGGGTAACTAAATCACCTAAGATATTGTTTGCCACCAGTTCACGTAGTGCAAGTAATTCGTACTGTCGACCTCTAACATAAGGGAAATACATAGCTTTATCCTCCATATTTTTGGTTCAAAAACCCGTTAATAACTTGCCAATCAGATGTTGATGGGGTGGAAAAGTATATTAACGATTTTAATTCGTAGGGTATCTTTGCGAATTCACTAACTTCAACCCGATTTCGCTTTTTAAGCTGTTTAAGCGCCATCCTATAGGCATGCATAATTGGGATCTGTGAAAATTGTTTTAAGCACTCACCATAATAGAACACCTGCGGAACATCCGGCAGTTTGCCAAAATATTGTAGCAATATGTTCTCGTGCTCACGTTTGTGTAGAACCTTAAAAATCGCTGTATGATTAAGTTGAGAAATATCTTCTATAGGTTCTTTGCGAAATTTCATGCTGATTCTATTCTGCTTGGTAAGTACATAAACACCTACTGGGGTATCTTTGAGAATATCTACAGCACGATCATATTGGTTTTCTGATGTGACAACACATACGTAACTAAATGCCTTGAAGTAGTCTCTCAACTGAGTATCTAAGCGATCAAATGTATCAAGCTCTGTCTTTATCTCATATACAACGGCTTTACCGTTAACCAAAATTAAATCGGCTTTCGATTTACAAATTGGAACCTGTGTCAATGCCGTTGTGGTGTTTATGCTATGCTTTCCAAGTAAAAGTTTATTTAACAGAGTGTTTTGATAAAAATATTCGTTGCGGTACGATTTTGACATAAATTTATACACTTCGCTTATCAAGGTTCCGTTGTCTTTATTCTCTGGTGCATTTACAAATCGCTGAATAACAGCTACATAAGTATCATTATTAGCGTTGACCATATCAAAAAAGGTATTTTGGGTAAAGAGCCGATTTAAGATGATATTATTTTTCGTCAAACCTTGCCCTCCCTTCAATTAAAACATAACTATCCTTCTTAATTATACCACACGAGTCAAATTTTTTGTGGCCTATATAGATGTATTAGATGCTACAACTCCCAAAAATAATGTGCATATATACGGAGATACTTACTGTATCGATTTGTTACTATTTTTATTCGTAGATAAAGTGCAGGATTCTCACTATTTTCAGTGAAAACTCTGCATTTTACCGGTGGTACTGTAACAAACAGCCGCATGAGTTGTCAACATTTTGCCCACTTCTCCCCGGCTAAATCCGGCTTTCTGTTGACTTTTTCATGTAAGTGGATTATGATTAAGTAAATCGTGATTAAGTAAATCGTAATCCAGTAAAATATAACGAGGTAAATTTATGTTTATAGGCAGAGAGAGGGAACTTCAGACACTGAACAGCCTGTACAATTCAAACAGGTTTGAGTTCGCGGTTATCTACGGTCGCCGTCGTGTGGGAAAAACCGCCCTGATCAATGAGTTCACAAAGGATAAAGATACTATTTTCTTCACAGGTATTGAAACGACCGCAAAAGAAAATCTTGACAACTTTTCAGGATGCATCATGGAATATAACACGGGTATAGCCGCCGATTCAACATTTTCATCATTCCGATCCGCCTTTGAATATGTTTTTGAACTGGCAAAAGCCAGGAGGATCGTACTTGTGATCGATGAATACCCCTATATTGCCCGCGCTTCCAAAAGTCTTGCCTCCACGCTTCAGCTTTTGATCGACAAAAACAAGGACCACTCCAAATTGTTTTTAATTCTCTGCGGTTCATCAATGTCCTATATGGAAGACCATGTTTTGTCGTATAAAGCCCCTTTATACGGACGAAGAACGGCACAGTTGAAGATCGATCCATTTGATTTCTTTGAATCCTGTCGCCGCTTTAAGAAACTTTCGGACGTGGACAAGGCGCTGGCGTACGGAATCGTCGGCGGAACACCGCAATATCTTATACAGTTTGATGATAATTTGTCCATTGAGGACAACATAAAAAACACCCACCTGAATCCCTCTTCCTTTATCTTTGAGGAACCCGGTAATCTCTTGAAACAAGAAGTGCGTGAACCTGCTACTTATAATGCGATTATTACTGCCATTGCCACCGGTTCTTCTAAAATCAATGAGATCTCAAATAAGGTCGGGGCGAATACAAGTATATGCGCCACTTATATCAGAAACCTGATCATGCTCGATATCATAAAGAAAGAATCACCTTATGGTGAAAAAACGACACGCAAAACCATCTACACAATTAAAGATAATATGTTCCGATTTTGGTATCGGTTCGTTCCAAAAAATGCATCAATTATTGCCCATGGCGCGGCGGAACTCGCCTACAAACGTATTGAACCGGAACTTTCATCTTACATGGGTGGGGTTTTTGAAGAAATCTGCAAACAGTATCTCTGGAAACTGCTTATTGACGGAAAGTGCCCGGTAAGCTTCAGTGACATAGGTCGTTGGTGGGGCACAAATTCAAAAACAAAATCCCAAGAAGAGATCGACATTGTCGGGACAGCCGGCGATTCCGCTTTGTTCGGTGAATGTAAGTGGACAAACGAAAAAATCGGAACCGGGATTCTTGAAACGCTTGTGGAGCGCAGCAACTTATTCACTTACAAGAAAAAACACTTCTATCTCTTTGCAAAAAACGGATTTACAAAAGGTTGCACAGATAAGTCGTCGGAGATGGATAATGTAACCCTTGTCGCTTATGCCGATATGCTCCCGGACGTGTAAGTCGCTTGTTACATGCCTAAAAAATCAAACGCACCCCAAAAGAATACCAGATAAATCACTGTCGAGATAAACACATACGGAGCCATCGCCACGGTTCCTCCCGGCTTAAGCGTTCCTCGTATCTTTCCGTAAATATAGTGTAGGCATGCAAATACCGTACTACCCGCAAAGATCGCCGCGATTCCGAGAGGCCCGGCTATAAGCCCAAGCGCCGCAAAGAGCTTAATATCGCCTCCGCCCACAGTATCCTTTCCGTAAAAAATTCTGCCACAGATCGCAGAAATGCCTATAAGCCCAAGACCTGCAAGCGCTCCGAATGCCGGGTGGCGCCAATCGTCAAAGTATGAGAAATATCCGACTGCCGTAACAGCAAGCAGGACCGTCAGCTGGTCAGGTATGATCTTGTACAGAACATCACCGATTGCAATCTCAAGCAGGATCCAGATTGTACACACAGCGGCAACCGCAAATTCCGGATCGTCAATCACCATTCTGCAACCTATTATCACAAAGAACATAGTGAAGACTATTTTCCACGGATTGCTCTTGATTCTCTGCGTAAAAGGATCCAGCATTTCTTCGCTCGGAGTTTCCCCGTAATCACAGAACCACTTTGCCGGCATCTTATTAAAAAGGTAGACCGCACCGTTCCCGAGAAAAATCGCCGCAAGAACAGCTACAAGACATTTTATTATGATTGCCGCATATGAAGTTATATCAGGCATATTTCACCTCTATCCCTATCGTTTGTCCTATTATAGCATAAAAAATGCAAAGGTAAAATTTCCCATCCCGTGAAGGCGGTTCAGGCAGGCGCTCATCGGAGTACGGTAATGTTTTCAAAGCCTCGCGGAGTTTTCTCCGGCATTACAGGTGGACGGATTCCGGACTTCCTGTAAAATGCATACAGAAAACGGACAGGCAAGCTACCCGTCCGTCTTCCGAAAGAAAGTATAAATATGAAATCTGAAAGCCAACATACTGTGCTTTCAAAAACTACACCTCGTTTTATTTTCAATTTAACCCGGATCCGTTTTTATGCATTTTTGTGCGGCGTTTTTATTCAACTAAATTGATTTTTGAATTACTTGATGCAGTATTGAATATGCCCATGGCAGTTGCCTTGATATCCGGGTTCGTCTTATCATAGGTAATCACAAGACCTGCTCCCGGGTCCGTCGCGGCGCCTTCAAAGAAATTTAGAACAGTTCCTATTTTGGAGCCTATATTGATCGTTCCCTTTAATTTCTTACAATTTCTATACATATTCCATGCATTTTTAATATCCGGTGCACCTTTAGGAATATCTGCGGCTTTAGTCATATTTTCACAGCCCTCAAATGCGGACGTAAACCACATCACACTTGCCGGCAAAGCAGGCGCCGCTTCCAAAGACTTGCACTGATAAAAAGCATGGCTCATGCTTTCAACTCCGTGAGGAATTTTCGGAGGTTCCTTTAAACTGTTACAAGCGAAGAAAGTGGAACCCAATGTTTTAACGGAATCCGGAATAGCATCGACATCCGTTAAATTATTACAAAACTGAAACCACCCCGATATATCGGTAGGTCTTACTCCGGCATCAAAGCTGACTCTTTTTATCATATCTTTGTAGCTCTTCGGAGCGCTTCCTATGCCGCTGATCCACGGAGGTCCGGCGGTATAAAACTTTGCAACATCTCCGCTTCCCGTCACTTTGAGCAGTCCGTCGGAGTATAGTGTCGCTTTTACGTTCATGTTAACATATTTGTCGTAATAATCAACACCGTTTCCTCCTACGTACCATGATTTTACGGCTGTTACTTTGCCCGGTTTTTTAGCTTTGCACGGTGTTTTAACAACTACCGTTTTGGATTTCTTCCCGTACTTACCGTTGTATCCTTTTACGTAATAACGGTATGTCTTGCCGCGTTTGATCTTTTTATCGTTAAAAGCATTTTTCTTTACAACGGATCTTTTTTTGAATTTCCCTTTCTTTCCTATGGCGCGATAGACAACATATTTCTTTGCTCTTTTAGCCTTCTTCCACGCAAGTTTAATATTTGAACGACTTGCTTTAACAACCTTGACCCCTTTCACTTTGGCAGACACAGCTTTTGCTTCCGCCTCATGCGCCGGATTCATCAGAAATGAAAAAGCAACAGCAATCACAATGGATAGTATAACCATAAACACTCTGTTGCCGATCCGCCCGGTATTGTTTCTCTTCATCATTGACGCTCTCCTTTCTAACATTGTTCATCTCCTTTTTAACATCTGCATCATCTGCATCAAAACCGTCCCGATACCGGCAACCTATGTCGGTTGACGATTTCACATGCCGGTTTTGCATGCCGGTTTTACACGCCAATTCTATAAAGGAAGCGTTAAATAAACGTTAAATATGTAACCTCTCAGGACATTTTTTATTTGTAACCCTTCAAATTCGGATAAACCCCCATTTCATCGACAAATCTTTTGATAAAACTTTCCTTTAAATAGTCCGCTCTTTCAATTCTGCCCGTCTTTTTGCAAAAGTCAATGAACATCCCGTACATTTTTTCATTAAGAGGATCCAGCATCAACCCCTTATTGACCATAACTTCAAATTCTTCAAAGGAATCCCTTTCAATACAGAGTTCCAACAATTTATACAGGCTTTCAAAGAAGATCGAGGAATAGTATTCGCGAAGCACTATAATCGAATCATCAAATTCCTGACCGTCAAGCAACTCTCCGTCGTATAACTCACAGATTTGCCTCAGGCTTGATGAGTTTTTATCATATGATTTTTCCCGGTCATCCATGCCTTTATAAAGCGATTCCATACTGTCAATATCTCTGAAGATCCTTATATCGTCTTTTATGCGGAAGCCTTCTTTACGCTCAATTATAAAACCTTTATCACTTTCAAGACCGACTCCGTTCTGTGTAAGCGTTTTTCTCATCTCATACAGAGCCACCCTTAAAGAAGTATTTGCAGCCTTGGCTCCGGATTCCGGCCAGAATATAGACGCCAGTTTTTCTCTGCTGATATATTTATCTTTGCCGAAAATCAAAATATACTTCAGTATTCCGCTCACCTTACGTGTTTTAAAATCTTTTTCGACAACATAGTCATCATCAATTTTTATGGAAAAATCACCCAAAAGTTTTATATGTACTTCAAGACCATGGTCATTTGAAATATTCGGGGATTCAGCCATCTCATCCGAGCGGGTTTTATCCGGAGCATCCGAAGCGCCGTCCCGCATACCGAGCATCTTTTTCACGGCCGTTTCCGCTGTTTTATCCGCTTCTCTCCAGTATACATATCCATACTTTGAAGAAAGTTTATCCCACTCACAGGCGTATTTTAGCGCCTTATCCTTATGACCCCAAAGCTCATGCAAATACGATAATTGCATATACAAGCCGGCAACACTTTGAAGAGATTTCTTTTTCTGACATAATCTAAGAGCGTCCAAAAAATATGATTCGGCATTCTCAAAATTACCTCGGCGCCGTTCCATTACCCCGACAACACATTCACCGAACTCGACGAGTCCATGCCCCGGATTCTCTGCTCTTATTATTTTCAACGCCGCTTCCGCTTTTCTTATTTCATCTTCCCTTATTTCATTTTCCCTTATTTCATCGGCGCAGGGCTTCCGGTCATTCCACAGAAAATGGAACAGCCGGCTTTCAAGAACAAGCAGATCGCCTTTATATGCCTTAAAAAAGTCAATGGAGTTGTCCATGCTCTCTATCGCGTCGGGTACATTCCCGCTTCTGTATTTTTCAAAAGCCGTAATAAAATGCCCGTACCCTTCTGAAAACTGCGAACTGTATTTTTCGCCCAATGTAAAAAATTCATCGGCAAAATTCTGCATACACTCTTTATCCATTCTCAGAAATGTAACATTGCAGCAAGAAACAAGTCCTATGATTCTCCACTGGTCATTGCTTTTGAAAACCGGATGGTTCAGTATCCGTTTCATATTTGCGTAAGCATCTTTAAGAAAACCTCTCCTGTAATAATATATGCCTCTTATCATCAGGTAGCTGAAATTCCACATACCGTCTTCAATAGACACCTTGTCCAGGATGCGCGTAAAAATCCCTGCGCACGCCAACTTGTCCGTGCCGGTAAGGGCTATAAATATACTTATTAACAACTTGATTAAAACTTTTTTGCCTGCAAAAAACAAAGGGAATTTCGGGAATTTCCTCGAAGCCCTGTTCATGGCGACAAAATTATTGTTCTGATATGACATTACCAGAATCATGCCGAATGTATTCATCAAAAAAGAAAAATCCTTGATTCTTTTAAACCCGTCTATGGCGGATAAAAAAGCTTCGGCACTTTCTTCTTTATTTACATTGACCTTTGTCATACCCTCAAATAAAAGCAAATAAGGGTCCCGGCGGCGTTCATCCGCGGAAAATTCGCTTATCATATAAAACATTTCTTCAGGATTGCCGTTTTTGAACAGAACTTCACTGAGGCTTTTAATGATACCGAGGGCTTTTTCTTTATCTTCCGCCAGCAAAAAATATCGAATGGCGAGTTTCGGATTGACCGCATCGTAATATTCAGCCACTTTTCTAAAGAATGCAATTCGCTCTTCTTTCTCCGTAAAAGCGTAAAAATACTCTTCAAGTGCATCCTTAAACAAGGAATGAAAACGATACTCCGCCGGATACGAATTAACCTTCTGTATATACAAGTTGCTGTTTTCAATCCACCGGATAAAATCTTCCACATGATCCAAATTAAAAATACTTTTTAATTCCGCGGCGGAGAATTCTTCAAAGGTGGAGAGCCTGACTAAAACATACTTTTTATCTTCATCTATCTCTTCCAAAAATCTATTTAAAAAAGTTTTAAAAAATGACTTTCCTTTTTTCAGATCCGGAAAATCATCATCTCCCTCAGTTAATAGACCTATACCGTGACACACCATAGAAATTCCGGCGATCCAGCCTTCGGTAACTTCAAATATCAGTTCCATCTGCCTTTTACTGAGATTCACTCCGTATTCCGTTCTGATCAGCTTCTCCATCTCTTCTTTTGAGAACAGCATCTCCGAAGCGTTGATCTGCACGGCATCTCCTCTGAGAAACAATTTGTCACCGATGATTCCCGTTTCCGTTCTTGATGTAACCACAATGGAAAAACACTCCGGTAAATTCATTGCCAAATAGCGTACAGTATCTGCAACCGCAAGGTTGTTTTTTACGTTATGGAAGTCATCCAATACAAGATATATCTTCTTTTTGAACTCTCCGAACACCATAAAGGCATCCTGCACTATTTGCGCATTCAGCAGAATATAGTCCTCGTCAATGTTCTGAAGACCTTTCAGCATATCAATGCAACTCACATCTTTGATCTTCTCGCCGGAGAATAATGTTTCCATCAAATGAGAATAAAAAACAGGTAAAAAACAATCTTCCTTATCCAGCCTGTACCACTTTACATTCTGACGATATTTTTCGAGACACATCAAAACCGCCGTGGTCTTCCCAAATCCTGCCGGAGCCGTAAGAGTAGAAATTCTGTTTTCCGTGATCTTCATATTTTTTATGCGGTCACAAAAAAGACTACGTACCGGTAAATCCGGTATTATCAATTTCGACTGCACAAACGGTATATTATTCATAAAATCATTTTACCTGTTCCAATGTTGCATGGCTGTAAAGCTGAATTATTACTATCTTATTCTTCATACTATTATTACACAGTAGCTGCTTAAAGTCAATAACAAGAGAGGGGTATCGACAGTGCCGATACCCCCCTCTTGTCAGTAGAAAGATTGGTAATTGGTAATATAAAAATTATATCTTGTTGACTAATCATCTCAGCTGTAATCACAGCCGATCAGTTTTTTTCAGCCGTTTAAGGCTATCTTGCTCTTCTTGCTTTCTTGGCTTTCTTCTTAGGCTGAATCTTCACAAGTCCGAAGTACATCTTCTTGAGGTTGCCCTTGGTGTTGAAGTATACTTTCTTGGTCTTCTTGTCGAATCTTGCCTTGTACAGTCCGCCCTTCTTAAGGAGCCTGAATGCCTTCTTGGCTTTTCTGCCTTTTGCTTTCTTAACCTTCTTTCCGAGCAGTTTCATCATCTTGAACTTGGTCTTTGCTTTTACCTTGCCCACAGATGCGATTCCGACATTATTCAGTTTCTTCATCTGCGTGCCCGATATTACCATCTTCAGCATGTAAACCTTGCCCTTGAAGATCTTCTTCCTGAGTTTCTTGGACCTGATGAACTTCTTGCTCTTTGTCGCTACCTTGAAGTACGTCTTAAGGTTATTTGCCTTGTACATACTCTTAAACTCTTCCGGCGTCACCTTGATGGTGATGTTCTTTACGGTAAGTTCCATGTAGCTGTACTTGCCTTCCGCCATGCCTTTTTGCTGATCCGCCGTCAGGTTGATTGTCTTTGAACTCTTGATGATCAAAGGCATCTTCTGTGCGGCAGGCGCATTAGGTGTCGCAGGCGTTACAGGTTTTGCAGGTGTTACAGGTTTCGGTTGTTCAGGCTTCTTGTCGTCAGGTTTTACCGCAGGCACTTCCTCATACTCAGCGGTGATCTCGGTGTCTTCGGTGAACTTGCCCTTCAGGTCTTTGTTCCACTTGGTGAACTCATAACCGTCCTTAGGCAGAACCTTAGGTCCTTTCAGTTCAACTTCGACATTCTTCTTAACATAGAAGCTGCTGTCGCCGTCTATGAATTCTTTACCCTGCTCGCCGAGTTTGAACGTTACCTTTACGTATTCTTCCGAAGGTTTAGGATCCGTTCCCGGCTCCACATTTTCAAGTTTCTTGTACTCAGCGGTTATCGTTGTGTCTTCAGTGAACCTGCCCTTGAGGTTCTTGCTCCAGCCGGTGAATTTCCAGCCTTCAGCAGGCTTGACTTTTGGCGCATTGCCACTCAGATCAACCTCAACGTTCTTCTTGACATCGACTACCGTCTTACCTTCAAGTGCCCCGTGCTCGCCCTTTGCGAATGTTATTCTCGCGTACTCTTCAGATGGCTTTGGAGTACCAGGATCGTCAGGTACCACGATGTTCTTTTCTTTTTCAAGCTTTGCTATGAACGTTACATTCTCTTTGACAGCAAGGGCTTTGAGTTCGGCTTTGCTGTAAAGTTTGCCCGCGCCGTCTTTCTGCCAGCCTTCGAATATGTATCCTGAAACCTTAGGATCATCAGGTACTTTTGCAAGCTTTCCGTTCTTTGCAACGCTTTCGCTGTGAACCACCGCGCCGTCTACCACAAAGCGTACCAGATACTGTTCCGCAGCCACTTCTTCGTATTTGGCAACGTACGTTGTATTCTCCGTGATCTTGATGTTCTCAAGCGCTTCTTTGGTGTAGATGTCGCCCGTGCCGTCTTTCTGCCAGCCGATGAACTCATGTCCCTCTTTTGCAGGCGCATCAGGTACGTTTGCAGGCGTCTTGCCCTCTTCGACGTAATCGACTTTGACAATCTTGTCATCCGCCTTGAATGTCACGGTGTATTCTTTAGCCTTCAGTTCCTCATACTCAGCTGTTATCGTTGTGTCTTCAGTGAACTTGCCATTCAGGTTCTTGCTCCAGCCGGTGAACTTCCAGCCGTCAGCAGGCTTAACCTTTGGAGCGTTATCATTCAGATCAACTTCCTTGTTCTTCTTGACATCGACTACCGTCTTACCTTCAAGTGTTCCGTGCTCGCCCTTTGCAAACGTTATTCTCGCATACTCTTCGGACGGTTTCGGAGTATCAGGATCGTCAGGTACCACGATGTTCTTTTCTTTTTCAAGCTTTGCTATGAACGTTACATTCTCTTTGACAGCAAGGGCTTCGAGTTCGGCTTTGCTGTAAAGTTTGCCTGCGCCGTCTTTCTGCCAGCCTTCGAATGTGTATCCGGAAACCTTAGGATTATCAGGCACTTTTGCAAGTGTTCCGTTCTTTGCAACGCTTTCGCTGTGAACCACCGCGCCGTCTACCACAAAGCTTACCAGATACTGTTCCGATGTCACTTCTTCGTATTTAGCAACGTACGTTGTGTTATTTGTAATCTTGATTTTCTTAAGCGCTTCTTTGGTGTAGATATCGCCCGTACCGTCTTTCTGCCAGCCGATGAACTTATGTCCCTCTTTTGCAGGCGCTTCAGGTACGTTTGTAGGCGTCTTACCTTCTTCAACGGTCTCAAAGTCAACGACAGTTCCATTCGCCCTATAAGTTACGGTATATTTTTCTGTTTCCGCATACTGTGCGGTTATCGTCGTATCTACAGCGAACTTACCCTTCAGGTTCTTGCTCCAGCCGGTGAACTTCCAGCCGTCAGCAGCTTTGACCTTTGGCGCTTTGCCACTCAGATCGACTTCCGTATTCTTCCTGACATCGACTGCCGTATTTCCTTCCAGTATTCCGTGCTCGCCCTTTGCGAATATAATTCTTACATACTCTTCGGACGGTTTCGGATCTGTCGGCTTGTCAGGCACCTCGATGTTTTCAAGTTCCTTATACTGCGCGGTTATCGTCGTATCTACAGCGAACTTGCCCTTCAGGTTCTTGCTCCAGCCGCTGAACTTCCATCCGTCGGCAGCTTTGACCTTTGGCGCTTTGCCACTCAGATCGACTTCCGTATTCTTCTTGACATCGACTGCCGTATTTCCTTCCAGTGTTCCGTGCTCGCCCTTTGCGAATGTAATTCTTACATACTCTTCGGTCGGTTTCGGATCTGTCGGATCGTCAGGCACCTCAATGTTTTCAAGTTCCTTGTACTGTGCGGTTATCGTCGTATCTACAGCGAACTTGCCTTTCAGGTTCTTGCTCCAGCCGCTGAACTTCCAGCCGGCAGCAGCCTTGACCTTTGGTGCTTTGTCTTTAAGATCAACTTCAACGTTCTTCTTGACATCGACTGCCGTCTTTCCTTCAAGTGTTCCGTGCTCGCCCTTTGCAAATGTTATCCTTACATACTCTTCGGTCGGTTTCGGATCTGTCGGATCGTCAGGCACCTCGATGTTCTCAAGTTCCTTGTACTGTGCAGTTATCGTCGTGTCTACAGCGAACTTGCCCTTCAGGTTCTTGCTCCAGCCGGTGAACTTCCAGCCCGCAGCAGCCTTGACCTTAGGTGCTTTGTCACTCAGATCAACGTCCGTGTTCTTCTTGACATCGACTACCGTCTTTCCTTCAAGTGTCCCGTGCTCGCCCTTTGCAAATGTAATTCTTACATACTCTTCGGACGGTTTCGGATCTGTCGGATCGTCAGGCACCTCGATGTTTTCAAGTTCCTTGTACTGCGCGGTTATCGTCGTGTCTTCGGTGAACTTGCCCTTAAGGTTCTTGCTCCAGCCGGTGAACTTCCAGCCCGCAGCAGGTCTAACCTTCGGCGCATTGCCCTTCAGATCAACTTCAACGTTTTTCTTGACATCGACTACCGTATTTCCCTTGAGCGTTCCGTGCTCGCCCTTTGCGAATGTAATTCTTACATACTCTTCGGTCGGTTTC
>CP016202.1:1537992-1538621 GCA_003433295.1 Eubacterium minutum ATCC 700079 | reverse complement strand
TCCTTGTACTGCGCGGTTATCGTCGTGTCTTCGGTGAACTTGCCCTTAAGGTTCTTGCTCCAGCCGGTGAACTTCCAGCCCGCAGCAGGTCTAACCTTCGGCGCATTGCCCTTCAGATCAACTTCAACGTTTTTCTTGACATCGACTACCGTATTTCCCTTGAGCGTTCCGTGCTCGCCCTTTGCGAATGTAATTCTTACATACTCTTCGGTCGGTTTCGGATCTGTCGGATCGTCAGGCACCTCAATGTTTTCAAGTTCCTTGTACTGCGCGGTTATCGTTGTGTCTACAGCGAACTTGCCTTTCAGGTTCTTGCTCCAGCCGCTGAATTTCCAGCCTTCAGCAGCCTTGACCTTAGGTGCTTTGTCACTCAGATCAACGTCCTTGTTTTTCTTGACATCAACTACCGTCTTACCTTCCAGTGTTCCGTGGTTGCCCTTTGCAAATGTAATTCTTACATACTCTTCGGACGGTTTCGGATCTGTCGGATCGTCAGGCACCTCGATGTTCTCAAGTTCCTTGTACTGCGCGGTTATCGTCGTGTCTTCGGTGAACTTGCCCTTAAGGTTCTTGCTCCAGCCGGTGAACTTCCAGCCCGCAGCAGGTCTAACCTTCGGCGCATTGCCCTT
>CP016202.1:1518230-1537967 GCA_003433295.1 Eubacterium minutum ATCC 700079 | reverse complement strand
TCCTTGTACTGCGCGGTTATCGTCGTGTCTTCGGTGAACTTGCCCTTAAGGTTCTTGCTCCAGCCGGTGAACTTCCAGCCCGCAGCAGGTCTAACCTTCGGCGCATTGCCCTTCAGATCAACTTCAACGTTTTTCTTGACATCGACTACCGTATTTCCCTTGAGCGTTCCGTGCTCGCCCCTTGCGAATGTAATTCTTACATACTCTTCGGACGGTTTCGGATCTGTCGGATTGTCAGGTACCACGATGTCCTGCAGCTTCTCATACTGCGCGGTTATAGTCGTGTCTTCAGTGAACTTACCTTTAAGGTTTCTGCTCCAGCCGGTGAACTTCCATCCGGCGGCAGGTCTGACCTTTGGCGCATTGCCCTTCAGATCAACTTCAACGTTTTTCTTGACATCGACTACCGTATTTCCCTTGAGCGTTCCGTGCTCGCCCCTTGCGAATGTAATTCTTACATACTCTTCGGACGGTTTCGGATCTGTCGGATTGTCAGGTACCTCGATGTTTTCAAGTTCCTTGTACTGCGCGGTTATCGTCGTATCTACAGTGAACATACCCTTAAGTTCTTTGCTCCAACCGGTGAACTTCCAGCCGGCAGTAGCCTTGACTTTAGGTGCTTTGTCACTCAAATCAACGTCCGTGTTCTTCTTGACATCGACTACCGTATTTCCCTTAAGCGTTCCGTGCTCGCCCCTTGCAAATGTTATTCTCGCATACTCTTCGGACGGTTTCGGATCTGTCGGATTGTCAGGTACCTCGATGTTTTCAAGTTCCTTGTACTGCGCGGTTATCGTCGTGTCTTCGGTGAACTTGCCCTTAAGGTTCTTGCTCCAGCCGGTGAACTTCCATCCGGCGGCAGGTCTGACCTTTGGCGCATTGCCCTTCAGATCAACTTCAACGTTTTTCTTGACATCGACTACCGTATTTCCCTTGAGCGTTCCGTGCTCGCCCCTTGCGAATGTAATTCTTACATACTCTTCGGACGGTTTCGGATCTGTCGGATTGTCAGGCACCTCAATGTTCTCAAGTTCCTTGTACTGCGCGGTTATCGTCGTGTCTACAGTGAACTTACCCTTAAGATTTTTACTCCAGCCGGTGAACTTCCAGCCCGCAGTAGCCTTGACCTGAGGCGCGTTGTCTTTCAAGTCGACTTCAACGTTCTTCTTGACATCGACTGCCGTATTTCCCTTAAGCGTTCCGTGCTCGCCCTTTGCAAATGTAATTCTTACATACTCTTCGGACGGTTTCGGATCTGTCGGATCGTCAGGCACCTCAATGTTTTCAAGTTCCTTGTACTGCGCGGTTATCGTCGTGTCTTCGGTGAACTTGCCCTTAAGGTCTTTGCTCCAGCCGGTGAACTTCCATCCGGCGGCAGGTCTAACCTTCGGCGCATTGCCTTTCAGGTCAACTTCAACGTTCTTCCTGACATCTACTATCGTATTTCCCTTGAGCGTTCCGTGTTCGCCCCTTGCGAATGTTATTCTCGCATACTCCTCTGACGGTTTCGGATCTGTCGGATTGTCAGGTACCACGATGTCCTGTAGCTTCTCATACTGCGCGGTTATCGTCGTGTCTTCAGTGAACTTGCCCTTAAGGGTTCTGCTCCAACCGGTGAACTTCCAGCCGGCGGCAGGTCTAACCTTCGGCGCGTTGCCTTTCAGGTCAACTTCAGTGTTCTTCCTGACATCTACTATCGTATTTCCCTTGAGCGTTCCGTGCTCGCCCCTTGCAAATGTAATTCTTACATACTCTTCGGACGGTTTCGGATCTGTCGGATTGTCAGGCACCTCGATGTTTTCAAGTTTCTTGTACTGCGCGGTTATCGTCGTATCTACAGTGAACTTACCCTTGAGGCCTCTGTTCCAGCCGTTGAATTTCCAGCCTTCGGCAGCCTTGACCTTTGGCGCGTTGTCCTTCAGGTCAACTTCAACGTTCTTCTTGACATCGACTGCCGTCTTACCTTCCAGTGTTCCATGTTCGCCCTTTGCAAATATAATTCTTACATACTCCTCGGACGGTTTCGGATCTGTCGGCTTGTCAGGCACCTCGATGTTTTCAAGTTTCTTGTACTGCGCGGTTATAGTCGTATCTACAGCGAACTTACCCTTGAGGTTCTTGCTCCAGCCGGTGAACTTCCAGCCTTCGGCAGGTCTAACCTTTGGCGCTTTGCCACTCAGATCAACCTCAACGTTCTTCTTGACATCGACTACCGTATTTCCCTTAAGTGTTCCGTGCTCGCCCTTTGCGAATGTTATTCTCGCGTACTTTTCGGACGGTTTTGGAGTATCAGGGGTTTCCGGTACCATGATGTCTTCTTCTTTTTCAAGCTTTGCCACTAATGTTAAATCACCTTTGACAGCAAGGTTTTTGAGTTCGGCTTTACTGTACAGTTTGCCTGCACCGTCTTTCTGCCAGCCCCTGAATATGTATCCCGAAACATTAGGATTATCCGGCACTTCTGAAAGTTTTCCGTTATTCACTACGCTTTCGATGTGAACCACCGTTCCGTCTACCACAAAGCGTACCATATGCTGTCCCGATGCCACTTCTTCGTATTTGGCAATGTACAGTTTGTTTTCCGTGATCTTGATGTTCTTGATCGCTTCCCCGGTGTAAACGTTTCCCACACCGCTTTCCTGCCAGCCTATGAACTTATGTCCTTCTTTTGCAGGTGCTTCAGGCACGTTTCCAAGCGTATCGCCCTCTTCAACGTAATCGGTTCTTAAAGTCCTGCCATCCGCCTCGAATGTCACCATACATTGTTTACGCTTATCATACTGTGCGGTTATCGTTGTGTCCTTAGGATATTTCCTTGCAGTTTCCGAATCCCAAGATTCTCCGCCTATCTTCCAGCCCGTGTGTTTGTATCCTTTCTCCGCCTTCACCGCAGGAGCGGCAAGTTTGACATCCTTACCGGGATTTACATAGTATACGGTCTTGCCTTCAGTGGTTCCCTTGTTTGCAAGTTCAAAGGTAACCATGCTGTATCCGTCAGGTTTTTCTCCGTCTTCAGGTGTGACTACATCCGCAATGTTTTCATACGTCGCCTTTATGGTCGTATCGACGCTGAATTTACCTTTAAGCGGTTTATTCCAGCCGGTATGTCTGAGGCCGGTGTTTGCAACAACGTTCGGAGCTATAGCGGTAACATCCGTATTTTTCTTGACGTGGCACTTTACGGGATCGCTCGTCGTTCCTTTACCGTCAAGGTCAAATGTTATCGTAACATACCCTTCAGGCTTCTCCTGGTCTCCCGGAACCACATTCTCAGGTTTCTCATACACGGCATATACCGTCCAGTCGCCCGACACTACCGAATCCTTATTGAAGTCAGGCTTTGTCGCAGACGCACTCTTTGACCACCCTTTGAATACGTAACCCGACTTGGTAGGTTTTTCCTCAGGGAACAAAGCCGAAAGCGACGTTCCGCTCGCTACATATACGGGGGCAACGTTTCCTGCTCCTCCGTTTACGTCAAAGCATACAGTCACGGGATGATTTATATAATAATTAACTGCCCAAACGGCATACACAGTCATGTTATTATTTATCTCAGTGTCTTCAAAGAAGTCAGGCACTGTCGCATCCGGAGACTTCGCCCAGCCGAGGAATACGAACGCATTTACATATTTTCCCTTCGGTTTGCTCTTAGGGAACTTATCCGAAAGCGTGCTTCCCTTGTCTACCGTTACCGCAGGCGGAACACCCGTAGGCGGAGTATTATCCATAGCTATACTATGCTTCTCACCGTTGCCGTTGAATGTCACGGTTACGTTTTCTATTGACGTATTCGGCTTCCAAACCGCATATACTGTCGTATTTGCATTTACTTCGGTGCCTCTGAAAAAGTCCGCCTTGGTCGCATTTCTATTCAAAGACCAACCCTTGAAAGTATATCCGTCTCTCTCAGGCTTCAGTGTAGGGAACTTCTCTTCAAGCGCGTTTCCTTTCTGAATTTTGACTGAAGTTCCGCTCCCGTTTCCTCCGTTTACGTCGAAATTGACCGTGACCTCTTCGGCATTCCCCGCTCTCCAGACGGCGTATACCGTCATCTTTTCAGGAACAGGGGTGTCGCTGAAGAAGTCGGGTCTTGTCGCATGCGGAGACTTCGCCCAGCCGAGGAACACATGCCCCGCCCTTGTCGGCTTTCCTGCGGGGAATGACGACCCGAGGCTCTTTTTTCTGATTACTTCAGCCTTTTCAGGCGCTCCTCCGCCTCCGTTTGCGTTAAAACTTACATGTACCTTATCTTCCTTCCATACAGCGTAGAGCATCAGAGGTCCTTCTGTATCAACCACGGTATCTTCCGTCACATCAGGTTCTGTGGCATCCTTGCTCTTCGCCCAGCCGAGTAACTTATATCCTTCCTTGGTCGTTATATCGAAGGGACCATAACGATCGGGATAAAAGTCCCTATACTTGTATCCGAAGAATCCCCAAGCGTATCCCCAAGGCTCCGTCTCGGATATCTTACTTCCGCCTTGTGTGTCCAAGTAGACCTGAATCTCCTTAGCTTCCCATAATGGATATACGGTCGTGTCAGAATAAACCGGTATCTCATAGTCAAAATGAAAAAAGAATCCACCATCAACAGGTCTCTTCGTCAAATCCCAAAACCTAGCAAAGTATCCGTATTTTTTAGGATTATCTTTCTGGTCGGGGAAATTATCGTAGCCTATCGCTGTTCCCTTTACGACTCTTATCGGGGCAGGACCTCCGACGCCTCCGTACTTATCGAAGGTGACGGTCGCATACTCTTTACCATCCTTCTCTTTAACCGGTTTAGGCTTTACCGCCCTGCCTTCTTTCGCTTCCTTTCCATGATCCGTCGCCTGTTTCACAGGCTCACTTTTCTTACTTACTTGCGTCTTTTTACTCGCGTCTTTTCCTTCCGTCCTTTCGACCTGCTTACCATGCCCCTTGCCATTCTCGTTTGCGGCAAAGGCGCGGTCGAAAGGAATGTAGGTTGCAACAACAGCAAAAACCAATAACATCGTTAAAAGTTTTCTCTTCATGGTTGTAGCGTTCCTTCTTTCTCTACTCAAACCATCCATGATTTTTCCTCCTTTTTAACATTTACATTTCCTTCGTTGATATTTGCATCACATTTACATCACCATCCTCTCCGAAGACCGTTCAAACGCTGATTATCTTCGCCGATTTTATAGAACAGGCGTTAAATAAACGTTAAATATATGCTTATAAAAGTATTTTTATTTATAAATTTGTAAATCCCGCAAGATTTTTTTGCATTTTCCGAGTCCACGCCGCCGCTCAATTCCCGCGAGTGAACCGTGCGCCTTTCCGCGATGAGGACTTGAGGCGCAGGCAGCCGCCTCCATTCGGGCGAATATTACTGGAAAGTGAACGGAAAATATGGTAGATTATAGCCAAATGCAACATGATCTCAAGGAAAGGATCCGATATGAAACCCGTCAGTCTGGAGTTGAAAACCGATTCACCGACACCTTTATACATGCAGCTATACAACTATCTTCGTGAAGAAATAACCGCAGGTCGCCTCGCCGCGGGTGAAAGGCTTCCATCCCTTCGCTTACTTTCCAAAGACTTGGGAATCAGCATCACGACGGTGGAAACGGCGTACAATCAGCTTCTGGTCGAGGGTTACGTCAAGAGCAGACCACAGTCGGGATATTATGTGGCTGAAATAGGCTCGGACTCCGATTTCCCACCCGGCATCTCAAGAGAACCGTTGAATTTTGACACATATCCTTTCCCGATGCCCAAATACAGATACGATATCAGTTCGTTCGACTTTGTAAAATGGAAAAAATGTCTTTCAAAGGTGTTGAACGAGCACACCCGTCTGTTGCTGTTCGAAAGCGATCCGCAGGGGGAAGAAGTTCTGCGCCACGAAATCTCACGATACCTCTACTCCTCAAGAGGCGTACGCTGCACTCCCAATCAGGTCGTAATAGCGGCAGGAACGCAGCAGCTGACAAATCACCTTGCGAGGATCATGAGAAAGATGAACATAAGCCATGTTTCCACGGAAGATCCCGGGTATATGCCTCTTCAAAACATCTTCCGCGATCTCGGGTTTACTCTGACCAATATCCCTGTGCGCAGCGACGGAATAGAAATAGAAAAGCTTCCCGCAAACATACCCTCGGCGGTGTATGTCAGCCCATCCAACCAATTTCCCACCGGCGCCGTCATGCCCATCGGCAGGCGATATCTTCTCCTCGACTGGGCTAGAAAAAACGACGGGATAATACTCGAGGATGATTACGACAGCGAACTGAGATATTTCGGAAAACCTGTACCTGCGCTTCAGGGTCTTGACCGAAATGACAGCGTGGTATACCTCGGCACCTTCTCCTCCACCCTGTTTCCTGCCGTAAAAATCAGCTACATGGTCCTGCCCATTCATATGGTCAAAATCTTTCAAGAGATAAAAGGCGACTATGATCAGACCTGCTCAAAAGAAGAACAACTCGCCCTCGCCATGTTCATGGAAAAGGGTTACTACACGACCAATATAAAAAAACTCCGGAACCTGTATTCGCAGAAGCTACAAACAGCACTTTCCGCTTTCGCAAAATACGGAGAAGGCTTTGTCACCACTCAGAACACAAATTCCGGAATCAATATCACAATAAAAGTCAGTACAAGGCTTACGCCCGAGGAACTCTGCCTGCGCGGGGCTGAGCTTTCTCTTCACGTGGTTCCTGTCGCAAATCTGATTCACGAAAACACGGCTGCGCTTATCTTCTATTATAATCAGGTTCCGCTACAGGAACTGGACGACAGGATCAAGCGTATGATAGCCAACTGGAGGCAAGGTTGATCCATGGCTCCCTTGGGATTACGCTTCATACACGGCTTATACTCGCCTAATTCACGGACTTATCCTCGCCTCATTCACGGGCTTATACTCGGCTCATCATACATCCGGTCTTGCCAGTATCTGCGCAGGCGTTCTGCGCATAACCACGGCGACCGGTATCAGTCCGACGAGCAGATTGAAACCCGCGATAACGGCAAACGTAACGGCCGCCGTTACAGGCGTCACCGAATAGCTGCTCGCAAACGCTTCCAAGTCCAACAGACCGGAAAGCACGTAATACATCAGACCTATCCCCACCGCCGACGTAACTGCCGTGATTGCGATTATTTCTCCCGCAAATTTCCTGTATATGTCGCTCTTCTTAACTCCTATCGCACGCAGGGTCCCGACTTCCTTTATCCTGGAAAGGAACGACGCGCGCAGCATCAGGTATATCTCTATCAGCGATATTATCAGTATGATGACCGCCATGATCAGCGCGCTTCTCACGGTCTTGTTTTTTTCCTGCATATATGTCTGCCGATCCCGCACAAAGTTTATTTCGGCGGATATGCCCATTTTTTGAAGCTTTTCCCTGACCTTTTCCGGAGCTGCGGCGTACACAGTGACCTTGTCGCTTACATAGTAGTTATTTTTCTTTATGGCGCCCTCTGTAACGTAAACGCTGTAATCATCCTGTTTTTTGGAGGTATAGAATCCCGATACGATGAGTTTATTGCCGCCGAGTTTCTCGTCGATGCTTTTTCCTATTTTCGCCCCGCTACCTTTCATGTTTTCGTTTATCAGCGCTTCGCCGTCTTTTTCAGGCGCATGTCCCGCTTTCAGTTTTATGCCCTCGGCATGCGAATAGTTCCTTATCAGAGATGTACTGTCGTCATCGTGCTCATCGTAGTTCTGCATATCAGTTATACTGCCTGCGAGGGTTTCGAACCGAAGAGCCTCCTGCCGGCTCGTTTTTTCGGCATTTGCGATTATATCCGTAAGCCGGCTCGGGTGGGCGAACATCACGGGGGAATCCACGTCGGAAATTCCGCATATCCTGTATATGCCGAGATTTGGAATCACGATTTTTCTTCCGATAAATTTTCTGTACGACGTAAGGCCTACGAAAATCCCCTGTTTCCCTTTCATGAATTTCTTCAGCACCATCTTATCGACCACCATCTGCCGCTCTTTACCGATAGGTTTGCCCATATACATATCCTTCTCTTTCAGAACATCTCCCGATGCCAGAGAAGCTATCAAAGTTCCCCGCAGCTGAGCTGTCTGATAAAGGTCGTTCATGGGCAGTGCGAAACTGTAAATACTTTCGCCGGGTATAACATAGTCCACGCCTTTCAGCCTTCTTATTTTGCCCTCTATTTTCATATTTCGCTCCGGGTTCGCAACCGTTATATAATGCTCGTCCGAAGTCATAAAGCGCGCGCGATCGACGTTTCTTATTCCGGCAATGTTGCTCACCGCGTAGAATGCAAAGCATGACGACAGCACAAAACCGATCAGAAGCAACTTCCTCAGGAATTTCATGTCATAAAGTTCCTTCAGCGATTTCCGGACGGAAGCCAAAAGCGTGTACACCGGCTTATATCGAACCTTGTGCGTTTTCGGCAAAAAAGCGTCGTAGTTGAAACGGCTGCTCTCAAAGATACTTCTGTCGATCTGTCTATAATGATCGTCCACAAGTTCAATATCGTGAGTTTCGTCTATTACGGAAAACGCGCCCCCCGTGTCTATGAATAAATTGCCTCCCCTTACAGCAATATTTATGGTTCCGCAAACCGGACGATCCGCAAAGAAATTCAAAGTCGGTCCCGCACCGTGAACCCTGCCTTTGACGGGCATGTCCCGCAGATAGATTTTATCTTCCGGTCGGTAATCGAGATTCTCCCTGTTCTCATTTACGCTGTCACTTATGATTCTGCCGTCCCTGAGTCTTATTATCCTGTTCGCGTAGAAATTTGCCAGTTCTTCCTCATGTGTGACTAAAATAATCAGTCTCCCCGCAGACATTTTCTTTATCAGGTTCATTATATCCAAAGTGTTGCCGCTGTCCAGATTTCCGGTCGGCTCATCGGCAATTATTATCTGTGGATTCTTCACTATGGCTCTTGCAATGGAGACCCGCTGTCGCTGACCGCCGGAAAGATCTCTCGCTTTTCTGTTTCTGTACTGATATATGCCCACCGCTTCAAGGCAGTAGTTTACACGCTTTTTAACAGTTTCTCCGTCCTTTACACCGATCATTCTTAAGGCTACGGCAACGTTCTCAAATACCGTTTCATCGTCGATCAAATTGAAATTCTGAAATATGTAGCCTATTTTTGCATTCCTTACGGTATCAATTTTCGACGACAGTCTGCCCGTTATCCTCTCGCCGTCGATCATGATCTTTCCGCCGTTTATCTTGTCCAGACCTCCTATCGCGTTGAGCAGAGTCGTCTTTCCGCAGCCTGACGGACCGAGCAGGCAGACAAGTCCCGCATCGGGAAGTTCAAGGGTGGTATTGTCTATGACATGTATCTCATTCGCCTTTCGCCTGTTGAAATACTTGTTCACCTTTTCAAGCTTTATCATCTCTATGCCTCCCCTCTATACGCCGTCATTGCGCTCTTTGCGAATATCTTTCGAGAATAGCGTGATGCGATCAGGAGTGAGATCGCGATCATTACAATCACGAGTATCACATAGTTTTGAACCTTTATGAATTTAATTATATTGTTGACCGCGCCCAAGTGGACGAGTCCGCCGTTAACGGCAAAGATAAGTCCGCCCACCAGCGCCACAGCAACGGTCATGACCGTCAGAAGTTCTATCCTCAGCAGATTGGCGATATTGCGCCTCGTCGCCCCGAGTATACGCAGCGTGGAATAGTACGTATTTCGCGACCGTATCACAAGCCTGATAACTATGTACGATATGAAAAACAGCGCAAGAAGCAGTATCGCCAGAACCATGTTACGGAATATCCCGTTAAGCGCATCGATCTGTCCGCGTCTTTGTTCCATGATTTTTTTCAACGACAAAACGTTGTATCCGGCTTTTTTCAAAGCGCCTATTGTTTGATCCGCTTTTATGTGTTCTTTCATGAACGCGCTTATCTGATAATCGCCTTTATCAAATAATGCGTTGAAATCCGCACCGTTGACAAAGATCGCATCGGCAAATTTATCGTATTCCGTCTTTTTTATCCCCAGCAGGGCTTCTACGTTCTTTTTACCTACGAACCTGTCTATGGCAAATGACCTTGATGTCCGGAAGTTGTTGTCCGACGCATATATCGTCATCTTTCGCCCTTTCGTCTTGCTTCCGCCGTAAAATTCGTACGCCGCATTTTCGTATACATAAACTTTCCCGCGCGGAACTCTTTCCGATATATGTACGGGACACACGCCTTTGGGTTCGACTTCCTTCCCCGAAAAATCCAACTTTATTCTCGAAGATGCGGCGACCTTGCTCAGCCTCTGCATTTTCAGCAGCTTATCAAAGCAATATATTCCGGAATAACCCGCCTGTACCAGACTGTCGTTCCCGCTCTTCTTGAACGATATTCCGGAGACCTTTACTTTCTTGTCGGCAAAATCCCCTTCTTTGCCATCCTGTTCGGAAAAACTTGTGAGTTTAAATTGCCTGCCGATAAGTTCCCCGGCGCGCTTTCTTATTTCATCGTAATTTTCCGCAAGTTTTTCCGTCCGCACCACCACTTCATCGGATTTCCGCGGGAGCCGTCCGTACGCCAGATCGCGCGCCTTAAGCGACTTACAGTTATACATGACGCCCTCGATGTAGAAATTTCCTCTCGCCATCTGCACCGAGCTGTCCAGACTTATGTCGTTTTTCACTATGTGATCGATGTTGTCGGTCGCGGAAATCCTGTCGATGTCGCTTTTAGAAAAAGCTTTTCCGTCGTTCTTCTTAAGTATCAGCCGTTCGGGCGATTTTTCGAAGAAAAAATCCATCGTTCCGCTTATGCTTTCATCACTCTCCGCAGACAACTTCGATGCATATCCGCCCGTGACCGCAACCGTCATAAAAAGGAAAATAAAAAGAAGCAGGAAAAATTTCGTCGCAAGGTTAAACGTGTTGCGCACGCCGAGTCTAAGCTGCGACACCGGTGACAACTTGCCGCTTACTCGACCTTTTCTACCATTTATGCGACCTTTTCCACCATGTTTTCCCGCTCTTTTTTCATACGGAAAACCGCCGCTTTCCATATCGTTTTCATTTTCACCTTGCCTGTCGAGTTTCCTGTCCTCCACGATCCTGCCGTCGCGCATCATAATCTTTCTCGTAGCGTAAGGTTCCGCCTGCTCGTAGCTGTGCGTCACGACTACCACAAGTTTTCCCTTTGATACATTATAAAGAGTTTCCATGACGTTCCTTGCGGAATCGCTGTCCAAGTTCCCCGTGGGTTCGTCCGCAACTATTATGGGCGAATCTTTTGCAAGCGCTCTGGCTATGGCGACTCTCTGTTTCTGACCTCCCGAAAGCTTTGAAACCTTGATTTTCGATTCTTTTTCAAGCCCCAGCCTTTTTAAAATCGAGTTTATCTCACGTCGCTTTTCCATTCCTCCGCGCCCGTTCAAAATCATCGCAAGTTCGATGTTCTGATACACGGTATAGCTGTTTATGAGATTGTAATCCTGAAAGATATTTCCTATAAAGGTCTTACGATAGTTCTCATACTCTTCCGTTCCGAAAGCGCCGGTATCCTCCCCCGCCACGAACATCTCACCTTCCTCATAGCCGTCAAGGCCCGAGATCACATTCAGCAGGGTGGACTTTCCGCCTCCGCTTTCTCCGGTGATTACCACGAACTCCCCCAGATCCAGATCCAGATCCACCTTGGAAAATCCCGTGCTGACCATCCCGTTTGTGGAGTAAAACTTTGAAACCTTTTTCATCTCGATCATGTGCGACATTACAAATCCTCCCGACAAATAAAAACCGACCTCCTGCTCATCCCTGTTTCATGCGCAATCTCGCTCTATCGTCAATCCACTTTTTTTAAGTCAAAGCCGTCGGTTTTGACGATCTTTCCGTTTTTCAATATGAATGCGGCTTCATAGCCTTTCATGGAATCTATCAGTTTTTTACCCTCTTCCGAGCCTAAGATCAGGCATGTCGTCGAAAGTCCGTCGCCGCCCGTGGAATTCCCGTAACCGGCTCTTATGCTCACGCCCGCAACGTCCGAATCCACCGGCATACCGGTCTTTGAGTCCAGAATATGATGATACTTTTTTCCTTTGTATTCTATGTATCTCTCATAAATTCCCGACGTCACCACTACTCCGTTTTTTATCTCGACCGCTCCCACGATCTCATCGCTCTCCGGAACAGGCTTTTGTATCCCCACCTTGAAAGGTGCTCCGTGCTTGTCGCCTATACACGCGACATTGCTTTGCCCGAGATTCACGATCGCGCTCTTTACGCCGTTTTGCTCGAGATATTCGGAGATCCTGTCTGCGATATACCCCTTTGCGATAGCGCCGAGATCCATCTCACCCTTCCCGGTCCCCATCGTCACTTCGTCGCCGTCTATCTTAACCTGCCTGTAATCAACGTATTTCATTGCGGCGGCGAGTTTCTTGCGTGCCGGCGGTTTGGACATCCTCGAGGCGCCTTTGGAGCCTTTTTGCTCAAAATTCCATAGATCCTGCGCCTTGCCTATGGTTATGTCAAATCTCCCGTTCGTCAGCTTGGAGTATTCCAGACCTTTTTTTATAACGTCTATCGTCAGCTTGTCGCACTTAACGGGTTTTCCTCCGGCATGATTGATCCTGTCTATGTCACTGCCTTTCTTCGTCTTGCTCAGCAGCTTCTCATACTTTGCGCATTCTTTGAAAACTTTTTCTATAACCTTTTCGGCATTTTCCCCGCTCATATCCTTCATATCGTATACGGTGACCTGACACACCGTATCGAAATAGAAGCTGTCTTTAGACACCGGCTCTACACTCTCCGCGCTCCCGCCATTTCCGTTCTGCGAGGTTTCCATCTTTTTCCCACATCCTGTCTGTGGTATAATGACTAACGTCGATATCATAATCGCCGCCATAATCTTAATAAATTTTTTCATGTTGATCCTTTCGGGAGTACATATGTTTAAAGTAATAAAAAAAGCCGATATTGTCCTGCTCATATTCCTCATAATCATAGGCGCCGCATTCTTCCGGATATCAGCCTCGGGAAACGAGAAAGGGAAAAACGTCACGGTATCCGTGGACGGTAAAAAATACGGTACTTATTCACTTTCTCAAAATAAAACCGTCGTAATAAGACACGGTAAAAATATAAATAAGTTTACCATAAAAAACGGCGCCGTGCAAATGACGCACGCCAACTGCCACAACGGGCTGTGCCTGAAAGAAGGCAAAATCGAGAGCACCGGTCAGAGCATAGTCTGCCTTCCCAACAAGGTCGTGATCGAGATAAAAGGAGGTGGGGAATTCGATGCCGTTTCAAAATAAGAAAACTCCCGGACCGGAACACGGCGACGCCGATGCGCGGGATGTTCGAGATACGAGGGGTTCGCAGCGTTCGCGAAGTTCGCGGAATGCAAGAGACTCGCGAAGTTCGCAAGGTTCACGGGGTTCGAAGGATGTGCGGGTTAGCGCAATTGAACACAATGAACATGCCGCTTCTCCTGTACGCTGCGGCACGCGGGAAAATATCCGGGCAAGGCACACAGCCACCAAACGTCTGACCGTCAGCGCCATGTTTGCGACGCTCGCCCTCATCTTTACCTATGTCGAAGTACTTATTCCCGTCAATCTCGGAGTACCCGGGGTGAAGCTGGGACTTGCAAACCTCGTAATCATACTGGCACTTTATAACATGAACTTTAAATATGCCTTTACCATAAACTTGATCCGCATAGTGCTTTCCGGGCTTCTTTTCAGCGGCGTCTTTGCCATGCTGTATTCACTCGCCGGCGGCATATGCAGCCTTTTGGTAATGTGGCTGCTGAAAAAGAGCGGCAGATTCTCTCTCATAGGAGTGAGCATGGCGGCGGCGGTTGCCCACAACTTCGGTCAGCTGCTCACCGCCGCCTTGATGGTGAGCAATATCAGATTGTTTATTTACTATCCGGTACTGGTTTTTTCGGGAATAATCGCGGGAATAGGGATAGGGATTTTCGCCTTTTTCGTGAACAGGAAATTACCGCCTGAACTTTTTTGAGTATCTGCGGGGATACGGGAAATTTCCGGAAATGGCTTTCACGCTAAATGACTTTAACGCTTTCCCGATCGGAACACGGGTTCGCAGGTACACGGGAAATTCGGAAATGGCTTTCACGCTTCCCCGACCGAAACGCGGATTCGCAGACATGGGAAATTCGGAAAACAACGGTTCATACAACATAAGGAGGTTGAAATGCGGCGCGAGTTGACGGCTCTTCGAGAGCAGATGAGAAAACATAACATCGACTGGTATCTGATCCCGAGTTCGGATCCTCACGGTTCGGAATATCTGAATCCTCATTTTCGTTGCGGGGAGTACATTTCCGGTTTTACGGGTTCTGCAGGAACTCTGCTTGTCGGCATGGAAGAGGCTTACCTCTGGACAGACGGCAGATACTTTATACAGGCCGCTTCACAGCTGAGCGGCAGCGGTATCTCACTTATGAAATCGGGCGAAAAAGATGTTCCGACTGTCATTCAGTTCCTGAAAGACTTATCCGAAAAGCAAATGCAGTCACCGGCTCAGGTTAACGGGCAAGCCGAAAAATCCGGGGACTCGGACGCTCAGGTTCAAGGTCGGGGCGAGAAGCGCCGGATGCTCCCGGCTCAGGTTCCTGCCGGACTTACGCTGGGCTTTGACGGAAAAGTAATAAGCATGGAAGCGGGCCTTGAACTTAACGATATGAATTTTAATATAGTTTCGGAGATCGATCTGGTCGATAAAGTCTGGCAAAATCGTCCGCGCATTATCCCATCGTCTATTTACGATTTACCTCTTTCGTCCGTCGGAAAAACTTTTGAAGAAAAACTCTCAGATGTGCGCGTGAAGATGAAAAACAAAACCGCGGATCTTCTTTTGATTTCTTCACCGGAAGAAATTGCATGGCTCTTCAACATGCGCGGAAATGATATTGAATATACCCCCGTATTCTTTGCCTATGCACTTATTTCCCGCTCCGATTGCCTGCTCTTTGTTTCGCAAAAAAACCTCCCTCCCACGTTCAGACTTTGCCGCACGAAAAATTACGACTGTATCGGAAGTTATCTGCAAACCCTGCCAAAAGGGAAAACACTGTGGCTTTCCGGCAAGAGAACCAATTTCGCTCTGTATGTAAAAATCTCTTCGCCCGCCACCAAAGGTCCGGACACCGATTCCTCGGGAGCCGTAAAAATTATCGAAGCGTCGAAATCCACCGTTCCCACCAAAGGTCCAAACATCAAACCGGGAGCCGTAAAAATTATCGACGAACCGACACCTATGGAAATGATGAAAGCCGTAAAAAACACGGCGGAAATAGCATCGACCGAGCATTCTCACATCAAGGACGGCGTTGCCATGGTCAATTTCATCCACTGTCTGAAACACAGCATAGGAAAAAAAGAGATAACCGAAATCAGTGCGGCAAAATATCTCCTTGCATGTCGTAAAAAACAGCCCGGGTTCATAGAGCCTTCATTTGCCACGATCTCCGGATACAATTCCAACGGCGCAATCATTCACTACAACGCAACCCCGGAAACGAACCGCATGCTCGAAGCCTCGGGCTTCCTGCTAATCGACAGCGGCGGGCAATATATCGACGGAACTACCGATATCACAAGAACCATTTCACTCGGCAAACTGTCTTGCAAGATGAAAAAATATTATACTTATGTCCTGAAGTCGCATATCGCCCTCGCTTCCGCCACATTTTCGCCCGGAACCACCGGAGTGGAACTCGACCGTATAGCAAGAAAACCTTTGCAGTCGATAGGACTTGATTATAACCACGGAACCGGTCACGGCGTGGGGCACATTTCCTCCGTCCACGAGGGGCCCAACACGATAAGCCCGCGCGGGGGCAATGTCGCATTCCTGCCCGGCATGATCACATCCAACGAGCCGGGTGTGTACATTGAAAACGAATTCGGAATCCGACTGGAAAATGAAATGCTTTGCGTAAGAAAACCCGGAGAAAGATACGGCTTCAAGACATTGACCCTCTGCCCGTTCGACCCGGAATCCATCCTGTTCAACCTTCTTACCGAACAGGAAGCGGAGTGGCTGAATACCTATCACGACAATGTGGTTCGCATTCTGACACCGCTATTGAAACCGAAAGTCGCCGCATGGCTGAAGGATTACGTGCAAATGCGTTAACGGCTTTGATATTTGCTTATGATTTCAATAAAAATCACTCATGCTGCGCCGGCAGACATATACCCATGGCAAAGTTTCCAAAATATATATAGCCCAAACGGGCAAGGGCGCCCGCACATCAAGTCCTCATCGCAGAGATTCAAACGGCTCGCTCACGGAAATTGAACGGCGGCGTGAACTCGGTCTTTGATAATCCAAAGTGACCTCATACAGCACGCCGCCATACTTGCATAATCACAAAGCAATCCCAATTCAAGTTAATTACTTGATGTATCAGGGATGTAGATAGTCGGTTGTATTCATCCGGAATATATGTCAGTGTTCCTCCTTACGCACGCTCACTGTCTAATGTGTCGGATCTAGGGTTTCCGTCTTAAGTTCCGCTCTGAGTATCCTTGAGAAGTCGCAGTCACTGCCTGTGATCCTGCCATCCGAAATGGATATTATCCTGTCCGCCAAGATTGCCAGATCTTCTTTGTTGTGGCTTGCAACTATTATGGTGGCTCCTCTCTCCTTTTCTTCCAAGAATAGCTCCCTTACCGAACGTACTCCCTCTTCATCAAGCGCATTTGTCGGTTCGTCAAGGAGTATTATGCGTGGTTTTTCAAATATAGCCTGCGCAATGGAAAGCTTCTGTTTCATTCCGAGCGAGTATGCATGTACTTTTCTCTTGTCGTCGGGATCAAGTTTTACTCTCACGAGGCTTTCCCTCATGTCTTCCACACTTGCAACCTTCTTTATCTTGGCAAGTATCTTGAGGTTTTCCATTCCCGTGTACTGCGGAAGAAGCTCCGTCCTCTCGATTATTATTCCCATGCTTTCGGGGAAACTTATGTCCTTGTGCAGAATCTTCCCCTCTATCCTGACCTCACCGCTGTTCGGATATATAAGGCCTGCGATGGCTCTGAGAAGCATCGTCTTTCCCGATGCGTTTCTGCCGTATAGCCCGTATATGTTTCCGCTCTCAAACGTGAACGTGATATCATCCAATACCGTGTTCCCCTTAAGCCTTTTGGTCACATTTTTAAGTTCAATACTGTTCATCTTAACCTCTCTAAACTCCCCTACATTCTATCATTGTCCGAGTTATTTTAAAATTACATCAGCCTTGCTATATAAGCTGAAGACGACTATCCAGCAAATCTTTTCTCTTAAATACTCGGATTGTAACAATTATGATCGCTACCATTGCAACCGTATTGTATATGAGCGGTTTTGCTACGAACATAATATCCATCATCCTTCCCATGCCCATTTTCTCCAGCGCGGGCCACTGCATCACATCCATTACAGCATACACTGAAGGCAAATTTCTGTAAAAAGAAGCTACCATGAATACGAGACTTACAATAAACGATGCGCCGAGTGCCACCAATCCCGCCGAAAAAAGCACGCTGAACATGAGGTAAAGGCATCCCATAAAAAAATATATGAATGTAAGTGAAATCCATCCCAGCAGCATGCAGTGAAAATAATTGTACTTGATAAGGAAATCAATACCTATATCCGCAATGGAAAGCGCTATCTCAACCAAAATGAATATCGCCGAAAAATACATGGCGGACACAAAGATATACCTGAGTCTCGCAAATACCCATCTCGCTCTTCCTCTCTTTATAACGTCCTGTATCCCAAGCTCGGGCAACAGTTGAAAGAGCGTTACGACAAAGGTCATTGAAAATAATATCTGTGCTTTCATGTAATTGTATCCCGCCCCCGTGCTCATCGAATGCTCGAGTTTATCCATGCGATCGGCGGGGTAGCGGGTATATATCCACACGGAAGCGAACCACCAAACTATAAACATGACAATCAGCGGGATTGCCATCCATCTAAATTTCCTATAATTCATCGTATCTCACCTTGTAAACATACGTCCCTACAACTGTGGCAACCACTATCAAAGTATAGTAAACCGCAGGAACTATTATCTCTATTACACCCTCATCGTATGCAAAACTCTGCAACATATTCATTACACTGTAAGGCATATTCATAAAAATAATCCATGCGAAAAATGACACCGTATAAAGCACACTGTATTTTGGAACTATAAAGTTGACGCCGGCGCAAAACATGCCGTACATCCCCGCGACCAACGAAAATGCGAATATATGTGATATGTATGTGACATACGGATGCAGCACAGAAAAAGTGTACAAAGAGTCGATCATTGATCCTGTCACATACCGTTCCAACCCCATAAATGAGGTTCCTCCTTTGAACATTATATTGGCAACTCCAAAATTCAAAAACAGGGTAATGAGTGCGATGAAAAAAGGAATCAAAAACGATACCGCAAAGCGTGAAGAAACGACCTTTTGCCGCTCCGCCTTGGTAAGTAAAAGATTGTAGTATCCGTACTGCTTCTGAAGCGCAAACGTATCGGCATACGCAAAAAGCGGGTACAGTGGGAACGTCCACGTCATCAATATATGCGGCAGATGTCCTCTGTTCGCGGCAGTGAGAAAACTCGCAAAGCAAGGATGCATAATGCTACTTCCTGTCGGTTTGCTACCGCCTACTCTCAAATACTCTCCGAAATTCTCCATATAATTCGAGTACAGATCATATGCAACGATCAAGAGAAAAAAACACAAGAGAGCCGTGACCCTTTTTGACTTTAACGCGGTTGATAGTTCATACTTAAGCATTGGTAATGCCCCCTTAATTGCAATACAACGCACAAAACTAATAACTAAAAGTGGTGCGGGTATGACCCTCAATCCAAAATGGAACTGAAGTCATACCCGTAACGTTTACAAGCCCTTACTCTTGAGCTTGCCAACGTCCGCTCACATTATACCCTGACGGCTTATCATTATTATCTTCGGCAGTCAGATAGACTGTCCTTGAACGCGCACTTTTATAAGCTTTTTGACTAAACCATCCTTTTCCGCATATTACTCTAATATACGGTGACACGTTCTTGCCATCCTCTGCTTCAAGCCAGAAATCCGTGGCTGCTCCCTTTCCTTCGCCTGAGTGATCGAGTCTGACCCTCCAACGGTTCCGTTTAGGTACTTTCCCTCTATGGCGTCCATATTTTTCATAGCCGTTCTCTTGATATGCCGGAATCCTAAAACTAAATCCGGTGTCCGACACGGCAAAGGTGCTTACACTCGAAGCCATCAGCATTGTTATTGTCATGGCAAGCACCGTGACAATCGACACCGCAATACGTTTTTTTCTTTTAGCAATATCCATTATATTACTCCTTTTCCCAAACCTTTGATGTTTGATATTCATTTTACAAAAGAACTTGCCCCGTACAGATTGCGCCATCAAACATACTTGTTCAGCTCATTCAATCAAGAGGAGTTCCCGATTCACACGGTAAGTGTAGCATAACTGACTTATATAATCAAGTATTCTTTATTTTCTGACGGTGTCAAGTTTTTGTGGAGTTTTTTATTGACATCAACTCCAAAAGGTATTTTTTAAACTCCCCATTCCCTGTATTAAACTCTGCGTTGCACTTGCTCCGTTTAAGATTGGCGGCTCTTTATCAAAGATGCTCCAATCCATGCGCTCAGCTACCGCTTCATCAAGCACCCGCCTTGCATAATCGCTGTAGCTTTCTTTATCATCACTCCCGGGCT
>CP016202.1:1516397-1518205 GCA_003433295.1 Eubacterium minutum ATCC 700079 | reverse complement strand
ATACACATGGGACGGTGTCAAGTTTTTTGCGGAGTTTGACGGTGTCAAGTTTTTGTGGAGTTTTTTATTGACATCAACTCCAAAAGGTATTTTTTAAACTCCCCATTCCCTGTATTAAACTCTGCGTTGCACTTGCTCCGTTTAAGATTGGCGGCTCTTTATCAAAGATGCTCCAATCCATGCGCTCAGCTACCGCTTCATCAAGCACCCGCCTTGCATAATCGCTGTAGCTTTCTTTATCATCACTCCCGGGCTTGAACTCATCTGCCGTGATCCTTCCTCCGTTTTTCATGTATACGCGAAGTTTACTGAGTTTCCCAAGACCTTCCTCACTCCAACCGATAGGGTTTCTGCTGAATCTCTCAGATAGCACATGACTTACCTGTGCCTCCGTACAGCTTCCCGGAATATCAAGGGTCTTTCGACTCACTATCTCTTTCCAGTTGCCCATTAGATACCTGCCAAACTCTTCTACGCTCTTTGTCTGCTTCTCATCCTCACATACATCGTATAGGCTTTGCAGTATCTCATCTGCACGCTTTCTGTCATTTGCTCTTATCGCTGTCTTTATCCTTGTTGCCACATTCTTTTTCGGGAATTTGCACGCAACGCTTCTTATCCTCTTTTCAACATGGTATCCGTCCATCACACGGACTACCATTGACAGATCCTCAAGCCCATTCTTGATCCATTTGCCCCCATCTGCATGTATATAGATATTATCAATCGCACCTATGTCATACTCTTTCTCTATATATCCTTGTACGCTTTTCCATAGCCTGTTTGTATCAAAGTTTTCATCCACAAAGTGCATGCTTGCTATTGTTCTGTTTCTTCCCTTGCTCTCTTTTCGTATCCCTTCCGTAACAGTTACAAGCGGTACAATCTTACTGCGCTTGCCCTTTTTCTTGCCAGGTCTTTGCATAGCGCATGATCTTCATCTGCGTATATATGCAGTTCTTTGATTCTCTTTTGTTCTTCGCTTTCCACTTTCTTTTCAAGAGGTTTCAGTTTTTTGATATGGTTTTTTACGGTCTGCCTGCTTAACTTGTTATCACTTCCAATAGCAGCGCTTTTGGCATAGGACATCTCTGTAGCAAGGCTTACCATTCTTGCACTTATGATGTCGCCCACTCTTTCATATTTTCTGATTCCCACAGCATGGTCAAGCGGGTAAACATACCTGTTGTTCTTCTTGTCTTGATAGTAATCACGTGCAATTTCAATCCTTCCAAGCTCAGTGAGCAGTTCCCTTTTACGATCCTTTTCTTTTAAGGTCAATCCTAGGCTTTTTCTTGCCTCCTTGTCTTGTCTGATCTTGAGGTTGAGTTCTTTGCATATCGTCTCAATCATCAATACCGATGCTTCTTTACAGTCCGTGAAAATATCATGAGAAAATGCATCTATATCATTTAGTCCTCCCGAAAGTGCTTTTTTTGTTATTTTTCTTCCCAATTCCAATGTGATTTGTTGTATAATTGTTTCCATAGAGATCTCCTTTCGTATTTTGGGATGGTTCATTATTGTACCACGTTGGGTTGATCTCTATATTTTTTTATTAAAAACTCCACAATTATTTTACACTATCATACACATGGGACGGTGTCAAGTTTTTTGCGGAGTTTGACGGTGTCAAGTTTTTGTGGAGTTTTTTATTGACATCAACTCCAAAAGGTATTTTTTAAACTCCCCATTCCCTGTATTAAACTCTGCGTTGCACTTGCTCCGTTTAAGATTGGCGGCTCTTTATCAAAGATGCTCCAATCCATGCGCTCAGCCACCGCTTCATCAAGCACCCGCCTTGCATA
>CP016202.1:1501185-1516372 GCA_003433295.1 Eubacterium minutum ATCC 700079 | reverse complement strand
TGATCTTGAGGTTGAGTTCTTTGCATATCGTCTCAATCATCAATACCGATGCTTCTTTACAGTCCGTGAAAATATCATGAGAAAATGCATCTATATCATTTAGTCCTCCCGAAAGTGCTTTTTTTGTTATTTTTCTTCCCAATTCCAATGTGATTTGTTGTATAATTGTTTCCATAGAGATCTCCTTTCGTATTTTGGGATGGTTCATTATTGTACCACGTTGGGTTGATCTCTATATTTTTTTATTAAAAACTCCACAATTATTTTACACTATCTTATTTTCTCATTAAAAGTTTTTTATTGTCGTGAACTGTAAATTTTAAATCCACTTCCCCCGTGTACAATTTGTTGATTGCATTTTCAAAGCAATGGTGTCATATAAAGCGGAAGATAGGTAATCCCGTCTTTTTCTTTGAAATCGCTTGCATGTAACACATATGCAACGTGCAATTGCTGTGAAAATTTGTTCTTAAATTTTTTCAGCGATGTTAAAGTATAATTCTTACTCGACTTTACCTCTATAGGTGAAATATTATGTCGATTCCCTATCTTATTTTTAGCAATCAAAAAATCAATTTCCATGCGAGCGGTTACATCATCCCTTGAAGAATTGGAGTAAAAATACAACTTATGCCCTCCCGCTATCAGCATTTGTGCAACTATATTTTCAACAATCATTCCTTTATTTACTTCTAATTTATCAAATAAGAGTTTCTTGTAGATTTCCTCACCAACAATACTATTTTCATCAAAAGCATGGCTAATAAGAAGTCCGGTATCCGCCATATAGCACTTTAATGTCATCCTGTCCATATTTAATTTTAATCCTATGCTTGGAGCGGTAGAATTGTAGCACATGTTTACAATCATGGCGTCATGTAACCAAAACATAGCATCTTCATAATCCCTAAATCGTGCTTCCTTTTTCAGAGATGACAACTTGAATTTTTTATCATGTTTTTGCAGCTGTGCAGGAATATCATCAAAAATTTGTTCTACTTTCATTTCATATCCTTCAGCATGTTTGATTATATCGGCACGATATAATTCCAATATATCTCTCTTTATACGATCTACTCGATCAAAATCTTTTGTATCTATATACTCTGCAACTGCCTGAGGCATACCCCCTACAATAAGATATTGTCTAAAATAATCCATAGCTTTGCGATGAAAAGCTTGCCCCATCGCTTGTTTTTTTTCAAAACAGGTTTTGATTTGTTCCATAAAAGATTCACAACCAAGTGCCCATAAAAATTCTTCAAAATCTAACGGGTACATTTTAATGTGCCTTTCTTCTGATGGTATCAGGATGTCTTTAACATTTTTCTTAATTGTCATAAGAGAACCTGTTTCAAGATAGTCGTATCTTCCATCTGCAATCAAGTATTTTAGCGCCGCCCTTGCCTTAGGACAAAGTTGTACTTCATCCAGAATAAATAATGTCTCCCTTTCGTATAACTTAACATTATAAAAATTGGACAGATACATAAATAACATATCCAAGTCTTCCAAATAATTTGCGAATAAATCTTTTATATCCTCACTCGCCCTATTAAAGTCAATCATGATATAACTTTTATATTCATTTTTTGCAAATTCTTCCGCAATATAACTTTTACCAACTCGCCTGGCACCGTCAATCAACAAAGCCGTGCGTCCTAACTCTGTATTTTTCCAATTTATTAATTCATTATATATTTTCCTTTTCATAAAAGCTCCCTTTAACACGAAATCAAATGTTTCATAACGCAATTATAACACCTAATCAAATGTTTGCAATAAGCTTTTTAACACATATTCAAGAATTATATACGGCGGGCGTGCTGTCCGAGGGCGAGATAAAGCAGTGAGGCCCGAGTTCACGCCGCCGCTCAATTCCCGCAAGCGAGCCGTGCGTCTTTCTGCGACGGGAACTTTACACGGGGGCTTCTCTACCCTTTTCAGTAAACCGCTGTTTGATCGATTTGCTCTTAAGCGGGTGCGGCTGCCCTCATGCAAAACGACCGCACGACAGGTTCACCTTGAACCCGACATGCGATCGTCGATTTAAACATGCTATTCAGTTACACGATGAGCGGGCGCAGTCTACGCTTCGGCGCTCTTCTGCTCATCGCCTTCCTTCTTTTCGGCTCCGGCAGCAGCCGCAGCAGCCGCCTTTTTCTCAGCCGCGGCTTTCTTTGCGGCCTCTATCTTTGCGGGATCCACGGCAGGTTTTTTCCTGACCCTCTCGTTATGGATCGCTCCCGTAGGGCAGACCTTTGCGCATGCTCCGCAGTTGACGCATTTCTCAGGCTCGATGAATGCCAGATTATCCTCAACGTGGATCGCGTCGAACTTGCAGACGGTCGTACACTTCCTGCACCCGATGCAGGCGTTTGCACACGCCTTTCTTGCGACTCCGCCCTTATCCGTATTATGACACTTTACGATAACAACGTTCTTGGCAGGGCTGATTCTGATCAGCGAGTTAGGACATGCCTCCGCACATGCCCCGCATGCAACGCATTTTTCCTTGTCAACCGTAGCCACGCCGTCGATAACGTGGATCGCGTCGAAATCACATGCGGCAACGCAGTCTCCCAAACTCATGCAGCCGTAGGGACATGCGTTCATTCCGCCAAAAAGGGTCTTGGCAGCCTTACATGTCTTTATATCATTGTACTTCATCAAAGACTGCACGGCATCTTTCGTTCCGTTGCACATTACAACAGCCACCTTCTTGTCAGCCGCATCTGCGGATTTTCCGAGAATCTCCGCAAGTTTTTTCGCCACATCGGGACCTCCGACAGGACATTTACTGCAGGACAATTCACCGTCTTCCACAAGCGCGTTGGCGTAGTCGTCACACCCTGCAAAACCGCATCCGCCGCAGTTCGCACCCGGCAGCGCTTCGCGAAGCAAAGTAAATCTCTCGTCAACGGGTACGGCGAAAACCTTTGAAGCAAAGCTGAGTATGCAGGCTGCCACAAGGCCGATCGCCACCACTACCAATATTGCCAATACTATAGGATTCATTTAATTCGCCTCCGTCCTATGATACCATGCCCTGAAAGCCCATGAAGCTCAAGGCGAGGATTGCAGCAGTAACCAACGTTATCGGAACTCCTCTGAAAGAAACAGGCATTCTGCTCTCATCGGCAAGCTTGCTTCTCACTCCCGCCATTATAACCATGGCAAGCAGGAATCCCACTCCGGCGCCGAACGAATTGACCAGCGCCTCAAGATAATTGTAATTTTCGTCTATGTTCTTGATACAAACACCGAGTACCGCACAGTTGGTCGTAATCAACGGAAGGAACACGCCGAGCGACTTGTAGAGTGCCGGCATACTCTTTTTCATAAACATCTCAACCAGCTGGACCAGCGCCGCAATTACCAGAATGAACACAACCGTTTGCAGATATCCGAGTTCAAACTTCAGCAGCAGCTGCATTATAGGCCATGTAGCCGCCGTAGCCAGTACCATTACGAACGTCACCGCAATACCCATGCCCTTTGCGGAGTCAAGATCCTTGGATACTCCGAGGAAAGGACATATCCCGAGGAACTGAGCCAGAGGATAGTTGCTCACAAGTACCATGCTGATAACTATTACTATCAAACTGTTTATCATGATTACTTAACTCCTTTCTTTGCAGCGACAAAGGTAACGGCCGCCATGATCACCGCATACGAGAAAAATCCGCCAGGCGCCAAGTTGAATATGCCCATTCCCGGTATGAATTTATCGAAAACATGGATGCCGAACCACGTCCCGTTTCCCAAGAGTTCTCTCATCGAACCCATCAGGAAGAGCGCAAACGTAAATCCGATCCCCATTCCGATCCCGTCAAGCGCGGAGTTGAGGATGCTGTTCTTGTTCGCAAACATTTCGGCGCGTCCGAGTATAATGCAGTTTACAACGATCAGCGGTATAAACAGTCCAAGGTTCGCATACAAAGCGGGAACGTACGCCTGAAGAAGAAGCTGAACCACGGTAACGAACCCCGCTATAACCACTATGTAGCACGGAATCCTGACTTTGTCTGGGATTATATTTCTCAGCACTGAAATTACTATGTTTGAGCATATCAGAACCGCCATCGCGGAAACGCCCATCCCTATACCGTTCACTACGCTCGTGGTAACCGCCAGAGTCGGACAGGTTCCCAGAACCAATACGAGCACGGGATTTTCTTTGATAAAACCGTTTGTTAAAATGCTGAGTCTGCTTTTCTTATTATCCATTACTTAACACCTCCCATTTGCTTGTACTGGTGAAGTGCCGCATATACGCCGTAATGAATCGCGCTTCCGGAAACCGATGCTCCGGTGATGAACTTGATCTGCCCGTCATCCTTTACATTGGTCGATTTAAGCGCCTTCATTCCCTTGTACTGTTTCAGATATCCGTGATCGAAATCCTTTGTTCCAAGTCCCGGTGTATCGGCATGCTTTGTTACCTCTATTCCTGTGATCTCTCCGGATTTATTGACGCCGACCATCATCGTCAGCGCTCCGCCAAACGACTTTGTCACCGCCGTTGCGACAAATCCGCTCTTGTTGTTTGCAAGGTATACATCCTGAATGTACACGGCTCCCGGCTGTTCGACCACGAGCTTTCCTTTATACTCAGTGAAAGAGTCCGCCTCTTTCAGCAGCTTTGTTCTCGTCTTGTCTGCCGTGGCTTTCGCATTTTTGTCGATGATAGGATTGGTAATCCCGTATACGAGCGCAAGGGCTGCCGTAATCACAAGACATATGCAAACCAAGACCACAACAGGTGCAATATATTCTTTGTACGTATTACTTTTCATTTTTATTTGCACCTCCGTAAGTTCTCCTGATGACAACTTTATCTATGAGCGGAGTCATCATATTCATGAACAGAATTGCAAAGGACACGCCTTCCGGATAGTTACACCAGATACGGATGACCATGGTGATCAGTCCGCACAGGATACCGTATACCAGTCTTCCTTTGCTCATTATCGGGGATGTGACATAATCCGTGGCGCAGAAGAATGCACCGAACATCACACCGCCGGCGCAGACGTGGAATACCGCCATGTGAAGCGCGTTGTAATCCCCGCCCTTTACTCCGTAGTACACCAGCGCGAACAGGAATACCGAAAGTATGAACGAAACGGGAATAATAGGCGAGATAATCTTCTTCCAGATGAGGAACGCGCCGCCGATCAAAATAGCAAGAGCGCTGACTTCACCCATGGAGCCTCCCACAAATCCTAAGAACAGGTCTGAATTGGACGGCAATTTTCCGGGTTTTCCCTTTGCGATCTCCCCCAAAATCCCCAAAGCGGTAGCTCCGGTCGTCGCATCGGTTGCGGACTGACGCGGTACAGGCCATGTCGTCATCTGCGTCGTAAATGACAGCAGAAGCACTATACGTCCTACTATCGCCGGATTTGCGATATTTCTTCCCAGTCCTCCGTACAGACACTTAACTACCACGATAGCGGCAAAACATCCTATTACCGCCATCCAATAAGGGAAATTCGACGGCAGGTTCATCGCCAGAATCGCACCTGTGACGCAGGCGCTGAGATCCTTGACGGTATCGGGTTTCTTCATGAGTTTACCGTATGCGTATTCGAAAAACGCACACGCAGCCATACAGACCGCCGTCAGAACAACGGGTCTGTATCCGAATACGACCACACTCATCACAAGCGAAGGCACAAGCGCAAACAGAACCATCATCATGGTCTTGCTCGTATCCAGACTCGTTACCAGATGCGGCGACGAGGATACTGTCAAATTGTTGTAATAAGTTTTCTTATCCATCACTTACTTCCGGCCTCCTTTACCATTGCTTTTCCAAGTTTGTTCATAAAAGCAAGCGGACGTCTTGCCGGACATACATATGAACAGCTCCCGCACTCCATACACTGCATCACCTGCAAATCGTTGAGCGCCTGTACATCCTTCCGCTCGTAGGCATCCGCATATCCGGTGGGAAGCAGACTGAAAGGACAGGCTTTATGACACCTGCCGCAGTTGATACATGCCGTTTCTTCCGGTATGTACGCCTGCTTCTTTGAAAAAGCCAGTATAGCGTTGTTGTTCTTCACTATAGGCATTTCATCCGAAAAAACCGCGCTTCCCATCATGGGACCGCCCATCAGGATTTTCGTCGGATCTTCCTTGTAACCACCGCAGAATTCAATCACATCGTGTATTTGCGTTCCGATCGGCGCAATTATATTTTTAGGTTCTGCAACCGCATCTCCGTCCACGGTCATTCTTTTCTTTACAAGTGGGATCCCATCTTTCAGATACTGCCCTAAAAAGGCAATCGACGTTACGTTGGAAACTATAACACCTAAATCCGCCGGAAGGACTCCCGCAGGACACTCTTTGCCCGTCACCTCGTATATCAGAACTCTCTCGGCGCCTTTCGGATAACGCGCCTGAAGCTCAAATGTATGGATATTGTCGATACCCTGCTCTTTTAAAAGGCTGTTGAAGTTTGAAATGGCATCCTGCTTATTGTCCTCTATGCCTATATAGCAGTTGTCCAGCTCCAAGTACTTCATCACGGCTTTCGCCCCGTCAATCACGTTCTGCGCATCCTCGAGCATGGTTCTGTGATCCGATGTGATAAAAGGCTCACACTCAGCGCCGTTTACGATAAAAGTCTTGACCTCGTCTCTGTTTTTCGGATTGAACTTGATATGCGTCGGGAAAGACGCACCTCCCAGACCTACAAGTCCGCTCGCCTTGGTGGCAGCGACAAAGCTGTCCAAATCCGTGATTTCGGGAGCCTTGATGTCTTCAGCCAATTCCTGCTTCTTGTCGGTTTCTATAACCACAAGAGTATCATTTCCGCCCATTGCATTGCGCTGTGTTTCAATACCTGTGACCTTGCCGGATACACTTGAGTGAATCGGTGCGCTCACAAAAGCCTCGGTGTTTCCGATGACCTGCCCCACCTTGACCTCATCGCCCTTTTTTACGAGGGGCTGACATGGTGCGCCGATATGCTGAGACATTGAAATCTTGACAATATCGGGGATAGGCATCACTTCGGTTTCACGACCGGCCGTATTCTTGTAATGACCCGCGTCAATGCTTGGCAAATGCTTTGCATTTGAACTCATATTGAAATCTTCCTTTCTCAAAAAATTTGTTCCAATTATTCCACATAATCATTCGGATAGATTATACACCTGTAAAATACAAAAAGCACTACCCAATAAGAAGTTTTTAAAACAAAAAAAAAGTTTTTATGCGGTGAGTCTTTTTTGTCATTTTTTTATCAGGCAAAACCCTCATCCGCTTATTTTCAACGGTTTGACGGTTTCATGCCGAGGCGTGGATCCGGTTCGATGGCACTCACTTTTTCACAGACACCGTCCCGGCTCCACTTATGCCTATTATATTGACACCGTTTTGGCGCATGCTCAAAAGTCCGTCCACCAATTCCTTCGTGAATTTTTCGCCCGGGCAGATTTCCGGAATTCCGGGAGGGTACGGCACAAGCGCCTGCGCGCAGATTTCCCCCTCAGCCTCACACAGCGGTATCCTCCTTTTTTCTCCGGGGATGGGGGTATACACGATTTCACTGTCTTTATCTTCGGAAATGGAGTCACGCGCGATTTCACTGTCTTTATCTTCGGAAATGGAGTCACACACAATTTCCTTGTTTTTTCCCTCGGAAAAGGAATCACGCGCGATTTCATTCGTCTGCATGATGCTCCTCTTGTTCATACCAATGTCTGCATTTCCCGAGCATGCCCAGCGCCCGGCGCCTATGCGGGGAGGAAGTTCTCTCAGAACATCGAGCAGCTTATCGTAATCTTCTCTGCGGTTGCCTATCCCGGTCATGCACATGAGAATGTCGGCGGTGACCAACTCCGGATACAGCCCGCTTGCGATCATAATATTTTCCAGATCGTATCCACTGTACCCGAGGGCGCTCATATCAATGTTTATTTTGGTACGGTCAAGAAACTCATCGTCAATTATTTTCAGTCCCTTAATCTTCTTTGACTCTCCGTAAAAGTGATCGAGATTTTCTCCCCATTCCGCAAAAAGGTCTTCTCCGTGTTTTTCGATGATGTCCGCATTTATGTCCAGACTGCCCATCAGAAGATACGACGGGCTTGTACTCTCCATTTTCTGCAGATTCTCCTCCAATACGTCAATATCTATGTCATCGCTCATTACGTTAACTATCGCGGACTGCGTAAAAGAGCACAGCGTCTTATGTATACTGCCGATCACGATGTCCGCGCCCGAAAGTTCCGCAGACAGATTTCTTTCCATGAAGATGAGATGTGCTCCGTGCGCCTGATCCACTATCAGTTTCGCCCCGTGCCCGTGGCACACCTTCGCAATCGCCTCGATTTCGCTGCATATACCGTAATAATTGGGGCTTGGAAGTACTACGCACTTCGCCTCGGGATTTTCCACGAGCAGACGTTCGATTTCCTCTGCGGATATTTTTCCCGTTATCCCGTACGACCCGAGCATCTCCGGATATGCGTACACCGGTATCGCTTCCGCCGTCTCCACTCCGGAAAATACGGATTTGTGGCTATTTCTCGCCATTATTATCTTGTCACCCCGCCGGGTCAATGTGAGTATCGCGGCAATCAGCCCGCAGCTCGAACCGTTTACAAGCAGATATGAACGCCTGCTTCCGTACAGCTTTCTGTATCTCTCCATGGTCGCATCGATTATGCTCTCCGCCCGGAACAGATTGTCGGCTCCCCTGATTTCGGTTATGTCGCAATCCGCAATGCGTCTGAAAAAATCGCCATAACCGAAACGTTCAAAGATTTTACTTCCCTTGTGTCCCGGCATGTGAAAAGATACCGCCCTTTTCTTCGCATGCTCCAACAAAAATGGCAGTATCGAATCCCCCGCGCGTCCGACCGCTTTATCCAATTTTTCAATCCCCGTTTTCATCTCACTCATGACTCTTCCTCATCACACAATCGGACTGAACACGCGCAAAACAGCCGCAACCGTCGTGTCAAACCACTTGTCCTCAAGTAAACTTTCCGTGATCTCCCTGCTCACCGCAACACTCTTTTCATAGTCCTTTTTTATATCGGCGATGCACGGTGTATCGACGAGCAGCGTTCCGCATTCAAAATGCAGAAAGAAACTCCTGTAATCCATGTTGACCGTTCCTACCACCGCAATTTTATCGTCGCTTATGAATGTCTTGGCATGAAGGAATCCCGGCGTGTATTCAAAGATTTTAACTCCCGCCCTTATCAAATTTCCATAGTAGGATCTTGTGAAGAAGAACACTATTCTCTTGTCGGGTATCCCCGGCGTCATTATCCGAACGTCCACGCCGCGCTTTGCCGCAAGTTTGAGGGCGGTTTCCATTTCACTGTCTATGATGAGATACGGCGTGTATATGTAAACATAATCCTCGGCGCTGTTTATGATGTCGAGATAGATGTTCTCGCTGAGATTTTCTTCGTCAAGAGGTGTGTCGGAAAAAGGCTGAACTATCCCGTGGTCATCAAACTCTTCACTGTGCCACACATGCGGTCCGTACGGCTCATACCTGACATCGGTCTTTCTGAAAGCATTCCACATGTTGAGAAACATGACGGTAAAACTCCAGACGCCTTCTCCTCTTATTCTGACGCCGTTGTCTTTCCAGTGTCCAAACCGCGTCTTTCTGTTCACGTATTCATCTCCTATGTTTACACCGCCCGTGTATCCTATGTAACCGTCTATGACGCATATCTTACGATGATCTCTGTTATTGTAGACAAGCGAAAGAAACGGTCGCATCGGGTTGAAATTGACGACGCCTATCCCGGCTTTTTTGAGTTTTTTATGAAAAGCCCTCGGCAGATGATTTATCGAGCCTATATCGTCGTATATTATTCTGACCTCTACACCGTCGCCGGCTTTTCTCTCCAGAATCTCAAATATGTCATCCCACAACCGGCTCTTCTTTATTATGAAGTACTCCAGAAATATAAAGTGCTTTGCTTTCTCAAGATCGGTGATAAACGATTCAAAGTATTTTTCCCCGCTGTCGAAATACTTGGATTCCGTACCTGTCCATGCCGGATATCCGCCTTTTTCGCTTATATATTTGAGCGTGCCGCGGATCCTGCCACCGCGACAGATCTCTTCTATTTTCTCCTTTTGCTCAAGGTACGCAAGGCTGATGTTTTCCACCGGATCGAGTTTTTTCTTCAGGCCTCTGCTCGGTCTTTTGTTTCCGAACAGTACATACAGAACTCCGCCCATTATCGGCAGGGCGGAAATTAAAATAATCCAGCCTATCTTATAAGCCGGATTATAGTCACGCCAGACTATGTAAATCGCGGCGATTATCGCAACCCCTCTCAAGGTGTACCGCACCGCATTTGACAGATCGCCCGCTTTAAAAATCAGTACACAAAGATATGCAAGTTGCAGAACTATTACCGCGGCGGTAACAGTAAAACGGTTAAATATTGCGTTGAATACTTTTCCGAACGCGGACTTCATAATCTGCACATTCCTTTCTTTATCCGTACATTCTCTTCTTTTTCGTATACATTTTTTCTCTTATCCACACATTCTCTTCTTTTCCGTATACATTTTTTCTCTTATTCACACATTCTCTTTCTTTGACGCTTATCCCGGACCCGCGCTATTTAAGGTCCTGCGCTATTTAAGGCTCCGCGCTATTTCCGGCTCGTAATAACTTCCATGCCGCTCATGTATTTCCTCAATGCCTCCGGTACCACGATGCTGCCGTCCTTCTGCTGGAAGTTTTCCATAATCGCGGCGCTCGTTCTTCCCACGGCAAGTCCGGAGCCGTTGAGTGTATGGACAAACTCAGGTTTGCCGCCGGCTCGCCTGAACCTTATATTGGCGCGTCTCGCCTGAAAATCGAGGAAGTTTGAACACGACGAAATCTCAACATATCTGTTGTAACTCGGCATCCAGACCTCTATGTCATACGTCATCGCGGATGAAAATCCCAAGTCGCCCGAACTCAACTTTACAACCCTGTAAGGCAGTCCGAGTTTTATAAGGACTTCCTCGGCATCGTTTGTCAGTTTCTCAAGCTCTTCCCATGAATTTTCCGGTTTTACGAATTTCACAAGTTCGACCTTATTGAACTGATGCTGACGTATTATCCCCCTCGTATCGCGTCCCGCCGATCCGGCTTCAGCCCGGAAACAAGGGGTATATGCCGTGTAGTTGACCGGAAGCTCGGCCTCATCCATGATTTCATCGGCACGCAGGTTGGTGAGCGGGACCTCCGCGGTAGGTATCAGGAAAAAATCTTTCTGCGGAAGATAAAACATATCGTCTTCGAATTTAGGCAGCTGCCCCGTACCCGTCATGGCATCTCTGTTCACCATAAACGGCGGGAGTATCTCCGTGTAATCCTGCTCCACGGTGTGAAGGTCGAGCATAAACGACACTATCGCACGCTCGAGCCTTGCGCCCGGACCTTTGTACGCGGTAAATCTCGTACCGGCAACCTTTGCCGCCCGGCGAAAATCAAGTATATCGAGTTCTTCTCCTATCACCCAGTGAGGTTTCGGTTCAAAGTCAAACTTCGTCGGCTCCCCGAACTTCCGGATTTCAACGTTGTCCGAGTCGTCGTTTCCGAAAGGCACTCCGTCCGCCGGAGTGTTGGGAACGTTCAGCAGCGCATCTTTGAGATTTTCTTCTATCTCCGAAAGTTCGGCCGACAATCTCTTGATGTCCGCCGACAGTTCTTTCATCTCCGACATCACCCCGGACGTGTCCTTACCCGCCTTTTTCAGTTTCGGAATTTCGCGCGAAACGGTGTTCTGCCTGTGTTTCATCGCTTCAACTTCCGCCAGCAGACCGCGTCTGCGATCGTCAAAACCGCGCACGTTCTCTATCCCGAAGTCACCTTTTCCTCTGTACTCAACTCTCTTTTTTATCCCCTCAAAATCATCTCTGATTTTCTTTATGTCAAGCATACTCAATACCTCCCGTCTAAATCGGAAAATGTTAAAGCCGTGATTGCCGCATCGGCCTTACGAATCCATCCACTTGGTGTACCGACCCTACCGGCGTATTTCCTCAGCCCGCCGGTTTTACGAATCTGTTCTTTTACTTCATTTTAAAATAGCGGATCGGGCGTCGCTATCAAAGGAGATTTTTCTTGTATACATCGTACAGCTCCGTCAACGCCGCCACTCTCTCCTTTATCATCAGCTGAATCGCCGAAGCTCTGTCATAGTCTTCATTATCGAGAGCCTCTTTTGCCTGTGTGAGCAGACATTTCTCCGTTATCGTGTCTTTTGCCAGTTCATGGCGTATTTTATCTATCTCGAGCCAGTTCTTTATATCGTAGTCGGAAAAATCATCGTCCCTGTGCTTTTTTCTGCATGATCTTATAAAATCCATCGTGTTCGGGATCAGACGGTCGTGCAGTTCAAGCTTCCACTGCGAAAGCGTCTGCGCCTTGTACGACTCCAGAATCAGGTCGCACATAACATCGCCGGCTTTCATCGTTCCCACCTTTTCGGGGTACTTGTCGAATGCCGCCAGATTCTCCCACACGGTTGCCGGGGCTTTACCGAACAGTTTTTCGCGTTCCTCTTCGGAATAGTAGACAAAAACGTCTTCTTCGCTTCTGTATTTCCTCTCCTTTTCAAGGTAGAAATCATCTTCGCCATATTCCTTTGACAACGATTTTTCCAGCTCCTGCGGAGTTTTTTCGTTCTCAAGAACCGCATTTACACCGTCAACAAGCGCCATATATGCCGTTGCCAGCACCAGATAAGTGTTGCTCTTCGGATTCGGCGCTCTGAGTTCAAACCTCGTCGCAAGCGGATTTGCGGTTTCCCTTATCAGACCGACGAGCACGGTCCTGTTCCTTGACGGTTTGTTTACGCCTCTTCCCAGAGATGTCACTATGCACACGGGAGCCTCGTATCCCGGTTTCAATCTGTTCAGAGAGTCATTGCTCGCGCTTATAAACGGGTTCATCGCCTCGTAGTTTTTCAGTATCCCCATGAGTGCTCCGAAGCCGACGGGACTCATAAAATCTTTTTCGAGATCCCCCGGCGCAAACAGATTTACGATTTTCCCGTTTTTCAGTTTTGCCGCAAGTCCTATATGCGTATGCTCACCGCTGCCGGCAACTCCTTCAAACGGCTTTGCCATAAAGGTAACGTCAAGGCCGAAGCGCGTGAATATATCTCTGACCACGTACTTTACCTGATTTTCATTGTCTGCTGCCTGCATGGCGTCTGAATACTTCCAGTCGATCTCAAGCTGCTCCATCACATGATTGTACCTGCCGCCGGATCCCATCTTCGCCTTGACCCCTCCGACTTCCTTGTGACCCATTTCAACTTCAAATCCGTACTTGTCGAGTATTGTAAGCGTTTCTTCAAGCGCGGTCCTGACTTCTCCGTAAGTCCTCTTCCAGTACTGCTCTTTAAGGGTCTGAGCAATAAACAGCTGCTCTCTGTCACCCTTATCGTCGGGCGTCCTCACCCAGAATTCAAGCTCGGTCGCGCTCGTTACGATGAGTTCTTCGATTTCGTCCACATTGTCTACGCCGCCGATATACCGGAAGACATAAGGATGCTCGCGCATCGCCTTGAGCACCTCCGATTTCATATACGTCAAAGCCTTTCTCAAAATCGACCGCGAGCCGCATTCAAATGTTTCATTATGAACCAGAAAAGACGGTATTCTCAGCGTTCCTACGGGCAGGTCGAGCATTCTGTCTATATTCCGGTAATTATAATCGACATACCACCTGACGGAAGTGTCGGGTATGATGTCCAGCTTCGCATTGCCCAGTTCCGCGATCTTCGGAAGAGCCACGCTGGATCCGTCGGTCTGAACGCCGGATCTCAGAAATTTTTCCATATCATTGATAAATACCTTGACCGGTATCTTCTCGTCTGTATCGTGACCTCCCATGTCTATTCCCACAAATGATACGAACTGCACTTCCGGATGTTCCTTCAAAATCGCAATCACATCATCCTTCCCATGCTTTTCGGGAGGTATGGTAAACAACATTTTTTCAATATCAAATTCCAGCATAATAATCTCCATTCCGCCGTTTCTGCCGGCGTCGCAAGCCGTTGCAAAAGTCGCTTTTCACATCATATCCTGATTATGTCTTATGTCCCTTTTATTCTTTATGTCCTCCGACCGTCATACTTCAGGGTTTGTTCAAAATTTCCTCTGCGCGCCGTGCGGCTTCAAAAAGCCTTGGGACATCCGATTCGAATGTCCCAACGATATGCGCTTTACTTTTCTTCTTCGAGTCTTCTTCAAGGTGTCTTCTTCAAGCGGAACTTCACCAATGAATAAAGAAGAATTATTCCGGTTGTAAAACCCCGCAATTATTCTGATGGTAAAACCCCGCAATCATTCCGGTGGTAACTCCTCGCAATTACTCCGACAGTTTATCCAGATTACGCGAAAGTTCGTCCATATATCTTCCGTATGCGCCCCAGTCGCCGTTTTTAACCGCTTTCTGCGCATCTTTATACGCTTTTTGAGCTTTCTCTATATAGTCTTTCTTTGATTTGCCGTTCGACGCGGAGCCTGCCGCTTCTTTTCCCTTTCCGGTCTTTCCGGATGCGGAACCGTCCACATCGCCGCCGTCGCCGAAGAGTTGTTTCAAAGCATCTCCCAATGTTGACTCGTACGCTATCTTGTCGTCGTACACGGCTATGATTCTCTTCACCTCCGGAATTGCGGAGTCCGCGGCTTCCAGATACACAGGTTCTATGTAAAGCAACGAGTCCTTGATCGGAACGACAAACAGATTGCCTCTGCTGTACTTGGAACCGGAACTGCTCCAGAGAGAAAAGTCTTGGGAAATCTTTGTATTCTGGTCTATCTGAGCCTCTATCTGGCGCGGCCCGTAAACGGTCTTGCTCTTAGGGAACTGGTACAGAATCAGCTTTCCGTATTCCGTGCCGTCATTTTTCGCAACCATAAGCGCCGTCATATTCTGTTTTGACTTAGGCGTGAACGGAATCGAACTTATAAATTCGGCTTTCTGCTCGTCCGGCAATTTTACTATATAATAGTTCGGCGTCATCTCCCGCTGACTTGTTCCGTATATTTCGTTGGCTATATCCCATATATCCTCGTTCTGATAGAAGACTTTTACGTTGTTCATGTGGTATCTGGAGTATATGCCCGCTTGTATCTTGAACAGCGCATTCGGGTACCTGATATGCGACTGCAG
>CP016202.1:1490172-1501160 GCA_003433295.1 Eubacterium minutum ATCC 700079 | reverse complement strand
GTTCTCCCGGCATCTCTTTGACGTTTCTGAACAGCGACGGATATATCTTCCGGTAAGTCTTTGCAATCGGATCCTTTTCGTCCACGACATAATACGTAACGTCGCCGTTGTACGCGTCAACGACAACCTTTATCGAATTTCTTATGTAATTGGTGTCCCCGGCGTTTTGGCTGTACGGCTCTGAATAAGGATAATACGAACTGGTCGTATAAGCATCGACTATCCAGTAGATTCTGCCGTTCGCGGTGACCGCGTACGGGTCATCCTCATAACTGAGGTACGGCATTATCTTCTTGATGCGTTCTTCCACGTTCCTGTAAATTATGATCTTTGAGTCGGATTTGATGTTGCTTGAGATGAGCATCTTGAAACTGCCCTCTCTGATCGCGAACATTATCCTGTTGAAGAGATTCATCCTGATTCCGGCTTTTCCGTCATACCGAGTGTATTTGTTTTCGGTTCCGTCCGGATAATCAAACTCATCTTCACTCGTGTTCACGAGCGAATAATCGTTGGTCAACTCGCCGAAATATATCCTCGGCTGTTTTATGTCTATCTCTCTGACGGACGACTCCGGCGGAATGTTCTTGATAAGGACATCCGGCTGTCCGCTTGCGGTCACCGTATTGACCTTGGAAAGAGTCACTCCGTAACCGTGCGTATACTTTATATGGCGGTTCAGCCATGTGTCGCTGATCTTATTCTCATCTATCTCCCTTGTCGCAAGATAAGTCTGCGTAAGGTTCCCGTTGATGTTGTAGCGGTCCACATCGACATCGTTGAACTTGTAATACTGTCTTATGCTCTGGGTTTGATTGTAAAAAGTCTTCACCGGACTGTAATCGTTGATTCTGACATTTGAAATCGTATCCTTGTTTGCCGCAATATCGGCTCCGGTAAGATTTTCATCGGCGCTGAACTTCTTCACCGATACGTCATTGAGTTGATATGCCGACTGGGTGTACTCTATGTTTCTTGCGAGGTATTTCTCTTCCTTGTTGATTTCATCGGATCCTACCCAGAACTGAACTACCGTTGCAAGGCCTACTCCAAGCAGCCACACTCCGACCATTACCACAGGAACCTTAACCAAGTTCTTAAAGCTCTTTTTCTTTATAAATACTATGGTAAAAACGATCCCTGCCGCCGACAGAAGAATCAAGACCCTATATACCCAAAGAGTAACGTTTACGTCCGTAAATCCCGCGCCGTAAACCGCGCCCGTATGCTCATGCAACAGATCGAACTGTTTCAAAAAGAAATTTGCACCCAACATAAGGAAGAAAACAACGCCCAGCACAGTCAACTGGTGCGATGCGATCTCGAGCAAATTTCTGTAATTTGAATTATTGAAACTCTTTTTCGGCTTCGATTGTCTTTTGTTTTTTGCAACTCCCTCGAAAATCTTGCCGAGCACGCCCGTATTGCCGAACGGATTTTGGAAGCTGCTGTTTTCTTCTTCCGTGAAATCGGCATAATCGTCGTAATTCAGCACATCGGGGCTATGCATGACAAGAAGCAGTATATAATAAAGGACCGTCAGTACAACCATCAGGAGTATGATCACCAGCAGGATCTCATTCAGCCCCTGCAGAAATTCCAATTTAAAAATATAAAATGAAATGTCAAAACCGAACAGGGGGTCTTTCTTTCCGAAAGACGTACTGTGTGTAAACTCGAGAGTTTTGAACCACAACCTGTTCGCCGCAAAAAATGCCATTATGACAGAAAAGCCGAAAGCCATGAAAGTGGTCAACAGCCCCAGCCTTTTCATATTTGTTTCTTCGTGTGAGGCTATCTTGGCAAAGTAGTCCTTGCGAAGTCGTCTCAAGTAATACTCAAGCAACAGCATAACCACCACAAAAATCGGTATACCTATCTTTATCTGGGTGTATAGTCCTTTGAAAAATACATCCACATATTTCATTTCGGCAAACCACATCCAGTCCGTTATGAAGTTGACCATGAGAAGCAGTATGCCTGCCGCAACTATCAATACCACCAGTAAAAAGCTTAAGTTCTTCCGCGGTTTACCATCTGAATACTTTGCCGGTTTCAATGTTTTTCCTTTCTCACCATGCGGTGTTACCGAAACAAGGTCGGACGAATCAGGTGAATTTACCGATCACAGCGTTAAAGACACTCTGGAATGCCGCTGCCGCCGCGCTGTTGGGGAACGCGCTCTTTATGACTATAATAATCAATTCAAGCACGATCAGCACCGCCAAAATAATCACTAAAATCTTCAAAAACGTATGTTTCTTAGGCTTGGCTTCCTCTTTCGGCTGCTCATTCTCCGCTTTTATTTCGTCTTTAAATACATCCTGAAATGTGATTTTATTGTCCGCGGGACCCATCTGTGACGATCCTACGTCTTCGTTAATCAGATTTTCGATAATCTGCGCATTTTCATTCTTGACTTCCGGTTCGGGAACAGGTTCCGCCGGTTTCTCAAATCCCGCAAACGGATTGTTCTCCGCCGGCGCTTCCTGCGCCTGGGTCGCATTGAAATCAAGTGTATTTTCCGGCTGTGGTCGCTCACTCTCCGGGCTGCTCACAAACAGCGGCGCCTGCGTATCGGAACGTGGCTGCGCAAAGCCTACCACTTCCGTCGGTTCTTCGACGGGAGCATGCTGCGCCTCCGGAGCCTGATCCCCGGCGTTTCCCATCACGTCATCCAAGGTAGACGGTGTTTCCTGCTTTTCCTCAGGTGTTTCGGTCACTTTCTCCTGAACATCTTCAGGTTCTCCGACTACCGAATAATTCTGTCCCGCCATAAAATCCGGGATCTGAGGTCCCTCATTCGGGGTTTCCAGTTTATCCGCAACACATTCTTCGAATCCCGGAGCATCTTTTTCCATGTTTCTGAAAGCATTTCTGTCATCTTTACCCGGGTTGACAAATTCCTCGTCAACCTTGCCCAGATATGACTCGCGTGGAAGCTTGTCGGATTCCGCCGCTTTCGCCACTTCCGCCGCTTCCACAGCCTGTTCCTCTTTCCTTGCGGCAGACTTGAGCAGACTTACCAGCGAAACGTCGCCGGCATTCAGGTTTTCTATGTATTTCTCAACATCCTCCTCAGGATTTCCGCTTGCCGACGCGCCCGCGGAACCGTCGGTTACCTCTGACGGTTCACCGACCACGGAGTAGTTCTGTCCTTCGAGAATATCCGGTACCTTGGAAGCTTCTTCGGGAGTTTCCAGCTTGTCGGCAACACACTCTTCAAATCCCGGTTCGTCACCTTCCATAGCTCTGAAAGCGTCTCTGTCCTCTCTTGATTTGTCAAGCACTTCTTCATTCACCTTGCCGAGGTATGAGCCGTCACCCTCCGCCTGAGGTTTTGTATCTTCCGACGTATTTTTTTCCGTGAGCCTGTTGTATTCTCTATCCAGAATCGCCTGAAACTCTTCATTTTTCTTGTTCGGCGTATAGAATTTGTCGATTTTGCTCATCGGCTCGGACTCTTTGTCGTATATCGACGCAGTCTGCGAATCAGGCGCCGGCACCTCCGGTTGCGGAATCTCCGTACGGCTTTCTCCTATAGAAGGGCTTCCTTCTATAGAACGGTTTCCTTCCGTAGAAGCGCTCACATCCGCAGCATTCGAAACCTGTACATCCGCGGTGGATGAAGGGGGCTTCGTGTCAAAATCCGTCTCTGCGGGTCCACCGGCGAAAGTCTCCGCAGCTTCCTGCGGGTTCGCAGTTTCCTTGCGAGCATATTCCGTGTTTCCCGAATCCTGTGCTCCGCCTGCTCTGCGGTTTTCTCCGTTCTCAACCACGGCTTCCCAGTTGAAGTCTATCGCCTCGGTCTTCTTCTTGTCCTCAGATGGGTAACCTTCCAAATTCCAATTTATCTCATCGAATTTAAAATCCCTCTTCGGTCCGGGTTCCGCTTCACCTGCCTGCTCCGCTCTCCGGTTTTCCGTTTTGCGGTCGAGATTAAATACGAGATCGTCAAGTTTGCTCGTTGACGCTCCCGGTGTCGGAACTGCAAGTTCTACTTTACTTCCGCAGTTAGGACAAAATTTATCTCCCTCTTTTAACAGATTTCCGCATTCTTTACAAATCATATCTGCCTCCTGCATAGAATTTATTTGAGTCTATTTGATCTGCTCTTTCAACTGATCCACGGAATAAACTCTTCCCTGCCGATCCGTAGCCGTGCTACGATCGACAAAATGTGTTGGTATCGGCTTTTTGTCCGCCGCAGTCCGTGAAATGCAACTACGGTCTTTTTCTATCGGTACGGATACTTTTTCAATACCCACATCCTTCGTTTTCAGTTCCCCCGCTTTCAGGGTTTCCGTTACGGACACCTCAGCGGGATTATATCCGACCGGCTGTGATTTAAAATCCGTATTTCTTGAATTTGATAACCCCGCTTTGTTTGCACTCCCCGGGTTCCCGCCCGGCGAACCGGGTCGCTCAAGATTTGCAAGCACCTGATCCAGAGAGTGAACCTCGTGCGGTGCTATCCTCGATATGCGCGGTTCTTCCGGTTTCGGTACGCTTTGCTCTATCGAGTTCGGTACGCGTGGTTCTACCGATTTCGACACGCTTTGTCCTACCGGGTTCGGTACGCGCGATCCTTCCCGATACAATCCGGTTCTCCGCGGTGCGGCTCCGCCTGACACAAGTCTGTCGAGCGGCGCGCTTCCGGCGCGCGGCACATCGGCGTTCTTAATTTGCGTGCTCGTTCGGGAAGTTCCCGGCGATATAGATTCGTTAAGTGCTCCGCGAACATCAGGTTTCGTTTCACGACCGCCCCACTCGTTACGATGTTCCGCAACTGCGTTCTTTCCCAGATATGTGACGCACTGCTTTATTTCACGAACGGATTCATCTATATGACTCAGTTTGATGTCATTGTCCTTATCGACTTTCTTCATATGCGTCAAAAATGCAACCGAAAGGATTACAAGAATTATGACACCAAGCAGGATCAACAGCATCAGTGATGTGCTTGAATCCAGCATAATTACACCTACCTTACCTATATTCCACAACATTATACAATAAATATTCTGCAAACGCAAACAAAACCTTTGAAATCAGAGGAAAATCGTATAGGATTCATATGCAACATCATTACCGCCTTGTACTAAATAATCATATCCTGCGTCAAACAGTCGTATTGCTGCAACACGGCAACTGTCCCTCTATCAAAAAACCGCAAGCGTAATACCGCATATATCGTTGAAAAACAGGGGAACCTCCTCACAAAAAATATTTATTTGGTCATTATAACACATTAAAGTACGCGATGGCTATTATTTTTTGGTGACTTGCGATTAAAAATCAGCCATAAACAACAATGAGTGTAACTCCATGCTCATATAGAGTTACACTCATCTTCTCATCTTTGGATAAAAATCACCGATCTTGCGGCTTCCAGCGACCTTTAACGCTATAGCCCGACGGTTTGTCTTTATTATCTTCCGCAAACAGGAATACCGTTCTTGAGCGTGAGTTCTCATACGCATCCTGCTTATACCATCCTCCGCCGCATCTGACTCTCATATACTTTGAGACCTGTTCCCCATCAGCGCCGGTCAGCCAAAAGTCGGTCCAGCTGCCCTTGCCTTCTCCCGACTTCAACAACAGAACTCCCCAACGGTTTACCGTAGGCACATTGCCTCTGTCCCTGCCACGCTTTTCTTTGGCATTCTTTTGATTCGCTTTAACGGCAAATCTGAAAGGATAAGATTTTGCAAACGCATCGGAACCTGATGCAACAAGCGTTGCACATGCCATGACAAACGCTGTCAGAACTGCGATCGCCACTCTGCTTTTCTTCTTTTCCACATTCATTTTAACATCCCTCCTCCGACTAAAAGCTGTTAAGAATCGATTGATTTCTTACATGCTCCAACAAATCAACAGTCCATACGGCTGTACAGGTTTTCATTTGATATGCATAAGTATAAATCTTTCGGCATTTTGCGTCAAGACTGCTCATAGTTCAGCAACACATCCATTAGTTCAGTTACTTTTTTATGCACACGCAGTTTCTTTGCGTATGCATAAAAATTCTGCAGATTTTTGTTTGGATCGTTTGCATATGCGTTGAGCGCTTTGTTAAATATCTCAGTATCAAACCTTGTGCGATATTTGAAGCAGTCACAGATCGTGCGCTCACGGTCATAAACCGGCAGCGTTACCCCGTTAAAGGAACCGCTTGTTTTACCAAGTTCATAGATACCATGTCGAACGTAATAAGTCCGCAAAGGAAGTATGTTATCCCTGATCTTCGTCCGTGACATGGAGCGCGGGACAGCAATCGACCATTTACGAGGCGCAAAATCACTGTATCCATAATGAAAGAGAGCAGATTCCACACAAACTATTCCCTTGGAGAAAAGCTTGGCGAGAATCTGCTCTCTCGAAATAATATTATGTTCAGCAAGACTATAATATCCGTGACTGACACGTTTAAGAAGTCCTTCGTCACACAAAGCGACTACTTTCACAGCAGAAATGCCCTCGGCGACAAAATCGGCTGACTTGGCAATTCCACCTTGCCGGTAGACTATATCTCTGGCGTGTTTTTGAATATCCATCTACATACCTGCTTTGCAAAAAATCAAACACATATAATCGGAACGTGTATCCACTTTTTATTATATCCAAAAGCACAGGAAAGTCAACGGGTTTTCGACAGTTAAATAGATGTGATTCCCAAGTCCGTTACGTTTAAAGGCGCTGAACAAAAAGATTAAAGTGGCGCGGTGCCTGTTGCTATCCATCCCATCATTTTGAACGTTTTCTGATTCATAATTTCATTTCCTTCCTAACTGTGTATTCTATTACAATAAGTTTATGATTAATATCTCTTACATCCTTTAAGAAATTAATCTGCCCGGTTCACGCCGCCGCTCGTCCAAAAAAGCGAATCAGCCCGTTGTAGAGATACGGGAAACTTGCTTTGTAACTGTGACGATGCCCTTTCCATGAATGAAAGATTACATTTCCTTTATCGAACTCTCCCGGAGACAGCTTGAATCCACGGTATTCGGTCAAATCTTCCGCCTGTTTTTTTGTCGCCTTGTTCATGAAATCCCTGCTTCCCGACGCCGCAAAAACGTACACCTTTTTTCCGCCTCTTACGGCGTTTGCTCCGGCTGCGATCCTGCGGGCGCAATCGAGACTGAGCGACTCCACGTAGCCGCCGTCATCGTAGTACATGGGCATGCTTATCGGAAGATAGTATTTGAAGCAGTCCGCATTGTTCTTCAGCGCCATCCACGTCGAACAGCCTCCCATCGAAAAACCTCCTATGGCCCTGTGTGCGCGTGATTTTACCAGACCCGCGCGATCGGTCCTATCGGCATACGTCCTGTACTTAGACTCGACGATCGGCGCCAATTCTTTTACTGCCTCGGTTCCGAGATCGTCCATGGAAGCATAGTAACCCGCCGACCCGGTATATGTCATTGAAACCACTATCGTTGGGGCGATGTCTCCTTTCGCCGTCATGTTGTCCAATATATTTTTAAAAGTTCGCGGCGACATTTTGCTGCCGAGAAAAGTCTGATGATTTCCGCCGTAACCGTGCATCAGGTAAAATACGTTATACCTTTTTCTTTTTTCATTCTTATCGTAGCCGTACGGAGTATAGACCATCGCCCTTTTCACCGTTCTACCTGCCGTGACTCTTGCGCCCGACCTGTATGCAATTTCGTGCAGTTCTCCCGACTGTGCGATTTCATCCCCGTAACCTGCGGGCAGTTTCCGTATGCCGGCCACCTTCTTAACCGCGGTATTGCCGTTCTTTGTACGGTTTGTCGTCTCAGCGCTTTCCGACACCTTGCGCATCAAGAAAAAGCATCCCAAAATCATGATGAACAAGACAAACAATATGCCCACCGATCTGCCGATGCTTCCTTTTGTGTTTTTATTGAATCTATTCTCCATTAAAGCTTTTTTCGCCCTTCCCGTAAACCCTGTATATTCGACTCGGGATCCAGGAAACAGTCCTGCCGGTCATCGAATCAATTCTTTCCGGTACGGATTCGTTTTCATCGCCCGGAGCACGCAATACCGCGAGACCCGCTTACCGGAGCACGCAATACCGCGAGGCCCGTTTATCAGAAGCGCTCACTTGTCAAGCGCGCTGACTTCCGGCATAAGCTCATTCTCGATTATTTCCAGCATTCTGTTGAAACTCTTAAGTTCAGGCTCGCTGAAACGTTTTTCTATTCTCTCCGACACGAGGCCTATATAATCGAACATGCTGCCGTAAAGATCCATGTACTTCTCGGTGGGATAGAGATAATACTCCCTCTTGTCCTCTTCATTTTGAATTTTTTTGACGTATCCCTTCTGAATCAGACGGTTTATCCTGTACGCCGCATTGGGCGCCGAGATTTTGGCGAATGCGGCAAATCTGTTTATGGTAGGTTTTTTTAGGACCACTATTATCTCCATACAAAAGATCTCAAAGTATGATAAGGACTTCTTTTTCTCATCGTCCAATTCAGTCATCATCTTAGAATATAAAAGAAGTTTGAACTTGTTGTAGATACCGGAAAAGTTATCTTTTATCATCGCTTCCCTCCGAGATTTTGTGTTCACTTGATCACGAACGAGAGTTTCGCCTGACAAACGGTGTCGTTGCCTATGCGCGCAATTGCGTTGCCAAATCCCATGGGACCTCTCTTGTTTTCTATTTCGCAGTAGAGTTCCAGAACATCGCCCGGCAGCACTTCTCTCTTGAATCTGCAATTCCGGATACCGCCGAACATTGCAAGTTTTCCTTTGTTTTCTTCTTCGGAAAGCAACGCAACCGCGCCTGTCTGCGCAAGCGCCTCAAGCACAAGAACGCCCGGCATCACCGGATACTCCGGAAAATGTCCTTCAAACTGCGGTTCATTGCCCGACACGCATTTTATTCCCGTTGCCCATTTTCCCGCTTCCATATCCGTAATCTTGTCTATCATCAAAAACGGGTACCTGTGAGGAATCAATTCCTTAATCTGCTTAATATCCAACTGCATTTCAATCCTCCATCGTATACTTCCTGAGAATCAGTGAACCGTTATGACCACCGAAACCAAGTGAATTTGACATCGCATACTCTCCGTCTATTTCGTCGCTCCTGTTCGGAAGAATATTGAGGTCACAATCTTCATCAAATACCTTATATCCTATCGTCGGCGGCGCCACACCGCTTTCGAGGGCTTTTGCCGTTATAACGGCTTCGAGCGCGCCGCTGGCTCCCAGCGTATGTCCTATCATGGACTTGCTTGATGAAATCTTCAGTTTGCGAGCATGCTCTCCGAAAGCTTTTTTGATCGCCAGAGTTTCACACTTGTCGTTCATCGGGGTTCCGGTTCCGTGAGCATTTATATAGCATATGTCTTCCGCCTCAATACCCGCATCTTCAACGGCGTTTGTCATCGCCATGGCCGCTCCTCTTCCGTCTTCAAGCGGCGCCGTTATGTGATTGGCGTCGCAGCTCACCCCATAGCCCACTATTTCTCCCAAAATAACCGCGCCTCTGGCTTTTGCATGCTCATACTCTTCCAGAATCATGACTCCTGCTCCTTCGCCCATAACAAAACCGGCTCTCTCTTTGTCAAACGGTATGGACGCTCTCTTAGGATCGCTTGCCTCAGACAATGCCCGCATAGCCGTGAATCCGCCTATTCCGAATTCCGTTATGCAACTTTCGCTGCCGCCCGCGGCCATAACCTCCGCGTAGCCGTCCCTGATTGAACGGAACGCTTCTCCTATGGAGTTGGTCGACGATGCGCAGGCGGTAACGGTAGCCGTGCAGCTGCCCATAAAGCCGAGTCTTATCGCAACAAGTCCGGCAGCCATGTTGGTTATGGACATGGGAACAAACAGGGGCGACACTCTGTCAAATCCTCTCTTTATCCCTCTATAATGTTCTTCTTCGATTACGTCAAGTCCACCGATACCGCTTGAAACGGCAACTCCGCATCTTCCCGCGTCTTCCTCTCCGATATCAAGCCCGCTCTGTTTAATTGCCGCAAGCGCCGCTCCGATTGCAAGCTGCGTAAATCTCGCGCTTCTCCTCACTTCCATCTTGTCCATAAATTCCGTGGGGTCGAAATTCTTTACGGGCGCCGCAACGCTAACCTTCATCTCGGTTTCGGAAAACGGCTCCAATTTTTCTATTCCGCACACGCCGTCAAGAGCATTTTTCCACATTTCCTCCGTGGTGCCGCCTATGGCTGAAATCGCTCCCATTCCGGTTATTACAACTCTTCTTCCCATGATTTCTTCTCCGTTATTGTCACTCCGATATTCTCATATTGATAAACTCATATTCCATATCCTACATGCACATTCCGCCGTCAACGCACAGAACCTGTCCCGTGACATATCCCGCTTCTTTGGAAGCGAAAAAACTTACGGCAGCCGCGACATCCGCGGGATCTCCTATCTTTTTAAGCGGTATGCTCTCACTCATTTCTTCGAGAATCCTATCGCTCATGGCGCCTGTCATGTCAGTGGCGATAAAACCGGGAGCCACGGCATTTACCGTAATATTTCTGCTCGCAAGTTCACGCGCCGCCGTCTTTGTCATGCCGATAAGCCCTGCCTTGCTCGCCGCATAGTTTGCCTGCCCGGCATTTCCGAGAATCCCCGAGACCGACGCCATGTTGACGATTCTCCCGTAGCGCTTTTTCATCATTACCTTGGACACGAGTTTCATGAGCATGAACGGCCCTTTCAAATTTACGGAAATGACCTCATCAAAATCCGCAACGTCCATTCTGAGCATAAGATTATCTTTCGTTATGCCCGCATTGTTGACAAGAACATCGATCTTTCCAAACCGATCCACGGTTTCTTTTACGAGTTTCTCGCAGTCCCCGGCGCTGCTCACATCGGCGCGCACCACGACGGCTTCCACGCCCTTCGCCCTGCAAAGTTCCGCCGTTTCTTCCGCTTTCCCGGCGTTTCCGCCATAATTGATTACTACATTTCTTCCGCTACCTGCCATCGCCAGTGCAACG
>CP016202.1:1485860-1487669 GCA_003433295.1 Eubacterium minutum ATCC 700079 | reverse complement strand
TATGCAAGGCGGGTGCTTGATGAAGCGGTGGCTGAGCGCATGGATTGGAGCATCTTTGATAAAGAGCCGCCAATCTTAAACGGAGCAAGTGCAACGCAGAGTTTAATACAGGGAATGGGGAGTTTAAAAAATACCTTTTGGAGTTGATGTCAATAAAAAACTCCACAAAAACTTGACACCGTCAAACTCCGCAAAAAACTTGACACCGTCCCATGTGTATGATAGTGTAAAATAATTGTGGAGTTTTTAATAAAAAAATATAGAGATCAACCCAACGTGGTACAATAATGAACCATCCCAAAATACGAAAGGAGATCTCTATGGAAACAATTATACAACAAATCACATTGGAATTGGGAAGAAAAATAACAAAAAAAGCACTTTCGGGAGGACTAAATGATATAGATGCATTTTCTCATGATATTTTCACGGACTGTAAAGAAGCATCGGTATTGATGATTGAGACGATATGCAAAGAACTCAACCTCAAGATCAGACAAGACAAGGAGGCAAGAAAAAGCCTAGGATTGACCTTAAAAGAAAAGGATCGTAAAAGGGAACTGCTCACTGAGCTTGGAAGGATTGAAATTGCACGTGATTACTATCAAGACAAGAAGAACAACAGGTATGTTTACCCGCTTGACCATGCTGTGGGAATCAGAAAATATGAAAGAGTGGGCGACATCATAAGTGCAAGAATGGTAAGCCTTGCTACAGAGATGTCCTATGCCAAAAGCGCTGCTATTGGAAGTGATAACAAGTTAAGCAGGCAGACCGTAAAAAACCATATCAAAAAACTGAAACCTCTTGAAAAGAAAGTGGAAAGCGAAGAACAAAAGAGAATCAAAGAACTGCATATATACGCAGATGAAGATCATGCGCATATGCAAAGACCTGGCAAGAAAAAGGGCAAGCGCAGTAAGATTGTACCGCTTGTAACTGTTACGGAAGGGATACGAAAAGAGAGCAAGGGAAGAAACAGAACAATAGCAAGCATGCACTTTGTGGATGAAAACTTTGATACAAACAGGCTATGGAAAAGCGTACAAGGATATATAGAGAAAGAGTATGACATAGGTGCGATTGATAATATCTATATACATGCAGATGGGGGCAAATGGATCAAGAATGGGCTTGAGGATCTGTCAATGGTAGTCCGTGTGATGGACGGATACCATGTTGAAAAGAGGATAAGAAGCGTTGCGTGCAAATTCCCGAAAAAGAATGTGGCAACAAGGATAAAGACAGCGATAAGAGCAAATGACAGAAAGCGTGCAGATGAGATACTGCAAAGCCTATACGATGTATGTGAGGATGAGAAGCAGACAAAGAGCGTAGAAGAGTTTGGCAGGTATCTAATGGGCAACTGGAAAGAGATAGTGAGTCGAAAGACCCTTGATATTCCGGGAAGCTGTACGGAGGCACAGGTAAGTCATGTGCTATCTGAGAGATTCAGCAGAAACCCTATCGGTTGGAGTGAGGAAGGTCTTGGGAAACTCAGTAAACTTCGCGTATACATGAAAAACGGAGGAAGGATCACGGCAGATGAGTTCAAGCCCGGGAGTGATGATAAAGAAAGCTACAGCGATTATGCAAGGCGGGTGCTTGATGAAGCGGTAGCTGAGCGCATGGATTGGAGCATCTTTGATAAAGAGCCGCCAATCTTAAACGGAGCAAGTGCAACGCAGAGTTTAATACAGGGAATGGGGAGTTTAAAAAATACCTTTTGGAGTTGATGTCAATAAAAAACTCCACAAAAACTTGACACCGTCAAACTCCGCAAAAAACTTGACACCGTCCCATGTGTAT
>CP016202.1:1477336-1485835 GCA_003433295.1 Eubacterium minutum ATCC 700079 | reverse complement strand
TCCGATACCTCTGCTTCCGCCGGTTATCAGTGCTACTTCTCTGTCCATTTTTCCGCCTCTCCTATATCCTCCGCCTTTTCCACGTTAATCACATCTATGTCCCTGCAAGTCTTTTTCACAAAGCCGGATAAAGCTTTTCCCGGTCCTATTTCTATGATTTTTTTGACTCCATGCTCACGCATGTATCTTATGCTGTCATCAAAGTACACGCTGCTGTAAACCTGCCTTGCGAGCAAATCTTTTATATCCTCGTCGTCTTTCTTTCCCCTGCCGACGCAGTTGAAAACAACGGGGAATCTCATGTTGCCGAAATTCACGCTGTCAAATTTCTCTCTAAGGTCTTTCCCTACGGACTTCATGTACGAGGTATGGAACGGGCCGCTCACCGCAAGCCTCATCGTTCTCCTTGCTCCCGCTTCCTTCGCAAGTTTCTCGGCTTCCGAAACCCCGGCTTCATTTCCCGATATGACTATCTGACCCGGGCAGTTGTAATTCGCGGCTTCAACCTTTCCGGCTTTACCCGCCTCGGCGCAAATCGACCGGATTACGTCTCTCTCAAGACCCAGTACGGCGCTCATTACGGTATCCGTACCCTCCGAGGCTCTCGCCATACGTTCCGCTCTGAAACGTATCAGATCGAGCGCTTCCTTGTCCGTAAAAACTCCGGCTGCGGTGAGTGCCGAATACTCTCCGAGACTCAGTCCTGCCGCAAAGTCGGGCTTGAGTCCCCTGCTCTCCAGAATTCTGTAAACACCGACTCCAAATGCCAGAAGTACGGGCTGCGCGTTCACGGTGTCTTTCAGCGCATCTTCAGGTCCCTCAAACGCGATATCTTTCTGTTTCTGCGGAAGCAGATCAAAGACTTCTTTAAATTCGGGGAATGCTTCATACAAATCTTTACCCATACCGCTCTTCTGGCTTCCCTGCCCCGCAAACAGGACTCCCACGCCGGGTTTCTCACATCGTTCGCATAAATTTACATCGTTCATCTCAAACCTCCCTCGATCTATGGAGTTATCTCTTTCATCAGTTCCTTCACGGTCGTCATCCTGTTTACCCGTCCGACGTTGCTGCCGGAAAAAAACAGTCCGTTTTCCCAATCTCCGTAAAATCCGGCTTCCAATGCCGCATTGATACAGTACGGCGTGGTTTTCGGGTTGCATGTAACTATGCAGTCCATGCACCTCTTGGGCGGTATACGCGCCATCAGCTTCAATTTTTCTATAATCGGACTTCTCAGCGCCCTGCCCGGCATGCCCACCGGACTGGTTATGAGCACGACATCTTTTTCCTTTGCCTCAAGGATGCGATCCTTGTACCCCTGCGTGGCGTCGCACTCCTCTGTCGCTATAAATCTGGTCGCAATCTGCGCCCCGGCGGCGCCGTCTTTCTGCAGCCGTCTCACATCGTCCGCCGTGAAAACTCCGCCGGCTCCGAATACGGGAACCCCTCCGGAAAGTCCGGATACCTCATTGACTATCTCGTTGAGATCCTGAACCTTGCCTTCAAGAAGTTCTTCTTTTTTAAAGCCTAAATGTCCTCCGGCCTTGCTGCCCTCGACTACAAGAAAATCGGGTTTTCTTCCCTTTCTGCTTTCCCATGTCTTCATTATGAGCTTGCAGGCTCTCCTGCTCGAAACTATCGGCGCGATCAGAACCTTTTCCGTGACAATCTCCGGCAAATTCAACGGCAGACCTGCGCCTGAAATCACGGCATCTATACCCGCCTCGACAGCTCCTTTTACCATTTCCACAAAATTTCTCGTCGCAACCATGGCGTTGATCGCGATTACACCTTTTCCTTCCGCAATCTCTCTCGCCCTTGCGATTTCCTTTTTCAGAGCGCGCAGGTTGGCAGCTGCGGTGTTACTCCAGAAATCAGTTTCTCTGAATCCTACGTTGGCGGTGGAGATGACGCCCACGCCGCCCTCGCGCGCCACGGCTCCCGCAAGATTGCCCAGAGATATTCCAACCCCCATTCCACCCTGTATTATGGGGCTCGAAATCCTATCTAAGAGTGTCTTCATAACTTTTCACCAGTTCATTGAGAATTTCGGAAATAGGCCTGATTTCCTTTACCATGGACGCCACCTGCCCCGCCATAAGCGATCCGTTCTTCACATCGCCGTCGTGAACCGCTTTCCTGAGTGCTCCGAGGGTAAACTTCTCAAGTTCCATCTTTTCCGCGCCACCACGTTCCATCTTGAGGTATTCTCTCGACATCGGATTCTTAAGAATTCTCACCGGCGCCCCGACGCTCCTGCCGGTCACCACGGTGTCGTTATCCTTGGCTTTCACTATGGCATTTTTGTAATTTTCGTGGATAGGGCATTCTTCGCTGCTCAACAAAAGAGTTCCGATCTGAACTCCCGATGCTCCGAGAACAAATACCGCCGCCATCTGTTTCCCGGTCGCAATCCCTCCCGCCGCAATTACGGGAAGATTTGTCGCCTCCACTATCTGCGGAACAAGAACCAGCGTGGTCAGCTCTCCGACATGGCCGCCGCTCTCGCATCCCTCCGCGATAAATCCGGAAACGCCCAGCGATTCAAGCCTTCTTGCAAGAGCCACCGAAGACACTACCGGAAAAATCCTGATCCCCGCATTCTTCCACATGTCCACATACTTTCCGGGATTGCCCGCGCCGGTCGTGACGAGAGAAACCTTTTCCCTTGCGATAAGCTCCGCCATCTCATCGGCGCAAGGGTTCATAAGCATTATATTTACGCCGAAAGGTTTGTCCGTATTCTCCTTGCAGATGTGAATCTCTTTCTCAAGAGTCGCCGTATCCATTCCGCCGGCTCCTATGATCCCCATCGCTCCGGCGTTTGACACCGCGGCGGCAAACTCTCCTGTCGCCACATTCGCCATTCCACCCTGAAAAATCGGGTATTTAATCCCAAAAATCTTGTCTATCCTCATACCATTCTCCTAATCAATTTATCCTACCGTAAACAGGACGCTACCGTAAGTCAATCCGGCTCCGAAGCCGCACGCGACCGCTCTCATTCCTCTCTTCAGCAAACCTTTTTCCAGCATCTCCGCCATGCAGATGGCAACGCTCGCTCCCGACGTGTTGCCATATATCTGTACATTTTCAAATATCTTGTCCCGTGGTATTTTCAGCTTGTTTGCCGCGCTGTGTATAATCCTGTGGTTTGCCTGGTGGAGTATAAACCTGTCGATCTCCTCAACGCTTTTTCCCGTCTTCTCCAATACCGCGTTTATACTTTCCGGCACCTTGTTCACCGCGAATCTGTATACTTCCTGCCCCTTCATGCTTATGGCAGGATCGAATCTCTCGCAATAGAGGACCTCGTCGCTGTACATGTTCCCCGAAAGAGAACAGAACTCGCCGTCAGGATCTTCTTTCAGAATCAATGCTCCCGCACCGTCGCCGAACAAAATGCACGTGCCTCTGTCCTGCATATTCAACAGGGGAGAAAGTTTTTCACTTCCTATAATAAGAACACAGGTTGCGTTTCCGCTCTCCAGCATTGATTTCGCCACGGTAAGACCGTACACAAATCCCGAGCATGCGGCATTCATATCAAGACACATGGCACCATTGCCGATCCCAAGTCTCTCCGCAACGCCGCACGAAACGGACGGCGTAGCATAATCCGGAGTCAAAGTGCACACAAGCACAAGGTCTATGTCCGACGCCCTTATTCCGCTGCGTTCGATAGCTCCGTTCCCGGCCTCCGCCGCCATGTCGAGGTTGGTCTTGTTGCGTGCAAAGAATCTGCTCTCTATCCCCGTCTTTTCTCTTATCCATTCATCACTCGTATCCACTTTCTTTTCAAGGTCGAAATTTGTAACCTTTTCATCCCCGCGAGAAAGTCCGTAACCTAAAATCTTAATTCCTGCCATCTGTTTTTCCCATATTCCTGAGTTTCTTGTATCTGCGCTTCAACAATTCCTTTTCGGACAGCGGGAGCAGCATCTTGAGTTCCCTTTCCAAAACTCTGTCTATCCTTTTATAGAGAACACGCCTGCCTTCTTCATCCATCACGTCCGGTTCCGGTATCACCGCATCGCACGCGCCGAGGGTCAAAAGGTCTTCCGCGGTCAGTTTCATCGCGGTGGCGGCTTCTTCCCAGCGTTCCGCGTCGTGCCACAGTATGCTGGCAAATCCCTCAGGCGACAGTATCGAAAAAATACTGTTCTCCAGCATTATCCGTCTGTCCGCGGTCGCAATTGCAAGAGCACCGCCGCTGCCGCCTTCTCCGATAAAGAACGTTACCGTCGGAACCTTGAGCATGCTCATCACCTGTATGCATTTGGCGATAGCCTGCCCCTGACCTCTTTCTTCCGCCTCTTTTCCGGGATATGCACCCGGCGTATCCACAAAAGTCACTACAGGTCTGTGGAACTTCTCCGCCTGCAACATCAGTCTTATCGCTTTCCTGTACCCCTCCGGGTTAGGCATACCGAAACGGTATGCCATATTTTCCTCGACATTTCTGCCCTTTTGCTGACCTATTACGGTTACCGGCATTCCGCGATAACTTCCGATTCCGCCCACTATGCTCTTATCTTCGCCGAACAGTCCGTCACCGGAAAGTTCCATAAAGTCATCGAATATCCCCTGAATATATTCTTTTGCTCTCGGTCTCAGAGGGCTTCTCGCCAGCTTGACTCTCTCCCCCGCCGTTAAAACCTTTTTCATCAACACTTGCCTCTTTCCTATGCCTTATGGCGTTTGTGCAGCACTATCAATCTGCTCAGAGTTTCTTTCATGTCTTCGCGCCTTACTATTGCGTCCACAAAGCCGTGCTCTTCCTGAAACTCCGCGCTTTGAAAACCCTGCGGAAGTTTTTCGCCTATGGTCTGCTCGATCACCCTCGGACCCGCAAAGCCGATCAAAGCCCCCGGTTCCGCAAGGATGACATCGCCAAGACTCGCAAAACTCGCCGTCACTCCGCCCGTGGTCGGATTTGTCAGCACCGATATGTATACCAAGCCCGCCTTTGCGTGTCTTCCGAACGCCGCGCTCGTCTTCGCCATCTGCATCAGGGACAAAATCCCCTCCTGCATCCTTGCTCCGCCCGATGCGGAAAAGGTTATAATGGGAAGTTTCTTCCGCGTGGCGTACTCGCACGCTCTTGTTATCTTCTCTCCCACGGCGCTGCCCATGCTTGCCATGAGAAAGTTACTGTCCATCACGCAAAGCACGGCTTTTTCCCCGTCGATCCTGCATGTGCCGGTCACCACAGCCTCTTTAAGACCCGTCTTTTTTCGCGCTTCTTTCAATTTCTCATCGTAATCCGGAAAATCAAGCGGATTTCCGCCGTTAAGCGACCGCGAAATTTCTCTGAACGTATTTTTGTCCGCAATCATCGCGACCCTCTTCCTTGCGGAAATTTTTCCGTAGTGACCGCATCCGGGGCAAACAAAGTTATTTTCCTTCAATATGCTCTTGGTATACTTGTTTCCGCATCTTTTACACTGAAAAATCTTCTCCGCATCTTTCTCCGAATTCTGCGCCGGCGGCCGTATTATACCGTTGATGGCGTGAAGCAGATTTTTTCTTTCACTGAATGGATTCATCCTTACCTCCCGCTTTCTCGTACAGCCTCAAAAACTCATCCAAATTATTGTCTATGAATCCCGTGTTGTAATTCCCTCTGAGGAACTCCTGATTGTACATGATCAGATGCTGAATCGGCAGAGTAGTCCTTACACCTTTGATAATGGTTTCCTCAAGCGCTCTTCTCATTCTTCTGATCGCTATCAGTCTGGTGCTGCCATGCACGATTATCTTCGCCGCCATGGAATCGTAGAACGGGCTTATGTCGCAACCGCTGTACAGACCGCTCTCCACTCTGACCTGATTGCCGAGAGGAAAATGAAGAAAACTTATGTGTCCCGGGTTAGGCGCAAAATTACTGAAGATATCCTCCGCGTTTATTCTGCATTCTATCGCATGCCCTTTAAACCGCACCTGCTCCTGCTTGATTTCAAGCGGCAGTCCGGCTGCGATCCTGAGCTGTTCTTTGACTATATTTATCCCCGTAATCATCTCGGTTACCGGGTGCTCCACCTGAAGCCTTGTGTTCATCTCGATAAAATAGTAATCGTCGCCGTCGACTATGAACTCAACGGTTCCCGCATTCTCATACCCGCATGCCTTCGCGGCTTTGACGGCATCTCTTCCCATGGCGTTTCGCATTTCTTCCGACAGGCTGAAATCAGGTGCTTCTTCAAGCATCTTCTGATTCCTCCTCTGTATGGAGCAGTTTCTCTCTCCGAGGTGCACGGTATTTCCGAAGCTGTCCGCAAGAATTTGAAATTCAACATGTCTGGGGTTCTTTATCAGTTTTTCCACATAAACGTCGCCGTCCCCGAAGCACTTTTCAGCTTCCATAGACGCTCCGTTGTACGCGGACTCCACTTCTTCCATACTCTCGGCTATGCGCATTCCTCTTCCGCCGCCTCCGGCAGATGCCTTGATGAGTATGGGGAATCCCGTTTCCTCTGCAACTTTTTTGGCCTCGTCCGCATCTTTCACAGGGCCGTCGGAGCCGGGCACCACGGGAACTCCCGCGGCTTTCATCGTCCTTTTCGCCTCGGCCTTGTCACCCAGCCTTGATATGACTTCGGGCGACGGACCGATAAACTTAATGTGTTCTTCTCCGCAAACACGCGCAAATTCCGCGTTTTCAGACAAAAATCCGAACCCGGGGTGAACAGCGTCGCAGTCCGTATTCCTTGCGGCTTCGATTATATTTCCTATGTTAAGGTAGCTCTTTGAGGATGCGGGTTCGCCTATGCATACCGCCTTGTCGGCGAGCATCACGTGTAGAGAATTTGCATCGGCCTGCGAATACACGGCAACGCTTCCCACGGAATTATCCTTGCACTCTCTTATTATGCGTGCCGCAATTTCGCCCCTGTTTGCGATAAGAACGCGTTTCAGCATTTCTCCACCTCAAATATTTCCATTCCGAAATCGACCATCTCACCGTCAACTCCCATGATGTTCTTCACGATAAGGTCGTAAGGCGCTTTTATCTCGTTCATCACCTTCATGGCTTCTATTATGCACAGGGGTTCTCCCTCTTTGATTTCTTTTCCTATCTCGGCAAACGGTTCGCTGTCCGGCGCCGACGCCCTGTAGAACACACCTACGAGCGGCGCTTTTATCTTCAGAGCGCCGTTCTCTTCTGCATCTCCGGACTCCGGATCCGCAACTTCCCGCCGCACATCGACAACGGTCTTTGCATCACCTTGAACTGCTCCGTTCTGTGGCATCCCCTCATTATTCGCGTTATTCGCCGCGCCGCCTTGCGTTACAGCGGTCAAACCGCCTTTTTCAAGTCTGAGGCGTCCCTCGGAATCCTCATACTCAAGCAGCGATATGTCGGCAGCCTCGAATTTTTCGATCAACCGGAATATTTCTCTGTTTTTCATACTCAATCCTACTGTTTCACAACTATTGCAAAGACCGATTAAGAAGCGTGACATGTTCACATCTCTACAATAACCGGTCTTTTCATATCTTTTCTATGTTAAATTATTTTTGGTATTTCTCAACGCAGTCCACGATATTCTGAACGGTTTTCATGTTCCCAAGTTCCTCATCCGGAATTTTTACGTCAAACGCTTCTTCCAGGGCCATGACAAGTTCAACCGCATCCAGAGAGTCTATCGACAGATCCTCCGCTATCGTTGCCTCAGGCGTAATCTTCTCTTCATCGCAACTCAAAGTGTCAACCATAATCTGCTTGATTTTTTCAAAATTCATTTTCATAACCTCCGTGATTTGCCTTGACTCAGGCTTTATTTAAAAAATTTTAATTAAATATTTTTAAACATCATAGCAAAACTATCTTCCGCTGTCAAACAAAATTTTTGTCAAGACGGTGTCCAACGTTTGTGGAGTTTTTTCCCGGCATTACACGTGAACGGATTTCAGATTTCCATATAAAATGCGGACATGGGCATCTGGCAAGTCCTCGTCGCAGGCAATCGCACGCCTCACTTGCGGGAATTGAGTGGCGGCGTGAACTCGGGCATCACTACTTCCACACGCCCTCAAACAGCACGCCCGCCACACTTCAATTCCCCTGCGCGTTTCCGGCGGTGATTGCATACTGCTCCTGCGGAAAAGCCGGATGCCCATGTCCGCATTTTACATGAACTTCAGTAATGACCACATAGAAATTATCCTGATGGTAAAACTACACAATTATTTCGCCTCTTTCGCCAGATAGTGTAAAATAATTGTGGAGTTTTTAATAAAAAAATATAGAGATCAACCCAACGTGGTACAATAATGAACCATCCCAAAATACGAAAGGAGATCTCTATGGAAACAATTATACAACAAATCACATTGGAATTGGGAAGAAAAATAACAAAAAAAGCACTTTCGGGAGGACTAAATGATATAGATGCATTTTCTCATGATATTTTCACGGACTGTAAAGAAGCATCGGTATTGATGATTGAGACGATATGCAAAGAACTCAACCTCAAGATCAGACAAGACAAA
>CP016202.1:1475502-1477311 GCA_003433295.1 Eubacterium minutum ATCC 700079 | reverse complement strand
TATGCAAGGCGGGTGCTTGATGAAGCGGTGGCTGAGCGCATGGATTGGAGCATCTTTGATAAAGAGCCGCCAATCTTAAACGGAGCAAGTGCAACGCAGAGTTTAATACAGGGAATGGGGAGTTTAAAAAATACCTTTTGGAGTTGATGTCAATAAAAAACTCCACAAAAACTTGACACCGTCAAACTCCGCAAAAAACTTGACACCGTCCCATGTGTATGATAGTGTAAAATAATTGTGGAGTTTTTAATAAAAAAATATAGAGATCAACCCAACGTGGTACAATAATGAACCATCCCAAAATACGAAAGGAGATCTCTATGGAAACAATTATACAACAAATCACATTGGAATTGGGAAGAAAAATAACAAAAAAAGCACTTTCGGGAGGACTAAATGATATAGATGCATTTTCTCATGATATTTTCACGGACTGTAAAGAAGCATCGGTATTGATGATTGAGACGATATGCAAAGAACTCAACCTCAAGATCAGACAAGACAAGGAGGCAAGAAAAAGCCTAGGATTGACCTTAAAAGAAAAGGATCGTAAAAGGGAACTGCTCACTGAGCTTGGAAGGATTGAAATTGCACGTGATTACTATCAAGACAAGAAGAACAACAGGTATGTTTACCCGCTTGACCATGCTGTGGGAATCAGAAAATATGAAAGAGTGGGCGACATCATAAGTGCAAGAATGGTAAGCCTTGCTACAGAGATGTCCTATGCCAAAAGCGCTGCTATTGGAAGTGATAACAAGTTAAGCAGGCAGACCGTAAAAAACCATATCAAAAAACTGAAACCTCTTGAAAAGAAAGTGGAAAGCGAAGAACAAAAGAGAATCAAAGAACTGCATATATACGCAGATGAAGATCATGCGCATATGCAAAGACCTGGCAAGAAAAAGGGCAAGCGCAGTAAGATTGTACCGCTTGTAACTGTTACGGAAGGGATACGAAAAGAGAGCAAGGGAAGAAACAGAACAATAGCAAGCATGCACTTTGTGGATGAAAACTTTGATACAAACAGGCTATGGAAAAGCGTACAAGGATATATAGAGAAAGAGTATGACATAGGTGCGATTGATAATATCTATATACATGCAGATGGGGGCAAATGGATCAAGAATGGGCTTGAGGATCTGTCAATGGTAGTCCGTGTGATGGACGGATACCATGTTGAAAAGAGGATAAGAAGCGTTGCGTGCAAATTCCCGAAAAAGAATGTGGCAACAAGGATAAAGACAGCGATAAGAGCAAATGACAGAAAGCGTGCAGATGAGATACTGCAAAGCCTATACGATGTATGTGAGGATGAGAAGCAGACAAAGAGCGTAGAAGAGTTTGGCAGGTATCTAATGGGCAACTGGAAAGAGATAGTGAGTCGAAAGACCCTTGATATTCCGGGAAGCTGTACGGAGGCACAGGTAAGTCATGTGCTATCTGAGAGATTCAGCAGAAACCCTATCGGTTGGAGTGAGGAAGGTCTTGGGAAACTCAGTAAACTTCGCGTATACATGAAAAACGGAGGAAGGATCACGGCAGATGAGTTCAAGCCCGGGAGTGATGATAAAGAAAGCTACAGCGATTATGCAAGGCGGGTGCTTGATGAAGCGGTAGCTGAGCGCATGGATTGGAGCATCTTTGATAAAGAGCCGCCAATCTTAAACGGAGCAAGTGCAACGCAGAGTTTAATACAGGGAATGGGGAGTTTAAAAAATACCTTTTGGAGTTGATGTCAATAAAAAACTCCACAAAAACTTGACACCGTCAAACTCCGCAAAAAACTTGACACCGTCCCATGTGTAT
>CP016202.1:1453097-1475477 GCA_003433295.1 Eubacterium minutum ATCC 700079 | reverse complement strand
ACATGAAAAACGGAGGAAGGATCACGGCAGATGAGTTCAAGCCCGGGAGTGATGATAAAGAAAGCTACAGCGATTATGCAAGGCGGGTGCTTGATGAAGCGGTGGCTGAGCGCATGGATTGGAGCATCTTTGATAAAGAGCCGCCAATCTTAAACGGAGCAAGTGCAACGCAGAGTTTAATACAGGGAATGGGGAGTTTAAAAAATACCTTTTGGAGTTGATGTCAATAAAAAACTCCACAAAAACTTGACACCGTCCTTTCGCCAGCATCATTGGGAAAAACGTCTGTCATATGTTAAAATGTATCTCCGGATCCAGAAAGGCAGGAACAGATGAAGAAGCATGCGATAATTCCGATTTTCATACCGCATCTCGGTTGCAGGCATGATTGCATATTCTGCAACCAAAAGGCCATCACCGCCAAGCAACGCCCGTTAACCCTCAGGGACATGACCGGCACCATCGAAACATGGCTTACAACGTTATCGGACGTTCCGACCGTGGAAGCCGCTTTCTACGGCGGAAGTTTCACTGCCATCCCGATGGAAATGCAGAGCGAATACCTTCGGGTCGCTTCACATTATAAAAAGCTCGGGAAAATCGATAAAATCCATCTTTCCACACGACCCGACGCCATAAATGAAAAAATCCTCGACAACTTGAAATACCACGGTGTGGATACGATCGAGCTCGGCGTGCAGTCTTTTGACGAAAACGTGCTGCGTCTCAGCAGGCGCGGTCACGACGCGTCCGCCGTCTATGAAAGCGCGGACATGATAAAGGCTTACGGGTTTGAACTCGGCATCCAGCTCATGATAGGACTTCCCGGCGACAGTCCGGAGTCCTGTCTGTTTTCGGCGCGCGAAACCGTAAAACTTTCTCCTCAAATTGCACGACTTTACCCCACCGTCGTCATTGAAAACACTGAGCTTTACGAGAAATGCAAGGACGGTTCCTACACACCTCTCACAGAAGAGGAAGCGGTTTTCAGAACCAAGGAGATGTATAAAATCATCGATTCCGCCGGAATCAACATTATCCGCGTCGGTTTGAAGTCGAGCGATCTGATATCACCCAATGCCCTTATAGGCGGCGGTTCTTTTCATCCCGCTTTCCGCCAGCTGGTTGAAGGCGAGATAGCGAAGGAAGTCATTGAAAGTCACCTGAAGAAGGTGCTTGAGCCTGCGAAAATAGACGTCTGTTCCAACGCTCACTCATTCTCAAACATGATCGGCAATTCCGCCCGGAACAGAAAATATTTTCTTGAAAAATACCCCCATCTTGATTTATCATATAGATTGTCGGACTCTCTGAAAGATGGGGAGTTTTTGGTGAAAATCAGAGGATAGAAATCTTTTCTCACGATAACGCCCCCGCCCGGGGAGAGAATATCGGTATTCGGCAAACAGGCGGAGAACTGTGAGAATAACGCCCCTGCACGGGGAGAGAATATTTGTCGTGCGGCAGCAATTCCTATGAACCGTTATCGTGCGGCAACAATTCCCGTTCGGTTGAACCGTTATCGTGCGACAACAACTCCCGTTCGGCGGGATAAAACTTACAAGAAAGGTTATATACAATGGAAGAAAATAAAAAGGCGGTGGTTACCGTCATCGGCAAAGACACAGTCGGCATTCTCGCAAACGTGTCGGGCGCCGTGGCAGCCGCAAACGCAAACGTAATAGAAGTTTCCCAGAGCGTGCTCGAAGGGTATTTCTGCATGATCATGATGATAAATATCTCGGATGCGACACAGGGTGTCGAAGAACTGAAGGGAAACATAGCCGCTTCGGTTCCCGACATGAAAGTTCATCTCATGCACGAAGATATTTTTAACTCAATGCACAGGATTTAGGAGAGGTTTTTTATGATAAACATTCAGGATATCATGGAAACCGTCACCATGATTCAAGATGAAAATCTTGACATACGAACAATCACCATGGGAATCTCGCTCATAGACTGCGCCGATTCCTCTATAGAAAAATCTTGCGAAAAGGTATACGACAAGATTTACAGGCAGGCAAAGAATCTGGTTAAGACCGGCGAAGAAATCGAAAAAAAATACGGTATCCCCATAGTCAACAAACGGATATCGGTCACCCCCGTATCGCTCCTTGCCGGAGTGAGCGGCGGCGATCCCGTCCTGTACGCAAAGACTCTGGACAAGGTCGCAAAAGACGTTGGCGTGAATTTTATAGGGGGGTATTCCGCCCTCGTGCAGAAAGGCTTCAGCGCGGGCGACAAGGAATTGATCGAATCGATTCCGGAAGCTTTGTCCACAACGGAACTTGTATGTTCATCGGTAAATATAGGTTCTACCAAAGCGGGAATCAATATGGATGCGGTAAAATCCATGGGAAAAATAATAAAGAAAACGGCATGGGAAACACGCAAAAGACAGTGTATCGGCGCAGCGAAGCTGGTTGTTTTCTGCAACGCGGTGGAAGATAATCCTTTCATGGCGGGAGCATTCCACGGGCTCAGTGAACCCGACACCGTCATAAGCGTCGGCGTGTCCGGTCCCGGAGTCGTACGCTCCGTTCTCTCCAAAATGCCGGGTGACGCACCACTGGATGTTGTCGCCGAAGAGATCAAAAAAACCGCATTCAAGATCACAAGAGTCGGTCAACTCGTCGGAAGTGAAGCTGCCGGGAAATTAGGCGTCCAGTTCGGGATAATCGATCTGTCGCTTGCGCCGACTCCCGCCGTCGGAGATTCCGTGGCTCACATACTGGAAGAGATCGGCCTTGAGCAATGCGGCACTCACGGAACAACCGCCGCACTCGCCATGCTCAACGATGCCGTGAAAAAGGGCGGTCTTATGGCAAGCGGAAGCGTAGGCGGTCTGTCGGGCGCTTTCATACCGGTCACCGAGGATGCCGGCATGATAGCCGCCGCACGTTCGGGCTGCCTGTCGATAGAAAAACTCGAGGCCATGACCGCCGTGTGCTCGGTCGGACTCGACATGATAGTTATACCTGCGGACACTCCCGATGAAACCATATCCGCCATAATCGCGGACGAGGCGGCGATCGGAATGGTCAATTACAAGACCACCGCCGTCAGAGTCATACCGGCGATAGATGTGCCCGACGGCGAAGAACTCGACTTCGGCGGACTTCTCGGCAGCGGTCCCGTAATGAAGCTTCGCGACAAGTCTTCGGCCGGGATGATCAACCGCGGGGGCAGGATCCCGGCGCCTCTACAGAGTTTGAAGAACTGAGTCGGAGTGTTATGTATTGCTATATGCAATGCATTGTGTTATGATCAGGTCAAAGGAAGTGAGTCACATGGCAAGAACATCAAATATATATGTAAGAGTAGAACCTAATGTTAAAGAACAGGCAGAGGCGGTTCTTGAAAAACTCGGGATACCAATGTCTAATGCGGTGTCTATATTTTTGAGGCAAGTTATTATGCAGAATGGCTTACCTTTTGATGTTAAGATACCGAAAAACAAACCACTCAATTTATCCGACTTGACGGCAGAAGAATTTCATACCGAGATTCTAAAAGCTCATAACGACTTTCAGGAGGGAAGGACTTACAGTTTCGAGGAAGTGAACAGTGATTTAAAAGAAGAGTTCGGACTATGAATTATCGAATAGTGCTTTCCGAGAATGCCCGCAAAGATTTAATGAGTATAATAAGATATGTGTCTGAGGAACTACTCGAACCTAATACTGCACAGAACTTATCGCGAAAAATAATGGCAGCAATCAAGTCTCTCGGTGAGTTCCCTATGCGTCATCGTTTGTGTGATGAGGAACGATTAAAATTTTTAGGACTTAGAGTTATGCCGGTTGAGAACTATCTCATTTTTTATGTACCTGATGAAGCAAAACATATTACTAAAATATATCGTATCATTTATAGTAAAAGGGATATGGAACAGCAATTGAGAGAAGATATGGCCTTTAAATAAAATAATCTCTGCTCATTTTTGAATATTTTAATATAAAGGATTTCGGCGCGATCCACTTAACTGCCCGCGAGCATTTACGATGAGCCGTCTGCTCCGCAGAAAGTGGTTGTGTGACTATGCCCACACAAGATCGATAAATTCCAAAGCGCATGATACAATGCTTTCAAAAGATGAAAAAAATCAGAGTTTTGAAAGTGAGACGACAAAGATGAAGTCGATAGAGTAGACATAGATTGCAGTGACTTATCTAACTACTTTTTAATTCTTACTTATCCAAAATAGACAAATATAAATCCAAACTTTTATTTAAATACCTTGCGAACATATCTGCCATTGCCGATACATTATGTTTCGCATGATATTCATCAAAGGCTTCATAATATTTCAAGCGATCGGTAAACTTTATATCTATCGGCGGATAGCCCGCTTTCATTAACTCCAAGTTGACCAGTAATCTTCCGGTTCTTCCATTTCCATCAATAAAAGGATGAATGCCTTCAAATTCTATATGAAAACGGGCAAGCTTAGTCACAATATCTTCCTCGCTATTTTTATATTGTTCCAGCAGCTCTTCCATTTTGGGAACAATCAAATATGGCTGTACGGGTTCATGCGCCGCCCCCATGATTCGAACAGGAACTCTTCTATATCTTCCTCTATCCTCTTTCTTATCAGCCAATACCAAATAGTGGATATCCTTTATTACCTTCTCGGATATTTCGGCATTTTCACTAATGAGTTGTCTTACATAATCAAAGGCTTCCTTGTGTCCAATGACCTCCAAATGCTCTTTTAATGATTTTCGGTCAACAGTAAGCCCTCTAAGAACCATGTCTGTCTCACGTAAAGTTAATGTATTACCTTCGATTGCATTTGAATTATAGGTATATTCTGTTACGAATTCTTCATTTAATCTTTCCAGTTCTCCTTCTGTCAAAGATCTTCTTGTTTTAAGAGTATCTAATTTCTCTTCTAATATCGGAATGAGAGATTCCTTGATTTTATACCTTCCATCAGTTGGCTTTACTGCATCATAAGGTATTTTCCAAGCTCTTCCTTCTTGATATGCACCGGGTATCTTACCCTCTGAGCATAAAATCCTTACTCTTCTATCTGATATTCCCCATTTTTCAGCTGCTTGTTTGACTGTAATGTACATAAATCATCCCTCCGATCTCTTGCACTATACCATTTTATCGGAATAATATCAACGAAATGGGAACAACATATATTAATTATCGGAATAATGATGCATCATGTTAATGATAGTGTAAAATAATTGCGGAGTTTTATCCGGAATTATATTTGAACTAATTTCAGATTCCCATATAAAATGCGGACATGGGCATCCGGCAAGTCCTCGTCGCAGGCAATCGCACGCCTCACTTGCGAGAATTGAGTGGCGGCGTGAACTCGGGCATCACTACTTCCACACGCCCTCAAACAGCACGCCCGCCACACTTCAATTTCCCTGCGCGTTTCCGGCGGTGATTGCATACTGCTCCTGCGGAAAAGCCGGATGCCCATGTCCGCATTTTACAGGAACTTCAGTAATGAACACGTAAAAATAATGTCGGTGAAAAACTCCACAAAAGACTTCTTAGAGTAAATTCCTTTAGAGATGCAAACCGGAACTTAATTTGCACAAAAAAAAATGAAAAAGTTGTTTAAAACGTTGACATCTATATTGCCTTATGCTAACGTCTACTCACAAGTTAAGGAATGCACCGAGCATTCCGTTCACGATGAAGAGGTTTCTCCTAACAGTCTTTGGGGAACGGTATTTAAATTAAAGTCGGGAGGGTTCCAAAATGAAATCTATTCTTAAAGGATTGAGAGCGGCGGCGATTATGCTCTGCCTGTTTATGGTCTTTGACCTGCTGGTTTACCACAAGCTGAATCTGATTTCCAATCTTCTGCTTATCGCGGTCGGACTGGTTTTCATCGTTCCGTTGACTCTGTGGGAAGTCCATGTTGCAAAAGCTGACAAATCCGACAGAGAGAAGGCTGAACAACTCAGGTCTGCGGCGGATGCGGCGACAAGTCGCATTAAGACGGAGAGTACGGAGAGCACCGATTAATATCCATATCCGGTAATGCAAAAATAACTTATCCCCCAAGAATGCGTATTATGCGATTCAAGGGGGATGTTTTGTTTAAACTGTATGCGCGACGGTTCCGAAATCGGCGGTCGCGGCGCCGCGTGATGGCAGCAGCGTTCCGATATGAGAATATGTGAATCGGCTACCACAGCGCCGCGTGATGGCGACATCGTGCCGATATGGAAATATGTAAACCGGCGGTCGCGGCGCTTTGCGGCAACGAGGCATCAGCGCCCGGCCTTATCTCTCATTATGTTGTACTTGTTCATCTTCTGATAAAGTGTTTTTCTGGAAATTCCCATTATCCTTGCCGTCGCGGCTATGTTCCAGTCGTGTTGCGCCAACAGTCCCAGAATATACTCCATTTCAAACTTATTCTTAGATTCCATGTAGCTTTCCGGCATGCTTTTATCATCGGTTCGCATATTCTCCAAAACGTCATCCTCCGAAAGATTCTTGATCTCAGTCGGCAGGTTCCCCTTATTGAGGATACCGTCAAGCGAAAGCACCACGAGTCTTTCGGTTATGTTCCTCAGTTCCCTGACATTGCCCGGCCAGTCATACTTGCGGAGAGCTATGAGCAAATCCTCATTCACGTGTTTGATCGACTTATTCATATCCGCCGAGAATTTACTGACAAAGTAATGGAAAAGGAGCGGGATGTCCTCTTTGCGTTCTCTCAGAGGCGGCATTTCAAGCGGAATTATATTGATTCTGTAATAGAGATCCTCGCGGAAGTTCCCTTTCCTGACTTCTTCTTTGAGATCTCTGTTGGTCGCGGTTATCAATCTGAAATCACTGCTTATCGTACGCTCTCCGCCGACCCTCTCAAAGGTTTTTTCCTGAAGAACCCTGAGCAGCTTGACCTGCATATTTAAGCTGAGTTCGCCGATCTCATCGAAAAACAACGTACCGCCGTCGGCTCTTTCAAATCTGCCTATGTGAGTCTTGTCCGCTCCCGTGTACGCCCCCTTTTCACTGCCGAAAAGCTCCGTTTCTATGAGATTCTCATTGAATATCCCGCAGTTTACACATACAAAGTTCTCCGCGGAGCGAGGACTTGACATGTGTATCAGGTTGGCAATAACTTCTTTGCCCGTCCCGCTCTCTCCACTGATCAGAACAGACGAATCGCTTTTTCCTATTATCTGCGCCTGTTCTTTGATAAGCTTGGCTTTCTCGCTCTGACCGATGAAAATGTTCCACTTGTTTTCTTTGATGTTCATTCTCAGCGCCCTGTTTTCATCTTTCAGATTGTATACCTCTTCCGCCTTTCTGATGCTTCCGATAAGCTCATCTATTTCAACCGGCTTCACCAGATATGAATACGCGCCGTGCTTTACCGCTTCCACCGCGCCCGAAATCGAACCTTCGGCGGTCAGCATAATCACTTCCGTGTCCCTGCTCAAAGCCTTTATCTCATTGAGCAGTTCCATCCCCGACATCTTAGGCATGATGATGTCGCAGATCGCCACGGAAAACTTTTCCCTGCTCACGGCTTCCACCGCGTCAAAGGCGTTCGACGCGGTATAAACGTCAAAGCCGTTGAGCTGCAATATTTTCTTGTATACTTTCAGTATCTGAATATCATCATCTACCAGCAATATAGGTCTTGCTCCCATATCAGCCCCCTCTCATGCGGTGTCAGATGCTTTCCCGGTTTTATGACTCAGACAATGTCGATCCTGTGACCCGGACAACGTCTGTCTTGTGACTCAGGCAATGCCTGTCCGCTGACTCAGGTAGTCCGGGAAAATATCCGTACCCGCCGGTGTCAAATACTTCATCAAGCAATGCTCTATGCTTTATGTGTATTTGCAATGCTTTTCATTCTTTTACGATAGGCATCAACATCTCAAAGACGGTGCTGACGCTGTCCGACTTCAAAACGTGTACCTTTCCTCCCATGCTCTCTATAAGTTCTCTGCTTATCCAAAGTCCAAGCCCGTTCCCGTCTTTTTTGGTAGTAAAAAACGGTTCAAAAATCTTTTCAAACTGCTCCGGTTTGATCGCATCGCCGCTGTTTTCAACTCGTATCGCAAGGTTGTTTCCGATTTCCTTGCATGAGATCAGAATTTCGCCGTCGGGCCGACTCGCCTGAATCGCATTTTCAATTATATTCTGCATCACCACCTTAATCGTCTCTCTTGATTTGGAGTAGAGATAGACTTCCTCTCTTATTTCAATCCTGAAACTGAGATTCTTGTTTATCATCTGCTTCTTGCTGAGCAGGAATATCTGCCTTATGATGGTTTCCACATGAACCATGTCGCCGCCGTCCACATCCTGCCTTGAATAATCCAAAAGCGTCTCAATTACGTTACCCGCCTCATCAGCCGCGGATTTTATGGTTTCTATCTCCGCCTTGTTTTCCTCTCCGGTCCTGTCCAGTATGTACGTCGCTCCTTTTATCAGCGCCAAAGAATTTTTCAGTTCGTGGACGATGGCCGCGGCAAGCTGTCCCACTCCCGCCATCTTCTCAATCTGAAGGAGTTCTCTCTCCTCTATAACATTTTCCGTGATGTTGTCTATCGATATCACCACTTTGCCCGAAGCTTCATCTTTCTCATCCATTATCGGGTAATACTTCACTTCGAATATGCCGCCGTCGGTCTTTATCTTTTCCGAAAAAGGGACTCCGTTTTCGATTGCCCTGCATGCGCCGTCGGCACAGGACGGAATTGGCAGCTTTTTCTTGTTCTGCGGAGATACAAGTATTTTGCCGTGTCTGTCCACTATCATCATCGTTCCGTCGACGACTTCCAGAATGCTCTCGATTTCCCTTTTCTGTGCTTTCAGTTCCCCGGTATACTTTTCAATGCTCCTGCCCATCTTCACAAATCCGTTGTGCAACTGCTGAATTTCATAAAAATGTGTGCCTTTTGAGGAGTCCTCGCATATGTCGTACTTTCCGTTTGAAATCTTCTCCGCATCGCTCAAAAGAGCCCTTAAAGGTGACGAGAACGTCCTGCTGACAAACCTCGCCAGCAGAAGCGCAAGCGTCAGATTTATCGCAAACCAGAACAGTATGCTCTTATGAAATTCGCTGTACATGGAAAGCAGTTCTTTCTGATTCAGTTCTACCGCCAGAATTGAGTCGGGATTTTTCATCGGAACGGCAACAAGCGTCTTTCTCATGCCGTTTACGGTGTAGGAATATGCAAAGTTGCCTTTTCTCAGAGCCTGCTTGAGAACATCCTCGCGTACCTTTCCAAGGTCGGAACCGTCGAATATATTTTTATCCCGCACATCTCCATGCCGCGATTTGTCCGCCTCATGTTTGTAATCTCCGTACAGAACAAGCCCGTCTTTGTTGATCCAGTAGATGTTACCGCCCTTGCCGATGTTGAATTCGTCGAAATACTGTTTCCTGATCCTGTCTATGGCTATGTCAAGGCAAATTACGCCGTAAAAGCGGTCTTTCCTGTCGTATATCGGCTGTGAGCACGTTATCGTCCATCCTTTGTCCAGATAATCTTTATACGGCTTCGTCCATACCGTCTTCCTCGCCGGATTATTCTTCCTGTTCGCCGCCTTATAGAACACATCCGCAGTCTGGTTGTGCCTGTCCTCAAACACGGTCAACGACGTAAACGGACTTACCCGCAAAAGATTGTTTCGCGTCGCGATGTATACCCATGTCACATTATCGGTCTTCAAAGCCCGGGAAAAGAAAGGATCCAGCTTTTCGGTCTGAGATATATCGTTGAATATATCCCGTTCTTTCTTCTTCGTATACGGAACAATCATGTTACTTTTCTCATACGTCTTCGCTCCGGGAGCGCTCTTTTTATCCTTCGCGCTCAGGTCGCCCGCATCGCCCTGTCCTTTGTAACCGGTACCTTTTCTCTCAATTATCCCTTTGGATCCGCTGATAACGTAATCTTTCGGCATGTTGACACTTCTTACGGACGTGTGAAGGACATTCTCCATATACGTGCCGAGCATCTTTGCATTGGTTTCCACCTGCCCGAAATTCTGTCCTATGATTTCGCTCTTCTCCTTCGCTATTTCCTGCAGACTGTTCCTTGCATATTTTTCAACATTGTTCTGGGATTCATCGTTCGTGTAGTAAGCGAAAGCCAAAGCCGAAATCGAGTTGAACACCACGAAAATCACTATGATGCTTTTGATTAACGAATTTTTCACTTGCATAAGAGCCGTCCTTCCCGAAATGCACGTATTAATTGTACGGTGTTACGCATTTGTGCGTCTTCCGTGCGTCTTCCGACAGGTAAAACAAGGGGGCAGCGGTCTTTCACTATCTGCCCCCACAGTATTATATAACAATTTTTTTATAAAAACCGCATAATTTTACCGTTCCTGTCGAGGTTTTTTAATTGGCTCAAATTCAGTAATTCAAGTTATTCCATATCAATTCGCTTTCTATCCGGTTTTCTGCACTGCGAATACTTATCCTTTTTACGCATACTGAACGCGGCTATTTGATTTTATCCACGGTATCCGGGTTGAGAACTATCGGTTCCCACTCGAGAGGATTGTTCTTCTGTTGATACTTTGCGTATCCCCACATCACCAATCCGAGTACCGTGTATACTGCCAGAACGATCCACGCTCCGACATTCATCGCCCTTGCGGAAGAATATATTACCCACAGGCAAAATCCTGTACTTATCACTCCAAAGAAGATCCCGCCTCTAAGTTTGTACGGACGCTCCCACTGCGGCTGCTTTCTTCTGAGCGTTACGAACGACGTTGTCACGAGCAGGTAAACCAGACCTGCCGCCAAGCCGTATATCGTGTATATGTACTGAATCCATTCGTCAGGTGCAAATACCGTGAAATATACTGACAGTATCCCTACAATGATATTCGCAAACTGCGGCTGACCGTACTTGTTGAGTTTTTTGAAACGCTGCGTCATCTGATGCTGTTTCGCCGCTCCGTAAAGGATTCTCGACGCGCTGAGCCAGAAGGATGACAGCGTCGTGATGCATGTGAACGTTCCCATGATCACTATCACTATTCCCAGCCAGTGAAAACCTATAATGTCGGCAACTCTCGGATCGACTATGTCCGTCTTTGCTATCCAGTCGAGAGAAACGATTCCTCCATCCGCGACAACCGCCAAACCGTAGACGAGCACCGTACACCCAAGAGCACCCACAAATGCCTTCCACAGGTCTTTTTTAGGAAAATGCGCCTCCTCCGAAAGCTGCGGAATCAGATCAAATCCCACAAATTTCATTATGAGCAGCCCTATAGCGGCGGTGTATCCATTGAACCCTTTCGGAAATACGGGTTCAAGATTGGTGACTTTCCACTTGCCGTTCAGTATAAAGATAAGCGATGCCACTACCGATACGATCAGGGTACTCCAGAACAGTATCGACTGCAACTTTGCGAGGACTTTGATCTCCTTGTTCGTGAGGAAGTACCAGACTACCAGAATAACTGCGGCAATAATTTTTACCTGCAAAGGTGAAATCGGATACAGGTAGCCGATCATGCTCGCTATTCCGTACGCCACCGTAGGCATGGCCATAACATAGAGCAGCATGATGAGCCAGCACGCGGCAAATCCGGTATTCCAACCGAATGCATTGGTAATCCATATGTTTTGTCCTCCCGCATACGGCATCATGCTCGTCATTTCCGAATAAATCAGGCATAAAGGCAGGATGAGCAGCGCGCAGGTGAGCAGGGACAACACCGAGCCGACTCCGCTGAGTTCAAACCAGAACTTTATTTCTACCATCCAAGCCGCAATCATACCTCCCGCCGCCATTGAAATCATATTTGACAGCTTAAGTTCTTTTCTCAATCCATTCTCTTCCATTTTCATTCTCCCTTATTTTTCATTCTTCTGTAGCCCGGTCCGCTCTGTATTTCCCGAACTTATACGGAACGATCCGAACCGCCTTTCTTTCCCTCATGCGGAACGATTCACGCCGCCTTTCTCCGCAATGCCTTTCTCAATCAATTTGATCGTTTCATCGGTAGAGAGCACGTCACAGTATATTACGCTCATTATTTTCAGTTCCGCATCGTGCAGTTCCTGCGATCCCGCCGCACAGGCGTCTTCCACGCAGATCACCTTGAATCCGTCATCGGCAAGTCCTCTCACGGTGCTCGCAACACATTGATCCGTAACGATTCCCGTAACGACAACCGTTTCGATCCCCATAAATCTCAGGAGAGTAAGATAATTCGTCCCGGTCGTCACGCTGTCCGTTGTTTTGTTGACCACTATCTCGTCCTCAAGCGGCTTAAGCTCGTCTATAATCTGTGCCGCATAACCGTTGACAGGAAGAAGCATTCCGTTCCAGCCCTCGGATTTCTGAACCGGCGACCTGTCTTCTCCGTCTTCTCTCAGGCAAGCGATTCTTCCGTAAGAAACAATCATCTTGTTCTTCCTGAAGCATTCCAACAGTTTCCGGTTGTTGGGGATTACAATGTCATCGAGCCTGTCGTGGAAAGGTATCCATCTGTCCCATTCCCCGTTTTTCTTGAATTCCAGAGCTTCTCCGAAATCTCTTTTCACAAACTCATTTTGAAGATCCACAATCAGCAGCGCCGTCTTTGCCGGGTCGATCTTAGGTTCGTCGACCTCACCGATTGTTTCGTAGTAGAAATTCAGGTATTCTTTTTTCACTTTCATCTCATTCTCCTCCATTCTAAAAGTGATTTCGCCAATTTAACTGACTACTTTTATAGAACGCAAGAAGCGTGCCAAACGGCGAACCCATTGGCGTAAATCCTATAACCCTTGAAATCACAGGAATCTATGCGCCGGTATTTTTTGCATAAAAAAAAGGACGCCTCTGCGGCGCCCGAAGTGTTACCTTAAGGTATCAGGGATATTTACTGTTTGGTTACAGCTGTTACCTTATAATCCTTCTCTTCCACGGCCTCTTTCAAAGTTTCATCCGAAACCTCTTTATCGAGACTGACTACAGCCTCATCTTTCTCATGACTCACATCGGCGACGTTCACGCCGTCGAGAGCCTCAAGAGCTTTTTTCACGGTTGCTTCGCAGTGACCGCACATCATTCCCTCAATATCGAGTTTTTTCTTCATCATGTTTTTCTCCTTTTCTCCTTTAACTACTTCAATTTTCCTGTCATTTCTGTCGCTGCGGATGTCCGACAGATTCAGTACGGGCGCATCTTCCCTGTCATTTTTCTCGCTGCGGATATCCGACAGGTTCAGTACGGGCGCATTTTTCCTGTCATTTCTGTCGCTGTGGATGTCCAACAGGTTCAGTCTGAGCGCATTCATCACTACGCAGAAGCTGGACAGGCTCATCGCTGCCGCTCCGAGCATAGGGTTCATCGACCAACCCGTGAGATGCACATATGCTCCCGCCGCCACCGGTATGAGGATTATATTGTATATGAACGCCCAGAAGAGATTCTCATGTATGTTCTTCACCGTCCGGCGGCTCAGTCTGAGCGCTGCCGTAACATCACCGAGCCTGCTGTTCATGAGAACCACGTCTGCGGCATCTATCGCAACGTCCGTTCCCGCGCCTATCGCAATTCCTATGTCGGCTCTCGTAAGAGCGGGGGCGTCGTTTATTCCATCACCCACCATGGCAACCTTGCCGTACTGTTGCAGACGCTCTATTTCTTCGGCCTTGCCCTCGGGCAAAACGCCTGCAACAACATCATCCACACCCGCTTCTCTGCCGATAGCCTTTGCCGTCTTCTCGTTATCCCCCGTTATCATTACGACTTTGATCCCCATGTTATGCAGTTGCGCAATAGCTTCGGGGCTGTCTTCCTTGATGGTGTCCGCCACGGCAATTATGCCGACGAACTCACCGTTTTTGGCAAAATACAGACAGGTCTTTCCGTCCATAGCAAGTTCATCCGCCGTTACCACCGCTTCTTCAGGGAGGTTGACACTTACGGTTTCTTTTATGAATTTAAGATTGCCGCCCCGCAAAACATCGTCACCGAGTCTTCCCTGCAGACCATTTCCGGGAGAAACGGAAAACTCCGAGATCTCATCGGCTTTCAAATCCTCTTCCCGCGCCTTTGCAAGCACAGCCTTTGCGAGAGGATGTTCACTCCTGATTTCAAGAGAATAGGCGAGTTTCAACAATTCCTCACGTGAAAAAGGTTCGGCAGCCATTATATCGGTAACCTCAGGTTCTCCTTTTGTGACCGTTCCCGTCTTATCGAGAGCCACGATCCGTATTCTTCCGGTTTCTTCAAGCGACTCGGCGGTCTTGAACAATATGCCGTTTACGGCGCCTTTTCCGCTGCCGACCATTATTGCAACCGGCGTTGCGAGACCCAGAGCACAAGGGCAACTTATTACCAGTACCGAAATCCCTCTCGCCAAAGAGTATCCGACCTCCTGTCCCGCCAAAATCCATATTGTCGTTACCACCGCCGCAATAATAAGCACCGCAGGAACGAATATCCCCGAGATCCTGTCCGCAATCTTTGCAATCGGCGCCTTGGTCGCGGCGGCATCGCTCACCATGCGTATTATCTGCGAAAGTGTCGTGTCGTCGCCCGCTCCCGTAACTTCACCTTTGATGAATCCCTCTCTGTTCAGGGTTGCCGCGGAAACCGCATCACCCTCGGTCTTATCTACAGGAATGCTCTCTCCGGTCAACGCCGACTCGTCTACTGCGGTGCTTCCTTCCGTTATTACGCCATCGACCGGAATATTCTCTCCGGGGCGCACGACAAATATATCCCCCTTCTTAACCTGATCTATCGGAACGATTTTCTCTTCTCCCGACACTATAATGGCGGCAGTCCTCGGCGCAAGTTTCATAAGCCCCTTGAGCGCATCGGTGGTTCTCCCTTTTGACATGGCCTCGAGCATCTTACCGACGGTAATCAATGTGACGATCATGGCAGCCGCCTCAAAGTAAAAGCTATCCATGTCCGCCATAACCGCGCGGTCGTCTCTCCGCAGGACATCTCCGGTCATCTTCAGCAGCACTGCCGTACTCCAACAGAAAGAGACCATGGAGCCCATCGCAACCAGCGTATCCATATTCGGCGCAAAATGCACAAGGCTTTTGAAGCCGCTTGTAAAGAACTTTTTATTTATGATCATGATGATGGCGGATAAAATCATCTGCACAATTCCCATCGCAACATGGTTTCCGTCAAAAAAACCTGGAATCGGGAATCCCAACATCATGTGACCCATCGAGAAATACATCAGTACCGCAAGGAAACCGAGGGATGAAACAAGGCGTTTTTTGAGTATAGGAGTTTCCCTGTCCATCAACGCATCCTCAGCGGCCGATATGGAATCTTCTCCCGCCGCCGTCCCGTCGCCGGTTTCTCCGCCCTTCAGTTTAGCCTCGTATCCGGCTTTTTCCACGGCGGCGATGATTTCTGAAGGATCGACGTCTCCGTCCACGCCCATAGAGTTGGTGAGCAGACTGACCGCGCACTCCGTAACCCCGGGGATCTTACTCACCGCTTTTTCCACCCTTGCCTGACAAGCGGCACAACTCATACCTGTTACCTGATATTGCTTCATGTTGAATAGACGCGAAACGCGCATGATTTCAATTTCTGAACCGTTCCCTCCGGATTAGTCCAAACTAATCATCAGGCACGACGCCTTGCCTCCTTTCTCCTTTTTCCCATACTTCTCCGTCTTCTCCGTGAGTTCAGACCATCTTCTCGGGATCAACCCACCTGTCGAAATCATCGTCTGATACCGTTCCCAACAGTTTTGCGGCTTCTTTGAGGGTAATCCCCTCCGTATAGGCTTTCTTTGCTATTTCCGCCGCTTTCTCATATCCGATATGCGGACTCAATGCGGTGACCGGCATGAGCGACTTGTCGAGGTTTTCTTTTATCTTCTCCGTGTCGGGTCTGATCCCTCTTGCGCAGTTTTTCTCAAAGGATAACATCGCATCCGTCATCAGCTTACATGATTCGAGAAAATCCCTTATTATTACCGGCATAAACACATTGAGCTGATAATTCCCCTGAGATGCGGCTGCCGATATTGTGGTGTCGTTGCCCAACACTTTCAGACAAACCATGGTCAGGGCTTCGCACTGCGTAGGATTCACCTTGCCCGGCATTATCGAGCTGCCCGGCTCATTTTCCGGTATTATCAGTTCACCGATTCCGCACCTCGGACCGGATGCCAGCATTCTTATATCATTTGCAATCTTCATAAGATCCATTGCGAGCACTTTGACAGTTCCGTGGGCGTTGACAAGCGCGCCTTTGGATGTCAACGCGTGAAATTTGTTTGCCGCGCTCCTGAAGTTTCTGCCGCAAAGTTTTGCGATATTCGCCGCGGCAAGTTCTCCAAACCCCTCGGGGGAATTAAGTCCTGTTCCGACTGCAGTACCCCCGAGCGCAAGTTCCGAAAGATTGTCCAGACTTCGCTCCACAATCTCTATATCATGCTCGAGCATTGAACGCCATGCGCTTATCTCCTGTCCGAGCGTCAGCGGCGTCGCATCCTGAAGATGCGTGCGTCCTGTCTTAACTATACCGCCATACTTTTCTTCCAAACACCTAAAAGTGTCTTTCAGGCGGCTTGCCGCAGGTATCAGCGAATCCTTCAATACCGTATACGCCGCCACGTGCATTGCGGTCGGAAACGTGTCGTTGCTGCTCTGCGATCTGTTTACATGATCATTCTGATGCAGGATTTTTTTGCCGGCGATTTCATTCCCGCGGTTCGCTATAACCTCGTTGACATTCATGTTAGATTGCGTTCCGCTTCCTGTCTGATAGACCACCAAAGGGAAATTCTCGTCGAGTTTTCCTTCGGATATTTCATCACAGACCTGAACTATGAGGTCGCGTCGGGTCGCATCGAGATTCCCCAGTTCGGAGTTTGCAAGCGCCGCCGCTTTCTTAATAACCGCGAATGCCGAAATCACCTCTTTCGGCATCTTTTCTTCTCCTATTTTAAAGTTCTCAAAACTCCTCTGCGTCTGCGCGCCCCAGTACCTGTCCGCCGGTACTTTAACAGCGCCCATCGTATCCGTTTCAATTCTGTACTTATCCAATGTTTCCAATGCTTTCACCCTTCAATCGACTCATTCCACGCTGCCGCAACCGCCTCCGCGACACGCTCAACCACAAGCGGATTGAAACCGTCGGGCAGGACATAGTCAGCCGAAAGTTCCTCTTTCGGAATGACATCCGCTATGGCAAGCGCCGCCGCTTTCTTCATCTCTTCCGTAATTTTTTTTGCCCTGCAGTCCAGCGCTCCCCGAAATATCCCCGGAAACGCGATGACATTGTTGACCTGATTCGGAAAATCCGATCTACCCGTCCCGACAACGGCTGCTCCCGCTTTCTTCGCCAAATCGGGCATAATCTCCGGCACAGGATTTGCCATGGCGAAAACTATAGGCCTATCCGCCATAGTCTTTATCATTTCTTCCGTCACAAGTCCCGGTCTTGAAACCCCGACAAAGACGTCCGCGCCTTTCATCGCATCTTTAAGACTGCCGCGCATACCGCCCCTGTTGGTAATCCGCGCCATCTCCTCCTGTTCAGAGTTGTTGCTCTCCGCTCCCTCGTGGATGATTCCGGCTCTGTCGCACATTATTATGTCCTCAAAGCCGAAGTTCAGCAGCATCTTCGCGATGGAAATACCGGCTGCGCCCGCACCGCTGAACACGACCCTCACCGAGTCCCTTCTTTTTCCGACGACCCTCAGCGCATTTAAAATACCGGCCGTTGCTATGATAGCCGTACCATGCTGGTCATCGTGAAAAACCGGGATGTCGCACGTTTCCATGAGTCTCCGCTCTATCTCAAAACACCTCGGAGCGCTTATATCCTCAAGGTTTATGCCGCCGAAGCTCTTTGAAATATGCCTTACCGTGTCCACTATCACATCGGGATCTTTTGAGTCTATGCATATAGGTACCGCGTCTATGCCGGCAAATGTCCTGAACAGTGCACACTTGCCCTCCATCACGGGCATTCCCGCCGCAGGACCTATATCGCCCAATCCGAGAACGGCGCTCCCGTCCGTTATCACCGCAACGAGGTTGCCCTTTCCCGTATAACGGTATGCGAGTTCTTCATCCTTCTGAATCTCAAGGCACGGTGCCGCCACTCCGGGCGTATATGCTATGGAAAGTTCTTCTTTATTTGTTATTCGCGCTTTGCTCTCTATCGAAAGCTTGCCTCTCCACTGCTCGTGCTTTTCCAGTGCGATCTTGCTGTAGTCCATTCTCTCCCGCTCTCTACTTTCCCGGTTCCTCTCCGTATCAACAGTGTTTTACTTAGCGTCCTTAACAACAGCAGCAGTATGGAATGGCCGCACAGCAAAGTGCATTTCCCAGACCCGCTCCATCGGAATCATATCCGTACGCATCCGAGCGTGTCCGGTATATGTTCCCCGCGGAAGAAACCTGCTGATAAACCTGAGCGTATTCCGGGTTGTTCGGATCCAGCCTGCGCGCCTGTTGCAGGTTTGCGATTCCGTCCTCGATGAATCCTCTCTTCACGGAAAGAACTCCGCTCAGAAAAAACCATTCCGCATCGCGTACCGGCGAGGTTATGAGCAGTTGCTGCGCAAGCGCCAGATTATTACTGTCAAGAGCAATTCTCACGTCCCGAAACTGCCCCTGCCCGGAAGCCGATTTTCCGTAATTTCCGCCGTACGTCGCACCGGAAAATCCTGCGCCGGAAGCGCCCGCAACGGAACCGTTGCCCCCCGAAAGCATCTCGTACGCCTCATTTACCTCTCTGAGTTTTTCCTCAGCCAACCCCGCCAAAGGATTGCCCTGATATTTGTCCGGATGATACTTTTTCACCAGATTGCGATACGCTTCTTTTATCTCTGCTTCTGAAGCTCCCTGCCTGACGCCGAGAACTTCGTATGGATCACTTACCATTTTTCTTCTTTTTTCCCTCCAGTACATCTTCAGTCTTGCGCCGAAGCCCCAAATAAACAATATTGTCGATGATCGACTTGTTCTTCTTGAATTTTATCAAATCGTACGCTTTCAGCATCTCGTCCAAGTGAAAATAGAGAGCAGGCTCGGCCAGTTCTCCGGCTTTTTTGAAATCAGTGATTCCAAGGTCCACAATCGGGTTGAATTTCCCGTCTTTCCTGTCCTTTTCAAAATCGTCCAGCATATCTATCATGTATATCCACTTACCGAGATTGTTTGCAAATGCCGAAATCGCGGACTGCTGTTCGCGCGTTGGCGGATAGCCCATAAACACGGTTTCTATCACCTTTCCGAATGCGGCTGACATCTCCCTAACATTTGATTTACCTTTGCTTTCATGTGAACACAGAATCTGAAGTGATTCATTGATCAGTCTGGCTTCTTCGGGATGGGTGTTTGCGGCCTTCTCATATCTCGCGGCAATTCTCATAAGTTTTCCGGAAAGTTTGGAACGTTCTCCGTCGCGCATATCGTCAACAAACTTCTCCCCGAACAGAATCATCATCATGTCCGACGCGTACTTGACCGACTGCGCCTCGACTTCTATCGGTTTCTTCTTAAGCGGGTGGACGATACAATGCTCATATTTTATCTGGTCTTCCGTATCGGACAATGCACCCAAAAATACCGCCAAAAATACCATGTCGTTGCTCAGCCACATGCGACAGACCTGTCCGTAGTTTTCTCCGAGTTCTTTGCACAATCCGCAGTAATATCCGTTGTATAACTCAAAATCCTTGATTTTTAATTCATTTTTTTCGGGCTCTATATATCCCAACATAAATCTCAATCTCCTCAAGACGATAATACACATATACTATAACAAAAAGGTGTTTATATCAAGTTTCCCCGGTGAAAGAGGCAAAATGTGTCAAGCCCGGATATCAAGTCCTCATCGCAGAAAGCTGCTCGGCTCATTCGCGGGAATTGAGTGGCATATATATTTGCACATAACTCTAATGCAACGCCGCACAGCCTGCGGCAGAAGTCATGTCCTCATCGCAGAGAATCAAACGGCTCGCTCGTAGAAATTGAATGGCGGCGTGAACTCGGTCTTTGATAATTCAACGCGACCTCAAACAGCACGCCCGCCATGCTTCAATTTCTAAACTCGCTTGTGCCGATGATTCTTAACTGCTCTTGCGGATATGACTTCTGCCGCAGGCTGTGCGGCGTTGTAATTATATGTTTATGCAATTAAAAAACCGGATTTCAATTCCCATGCTCATCTGCGCCGGCAATTTTTGTCCGCTCTTGCGGAAAGGTATGCGTCCACCTCAAATCTCTCTAACAATTTCACTTTCTTTCTCTTAAATCGTTCCACTACCACAGTGATTTACTATATGAGATGCGAACGTTCATCCAGCAAGTTCTTCCTCTTAAAAACTTGTATAGTGGCAAATACCATCGCTACCATTGCCACTATATTGTATATGAGCGGTTTTACCCCGAACATAATATCAAACCTTCCCATGCCCATTTTCTCTATTGCAGGCCACTGCATCACATCCATTACCGCATAAACCGAAGGCAAATTTCTGTAAAAAGAGGCTACCATGAATACGAGACTTACGAGAAATGATGCGCCGAGCGCAACCAATCCCGCTGAAAAAAGCACGCTGAACATGAGATAAAGACATCCCATAAAGAAATATATGAATGTAAGTGAAAGCCACCCCAGCAGCATGCAGTGAAAATAATTGTACTTGATAAGAAAATCAATACCTATATCCGCAATGGAAAGCGATATCTCGACCAAAATGAATATCGCCGCAAAATACATGGCGGACACGAAGATATACTTTAGTCTCGCAAATACCCATCTCGCTCTTCCTCTCTTTATGACATCCTGCATTCCAAGCTCGGGTAGCAACTGAAAGAGCGTTACGACAAAGGTCATTGAAAACAATATCTGCGCTTTCATGTAATTGTATCCTGCCCCCGCGCTCATCGAGGCATCAAGTTTAGCCATGCGACCTGCGGGGTAGCGGGTATATATCCACACGGAAGCAATCCACCAAATCACAAACATGACAATCAACGGGGTTGCCATCCATCTAATCGTCCTATAATTCATCGTATCTCACCTTGTAAATATATGCTGTAACAACTGTGACAACCACCGCCAAAGTATAGTAAACTGCAGGAACTATTATCTCTATTGCACCCTTATCGTATGCAAAGCTCTGCAGCATATTCATTACACTGTAAGGTATATTCATAAGAATAACCCATGCGAAAAATGATACCGTATAGAGCATACTGTATTTTGGAATTATAAAGTTCACTCCCGCGCAAAACATGCCGTACATACCCGCGACCAAGGAAAATGCGAGTATATGAGCTATGTATGTGACATACGGATGCAGCAAAGCAAAGACTTCCAACTCCTCAGTTATTGGTTTTGTCAAATTCAATTCCATCCCCATAAATGAGGTTCCTCCCCTGAATATTATATTAGCAATGCCAAAATTCAAAAACAAGGTGATGAGCGAAATGGAAAAAGGAATCAAAAACGATACCGCAAATCGTGAAGAGACGACTTTTTTCCGCTCTGCCTTGGTAAGTAAGACATTATAGTATCCGTACTGCTTCTGAAGCGCAAAGGTATCGGCATACGCAAAGAGCGGGTACAGTGGAAACGTCCACGTCATCAATATATGCGGCAAATGCCCCCTGTTCGCTGCTGTGAGAAAACTCGCAAAACATGGATGCATAAGCTTGGATCCTGTCGGTTTGCTGGCGACTCCTCTCAAATACTCTCCGAAATTATCCATATAATTCGAGTACAGATCGTATGCGATAATCAAGATAAAAAAACAAAAAAGAGCCATGACTCTCTTTGACTTGAGTGCGGTGGACAACTCATATTTAAGCATCGACAATGCCTCCCTCAATTACAATACAACGCATAAAAACTCACAACCAAAAACGATGCGGGTATGGCTCTCAATCCAAAACGGAACTGAAGTCATACCCGTAACATTTGCAAATCCTTACTCTTGAGGCTGCCAACGTCCGCACCCCCTTCCTAACTTGTATGGTTAGTGTAGCGTAACTGTTTTACATAATCAAGTAGTTTTTATTAAAAGTTTTTATTGTGAACTGTAAATTCGGAATCCACTTCCTTAGGTCGCAAACTGCAAATTTTAAATCCGTTTCCATCGGGTAGCAAGTGGGTTTTAGTCTTACGCTTATCCTTATGGCAAGATATTCTTCAAATCACCACTTGTAAACAGCCAAGCGGTTGTTCATGTTCTTGCCGATTATGGCAAACAACTTTCCGCGAAGCGTATACTTTTTCATCTCTTCGTTATAACTTGTCTCCGAGATCATATGAATCCTCGGTTCTATCTCTTCGTACTCCTTGCCCGACTTGGTTCCCCAGCCGAATTTTGCATTGGTGTTTCTGATCGCATCGTGCTTTTTCGAGTGTTTTTCCAGCAGCGGGGAATGGAGTT
>CP016202.1:1414343-1453072 GCA_003433295.1 Eubacterium minutum ATCC 700079 | reverse complement strand
TTCCGCCAGCAGGTAACCGTGTTCAAAGGAATCGCAGAGCATGTTAAGGCAGGTCGTCACCTGCTCCTTGGAAAAATACTGCAAAACCCCTTCCATAACTATTATTGGGAGCCTGTCCTTCGGAATATTCTCCATCCAAGCCCCGTCAAGAGCGTCTCCCTCAAGCATCCTGCATCTTTCCCTGTCCTTGAAAACCTTTCTGCGCACGGCTATCTGATCAGGAAGATCCACGTCAAACCAAATGATTTTTCCGTTGTCCACTGCGGAAAATTTATCGTCAAAACCGCATCCAAGGTTGATCCCCACTGCATCGGGATTCTCCGCTATCAACCTTTCTATTTCCCTGCGGTACATTATGGTGCGGGCTACCACGCCTTCGTGAGACAGGAAAGGATCGAACTTGCTCACATCCACCCCGAGTGCATCTATGATTTCCTTCGCCTTCTCATCCACTATTCTGGGCTTTTTGCGTGCCGTTTCGGATGCTCTGATCGCAAGAGTTATGAGAGCCGTCTCCTGAATATCCCCAAACTTCAGCTCTCCGCCGCCCTGCGGCTCCACCTCGATTTGCCCATCCACGATTTTTTTCTCGTCTTGCATATTTAACTTTTCTCTTTCGCCCATATCCTTCTTCTCCTTTTCAGTGTTTATCTTATCCATACCCTCATCGCAATACCTGAGGTAAAGAGATTATACGACGTGGAATTCTCCAAAAAGTTAAATCCCTCGTCTGCTTTTTGTAAAAAACGCATGTTCAATTACCTTACCCGCTAAGTTTACACGTTATTTTCTGATAAATCAATGGCGGAACGCGACGGACAAGGGTTACTCCGATTTAAACCGTTTCCAGTAATCGCTGTACAACTTATCACCATCCGGACCGACATCTTTCAGGACCTCCGAAGTCTTGAGCAATTTCGTGGGCAGAAACAGATCCTTGGAGTTTCTGTATTTTCCGGGCATGAGCTTTGTCGCCGCCTCATTCGGCGTGCTGTAATTCAGGTATCTGAAATTCCTGTATGCCACATCTGCCCTGCACATGTAATCTATGAACTTATGAGCATTGGATTTGTGAAAAGCGTTCTTCGGGATGCACCAGTTGTCCATAAATATTTCAGTACCCTCTTTCGGAATCGAAAAATCCAGATCCTTATTCAGCTTCTTGCTGTAGATCGCCTCTCCGTTCCAGACAACCCCTAAATCCGCGGAATTTCCTATCAGCAAATCTCTCACCGAATCGTTTGCATATTTGTATACAAGTTTTTTCTGCCCGATGAGACGCTCAGTGGCTTGCTCAAGCTCACTCCTTTTGACGGAGTTAAGTGAAAAACCCATGCTCTTCAGTATGATTCCCATGGTATCGCGCATGCTGTCCTGCATTATTATTTTGCCCCTGTACCTGCTGTTCATCAGAGCATTCCATGAGCGGACGTCTTTCGCGTCAACACGCTTTTTATTATACAGAATGCCTGCGGCGCCCCACTGGTACGGCACCGCATATCCATTACCCTTATCAAATGATTCAGCGGCAATCTTTAAATACTTTTTGGACAGATTTTTGTAATTGGAGAGTTTTTCCGTGTTTACCTCCGCCAAAAGCCCTTCGTTCTTCATGCGTTCCGCCATATAGTCCGACGGACAGATAACATCGTACACTCCGGCTCTGTTTTTTATGACAGGATAGAGTTCTTCATTGGTATCGAAAGTATCGAGCACAACCTTGATTCCGGTTTCCTTTTCAAATGCCGCCGGTATGCCCGGATCCATGTAATCTCCGTAGCAGAAAACCCTGACTTCTTTCTCGTCTTTTCGATTGCATCCGAAAAGCATGGCGGCGCAGAGAAGCAAAACTGCAACTAACGCCGCTATCGTAAACATACACTTTATGCCTGTCGTTTTTCTCACTATGATATTTGACAAATTTCTCATGCTCGCTGTTCTCCTCACAGTAATCCGCGGTTTTAACTCTGTGTTACCTCATAGAAAAATTCGTCTTCTTCTACCGGTCTGTCAGAAACCACATTCACCGCAGTCAGAACGATCAGTACGGTGACGAAAATCAGGGTCGAAAGCGCAAAAAGTGTCGGTCTGATTCCGACCTTAACCTGCCCGTAAATCAACGTGGATATCGTATTTATTCCCGCGCCTCTGGTGAAATGTGTAATCACAAAATCGTCCACCGACATTGTAAACGCAAGCAGAAATCCGGAAATTATTCCGGGTCTAAGTTCCGGAAGTACGACTTTTCTGAACGCATACGCGGGAGTCGCGCCGAGGTCAAGCGCGGCTTCATAGTTACTTTTACCGAGCTGCTTGACCTTCGGCATCACCGACAGCACCACATAAGGTATGCTGAAAGTTATGTGAGCAAGGATCACGGTTACCATATTCAAATAAAATCCCGTGACGATGAACGCCAGCATAAGAGAAATACCCGTGACTATGTCCGCATTGAGGAGCGTTATGCTGTTCAGCCCCATGATGAAGTTCTCGCTCTTTTTCCTCATCGCGCTTATTCCCAAACACGCCGATGTTCCTATGAGCGTTGCCGGAACCGAGGAAATCACGGCTATGGCAAATGTGTTGATTATGGCCGAAATCATCTGTCTGTCACCGAGCATTTCCCTGTACCACCTCAAAGAAAAACCTGTCCAGCCAAACATCGATCTGCCGTCGTTAAAGGAAAATACCATCAGGGTCAGAATAGGGAGATAGAGAAACAACATGACTATAATCAGATATACCCATCTCGCCGCTTTCATCGTTCTCCCCCCTTTCCTTCTCCGTAAGCGGTGAACGCGCAACCGTGTACATTATTCGTGATTTCCATCAGTCCGTCCCCTTTCTTTCCATAGAGTTGAGAATCGCCATGCTTGCCACTATAAACAACATCATGACCAGTGAAAGACCCGAACCCAAATTCCAGTTTGCGCCCGTTGTGAACTCCTGCTCGATTATATTGCCTATAAGGTATATCTTGCCTCCTCCAAGTACGTTGGAAATGACAAATGTGGTAAGTGACGGAACAAATACCATTGTGACTCCGCTGACGATACCCGGCAGGCTGAGCGGCAGAATCACATCCGCGAGGACCCTCCCGGAACCTGCTCCAAGATCGTATGCCGCCTCGACCAGATTGTCGTCTATCTTCATCAGAGAATTGTAAATCGGCAATACCATGAACGGCAGAAAATCGTAAACCATCCCGAGAACTACCGCGCCGGGCGTATTGATCATCTTCGGCCGCGGCATATGGAGATACCCGAGCAGACTGCTCAGTATCCCGCCCTTCTCGAGAATCACCTGCCATGCCATCGTTCTGAGGAGAAAGTTCATCCACATGGGCAATATGAAAATAAATATCATAAACCCTTTTTTCCCGAGTCCGCTTCCTTTCAGAATGAGCGCAAGCGGAAAAGCTATGAGCAGGCAAATAACCGTACTCAAAAGAGAAAGAATCAACGATAAACCGAGGGCTTTCCTGTGCACCGGTTCAAATATCGCAAGCACGTTATCGGTCGTAAACGCACCGCTCCTGTCCGTAAATGCATAATAAAAAATCATAGCTATCGGAACCAGTGTCCCGCACAGGATCCAGACCATGTATGGCGTGGCGAACAGTTTTTTAGACATCTATCTCTATCGCCTCCTCTTCCTTGCTCGTAGGTTTGTGCATCACCTGAATGTTCTCAGGCAAAACGTCGAGACTTACGCGCGTTCCGACAGGATAGCTTTTCGTATTCTGTACAAGCCACTCGTATCCGCCCGCAACGATTTCCATCTCGTAATACACACCGATGAAAACGTTGTGTGTCACTTCTCCGTCCAGTTTTCCGCTGCCCGGTTTCCCTATTATCAGATCCTCAGGTCTGATTACAACGTCCACCGGTTTATTCTTTCCGAAACCCTCGTCCACACACCTGAAGCCGGCACCGCACAGCCTGACAAGATAATCTTCAACCATGATTCCGTCTATTATGTTGCTGTCGCCGATGAAGTCCGCGACAAATGCGTTCTCAGGCTCATTGTATATCTCTTCCGGAGTCCCCATCTGCTGAATATACCCTCCGTTCATCACCACGACCTTATCGCTCATGGTAAGAGCTTCCTCCTGGTCGTGGGTAACGTATATAAAGGTTATTCCAAGTTCGTTTTTCAATCTTATCAGTTCATATTCCATGTACTGCCTGAGTTTCAGATCCAATGCTCCGAGCGGTTCGTCCAGAAGAAGCACCTTCGGCTCGTTTACGATCGCCCTCGCAATCGCTATGCGCTGCTGCTGCCCCCCGGAAAGAGAGTCGATCCGCCTTTTCTGGTAGCCCTCCAGATTGACAAGTCTAAGCGCATAACGCACCTTATCCCTGATGTATTCGTCGCTCTTACCCTTTATCTTGAGTCCGAAAGCTATATTGCTTCCCACGTTCATATGGGGAAACAGAGCATACTTCTGAAAAACCGTATTTATATGTCTTTTATTGGGCGGAAGGGCGGTTATGTCTTTGCCCTCAAAAAATACCTGCCCGGCATCGGGAGTTTCAAAGCCACCCACTATTCTGAGTGTGGTGGTTTTTCCACAGCCCGACGGGCCGAGCAGCGTTATGAATTCATTTCTGTTCACAGTCAGATTGAAATTCTCAAGCACCATATCGTCTTCAAACGACTTTGTAATATTTTTCAGTTCGATCAATGACTGCATTTAAGTTCTCCCAATATTTGTAGGTTTCGAATCCGAGCTTTACGAAAACAAATCTTTAATCTTAGCGGCAAAACCCGATTTCTTTACATAGCATTCCGAATCCACGGTTTCACCCATCTCCTTGATTTTCTTCTTCTGCTCGGAATTCAACTTGGTAGGAACCTCCAGAACCACCTTTACGTACAGATCCCCCATTCTGCCGCTTCTGACGTTCCTGACTCCTTTCCCTTTCAGGCGGAACACGGTCCCCGGCTGAGTTCCCGCAGGAACTTTGTAAGAAACTTTCTCCGCCAGAGTAGGCACCACAATTTCATCTCCAAGCGCAGCCTGAGCGAAATTAATCGGTATATCTATGAACAGATCATCTCTGTCACGTTTGAAAAGGTCATGCGGTTTTACGGAAATCACGACGTAAAAATCACCGGCGGGTCCTCCGTTTTCCCCGGGTTCTCCCTGTCCGTGAATAGGTATGATCGTTCCGTTGTCCACACCTGCGGGTATATCGACTCTTATCTCCACCGTCTTTCTGACCTTCCCCGTTCCGTGACAATCGGGACATGGTTTGTCTATTATCTCCCCGCTTCCGCCGCAGTCCGGGCAGGTGCTGACGTTTTCGAATCTGCCGAACGGTGTGTTCTGTACAGTGTGGACTTGTCCGGTTCCCCTGCATTTAGGGCAACTCTTTTTCTCGCTTCCCGGAGCGTTACCCTCGCCGCCGCACGTTCCGCATCTTACATACTTTGTGATTTTCAGCGTCTTTTTCGTCCCGAAAGCCGCTTCTTTGAAAGTAATGCTCAGGCTCTTCTGCAGATCGCGGCCTTTCATAGGACCCTTTCTCGCAGCGCCTCCGAAACCTCCAAATCCGCCGAAGCCGCCTCCGCCGAACATATCGCCGAAAGCACTGAAAATATCCTCAAAGCCGCCTCCGCCGAAGCCCCCGCTTCCGCCGAAACCTGCATTCGGATCCACACCGGCATGACCGAATCTGTCGTATTTCTCCTTTTTCTCAGGGTCTGAAAGAATCCCGTATGCCTCGTTTATCTCTTTAAACTTTTCCTCGGCTTTCTTGTCTCCGGGGTTCTTGTCCGGATGGTATTTCAATGCCATCTTGCGAAAGGCTTTCTTGATCTCGGCTTCGCCCGCGCCTTTCTTCAAACCCAATACTTCGTAATAATCCCTTTTATCTGCCATTCCTTCACCTGCACTTCGGTTATATCTATGCTATAAATCTGCTTAAGCGACGAGAAACTCCCGTCGCTGTAAAGCAAAATCACCTTATTTTTTTATCTCTATTATTTGTCTGCCCCTGTTGTCTGTCGCACGGACATTGCAGCGGACATCGCAACTGACTGTCGCCACGGTCCGGCTTTCTTAATTCTTTTTGTCGTCCTTTTCGTCTTCATCCACAACCGTAAAGTCCGCATCCACGACATTGTCGCCGCTTGCGCCGCCTGCCGCTTCCGAACCCTGCGAGGAAGCGTTTCCGTCGTTTCCTGCCGCGCCGGCCGCTCCAGCCGCTCCGCCTGCCATGCCGCTCATGTCAGGGCCTGCGCCCGCAGCGCCCTGCTGTTGATAAAGTTTTTCGGCAATCTTGTGGAACTTCTCGGTCAAAGCCTCGGTTTTCGCCTTTATATCGTCAGGATTATTGGCCTCCAGCGCTTTCTTGAGATCTTCTTTTGCGTCCTCCGCCTCTTTCTTCTCGTTCTCATCGATCTTGCCCTCGAGTTCTTTCAACGATTTCTCCGTTTCATAGATCAGGTTTTCCGCCTTGTTCCTGTCCTCGACTTCCTGCTTTCTCTTTGAATCCTCGGCAGCATACTGCTCAGCCTCTTTCACTTTCTGATTTATTTCTTCTTCGGAAAGTGAAGTGGACGATGTGATCGTGATCTTCTGCTCTTTACCGGTCCCCATATCCTTTGCGCTTACATTGACGATGCCGTTTGCGTCTATATCAAAGGTCACCTCTATCTGAGGAACTCCGCGCGGCGCCGGCGCTATTCCGGACAACTGGAATCTTCCGAGCGTTATGTTGCCTGTGGCCATATCTCTCTCTCCCTGCATCACGTGTATGTCGACAGCCGTCTGATTGTCTGCGGCGGTTGAGAAGATCTGACTCTTTTTGGTAGGTATGGTCGTGTTTCTTTCGATCAGCTTTGTCGCGATTCCGCCCATCGTTTCGATCGAAAGGGAAAGCGGTGTAACGTCCAGCAACAGCACGTCGTTGACTTCGCCGGTCAGAACCGCAGCCTGAATTGCCGCACCTACCGCGACACATTCGTCGGGATTGATTCCCTTGAAAGGGTCTTTCCCCGTGACTTTCTTCACCGCTTCCTGCACTGCGGGACCTCTCGTCGAGCCTCCGACGAGTATCACTTTATCTATATCGGAATTGGTCACGCCCGCATCAGCCATTGCTTTTTTGATAGGTTCGACCGTTCTGTTTACGAGATCGGCGGTGAGCTGATCGTATTTGGCTCTGGAAATATCCATGTTCAGGTGTAACGGACCTGCATCCGAAACCGTGATGAAAGGCAGATTAACGTTGGTGGTCTGCGCGCTCGAAAGTTCTTTCTTGGCCTTTTCAGCCGCTTCTTTCAATCTCTGCAACGCCATGTTGTCTTTTCTCAGGTCAATTCCGTTTTCCTTTCCGAAACTGTCTGCGATAAAGTTCATGAGCGCATTGTCGAAATCGTCACCGCCCAGATGCGTATCACCGTTTGTCGCGAGTACTTCAAACACGCCGTCACCGAGTTCGAGTATGGATACGTCGAAAGTTCCTCCGCCCAGATCGTATACCAGAATTTTGTGCGAACCTTCTTCTTTGTCGAGTCCGTAGGACAGCGACGCCGCGGTCGGCTCGTTGATGATTCTCTTCACTTCAAGCCCCGCGATCTTTCCCGCATCTTTCGTCGCCTGTTTCTGAGCATCCGAGAAGTAAGCGGGCACGGTGATTACCGCCTCGTTGACTTTTTCCCCGAGATAACTTTCCGCATCTGTCTTGAGCTTTGCGAGAATCATTGCGGAAATGTCCTGCGGCGTGTATTTTTTACCGTCTATCTCCACGGTATAGCTTTCGCCCATATGTCTTTTTATGGACGTGATGGTTCTGTCAGGGTTTGTTACTGCCTGACGTTTTGCGGTTTCTCCCACCAGTCTTTCACCGTTTTTCGCAAAACCCACAACGGACGGTGTGGTTCTGTTCCCCTCGGCGTTGGTTATGACGGTCGGTTCTCCGCCCTCCATGACTGCAACGCAGCTGTTGGTAGTTCCTAAATCGATTCCTATTACTTTTGCCATTTTATATTCCTCCCTGTTTCCTTTTTCACTTTTGCTGTTTTACTTTTTATTTTCCGTTCTAATTTCTATGATTTCCTAACATCATCATGATATTATCATGTGCCGTTACGCTTTTCGTTTTTCAACGTTTTATGTCTATGTTCTTTTAAGTTTTTACGTTCTTTCCGCCGTCAATTGTTCACCTTGACCATGGACGGCCTTATGACCTTCCCGTTCAAAATGTATCCTTTCTGCAAAACTTCCGTGACTTTTCCGCTCTCAAACTCCGGATTGTCCTCAGTCATCACGGCATTGTGAAAGTTCGGATCAAACGATTCTTTATGCGCTTTTATTTCCTCAAGCCCCGAATCTTCCAGAACTCCGAGCAGCTGCCTGAATATCATCCGCATCCCCTCCGCATAAGCGGGATCCGTGCTCTCGTGATCAAGCGCTCTCTCAAAGTTATCCACCACTTCCAAAAGTCCCGCCACGATCTTTTCGTTCGCATATGCGTAAATGTCCAGTTTTTCTTTTTCCGTTCGTTTTTTGAAGTTCCGGAAATCCGCCATCAGACGCATGTACTTTGTCTCATCGGACTCTCCGGACTGCGATTTGTCTTTGTCTTCCGCATCTGCTTTTTGTCCTGTACTTTCCGCATCCTCCGCATTTTGTCCGGTACTTTCCGTATCCTCCGCATTTTGTCCGGTACTTTCCGCATCCTCCGCATTTTGTCCGACACTTTCCGTATCTTCCGCATTTTGTCCGGCACTTTCCGACTTATCTTTCTTCGCGCCTGCGGTCTTCGCGCTCTCCGCGCCCGGTTCGCCTCTTTCAGCGTTGTGTGCCGATGTTTCTCCGGTACTATCCTCAGGCGTAGGATCCTCTCCGGCTTCGCAGGCTTTTTTTCCGTTACCGTCTGTCTGTGCCGACCCGCAGGATTTTCCCGCTCCTGCCGCAGTGTTTGCCGTATCGCGCTCTTTATCCCCGCCGTCGTTTTCTCTGATTTTCTTTTCTTTATCCGCCATTGTCTTCATCCTCACCGCTTTCCAACCCAAAAGTTTCATTAAGATTCTGGGTCAAATATTCAACTATAGATGTAACTTCTCCGTATTTCATCCTTGTAGGACCTATCACTCCGACCTTTCCGATCAGTTGACCGTCCACATGGTATGTTGCCGTTATAACCGAGCAGTCGTTCATAAAATCGTCCGCATTCTCGCCGCCGATAGTAACTATCGTGCCGTCCTCCCTGTCCATCAGTTTCTTAAGAAATTCATCTTTTCGCTCAAGCAGGGAAACAAAATTTTTCGCTCTGTCAAGATCCGCATATTCAGGTATATCGAATATGTTGGAAAGCCCCTCCGTGTAAAGGTTGACATTCAGCATCTCCGACAGGGTCCTCATAAAATTAGGCATTATATCGACCGCAAGCCCGCTCATCACCTCTATGTCCGTGTTGAAATCCGAAATTATGTCGCCCCTCAACACCTCCGTGATACTTCTTCCTTTATAATTGTACGTTATACTCTTTGCCAGAATATCAAGCGTTTCCCGAGTATAAGGAACGCTCACCCTGAGCGCCGTGTTGGAAATCTTTCCGCTCTCCGCCACTATCATCAGAACCACGGTACGTTCATCCACCGGAAGCAGATTGACAAATTTCAGTCTGTCCTCCGTCCTTGTCGGCGTGAGAACAAAAGATGCCAGATTGGTTATGTCCGACAGCAGTTCGGCGGCTTTCCTGATGGTTTTGTCAAGCTCGTCGATGTCAGCTCTCAACGTTTCCTTTATATTCCTCTTGGCTTCGGGAGAAATTTCGACTTTCTCCATCATGCTGTTGACATACAGCCTGTACGCCTTATCCGAAGGCACCCTGCCCGCGGAAGTGTGGGGGTGTGTCAGATACCCCATCTCCTCGAGGTCGCTCATCTCATTTCTTATGGTGGCAGGGCTTATCGCCATATCGAAGTTTCTGGAAAGAGTTCTGGAACCGACCGGTTCAGCCGTTCTTATATAGTTACTTATGATGGCATGAAGAATCTTTAATTTTCTCTCTGTCAAATTCATAGCCCTTCTCCTTGTTAGCACTCATCTTGATAGAGTGCTAATCACTGTGTATAATTTACTACTTAAATAATGCCTTGTCAACACACTTTTTTTAAATTCATCAAAACCACACAAAATACATAAATACAGTAACATACATAAATACGGAAACGTGGACAAAGATGTCCGGGGAGCTGTACGATGCCTCTTCAGCCGCTTTTTTCGCCTTCTCTTCCGTTGTACACGAACATGATCACGGATGCGGCGATAATTACGGCATACCCGACAAAACTCAGCGAATCGGGAATTTGACCGAGCAGAACGAACGACAGACCGGTCACAAATATTATCTGCGTATAATCGTAAATTGATATTTCGCGCCCGGGCGCATACGTATACGCCATGGTTATGAAGAACTGACCGCCCGATGCCGCAACTCCCGCCATCAGAAGAATGAACAGCTGATACATCGTCATCGGACTGTAATGCATCAGGATATAGGGCAGGGACACCACGCAGGAAAATCCCGAAAAGAAGAGAACTATAAACGAACTGCTCACGCCCCGCAGCCCGAGTTTTCTCACATAAGTATAGGCCATTCCCGCAAGCAGCCCGCCGGAAACTCCTACGAGGGAAGGGATAAGTCGCATGCCCGTAACCCCCGGTTTTATGACAAAGAGCGTACCGACAAAAGCCATGAAGACGCACGCCACCTGAAAAGGCTTCATTTTCTCTTTCAGTATAAGGAAAGAAAACAGCAGTACGAAAAAGGGGGAAAGTTTATTGAGCATCGACGCGTCACTGACGATAAGATGGTCCACCGCGTAGAAATTGGCGAAGATCCCGAGAGTTCCACAGAGAGAACGTCCCACCATGTCCCACCAGCCTTTACCTGACGGCAGCGATATGTTTTCTCTGTTTTTCAGCAATATCACCGCAGCGATGCAAAGAGCGATAAAATTCCTGAAGAACGCTTTCTGAATCGTGGGCAGGTCTCCGCTCATCCGCACAAGCACATTCATGAGCGCAAAGCTGAATGCTGAAATGATGATAAAAAATATTCCTTTATATCTTGATTTCATCATGCTCCTCTCTACACGAACACGGCCATTATGCCGTTGGAAACATCGAATCCTCTTTCGGTAATCTTCAAAACATCGGCATCTTCCCGGAGCTGCCCCCGCTCAAAGAAATCGGCGAGATATTTCCTCCGTTCCCCGTAGACCTCCCATATATCTCTTCCAAAACGTTCTCTGAACTCCGCTTTCGAGATACCGCCTACCTTCCGAAGCCCCGTGAACATGAACTCGCCGGTATTGTCCTCAAAATCGTTCACATGGTATTCCTCGTATCCTCCGTCCGGGCGTTCGGAAAATCTCACTCCGTCCACGAACGAAGCCGCGCTGACTCCGATTCCGAGATAATCGTCGAAAGACCAGTATTTCAGATTGTGTCTGCACCTGAATCCAAGTTTTGCCGCGTTGGAGATTTCATAATGCTCATATCCCGCACGTTCAAATACGCGCAAGGCGTCATGATACATCTCCCGATCCGTTTCCTCCGTAACAAAGTCCAGCCGACCGTCTGAATAATCTTTGTAAAAGGGCGTTCCCTCTTCAATTTGCAGGCTGTAAAACGAAATATGCTCAGGCTCAATCGCCACAGCCTCTTCAAGGGTCTTTTCCCAATCGCGGCGATTCTGCCCCGGCATCGCAAACATAAGATCCACGTTTATATTGTCAAAGCCCGCCGCTCTCGCAAGTTCAAAGCTTTTCAGGGCGTCCGCGCGCGTATGGCATCTGCCGAGCAGGGTCAGTATTTCATCATTGAAAGACTGAATGCCCATCGACAGCCTGTTCACTCCACAATTACGGTAAACTTCAAGTTTCTCGCCGGTCAGCGAATCCGGATTTGCCTCCATTGTTATTTCCGCGTCGGCAGTCACGACGAAGTTTTCTTTCACCGCACCGATAATTGCACTCACTGATTCCGAAGATATGATTGACGGTGTGCCGCCTCCGACGAAGATGCTGTCCACAATTCTATTTCCGCCGTACTTCGCGCCCCGTTCTCTTATCGTTGCGACAAGCCTTTGAACATAAGAAATTTCCGGCGCCTGCACACAAGCGTTCACAAGCCCGCGTGCTTTCGCGGCTTTTTCATTGCCGGCACCTGCGTACAGGTTCTTTCCGTTTCCGGTACCTGTGCACAGGTTTTCTCCGTTTTCGGTACCGATGCACGCGGCTTTTTCATCGTCCGCCGAATCCGAAAAGTCAACAGGCTTTGAGTAAAATCCGCAATAGTTGCATTTACGCCTGCAGAACGGTATGTGTATGTATATACCCAGCTTTTTCATTTGTTGTCATCATACTTAAGAACCGCGGTGAAGGCCTCCTGCGGAACTTCAACTTTTCCGAACCGGCGCATGCGTTTCTTTCCCTCTTTCTGTTTTTCCAGAAGTTTCTTTTTACGCGAAATATCGCCGCCGTAGCACTTTGCGATAACGTCCTTTCTGAACGCTCTGACAGTTTCCCTTGCTATGACTTTCTGTCCTACCGCGGCCTGTATCGGAACTTCAAACTGGTGCATAGGAATTACGGTTTTGAGTTTTTCGCATACGAACCTGCCCCTGTTGTAGGCGTTCGACTCATGAACGATCATTGAGAACGCGTCGACAAGTTCCTTGTTCAGCAGCACATCAAGTTTTACGAGCGAAGATTTTTCATAGCGCACAAACTCGTAGTCCAACGAGCCGTAACCCTTTGTCTTGGACTTGAGCGCATCGAAAAAGTCGTATATAACTTCGTTCAGAGGCAGTTCGTAGTGTATATCCACACGCTCGGTGGTGATGTAGTCCATACCCAGCAACTTGCCTCTCCTCTTTTGACAGAGTTCCATTATGGTACCCACATAATCTTTCGGAATCATTATATCCGCCTTCACGACCGGTTCTTCAATGTGGTCGATCTCCGTCTGATCCGGAAGGTTGGTCGGATTCTGGATCATTTCTACGCTGCCGTCGTTCAAAACGACTTTATAAACCACGCTCGGCGAGGTCGTTATGACTCCAAGATTAAATTCTCTCTCCAGCCTTTCCACGATAATCTCCATGTGCAGAAGTCCGAGAAATCCGCATCGGAATCCGAAACCCAGCGCGGTGGAGGTCTCCGGCTCAAACAGAAATGCGGCATCGTTTACCTGCAATTTTTCAAGCGCGTCTTTCACAGACTCGTATTTCTCACCTTCCGCCGGATAAATTCCGCAGTATACCATGGACTGAATCTTCTTGTACCCCGGCAGCGCCTCTTCCGCAGGTTCCGCATCGAGAGTCACGGTATCGCCGACACGCGCGTCCCTGACCTGCTTTATCGCAGCGCATATATATCCCACATCACCTGCACGAAGCCATTTGGTCGGAACATGCTCGGGAGCCATGACGCCGACCTCGGTCACCTCGTATTTTTTCCCGGTACTCATAAGTCGTATCATATCCCCGACCTTCACCGTTCCGTCGAATATCCTTGTGTATATCACCACGCCTTTATAATTATCGTATATCGAATCGAATATAAGCGCTTTCAGTCTGCCGTTTTCGTCGCCGTCGGGCGCCGGAATCTTCTCCACAATTTCTTCCAGCAGATCGTCGATCCCTGTGCCCTCCTTTGCGGAAACGAGCGCGGCATTCCCGGCCTCTATGCCTATCATATCTTCGATTTCCCGCTTAACTTCATCGGGTCTTGCGCTCGCAAGGTCTATCTTGTTAAGGCAGGGGATAATCTCAAGATCTTCGTCCAGAGCAAGATATACATTGCCCATGGTCTGTGCTTCGACACCCTGAGTCGCGTCAACCACGAGTACGGCGCCCTCGCATGCGGCAAGGCTCCTTGACACCTCGTAGTTGAAGTCCACATGACCCGGCGTGTCTATCAGGTTCAAAACGTACTCATCGCCGCTCTTCGACTTATACACGAGTCTTGTGGTTTGGAGTTTGATCGTGATCCCCCGCTCTCTTTCAAGGTCCATATTGTCCAAAAACTGTTCTTTCATGTCCCTGCGCGCGACCAGACCGGTGTTTTCTATTATTCTGTCCGCCAACGTGGACTTACCGTGGTCTATATGCGCTATTATACTGAAATTCCTTATGTACTTCTGATAATCCATAGATTCCTCTTTCCGGATAAAATTGTCTTTTTGTCGTTCACTGCCGCGACCTGCCGCCGGGCAGACGCGTCGGTGATGCTCGCCGGAGGTTACCGACTTTGCGTGAATGAACTCCCGACGTCGGGGTAGAATCCGCTCCCGAGCCGATAAGACTTACAGGAGCTTATCGGGCGACTCATTGATTATACCATAAATATACGGGCCTGAGATGAAACGATGCGAAACGATGCAAAATTTTAACACCTTGCTACCTCAAATATGTTATACTTCCATGTACCGAACAGGAGGGTTTATGTTAACTATTTTAACCAAGGTTTTTGTTATCTTCGCGATAATTTTTATCGGCATACTTGCAAGCAGGCTCAGGATCCTGCCTGCGGAATCAAATAAATATCTTGTCGATCTGCTCATATTGATAACTTCGCCGTGCATGATCCTGCACGCCATGGCGACAAAAAAGCTGAATCCGCATTTGATTTCGGATACGTTTCAGACTTTGACACTTTCTACCGCGTTTTTTATCCTTGCGCCGCTGTTTTCACTTTTGGCGGTGAAGATTATGCACCACACTCCTCCTGAAGACATAGGACTTATGACCGTGATAATGACCGCGGTCAATTCGGGCTTCATGGGTTTTCCCGTTACCAAAGCACTGTTCGGGGATTATATATTTTTCCTGATCGTAATCGCCAACATCCCGCTGAACGTTTATCTCTATTTCACTGCCGTATTTCAGATGAATATCGGTAAAACCAACGACTATAACCTGAAAAAGATTCTTAAATCAATGCTCAACCCCTGCATAGTCGCGGCGACCGCAGGCTGTGTGATTCTTTTTCTGGGTGTGAATCTCCCGGATCCATTTTTGGAATTCCTTTCAACGATAGGTGATGCCAGCATTCCGCTATCAATGCTCATAGTCGGGGTTCAGCTGGCTAACAACAATGCCGTATCCATATTGAAGAACAGAGATCTTCTCAAAGCCTCACTGATAAATCTGCTTTTGATACCCGCGGCGACGTTCCTTGCGGTGAATTGGCTTCCCGTATCGGGCGGCGCCAAACTGACGGTCGTTTTCTCGGCCTCTTTTCCATGCGCCGTATCGACCGTGAGCGTGGCGGCGAAGGAAGGTCACAATGCCGATCTGGCCGCGGAGGGCGTGGCTCTTACAACCACCTTATCGCTCATCACGCTACCGATAATCGCAACTTTTCTGTCAACACATTACGGATTTTGACACCGAACTCCGGCATACTTTCGCGGGGAGCGTATGCCGCCCGCCGGGCTTATCCGCGGCACGGCGGACGCCGCACCGTCTAACGCACAGTCTGATACAATTATAAGAATCCAGGGGAGAAACCATATGTCTACAAGAAACGAAACGTCTACAAGAAGCGAACTTTTAAAACTGTTTACCGACAAACCGGGGGAGTATATTTCAGGTCAATCCATTGCGGAAAAACTCGGGGTTTCGCGCAATTCCGTGTGGAAAGCGGTAAGCGCCCTTAAAAAAGAAGGATACATCATAGACGCTAAGCGGAACCGCGGTTACCGCCTTGTAAAGGATGAAAATCTGTTGACGCGCGACGGCATTCTGCCCTACGTATCAGTTCCGTGCGACATAGAGGTCTTCGATTGTGTCACGTCGACCAATTCCCTCGCCAAAGACAGAGAACTCAACCGCCGTGCCAAAATCATAATCGCAAACAGACAATCCAAGGGGCGCGGCAGATTGGGCAGGAGTTTTGAATCTCCCGGCGGAACCGGAATCTATCTCACCATCGCGCTGAAGCCGAGTTTTACCCTTGAAAAATCTCTGTATGTGACGATGGCTGTCGCAGTCGCGGTTTCGCGCGCTATCGAACGCGTATGCAATACTCGAGTACAGATCAAATGGGTCAACGACCTCTTCAAAGGCACAAAAAAAATCTGCGGCATCCTCACGGAGGCACAGACAAACTTTGAAACAGGGAAAATCGACAGTCTGATCATCGGTATCGGCGTAAACTGCTTCCCGGGGGAATTCTCTGCCGATACGGATTCGATTGCAGGATCCATATCGGAAACCGAAGGCAGTTTTTCAAGGAACATGCTTGCCGCCGCAATCATTGACGAAAGCATCCAAAGCCTGAACAACGTAGAGGACAAAAACTTTTTTGATGATTACAGGCAACGCTGTATGATCCTCGGGAAAAAGGTCACGGTGAATCCGAATTATGACACGCGCGGATTTTGCGCCGAAGCGATCGACATATCCGACGATGGCGGTCTTATCGTTCGATTTCTTGAAGGTCCGAACAAGGACATGACCCGAACGCTTCATACCGGCGAAGTTTCAGTGCGCTTCAACGGCAAGCGGTAATTTCAGCCTGTCGTACGCCGCGGGATCTCCCGCGCTGAAGTCCACCACATAGCCGAGTCCCGGATCCGGGATCCAGTCCCACATTCCGGATTTTTCTTCCGGAAACAACTCCTGCATGATTGCCGATATTACGCCTCCGTGACAGACCATAACGGTCACAGCATCCTCGCCTCCGTGGCGATGTGACCATTCTTTCAGCCTGTGCAGACCTATCAACTCTTTTAAGCCGTCTTTCACTCTTTTCGAAAAATCATTTCTCGTTTCCCCTCCCGGCGGGCAGACATTGCCGCGCTCATCGTAAACCCATCTTTGAAATTCCGTATCCTCCTTCAAATCGTCGAAACTGCGGCACTCAAAGACACCGAAATTCATTTCCTGAAGGTTCTCTATCTCAACGCACTCACTTCTTTCATAGAGCAGATCCATGGTCTCCCTGGTTCTCGCAAGACCCGAAACCACACACTGCGCATCATCCGGAATTTCCGGGTAGACACCCGCCCGTTTATATTCCAAAAGAGTTTCTCTTCCCCTTTTAAGCAGAGGCAGATCGGTCTTACCGTAAAACCATCTTTTTTCATTACCCTCGGTTATGCCGTGCCTTATGATTATCAATTTTGAAACCATATGCCGCCTCTCCTTTTCCGCCGCTATTTTATGATTCTCCGTACCCGCTCCTTCTTTCGGGCGAGCCACTTGTTTTTACCTGTTTTCACCCTTTATATCCTGCGCAATACCGCAAAATACTCTTATCACCCTTTCAGCTTCACTGCCCAACAGAACGAGGCATTTCCCCGTTTCTTCGCGCCATGCTCTCTCCTGACTGTCCACGGGCACGACGCCTTGGGTTATGTCGTCGGCTATGATAATCTTATCCCTCAAATGCTCGATGTTTCCTTTTATGCACTCACGCGCATCGACACCCGCTTTTATGCAGGCAAACACGTACTTTTCAAAGTGCGTCAGCACCTTTGCGCTGAGATCGATCTCCGGCCCCGCGCAGACAAAAACTTCGTCGTCTTTAATTGCAAATTCGTTCACGGCATATTCAAGTTTACCCTGATATGCTCCTCCCGTAATCAGAATCATATTTCTCCTCTCCGGCAGAACGCCGACTACGCGCCGGTCGGCAAATCGCTTTCCTTTTCGCCCGTTCTCGACGGCTGCGGTGATGCATGAATGACACGCCGGTCGGCAAGTCGCTTTCCTTTTCGCCCGTCAAATCGAGACCGCAAGCGCAATCACTCCGATCGCTTCGCACCAGCAGATTTCATAACCCGCAACGTCTCCGCTCATTCCTCCGAGCTGTTGCCTCGCATATGCTCCGCCGATCAGCGAACCTGCGAGCGCGACAAAAAGTGCAATTCCGTAGGTCACGCCGTGCCCGTAAAAGGAACCCGCAAGCGCGGTGACGGACAGCGCAACGAGCAGGCACACAGCCACGATAATGCGACTTCTCGTCCTCTCTTCGGCGTCAGCGTAGTTTTCCGCATACTGACTGTGCTTCATCGGTCTGCAATCCAACACATCATTGCTCGCAACAGCCCTGCTCAGGACAGGCAGGAGGAAAAACAGACTCAACGGGAGCCTGTCCCAGATCACCACCATAGACGCGTACCAAGCCATGAGCAGGAAACCGAGCATAACGACGGCAAAAGCGCCGACGTTCGAGTCTTTCAGAATGCGCTGCTTTTCGTCCTGCGGTCGTCTTGACAAAATCGCGTCGTTGCAGTCCATGTACCCGTCGAGGTGCATGAATCCGCATATCGCGAATATGTAGAACGTGGAGATGAGCGCCGCCACCGAATCGGGCATTCCTATCTGCGCGTCCACATATCGCAAAAGTATCATCAGTCCCGTCCAGATGAGTCCTATCACCGCGCCTACGGCGGGAACAAAAGCCATCATAAGGTTTTTCAGTTTTCCATCCCATTTTTTATACGGACAGGGCAGCGTAAGGAAATTGCCCCATGCCATGAAAAAAGCTGTCACGATTCTCATCCCGATCTCTCCTATTTCCACCTGTTGAATATTCCGAACACAACCTCTATCACCTGTTCGCAGACCTCCGCGGCGCATCTGTCGCACATTGCCAAACTTCTGCGGTAATTCTCGGTCATTTCGTCGTAGTTTCCGCCATCGGAATAAATATAGTCCGACACCATTACGCTGTTGCCGACAAGTCCCGCAAATCGTCTGAGATCCGCGCAAACTTTCTCTCCGGCGTCCGGGCAATATTCTCCCGAAAGTTTGAACATCTCGTTTTGAAGTAGCGCCGTTATGCTGTCGAGCAGGAAAGTCCCTCTCATTTCCACATCCGGACGTGCTGCTATATTGCACAGATTTGTCGGTTGTTCCAAGGTTATAAATCCCATTCCCGCTCTGTCTTTGACATGATTTGCTATTCTCCGGTCGTCTTCCCTGCCCGTGGAAATCATCGTCGCCACATAATATAAAGGCGTTCCGCTCTCCTCGGACATCTTCTTCGCAAGTTCCTGCGCATAATGGGATTTCCCGTTTTTACATCCTCCGCCGATAAACACATTCATCAGAAAAAATTGCCTTTCCTTATCTCGTCAAGGTACTCATCGTCTATCGAGCCTTCCGCAAGAGTTTTCATAAAATCCATGCTCGCGCATGCGGCCTCGATTACCTTGAACGCTATCGGGCAGCCGCTCCCCTCGCCGAGTCTCATGCCAAGGTCGAACATAGGTGAAAGTCCGAGGTACTCCATTGCCGTCATATATCCTATTTCCTTTGATTTGTGCGATGCAAACATGTATTCCGTAACCAGCGGATTGAATTCCTTCGCCATCACTGCCGCAACTATGGATATAAATCCGTCTATCACTACCGGCATCCTGTTTCTTGCTGCGCCGAGAAAACAGCCGACCATGCCGCATATGTCAAACCCTCCGACGGACATAAGTTTTCCGATCGGGTCTTCGTTTTTGGCTCTGCTTCCGCAATCCCTTACGATTTCCAGTTTCTTCGCAAGCCCGTCGTTATTCAGACCTCCGCCTCTGCCCACGAGTTTTTCCGCCGGGACTCCCGTCACCGCTCTCAAAAGACATGAACTTGTGGTCGTGTTGCCTATTCCCATTTCGCCTATTCCGCAAAGTTCTATCCCCGCGTCTTTCATGGCGTCGGCAGCCTCAAAGCCGGTCAAAATCCCCCTGATCGCCTGCTCTCTCGTCATCGCGCTTTCCACGGCAAGATTCCTCGTGCCTGCCGCGATTTTCCTGTTCACGATTTTGAAAGGTATGCCGCCGTGCTCATCTGTCATCTTGTCGGTGCAAAGTTCTTTTGGAATATCATCGGCAACTCCCATATCTATGTCTAAAATATCTATGCCGAAATACCTTGCCTGCGAACTTACTCCCGTGATGCGTCTGGTGAAATTTACGGTCTGCGACAAGGTCACGGATCTGGGTGCGGATGCCACTCCCTCCGATATAACTCCATTGTCGGCGCAGAACAACGCCACACATTGTTTTTTCAGGGAATTTCCGGTTACGTTGCCGGTAATGCCCGCCATTTTGACGGATATCTTCTCCAATTCTCCGAGGCTTCCCGGAACTTTCGCGAGGGAATCCTGTCGTTCCTTTGCGCGTTCCTTCGCCTCACTGTCCGGCGCCCCTATTTCCGCGACGAATCTTTTCAATCTTTCCTCGTTCCGCGTAAAATCCTTTCCGGCGTCTCTGCCGCTTTTTCGCGTTTTTTCATTCTCCTGCGTCTGTGATACTTTTCTCTCCTGTTTTTTACAGTTATAGTTTCTTTCGTTCCCCTGCATTGTAAATCCCTCTCCTCGATTTCCCGCACGCTTCCGCTCTGCCTCTCCACGATAGCATAAACGCAGTTTCTGTTCAAGTTGTAATCGAACGGCCTGTCCTTTTCCGGTGTCCAATCATCATAAAACTATTGATATGTCGACATAAAATCGTTAAAATAACGGTGGCGGCATCACGCATGTCGGCCGGTGTGAAATTGCCGCGACATTGTCCGAAGTATGGTGTGAAATTACCGCGACATTGCACGAAGTATAATGAAGCTTCATATCGCGGCGTATTTCATATTGAGAGAAGAATCAAAAGAGGAGTTATTATGAGCAAAAGAATGAAAAGTAATCTTTTCCTGCTTCTGACCGCCTTTATCTGGGGATCGGCTTTCGTCGCCCAGAAGGTGGGTGCAGATGTAGGAACTTTCACGTTCAACGGCGTGAGAACCTTTGTGGCGGGTCTCTCCCTGATGCCTGTCATTCTGATACTTGACAACATCAGAAAAAATAAGAAAAATCAGGTTGCGGAGAAGAACGTAAAGGATTCACCGCTTGGCACGACCGCCGGCGCCGCATCATCGGACGGCGGTACCGTATCGTCCGCCGATCCCGGAACATCACGGCAAGAGTCCGGCAAAGGCGGTGACAGGAAAATTCTATGGGCAGGCGGCATATCATGCGGTCTTGCGCTGTTTGTCGCATCGACTCTGCAACAGTACGGCATCGGCATGACCACCGCCGGTAAATCCGGTTTCATAACTTCGGTCTACTGCATTATAGTTCCTATAATCTCAATCGTTATAGGTCACAAGGTCAAAAAAATAATATGGCTGTGTGCAATCGTCGCCATCGCGGGGCTATACCTTTTGACCATGAAACCCGGGGAAAGTTTCCACATACAGAGAGGTGATTTTTTTGTTTTGCTGTGCGCATTCGGCTTTGCCCTGCACATAATGGTAATCGACCATTTTTCGCCCAAGACGGACGGCATCAAGATGTCATGCATTCAATTCCTTGTTTCCGGACTTCTCGGTATAATATGCATGTTCATATTGGAAGAACCTCATCTGCCGTCGATACTTGCAAACTGGTTCCCGATTCTGTACGCCGGGGTATTCTCGGGCGGTATGGCATACACCCTGCAGATCGTGGCACAGGCCGATGCCAATCCGTCGGAAGCATCTCTGATTCTGTGTCTGGAATCCGTTTTTTCGGTGATTACCGGCGCCATCATACTGCACGAAAGCATGTCGGCGCGTGGTTATATGGGCTGTCTACTGATTTTCGCGGCGGTTGTGCTTTCACAGTTGCCGTCAAAAAAAGAACGTCTTGGCAGTACTCATCAATAATCGCTTAAAAATTTTCAGGAGTCGTCCTCAGGCATTTCAGCCGGGAACTCCCGAAAACGTTTAAGATGCCTACAGACCTCCAAGCGGGGTCATTTGGTTTCAATATTACTTATTAGTTATTACTTTTATTATTTATTAGTTATTACTTTATCGGAAAATCAATTTTTACAACAAAGGAGAAGAATATGGAAAAACTTTTTAAGCTCCGTGAACACGGAACTGACGTCAGAACTGAAGTCACTGCAGGTATCACCACGTTTCTCGCCATGGTCTACATACTTGCGGTGAATCCGAGTATTTTATCGGCTGCCGGTATGAACAACGCCGCAGTTTTTACCGCAACGGCGATTTCAGCCGCATTTGCCACGCTGATCATGGCTTTCTACGCCAACTACCCCGTGGCGCTCGCATCGGGAATGGGACTTAACGCGTACTTCGCTTTCAGCGTATGCATCCCCATGGCAAAACAGGGAATACAGGATCCGTGGAAGATCGCTCTTGCCGCTGTATTGTGCGAAGGAATTATTTTCGTCCTGCTGTCTTTCACAAACTTCCGCGAAAAACTCGTAAACGACATACCGGAAAATCTGAAATACGGCATAACAGCGGGCATAGGGCTCTTTATCGTCATAGTCGGACTTAAAGGCGCCGGCATCGTTATAGGCGACCAGTCTACGCTTGTGACACTCGGAAATTTTGCAACGCCGCAGATGGTTCTTGCGTTGGTGGGCCTTATGATCATCGCCATACTTCACCACTACAAGGTCAAAGGAGATATACTCATCGGCATCCTCGCCACATGGCTCCTCGGTATTATCGCCCAAAGCACGGGCTGGTATCACGTGGATCCGGCGCATGGTGTTTACTCACTGATTCCGAACTTCTCGGGCGGCATATTTCCTTCCCGCATGAATATCTTTGAATTCGATTTCCACTGGATAAGCGGACATATCATAGATTTTGCCATAATCGTATTTTCTTTTCTTTTTGTCGACATATTTGATACGGTCGGAACACTGATAGGCGTGGCATCGAAGGGGAATCTGCTCGATTCCGAAGGTAATCTTCCGCGTGCAAAACAGGCTCTGCTCTCCGATGCGGTAGGCACCATGGCAGGCGCGTGCATGGGAACATCAACCGTAACATCATACGTTGAATCAAGCGCAGGTGTCGCTGCCGGCGGAAGAACGGGGCTGACCGCGCTGGTCACCGGAATACTGTTCATTCTGTCGCTTTTCCTTTCGCCCATATTCCTTGCCATTCCGGGATTTGCGACGACTCCCGCTCTTTTATGGGTAGGACTTCTGATGCTCAGCGCCGTCAAAAACATGACTTTCAGCGGTGACCTTGCGGAGGTCATCGCAGGTTTCCTGGCGATTATAATGATGCCTTTCACCTATTCGATCGCAAACGGGATCATGTTCGGAATGCTGTCGTGGGTCATCATCAAACTGCTTACCGGAAAAGCAAAAGACATCAACGCCATAATGTGGATCTGCTTCGTTTTATTTGCCGCAAGGATTTACACTCTCGTGATGCCTTAAGGGATAGAAAGAAAAGGAACCTGAATTAAGATGTTTTATGAAATGAAGATTGCCGGGCTTGAGCGCGAACTGCCGCTCTGCCCTATAAACGATGAACTTTATATCGGAGCCTTTGTCATGTTCGGCGACGTTGAAATCACCTGCGCCGCGGCGAGCGAACTTTTGAAGAAAGCTCCTGAATTTGATGTAATAGTAACGGCGGAATCCAAGGGGATTCCGCTTGCGTATGAGATGGCGCGCCAATCCGGCGACAAAGACTATGTGGTGTGCCGCAAGGCGCAGAAACTTTATATGCTGGATATTATAGAGACAGTCGTCGATTCCATAACTACCGACAACGTTCAAAAGCTTTGCCTCGGGCAGTCCGACATCGCCCTACTGGAAAACCGCAGAGTTCTTATTGTCGATGACGTGATCAGTACAGGTGAGTCACTGAAATCAATAGAAAAACTCCTTGAGCAGATTGACTGCAGCATAGCCGGCAAAATGGCGGTACTCGCCGAGGGCGACGCAATAAATCGGGATGACATAATCTACCTTGAAGAACTTCCGCTTTTCAACCCTGACGGTTCCGTGAAATAGCAACCGCCCGACAAACCCGCGCCGTGCTTGTTTGGAGCGCGCTTATTTAAAGCGTAAGCAACTCCCGTATACACCGGTTTGACGGCGACATAAACCCTGCCGCGCGATAGGGGAACATAAATCCTGCGATATAAGGCGATCCGTCTTTCAGCTCTTGTTCGCAGGATCATTTTTCAGAAACCCGGGTTCGTGATCAGAACCGACGATTTCCCACTGCACCTCGTGACTTTTTTTCAAACGACCGGGTTTACAGACATTGACCGAAAACGAAAACCTGAAACTCCTGGATTCTCCCTCTTTTAAAGAGTCGATTACCCATCTTACGCTCTCTCTGCCGTCCGTACAGTCATACGGATCGTCGAACGAGCCTTCCCTGCCGTTCGGTACAAAATTCGTGTATTCGGGCATGTAGCGCCTTATATACACATTTTCCGCAGGCGCATTCCCGTCGTTGCGCACGTTTATCGTGTATGTATAGACTTTTCCGCCTTTAAGGGTGCCGCCGCTGATTCTATCCGTTTCTTCGACCTTGAGTTCCGGTTTGTGTTCCTCTTTGACGTAGTTGTTGAAACTGACGCTTTTAACCTGCTCCCATGCCGGCAAATCGTTCTTATAGAAACTTACATCCGTAACCTTATAAAGGTCTTCATTTTCGCTGTACACTACGCTGATTCTTATAGTGTATCCCGTCTCATCGTAAACCGTATTCGGATCGTTTCCTTTTATCTGTTTCACACTGAAATTCAAGTCAAAGCGACCCGCAAAATCCGGGGAAGAGTTTATCTTGTCATGTATCCTGTCAAGAATCTTTTCATAGTCGAAAAAGATTCCGCCTCCCACGTTTTCCGCCTTATAGACGGGCGGAATACCGTCATCATACTTATTCTCGTCCCGAAGTTCAAAGCTGTATTTGGAGTCCGGCTTAGGCACTCCACCGTTTTCCGTACACTCGAAAGTAAGAGCTTCCGCTACCTTTACATCCATTTCCACAAAAGGATCCGATGTAAGAGCCGACACATATGCGTCTCTGAAAAGTCCGTGACCGGCACCGAATACCGCGGCGGTCGCAAACGTGATCCCCACGATCACAAGTATTCTTTTCTTTGTTCTCCTAAACATGCTCAATCTCCGTTCTCTTTTGAATCTTTGCCTTTCAGATCTTTCCTCTTGACAATCTGAATATCCGACTCCGCATCTCTTACCTTGCGCCGCAATATAAAATATGCAATCGCGCCGCCGACGATGATCAAAGCTAAAATTATCAATCCTGCCACCCGACGTGGAATCATACGCTGTTCCTCCTTATCGCACGTTTTTTGGCGGAAACCCAAACAGCTACACGAAACATCGGAAGCAGAATCAATATCCAAACGCCTGCCATTGTACCGTTCGCGCCTATTATAACGGCGTCCGCGGCGCTGAACGGCACCGGCTTTCCGCCTGTCCCTTTCCCGTTGTTCGCGGCAGACTCTCCGGAAGATGTTCCGGGCGCATTTGCATCACGCTTATCTTCCCGGATATCATGCCTGATCACTCTTCCGTTCCCATTCGCCTCACTCGGTACTTCCGCATTGCCCGGTTCCAGTACTATCGGACGCATAGTTTCTCCCGGAACGATTATCGCAGCTCTCCTTGAGTCGGGAATGACATCATACTGGATACGTCTTTTATCATTAAAACTGCTCCTGTGCCTCAATCCCTCTTCCGTATTTGTGGGTTTTTTATCCACTACCCATGGCTTCCATTCGCCGCCGGTTTTCTTCAAGACCGACTTTTGAGAATGGCTTACACTGCGCTTCTCTTTACCGTATCGCAGGCAATACCGCTCTTTATAGCCGTCGGAATCTTCGGTGGGTCTTTTTACTATCTTCCACTCTCCCCAGATGTGACCGGTTTTCGGAATTTTTTCCTCATAGATTTTTCCGCTCTCCTTATCCCTGTATTCCCTTATACCGTCTTTGGTTTCCGTGGCTCTCTGCTTGACCCGCACGTCGTATGTGCTCCTGTCCCCCGGAGGTTTTTCATCGGCGTATGCCCGGCAGCCGCAAATCCAACCAAACGCGCACATGAAAGCGAGTATCGCGACCGCGCTGCACAGCCCGAGGTTCATATTTATTTTTCGTTTTCTCACGTCCTCACCTTCATTCATCTCATCTCTGTTTCAATCTATCTGTTTAATCTATCTGCTTCGATCTATTCTACACCATTTTTCATCATATTTTTAAGTTCTTTATAATATTTTCTGCCTACAGGAAGTTCTTCTCCGTCCATCATAAACACTTTCCCGTAAACAAACGACCTTATATACTTTTTTGCAACGAGATACGACCTTGAAATCCTAATGAATCCTTTGTTGAACAGTATATTCTCCAATTTGCCTATCGTCGACACGAACTCAAAATTTCTATGCCCGTAATACACGGTTACGATCTTCTGATTCACCTCAAAATATCTTATTTCTTTTATCGGAACGTTCCTGTATTCGCCGATTCCCGTAAGGAGTATGAATTCGTCGTTCTTCTCCCTCACTATCTCGACCGCATCCAAAAAAACCTTTTCGATTCTCTTTAGCGTTGCGGTTTCTTTCAGCAGGTAATTGTTGGCTCTTACGTCAAATGCGTAGTAGACGGCGTCTTTAAACAGGGTCAGGAAAATAATCTCACCACCGTATCCGTTTTCTCTCAGCACGCTCGCCACCTCTATCCCGTTGCGACCCGGCATTCTGACATCCAGAAAAATTATATCTGCCCCGAGGATTATTTCCTCCATGGAAAAAAGTAAGCTTTCTCCGCTTTTGTAACTGTCAAACGTGGCATCTATCTTATGCCTCACGCATATATCTTCCACTATCCTTTGATATTTTGCAATTACATCCGCATGATCATCACAAAACACAATATGCATAAGTCCCCTCTTTCCCTCACGTCATTCTCATTTTTTCAATTTGTCTTTCCAACATGAATTTCTTTACTTCGTGACCGCTGTTTTTCTTTCCGTATAAAATGTCCTGTCACGGTTTCCTCGCCTTCAGTTTTCCGAATACCACAATCCGCTTGTCGTCAAGTTCAGCCGTACAGGTACTCATCATCACGATTTTATCTTTTTTAGTGACCCGCACTTTCGGATTTATTGCGGACACTCTGCGAATTTCGTCTATAAATTCCCGTTTCTCCGCATCGCCGTTGAAAAAGATTTTATACAGCTTGCTCTTTACCGAAATCCGCGACATCGCAAAGATCAGCAGATCATAGTTTTTCTCCGGCGTTGCCAGCCGCATGACCTTGTGTTTTTTGTAATAGTCCATATCATCATACCGGACAAGAGGCTTGAACATGGATCCGTCCTTCATTCTGTGCCCGTATATTATCGTGTTGAATCCTTTGAAAGGTTTTTCCACCCGGTAATCGACAAACAGGGTCCCTTTGAAGTTGTATTCACCGTTAATCAGCCTGTGCAGATAATACTTGTTGTCCTGCCCCTGAACCACCGGATAATTTATCACACTGCCCGCGGAATAGAGCCACGCAACAACATCGTCGTTTTTCTTTCTGAGTTTCTCCCAGTCAACGCTCACCTGTTTCTTGCCGACCTTAACTTTGGCATCTCTTGCCACATCACTGTAAACCTTGCTTCCCTCATGGTATTCGTACAGGATTTTCGCAATCTTGTATCCGCAGAAAACCATAATTCCGAGCAACAGCAGTATGGCTATACGGTAAAGGCAACCTTTTGACCTTTTTTTCTTCATTTTTCTACCTTTTATACATATTTTCTGTTATTAAACACATTATATCACATAAACCTTTCGTTACCAGCCACTTTTCACTTAATGCCAAAAATATACTCATCGGGAAGAGTGCGGTTGTCTTCGTATAAAGTTGCCTTGAATTCTCTTCACTCATTCAATATAATTGGCATATAAGGGGCTGAAAACCGGGTACTGTTTTGATGCTTCGATATACAATAAGGGGGACCGCATATGGCAAATTACGATTACGGCATGCTCCAAAACGGCAGCGACATAAGGGGAGTGGCTCTTCCCGGCGTCCGTGGAGAAGATGTGAACATTACTCCGGAGGTCACTTCGCGCATAGCAAAAGGATTTCTGTACAGCCTCACGCTCAGCACGGGCAAATCACCCGCGGATATACGGATTGCCCTCGGTCGTGATTCCAGACTTTCGGGTTCTGAAATTCTAAACAATTTCTGCGAAGCCCTCCTTCTTTACGGGGTCTGTATACTCGACTGCGGTCTTGCCTCGACCCCCGCGATGTTCATGAGTACCGTTTTCCCCGATTACCTGGCGGACGGTGCGGTAATGATTACCGCAAGCCATCTTCCATGGAACAGAAACGGGTTTAAATTCTTTACTAAAAACGGCGGTTTCGACAAGGGCGACATCACCGATATTCTCAATTTTGCGGAAAGTACTCAAATCATTTCAAGATTATCCGCCGCATCGACCCCGGGAAACGAGGGAAAGCGGATTGCCGCTCCGTTGATGCGAACATATTCCGCAAATCTCCGCAAAATAATCATCGATGAAATGAGCTCCGCATGTGAAGCCTCACCCCGCAAAGGCAATCATAAAACCGAGTCAAAACCCCTAAGCGGTATGAAGATCTGCGTCGATGCCGGAAACGGCGCGGGAGGCTTCTATGCGAACGAAGTGTTGAAACCGTTGGGCGCAGACATCTCGACGAGCCGATATCTGGATCCGGACGGTCGTTTCCCCAATCACCCGCCAAACCCCGAAAACAGCGAAGCCATGCAATCCGTATGCGGAGCCGTTTTGTCGGGAAAATGTGATTTGGGTCTTATTTTCGATACCGACGTGGATCGCTCTTCCGCCGTAGATGAAAACGGCAAAGAGATCTCCAGAAATGCGATCGTCGCCATGGCGGCCGCACTGATTGCGGACAAGTACCCCGGCTCCACCGTGGTTACCGACAGTATCACAAGCGATCAGCTCCACGACTACCTTGAAGAGGTTCTCAACCTGAGGCACCTGCGTTACAAGCGGGGCTACCGGAACGTAATCAACAAGTCCATCGAACTGAACAACAAGGGGATACCGAGCTATCTGGCAATCGAAACCAGCGGTCATGCCGCATATAAAGATAATTTTTTCCTGGACGACGGCGCATTTTTAGCAACGCGCATAGTCATTCGCGCGGCGCTTCTGTTCAAACAGGGAAAGGGGATCTCCTCGGTTCTCGACAAATTGTCCGAACCTGCCGAATCCGTGGAAATCCGCCTTCCGATAAATGCTTCGGATTTTGCGGCATGCGCGCAGGAAGCTATCGATGCCGTTCTTTCTCTCGACGGCATTTCATACTCCCCGTTCGGCATAAAGTGTTCTGTCGTCCGCCCGAACTACGAGGGCGTCAGAATCAGTTTCTGCGGAAACTTCTCCGGCTGGTTTCTGATAAGGCGTTCTCTGCACGATCCGATACTTCCGGTGAACATAGACTCTGATACCCCGGGCGGCGTTGAGGCGATAAAGAAACTGCTCAAAGAAACATTAAGCCGTGTTTCCGGCGTCGATACTTCTCTGTTTGAAAGGTGAGGAAACAATTTGTTTGATATTTGTATAATAGGAGCAGGAGCTTCGGGCATGATGGCGGCCATATCCGCCGCGGACAATAACCCGGACGCCGATATCGTAATAGTGGAAAAAAACTCCGTACCCGGGAAAAAGTTAAGCGCAACCGGTAACGGCAGGTGTAATCTTTCAAACAGTTCATGTCCGCACCATCTCTTTGTTTTGGAGCGTTTTCAGAAGCTCGGACTTTTCACAAGAACCGACGGCTCAGGACGTATATACCCATACTCGGAGGACGCCGCGGACGTTGTGCGCATCATGGTTTCCGCGATGAAAAAGAGAAAAATAACCGTCATGTACGATACCCCCGTGACAGGGATTTCAAAGTCGGGCGATACCTTCAACGTGCGGCTCCGTAAAAATGAAACTTCACTTTCGGCAAGAAACGTACTGATTGCCGCCGGAGGAAAAGCCGGGGCGCAATTCGGCACCACAGGAGACGGCGCGAAGTTAGCAAGGTCAATGGGACACACCGTTTCACGCCTTGCTCCGTCGCTTACCGCCATTGAAACAAGAGAAGATTTGAAAGCCCTCGCGGGTGTCAGAGCCAAGTGCAGCATCTCACTTTACCGTTCGATTCAGTACTGCAATGATTCTCTCAAGAGTTCGCTTCAAGACGGTATCGACTCTCTCAAGCGTTCGCCTCAGGACGGCGTCAGCGCTCTCAAGAGTTCGCTCACGGCATCGGTCAAAAGGCGCGGTTCTGCCGGGAATGCGGAGATACCTGCTCCGCCGGCGCCTCTCGAACTCGTCAGGAAAGAAACGGGAGAAATTCAGTTCACACCATACGGTATCTCCGGCATATGTGTCTTCAACCTATCGAAATATATGCGCATACCCAACGGAAAAACCCTCAAAAACGGCTTCGACGATTACGAACTGCAGATCGATTTCCTGCCGGAGATAGATGATGTTAGAAGGCTTATCGCGGAGTTGAATCCGATCGATTCAAGTGCGCGTAATCCGAAACTCGACCTTTTGCCGTCTGAAACAGCTTCACATATTTCACATTGCCGGGCGACAAAAGAATCGACTTTGCAGACTCCGGCGGAGAAATCCATATCAAACAGACCGGCTTTGCAGACTCCGGCGGGGAAATCCGTATCAAACAGACCGGCTTTGCAGACTCCGGCGGAGAAATCCATATCAAACAGACCGGCTTTGCAGACTCCGGTGGGGAAATCCGTATCAAACAGACCGGCTTTGCGACTTCCGGCGGGAGAATACGTATCAAACAGACCGGTTCCGCTGACTTCCCTGCTAAAAAAACCGCTGGCGGATTATATCAACCTGCGCTCACGTGGCGATGCGGAGAAAGTTTTTTCGATGCTGAAGAAATTCAGCCTGCACCCGAGCGGCTTGCGTGGCTGGGACTTTGCACAGGTCACTGCCGGAGGGGTCCTGTACGAGGAAATAGATGAACTGACCATGGAGTCAAGAAAAATAAAGGGGCTTTTCTTTGCCGGTGAGGTTCTGGATTACGACGGTCCGTGCGGCGGCTACAATCTGCAACACGCGTGGGAAACCGGAATCAGGGCAGGCGAACACATGCTTCGGGATTGACTTTATTCAATTACCCGCACGACTTTATTCAGGTGTTACTATGGACAGAGTTATTTTACATTGCGATGTTAACAGTTTCTACGCTTCGGTAGAGCTTTTGGGACGACCGGATCTGAGGGACAAACCCGTCGCCGTAAGCGGCAATCCGGATGACCGTCACGGTATTGTATTGGCAAAAAACGAAGCGGCAAAGCGCTTCGGCGTAATAACGGCGGAAACCGTATGGCAGGCAAAAAAGAAGTGTCCCGGGCTTGTGTTTCTCCCGCCGCATCACGACAAATACAGGGATTTCTGCAGCAAATTAAACAAAATCTACAATCAGTACACGAACCTCGTAGAGCCGTTTTCCGTTGACGAATCTTGGCTGGATGTTACGGCAAGCCGCAGGCTCTTCGGCGACGGAAAGCAGATTGCCGACGCTCTGCGCAACAGGGTAAAAAAAGAATTGGGGTTATCTCTCTCCGTAGGAGTTTCTTACAACAAAATCTTTGCCAAAATGGGCAGCGAATACAAGAAACCCGACGCCACGACCTTGATAAACCGTGAGAACTATCGTGATCTCCTCTGGCCTCTTCCCGTGAATCAACTTTTCTTTGTCGGTTTCGCGACTGCGGAGAAACTCAAAAAGCACGGAATAAGTACTATCGGAATGCTCGCCGCGGCCGACGGCGCCAAGCTGAAAAGTATTCTCGGCAGGCAGGGCGCGGTTTTACAAGGCTACGCGAAAGGCGACGATACGTCACCGGTCAAAGATTTCGACCAGCGCGACAAGATAAAATCCGTAGGAAACGGTATAACATTCCGAAGAAATCTCATAAGTGAAAACGATATCCTCATCGGTCTGTCCAGACTTTCAGACACCGTCGCGGGCAGACTCAGGAAGTACAGGCTGAAAGCCTATGGCGTGAAGGTGGACATCAAAGACCCCTCATTCCACACCGTTTCCCGACAGATCCAGCTTCCTGCCGCAAGCAATCTCGCCGAAGAAATCAGAAAAACCGCCTACGAAATAGTAAAAAAATATAAAAGCGCCAACGCCCCCATACGCATGCTCACGGTGACCGCAATCAACCTGGTTGACGAAAACGAGAGCGAGCAGCTGTCCATATTCGATACGGGCGGACAAAGGCGCAAAGAAGCCGAATCCCTTGAGCGCACCGTAGATGAGATACGCAGGAGATTCGGCGACAATTCCATAGATTTCGGCAATATAATAGGGAACGATATCGGTATAGACTTTTAACCCTGCATGATCTTTTTAACCATGCATAGACTTTTAACCCGGGATGCAGCAATCCTTCTTCGGATGCTTGCAGGCACTCGCGAGAACAGTAATCTTGCACTTATACTTCTTCTTGTCGTATTTCCCCGTAATCGTGGCCTTACCGGGAGCCTTTCCGACAACATTGCCGGACTTCGACACGGTCGCAATCTCCTTGTTGCTGCTCTTCCACTTTACACCGTTCAGGCTCTTGCCGTCGCGCTTTATCTTAAGTTGAACACTGTCCTCCACAAACAACTTCTTCTTCGTGTGGTTGATTTTCGCCTTGTCGCCCGCAAATACACTCTGCGAAAACGTCATTGCCACAACCAGCGCCAGCACGACCGTAGCGGCTTTTTTGATGTTATTGCTTCTTCTAATAGTCATAATTATTTTCATACTCCTTCCGTCACTCCTTTTTTTACGATTCAAATAATCTTTCTTCATCTGATGTACTCTATTCCAAATTTACCTTCCGCCCGGCGGAGTCCCGCATTACCTGCCTTTTGACAGCTTCAACTATTTCTCCGATTGCATCTTTATCCACGAGGTCGCATCCCTTCCCCGTATACTCAAGGATATACCGACCCGCCGGATCATCTCCTATCATCTTTCTGGTTATCGCCATGATTCCCTTATCTATGCCTTTAATCTTCTTCGGGTCATACGCCCCGGGCAGAAAATAACACTCTATGGGAAGTCTTTTTTCCTTAAAAAGCTCTGACGCTTTAAAAGTTACGGTTTCCTTCCCCTCATCCTCTTTGGCGTCGGTTACAAAACGTCTTTCAAAGTTTATGGCAATGCACTGTTCCCGGTTTTCTTCTTTGTCTATCGTGATACCCACGCCGAAACAGATCACCTTCTTCTCCGAAAGGCCCTTGTACCAGTTTTTCGTTATAAGCTCTATTCCTTTAATTCCCCCGGAATATATCCCTCCGCCGTATACAACGATATCATAATCCGACAGATCTTTCAATTTCGTCTTACGGGCGTCAAACAGATCTCCCCCGACCGCGTCGCATATCCAGCGTGCGTACTGTCGCGTCGTTCCGTATTTTGAATAATATATAACTGCTATCCTGTTCATTTCAACTCTCTCGATTTATCCATCCTCACGCCGGGATTGTACCCAAGCTGTACCTGCCACAATATAGATCGTATTACAAAAGACGGCGCAGAGAAGCAAGATTGTACTCAACCTGTACCTGCCGCAATCCTCTCCTGCAGATCTTTGCGCTGAATCTCTCATTTACTCAGCACTTCAATAAGCTCGTACATCTCTTCATTAAAAACATTCTCCTGCTCAAGAGCCTCCGCAAGGTCATAGGCGACTATCTCATCATTCACCGTACCGATGGCCTTGCTCTGCGATTCTTCGGCAAGCAGTTCCACCGCCTTTGCACCGCACATCGTAGCCAGGATCCTGTCTTTCATGGTCGGCGAACCGCCTCTCTGCAGGTAAGAAAGCACTACCAGTTTTGTTTCACGCCCCGTGCGCTCCTGAATGATTTCGACCAGTTTCCCGCTCTCGATTTCCACTCCCTCGGCTTTGATGATGATGCTGTGGAGTTTCCCGACGTTTGCGCTCAACAAAATCTTTCTGCTGAGCAAATTTATATCAAATTCTCTTTCAGGTACAAGTACCTCTTCCGCACCGCCGGCAAGTCCCGCGTAGAGCGCAATATCTCCGCAGTGTCTTCCCATCACTTCTATGACCGTGGTTCTCTCATGCGAGGAAGAAGTATCTCTTATTTTGCCTATCGCCTCAAGTACCGTGGTGACTGCGGTATCGAAACCTATAGTGAAATCCGTATACCCGAGGTCATTGTCTATCGTTCCGGGGATCCCCATTACCTTAACCCCGCGCATTGACAGCTCATCCGCGCCTTTCAGGGTCCCGCCGCCGCCTATGCACACAAGTCCGTCGATCCCCAACGTTTCTATCATCGAAACGGCTTTTTTTATTCCTCTTTCCGTTTCAAATTCGGGGCACCTTGCGGTTTTCAAAACAGTGCCGCCGCGCTGAAGGATGTCGCCTACGGATCTCCTGCTCATCGGCAAAAATGCTCCTTCAATCAGGCCCTCGTATCCTCTCTGTATTCCGTAGACTTCCATGCCTCTTTCTATGCCGCAGCGCACCACCGCCCGCACAGCCGCATTCATCCCGGGGGAGTCACCTCCCGATGTAAGTATTCCTATTCTCCTCATCTCTTCACCTTCTCGTCTGTGAGCACAATTATTTTGCATGTTTTAAAGTGAAAAATTGTCTATTCCGGCGCTTTTTTCTCCGTTTTTCTTCCTTGAAACATCTTCTCCATTTTTCATCTATCCAGTTTGATATTCGATGCTCCCACGATTTCATTCAGCTCCTCTTTCAGATACCCGGTCATGTCAACGTTGACACTGCTTCTGACGATTTTCCCGCTTTGAAGATATATCAAAGGCTGGATGTCTCCCGGATTTTCAAGGAAAACTCTTTCGAGTACACGCAGAATTTGCCCCTCATCCATGTCTTGCGGAATCCTGACTTTCAGCCTCTGTCTTGAATTCCCCGTCGCGCCGTCATTCGCCTTGCCGGTCACTTTACCGACTCCGTCCTCGCCAGAAACCTGCCCTGCCCGGTCTATCTCATCCACGTTTATTATCGAATCTGCAAGCAGTTTCGGACTTTCTCCTTCCTTAAAGTTCAATTTTCCCTTTATGAACACCACCGTATCCTCGTTTACGTTGTTCCGGTACCTGTCATATACCTTGGGGAACACCACTACTTCCGTGATCCCGTACATATCCTCCAAATCGAGGAATGCCATCATCTTGTTGTTCTTGGTTATGAGATTTTTCTTCCCGGCGATCATGCCCGCCATCACAACGTTCATATCGTCATATATCTGACCTGCGCCGCTTCCGGCAAAACCGGATTCATCAAAGCCGCCGCTCTCATCTTCCACACCGTCTGTACCGACGGAAGCAAGTTCACGGCTTGTTACGGAAACCCTGCCTTTCATTTTATCGGAATAGGCGTTCAGCGGATGGTCTGTAATGTATACCCCGAGCATCTCTTTTTCCATCGCGAGCAGAACCTTTGCATCGAAGTTCGCCACGTCGGGCAGGTCGCCGCCCGTGTTTACATCGCTCATCTGCTCGCTGCTCGTCTCAAACAACGAAATCTGCCCGGCAACATTCTTCCTTGCCGCATTCTGCGCGGAACTTATAAGTCGATCGCAGCCCGCAAGCTGCGCGGCTCTGTTCTCATTCAGACAATCCAACGCGCCTGCCTTGATCAGACTCTCGACCGCTTTTTTACCGACGATACCCACATCAATATGCTCTATGAACTGAAATATATTTTCAGGTTTTCCTCTCGACTTCCTTGCCTTGATTATCTCGTCTATGGCATGCTCTCCGACATTTTTTACTCCGCGAAGACCGTAGCGTATCTTCCCGTCAAAAGCGGTGTAATTTTTCTCACTTTCGTTGATATCCGGAGGCAAAACCTCGATCCCCATCTCCTCGCAGTTCCTTATGTACTTGGACGTCTGACTCGTATCGCCCATAACGCTGGATAAGAGCGCCGCCATGAATTCCACGGGATAATGTTTCTTGAGCCAGCCCGTTTCAAACGCAATCACCGCATACGCCGCGGCGTGTGACTTATTGAAAGCGTACTGCGCAAATGTTTCCATGTCCGCAAATATCGTTTCCGCCGCCTTTTCCGGGATTCCGTTGCGCACGCAGCCCGGGATTTCCACATTCCCGTTTTCGTCGGTCTTTCCGTGAATAAAGTACTCTTTCTCGGCGAGCATGACATCTTTCTTTTTCTTGCTCATGGCCCGTCTTACTATGTCCGCGCGTCCGAAACTGTATCCGGCGAGGTTCCTGACTATCTGCATGACCTGCTCCTGGTAGACCAGACACCCGTAGGTAACATCCAAAATCGATGCAAGCTGCTCCGTCACGTACCGTATTTTTTCCGGGTTCTTCTTATTCTCAATATACTTCGGAATCGAATCCATAGGCCCCGGTCTGTAAAGCGATATGCCCGCGACGATATCCTCGAAACAGCTCGGCTTCAGGTTTTTCATAAACGCCGTCATTCCGCCGCTCTCAAGCTGAAAAATCCCCTCGGTGTTGCCGCTTGCAATCATTTCATACACGGAACTGTCGTCATAGCCCATCTTTGCAAAATCGACCTTGACCCCATGATTTTTCTCTATGGCGGCGAGAGCGTTTCTTATCACCGTCAGGTTTCTAAGACCGAGAAAGTCCATCTTAAGAAGCCCCAGTTCCTCTATAGTCGTCATGTTGAACTGGGTCGCGATTCCTTTGTCGGATGAATACAGCGGAACATACTCGACGAGCGGAAGCTTTGATATAACGACACCCGCCGCATGAGTCGAGGCGTGTCTCGCCAGCCCCTCGAGTTTTTTTGACATATCTATGACCTTACGGACCGCCTCGTCTTCATCGTACATCCTCGCAAGATCCGGATTCATTTTCATCGCTTTTTCTATGGTCATATTGAGTTCAAAGGGAATCGCCTTTGCAATCCTGTCCGCATCCGCATACGACAGATTCAGCGCTCTCTTATCACCGCTTTGGCCTTCATCGTACCGAACGTTATAATCTGCGCGACGTTGTCCTCGCCGTACTTTTCTCTTACATAATCTATAACCTCGCCTCTGCGCTCTATGCAGAAATCTATATCTATATCAGGCATGCTCACACGCTCCGGATTGAGGAATCTCTCAAAGATCAGATTGTACTTTATCGGATCTATATCCGTAATCCTGAGACAATACGCCACGAGACTTCCCGCAGCGGATCCCCTGCCGGGGCCGACCATTATGCCATGTTCTTTTGCGTAATTTATGAAGTCCCAAACTATGAGAAAATACTCAACATATCCCATGGATTCTATGACTTCGATTTCATAGTCGAGCCTCTCTTTCAGTTCATCGCTCACGCCGCCGTATCTTTTGGCAAGTCCCTCACGGCACAATTCCCTGAGGTACCTCTCATTGCTCTTTCCGTCCGGTGAGATGAATTCCGGTATATGATATTCTCCGAAAGTAAAGTCAACTTTGCAGCGTTTTGCAATCTTTTCGGTGTTATCGAGAGCCTGAGGAAAGTCCTTAAAGATCTCCCTCATCTCCTCCTCACTCTTCAAATAAAACTGATCGTTAGGGAATCTCATCCGATCTTTATCGTCTATACTCGTTGCGGTTTGGATCGCCAGGAGAATATCATGGGCCTCCGCATCTTCGCGATTTACATAGTGAACATCGTTGGTGCAGACCATCGGTATTCCCGTTTCTTCGGAAAGGCGCGCAAGCTGCGGATTGATCCTCGCTTCTTCTTCCAGACCCTGATCCTGCAGTTCCAGATAAAAATGATCTTCCCCGAAGATTTCATAAAGTTCGAGGGCTTCTCTCTTTGCTCCGTCGTAATCTCTATTCAAAAGCGAACTCTGCACCTTGCCCGCAAGACACGCGGAGAGAGCGATTATCCCGGAACTGTTTTCCCGCAGTACATCCTTGTCTATCCTCGGCTTATAGTAAAAGCCTTTGGTAAATCCCAATGAAACTATCCTGCAAAGATTCCTGTATCCCTCTTCATTTTCCGCAAGCAAAATGAGGTGCCCCTGATGCTTGTCCTTGTCAGATTCTTTGTTTTCCATTTTGCGCGCAGCCGTATAGACTTCGCAGCCTATAACGGGGTGTATCCCCTGCTTCTTACATTCGCGATGGAAATCTATCACTCCGAACATTACACCGTGATCGGTTATGGCAAGCGAATCCATCCCGAGTTCTTTCGCCCTTTGGACCAGATCTTTTATCTTCCCCGCTCCGTCGAGCAAACTGTATTCCGTATGAACATGCAGATGCGTAAAAGCCATTTGCCACCTCTTTCATTGTATGGTAAATAATTGCCGTTCTCCCCGTGGGTTGACTCTATAACTTCACTTCCCAATATCCGCCCCTATTTGCTCCGTGGCGTACCAGACGTCCTTCTTCCCGTAGAGATTTAATTATTCGCTCCACCTGGCGACCGGATAAGCCAAGATTCTCTGCTACCTTCAGCGCGCTCATCCTCGGGTCGTTATTCAAAAGGTTCAAGATTTGTTCTCCCGTATCTCCGACATTATCTCCGACATTATCTCCGACATTTCTTGTTCTGATTATAACATCCTTTAACGCAGTTTTTATGATGTTCAGCATAAATAAGACAAAATCGTTGGCGCTTCCTCTCTCGTTGGACGTTCCTAAGGCATCGTAATACGCCTGTTGATGATCATGAATCAATGATTCTATAGGCACCCATGCAAAGAACGGCTTCCATTTCGATAAAATCAAGGTATGCCACAGTCTGCCGGTTCTTCCGTTCCCATCAGAAAACGGATGAATGAATTCGAATTCGTAATGAAACAGACAAGATTTTATCAACGGATGCAAGTTGCTTTCCTTAAGCCACTTAAATAAATTTTTCATCACTTCCGGTATGTAGTTTGA
>CP016202.1:1394904-1414318 GCA_003433295.1 Eubacterium minutum ATCC 700079 | reverse complement strand
CCGCATGAATCAGTTTTTCACCGTCATATATGCCCGCATTCCCGCTGCGAAACATACCCGACTCTTTTATTAGATCTTTTGTCATAACTCTATGTGCACTCAAAAGATCCTCCATGGAATACGGATCTATTTTATTTAGTTTTTCATATATCTCATAAGCGTTTTGGACTTCCTTGATATCTGCCGGTGGAGCGAGCACTCGTTTGCCGTCAATAACATCCGTTACCTGTTTGATAGATAGTGTGTTCTGCTCAATAGCAAGTGAAGAACGAATCGTTTTAATACGATTTTCTCTCCGGAGTACCGGATTAGCGGTCAATCCTTCGTATACAGAAATCTCTCCGCTCAGCTCTGCAATTTCAGCGGTAAGAGTCGCTATCCGTTCATTCATTTCAAATGGTGGCTTGTATTCCATTATCATTCCTCCTTTCAGTTTTTATGTCGTTCCACTCAGTCTTCCCACTGCTTTAGTTTTACTGACGGTTCTTTTACGAACCATCCATCTCCATATATAGCCTGTAATTTTCATTAGACACTTTAACTCTATTAAAATGCATTTTACATTGATAACGGGGGGATATCAAGTGTTGTGCTTTTCTTCGCGTCATTGCTTTTGACGCGCGTTCATGCTAAAATCTTATTCAGATTATATTTTCAGATTTAGACAGGAGGACTTTGCCATGAATAAACAGGAAATGTTGCGTAAGGCATATATAAACGCAGTGGAGAACATGATCGTTGCGGGACTTGATAACGATACGTGCTACAAAGTGATTCGCGAATCCATGAAACTGTATCTCATGGGACATAACGTTGAATGCACGGAAAGAGAAGTCGTGGAATTCATCAGAGAGCAGGTCGCCGTTCTTGCATAGGCATGACAAATAAAAACCGACGGGCAGCCTATTTCCCGTCGGTTTCAATATATAAATCACTTTCTGATTACAGTATATATGTATGGACGGATTTTTTACTTTATTTGCCTAAGTGGTAGAAAAACAGGTATAGAATGCAGTAATCGAAAATAAATAGCGGCGTGCGGTTCGCCGCGCTCATGTTCTCATGTCCTGTATGTTGTCATGGATGAGTTTCCGATTTTGTCCTATAACCCCCGATTTTCTTCACTTACGCATCTCGCAGGTATTTGGGACACCCTTAAAATCCCCGACATTGCGCCGTCAGGAACGTCTTTCCGCCTCTTCGTTTTCTAAAATGTCCATTGTGATCTCATTGGAAAGCTGAAAAAATGCCATCGCTTCACCCATCGAGTACGCTTTACAATTTTCAGTTGTAAATCTCATCCTCTCGCTTTTGTTGCCTGTACCGACAAAAAGTTCTTCCTGCTTTTCCGCGGCAAGCATGCTCAACGTACCCTCGCGACTTGCGCCGGGGAAAACCGGCGTCATGATATCCACATCCTCATCCGCGCAGAATATATGAGTCTGAAACGCGCTCTCTCTTAAGTACATACTTTCGCCCGGCGCGTAAACGGTACGGGAATCCACGCCTGCTCTCCTGTGCAGCGAGCAGAGCCACTCAGCGGTTTCCGACATCTCTTCCTGCCAAAAGATTATATCCTCATTTCCTCCCTCAACCGCAAGTTCTGCCATGCGGATGCCGTAACTGTCACCGTCCAGATCCCAAATCGTGCTTGCAAGCATGCTCTTGAAACCCGACAGAAATTCCGTAACATCGACTCCCGCCGCCGCAAGCGGAATCAAAAAACCGTCGCTCCCCGCAAAGTTGGCATCGTAAATATCATCGGGAAGCATACGCAGACTTGCCGCACCCCTTGAAGCCATTTCAGGAAGATACCTTCCTCTTTTCCCCGTTATTACCGTTATTCTTTGATCGAGTTCTTCCGCGCCATGCCGGTCTCTGATGAGTTTTTCCGCTGTTGCGCACGCCGCTATCTCTTCCACAGGCTCATTTTCGCATGAAATTGCAATCATTCCGAACTTCTTGCCCTGCAGCTCGTCCAGAATTTTTTTATACTCTGAAGTAGACAAGGAATTCCCCGCCATCAAACATTTACCTTTATTCCCCGCCGAAACGGAAGTCCGCTCGTAGTACGTCGCTTTCAGTACCGCCGCAATCGCTCGCGCCGTCGCGCCGCCGGAAACTATGAGTATTTTATCCGTTATATTACGTAGTTCAGATACAGCTTCGACAGCTTCGGACGCGCGTTTCTCAACATCGGGAGATATCCCCTCTTTTACCCAGGAAGTCTTCCAGATACGGTCAAGCGCCTTGCCGCTCGCCTCACTGAAGTTCCGCCTCACCTTACCCGGATCTTTTTTATTCAGGTCCTCTTTATTAGGACTTTCTTTATTTGAATCTTCTCGCCCGGGATGATCTGAACCCCCGTTTTTTTCACCATCAAGGACTGCCACAAGCTGTCCTTCTTCCATAAATTTATGCTCTATTTTCATAGTAACCCTTTTCTCTCTCCATACGGCAAAGCATGCGCAACGTTTCATCCACGTCCGCCATATCTCCCTGATTGCAGAGAACCGTAAGTCTGTCTCCGCCTTTCAGCACAGTGTTGCCGCGCGGCACGATCTCCGCGTTTCCGCGGTTGACCGCAACAACAAGGCTGCCTGCCGGCAGTTTCATGTTTTCGACCTTTTCCCCGTCCATGTAACTTGAAATATACACATCACTGTACAGCAAAACTTTATTCCTCTTAAGGGAATCGTCCATCCCGAGATCCTCGCTATTATCGAGCATTCTTCCCAAAAGCTGTTCATAGATAGGAAGGCTGCCCATCAGATCCGCCACTATGTATGCGACAAACGCCACTATACAGAGCGGAAGGAAATTTCTAAAGTCTCCCACCATTTCAGTTATGAGAATAACCCCCGTCACGGGAGTTCTTACGATTGCCGCAAAATAACCTACCATGCCGTACACTACGAAATTGGCGACAAATATCCCATTCATTCCCATAAAGCCGTCAAACAGCATAAAGAAGAAACCTCCCGAGACCCCGCCTATAACGAGGAGCGGCATGAAAATCCCCCCGGGAGCGCCGGATGCGAAGCTCAATATGGAAAATCCAAATTTCACAACCAGAAGGAGCGCCGCCGCGCCAAGTAGAAATTTGCCCTCGGCGATCTCGGTAACCAAATCATATCCTCCGCCCAAAACGTGAGGATAAAACAACGCGAGGGGCACAAGTAACGCAAACGGAACGGCAAGTCTCCCGGCCTTTGGACCGATTTTGCCGTATGCGTTTTGAAATAACTCAATCACCTTGCCATAGAGGGTTCCGAACACTCCCAAAAATATCCCCAATATAAGGATGGTCCAGTAAAATTTCAGCGGCAACGCTTCGGTCAGTTTCAAATCGAATACCGGATTCAGTCCGAATATGTAATATGCGACAAAGTCCGCAGCTATCGACGACGCCATCGCCCCCAGCAATATGTCGATCGAAAAATTCTTGTGAAGTTCCTCAAGCGCAAATATCACCCCCGCCAAGGGAGCGCTGAAAGCGGAGGAAAGACCCGCGACCGCGCCGCATGTCATGAGCAGCTTTTCTTCGGTTGCAAGATTGTCCTTTACGGAAGAGAATCCTTTCCCGACCATCGCACCAAGTTGTATACTCGGGCCTTCGCGCCCCAAAGAAAGTCCGGCAAAGATCGTCGCCGATGCACCCGCAAGTTTGGTGATTATAACCTTCCACCAGTTTTGAAAGATCTTGCCTTTCAGTTCTCCGGCAACTTGCGGAATCCCGGAGCCCGCACACATCGGTTCTGTTTTGATGCATATCCACGCACAAAAAAAGCATAACAGCAAACCGCCTGTGGCTGTAAGCGCGGTTCCGACGCTTCCGGTCTCAAGCAGGCCGTTTAGCGCGGTCGCTCTGAAAGATTCCGCCTTTGCCAAAATCAATCGAAACATCGATATGAGTAACCCCGCAAGAATCCCTATCACAGTTCCTTCCAGAATCAGTCTGTATTTTATGTCTGCGATTCTTCTTATACTCTGTTCTGCTTTACTCTTCATCTAAACTTCTCGATTATATTCTATCTTCCCGCTCCCAATCCTATTCCGAAATTCCTGTACCCCGACTCCGGCGGCGCACTCCGGCGACTCTATACGCACATTCCGGCGGCGCAGCATACGGCTCTATATGTGTACTCTATCGGCGCACCATATGGCTCTATCTGTACGCGCGCCCTTTCGATCAATTTGTATAGAGATTGGTCGTCACGTATTCCGGATCCGATGTAAAGTCAATCCCCAATGCGCTTAAAGTCTGCTCGTCCTGGTCACTCAAAATCGCCGTGCAATGCGCTCTGCATCCCCGAAGCAGCGGAAGTTTGCCCGCGGCAAGTTCCGCATCGCCGTTACCCTTTTTTGACACTGCCAGCGCTATCAATATCTCTTCGCAGTTCAGGATAGATCTGTCGGACTTAAGAATATCGGTTTTCAGCCTTTGTGTCGCTTCAAGTATTTCTTCTCCGATAAGAAACATCTCGTCCGACTGGCCCGCAAGATATTTGATGGCATTCAAAATCATAGCCGCTGCGGCAACCATCAGATGGGAACTCTTGCCCGTAATAATCTTCCCGTCAGGAAGTTCAATCGCCATAACCACTATGTTCTCATCGCACTTTTCTCTTTTTTTCTTTTTCTCCGCAACGGTTCTTGCGGGCAAAACGACCGGGCGATCCTCGACTTCAAGGGAAACTTCTTTCATCAAGAGCTTCGCTCTTTCCAAAGATGCTTCCGTGATTTTACCTTTCTTATAGTCACACTCTGCAATCAGGTATCTTCTTATTATCTCCTGTTTTGCAGCTTCACGGCAGACCTCATCGTCCGTGATTCCAAAACCTGCGCGATTTACTCCCATGTCGGTGGGCGATTTGTATTCCGCCTCTCCCGTAATCTTCTCTATAATCCTCCTGACTACGGGAAACACTTCCATATCCCTGTTATAGTTGACCGCCGTTTCGCCGTAAGCTTCCAGATGATAAGAATCTATCTGGTTCACGTCTTTGAGGTCGGCAGTCGCCGCCTCGTACGCTATATTGACGGGATGTTTGAGGGGAAGATTCCATATGGGGAAAGTCTCAAATTTGGCATATCTTACCTTTGTTCCTCTCTTGTAATCGTGATAAAGCTGGGAAAGACATGTCGCCAGTTTTCCGCTGCCACCGCCCGGTCCCGTCACTACGACGAGAGGTTTACTGACCTCTATATAGGGATTTGCCCCGTACCCCTCTTCGCTCACAATCGTGTCCACATCGGTCGGATATCCCTTGGTGTAGTGGTGCTTGTAGGTGCGAATTCCTCTCCTCTCCAGCTTGTTTATGAACATATTCACAGCCGGCGCATCTTCGTACCGCGTAACCACAACACTGTTTATCTTTAAATCATAGGCGCGAAAAACATCTATAAGCCTCAAAACCTCAAGATCGTACGTGATGCCGAAATCGTGTCTCGTCTTGCTGGTCGTAATATCTCCGGAGTAAATACAGATTATGATTTCAGCCTCGTCCTTGAGTTTCTGTAAAAGCTTTACCTTTGCGTTTTCGTCAAAACCGGGAAGCACCCTTGCCGCATGTTTGTCCTGCACAAGTTTCCCGCCAAATTCCAGATAGAGCCTCTCGCTGTTTCCGCTGTTGATTCTCTCTCTGATGTACTTGGACTGTTCCTCTATGTATTTTTCCGCACTGAAACCTATCTTCATCACATTCTCCCGAATCAAAATGCGTACTTTATGCCATCGCCTGCAATGCCCACAGCACAGTGGTTCCGACCATCGCCGCCGCAATCACTATAACTATTATTCTTGCAATCTTTCTATTCTTATCGTTCATCTCTACCTCCGCGATCTTAACTCAATTCAATGCAGCAACTTCTATATTCAGCTCGTTTCTGCCTTCTGCCATCCCCTCAAGGCTGACCCGGTAATCGACTCCGATCCTGCCTATGCCGTCTTCTGACAAATCGTTGGTCACACTCGTTGTCATAACTTCCATGTCGATCATTCCGTAAGGCGTTTCGTACTGTCCCGAAAATCTCTTTCCCTTCCGAAATTCTATCTCCATCCCGTATCCGGCATCTTTGCCGAGCCGTTTCAATCTTATGGTGTCTTCCTTAAGCTTAAGGCTGGTCTTGCAGCCCGGAAAACCGGAGAAATCACTTTCCTCATATACGAGGTAGGTCGCCCCGTTTCTTTCGTACAGCTTGCCCTCGGTAACAAATTCCATTTGCTCCTCGGCTTCCTCTCCCGCGTACTGCTTACCTACTATTCTTAACATGATGTCTTTCATATCCGAACCTCACTATCCTCTCTATTATTTCCTTAAACGGTATACCCCTCTCTCGCCACAACATCGGGAACATGCTGTACTTGGTGCAACCCGGTATGGTGTTGAACTCACTCAGAAAAATCTCTCCGCTCTCTCTGTCTATCAGAAAATCCGCTCTGGCGAAGCCGGCGCAGTCGAGTGCAACATACGCGCGCTCCGCATATGCCCTTATCTTTTCCACCGTTTCTTTCTTAATATCCGCCGGCACCCGGATTTCCGTACCGGAGCCATCTGTATACTTCGCCTCATAATCGTAAAAACGATGCGTTGCCGATATTTCGCCGACGCCTGAAGCAAGCGGACTGTCGTTTCCTATTATCGCACACTCCACTTCTCTGGCGTTCACGCCCTGTTCCACCAGTATACGCCTGTCATATTGGGACGCAAGGTGAAGCGCGGTAATCAATTCCGCTCTATCCTCTACTTTGGAAATGCCGAGACTTGAACCCAAGTTGGCAGGCTTTACAAACATCGGGAAACGCAGCTTATCCATGCACCTTCTGACTACGAGCCCCATGTCATCCATAATCAGCATCCTGTTCACAAGCAGATAATCAACCGTCGGAATACCGTTTTGAATAAAAACTTCCTTTGCAAATGCCTTGTCCATGCACAGTGCAGAACTCGTTACTCCGCTTCCGGCATACGGAATATTCATCATCTCAAAGATTCCCTGGATTTTGCCGTCTTCTCCGTACGGACCATGCAGCACCGGAAATGCAAAGTCTATCGCTCCGCATGCCTCGCTTACGGAAACCGGCTCACCGCAGGCTTTTTCGCATATCTCCTCCGGGATCTCATCGAAATGAAACCATCTTCCGTCCCTGCTTATGCCTATCGGTACGATCTCATGCTTCTGCTTGTCGATTGCATCCGCGACACTTTTTGCCGAAAGCAGTGAAATTTCATGCTCCTCGGATCTGCCGCCAAAAAAAATTCCGATTCTATCGCGTCTTTCTCCATCCTTTTCCATGCGGTTTTCCTTATGTTCCCTATTTTTTTCTCGATGATCTCTACGTAGTCCGTTCATTCCTCTCCTGTCACTTCCGGGTTCGCAGGCAAAATACACTCAATATCACCCATCACATACACATGCACCCGCCGGATGCACTTCTCTTCCCGGAGCAGTATTTTACCACAATATTTTCCACAATGACAGTGAAAACACACGCATCCAAACATGTGGAAATGTTGCTCTGCAATCATTTAAACAGTATTTTTAAGTTCATCAAAAACAAAAGTATCACATGCACTCAAGCACCGAAACACAATACTCTTCTCCAAGGACATTAGATTGCTATGAACAGTATAACACATTCCACGATATTTGCCTCACACTATCCGACACCGTCCCGCAAAAATATAAAATTGACCTCCTTTTTTTTTTTGATATACTAGCCTAAAAGATATCTTTAATTGTAGTTTAAGCGAAGATACAAAATATAACTGAAGTTGCGTACCCTCATTATCGGTGGTTCTAAACGCGGCTTATTCTTGAAGGGAGGATGGTTATCATGCAGAAAATGAAGCCCAAACACACCACTGCTCTGCGCAAGGTTGCAGTTGTTTTGGATGTATTGGCAACGATATACGTGACAGCGTTTATTTTCTGGATGTTCGAGTTGGCGGGCGATGCTTTCTCACAGAAGTTACTCAGGTTTTTCGTGGTAGCAACGCCTATGACCGTAGGTGCATATTCAATCGGCATAGTTGCTGCAGTTCACTGCAAAGCGTTTAAGAACGTGATCGGGATTGTCGCTGTTTGCATCGTTTATGTACTGATGATTTTTGGCTCGCTTGGCGCCCTCATGGGAATGGACGGTTGGTCTGATGTCATCGTGTTTTTTCTGCCTCATATAATCATAATAGGATACATAATCTTTACGCTGATTCAAAAGATAAAGACGAGCGTAAATTCAAATTGAAGCACCGTCTGAAACTGATTGTGATTGCTTTCTCCGGTCAATTTGTCCTCTGATTTTTGCGGAATCATACCGTAAAATTTCAAAATATGAACTTTCGGGAAGCGAACAATAGCGTAAGTTGGTAAATGAAAAGAGAGGTTGCGAAGCATTGTAATTGCCTTGCGCCCTCTCTTTTTCCGCTTTGTGCCTTTGAAAATGGCACGCAGGAACTATCTGCCTTTCAATTTCACGGATCCGGATTTTATTTCTTCACCGTAAAAGATCTGCCCGCGGTACTTTCTATATGGTTGCGCCGTTACATAATATTTCTTTCCACGCTCAAGCCCGCGAATGAGCTTCTCAAAGGTGAAGATCCTACCGGCACTCACGCGGAGCGCTTGCGACTTTCTCCTCCCTCTGCGGGCGAGATTTGCTTTTCCGTTAAGTGCGCGGGGTATTGAAAGTTTTCTTGTAACAGCCTTCTTCATATTGCGGTTTTTGCTGCATCTTACGACGAGTCCGCCGCCTTTGAGAATCTTGCCGCCTTTGAAAAATCCACTGCCTTTTTTCACCGTTTTGAAGCCGACGGAAAGTGATCCGTTTCTGTTCTTCTTACGCAGTTTTATCTTCATTCCTGCGATAAAGCATTTACGGCTCACACTCGCCAGTTCTTTTCCGTCTGATCCCATTGCGCTACATTTTACCGTATAAAGGCTACCCTTGCTTAATTTTGATATAGAATACGATGTGCCTGCTACATTTACGCTGTTTGCGTTTGCATTCCCCGTATTGACGCTGCCTGTATTTGCTTTTCCCGTATTGACGCCGTTTGTGTCGATGTCCCCCGTATTCGAGTTCTTTCCGACCTGACGCCAGCTCACTCTGTACGACACCGCCTCCGGGACTCTGTTCCATTTCAGTACTATCCGTCTTTTGGATGCCTTGACTTTCACAATCTTATCAGATCTTCCGAGCGGACTTTCACTTTTCCCCGTATTTGAAGTGTTCCGATCGGATTTGCGCCCCTTATCCGTATCGGACTCAGGTATTTTTCTCTGTGCGTTCGGAGCGTTTTTTTCCTTTCCGGAGTCGGGCATTCCCTTGTCATCATCCTGCTTACCCGGATCAGAGGTTTCATCTTTTATCCTTTGCTCTATCTCCCGGATCCTGCCTTCAACATCACGCAATTTTTTAAGGTTGGCGACCTCCGCTTTGTCCGCATCGGAAAGAGGTTCATATTCCGCGTATATTTCTTTTACTCTTTCTTTGTACGCTTCATAGTTTTTTTCATTGATAAGGCTCAATTTAGGCAGCTTGCCTATCGCCTGCATCACTTTCTTTGCCGCATACGGGATTATCCCCTTAGGGTTCACGTCCGGCGCCTCAAGCCACGTATTCATACTCTCTTCAACAGTATAATCGTTTATATAATGCCACACTATGGCATCTCCGTCTTCAACCGTGCATTGCTTGAGTCCTACCTGGGGATGCTCGCCGTTAACCGTATACATCCATCCTGAATTCGGACCGTTTGATTTTTCATTCAGCCACGCTCCGCCAAGCGACTCGGGTTGCGTTATCCCTCTTACATAGTTATTATCCGCTCCGTTTTCCTTAAGACCCGCGCTTTCGGTCGCATCTTTAAATACATCGTAGACGGTTATTTTCTTCTCCGGGTCATAGTAAAGATTTTCGGTCGCTATCCATGTTGTATACCGTTTATGCAAACCGTCATTGCCCAATATGTCATCGCCTATCAGCCTGAACGTAACCGACTTCTTATCTTTTATGGCGTGTCCGCCGCTTCCTCCCTCGACATAGGCTACTACCCTGCTGAAAGTAAGAATATTTCTTCCCTCGCTGTCTTTCTTCTCCGCCGTTATGATGTGTACGGGGTCGTTTGCATTCATCTTTTTAAGGGTAACCGTACCGTCGCTTGAGGTTGTTCCTACTTTTACATTGTTGTCTTTTATATCGGCTCCCTCTATCGGCTCCTCACCTTCTCCGCCCGTTTCACCTATAACGTTGCCTGTGAGTTTCAGTTTTACGGGTTCTCCTTTCTTCACTTTTACTTCGTTCTTATCGAAACTGCAGTATGTCATGCCCGGATAGCCCTTGCTATAATAGTAAACTATGTCGTCGCCGGCTTTTGTTTCATATTCCGCAGGGTTATCTATTTCCTTTCCGTTTATCCGGCAAATCCAGCGACCGTCTTTGAATACTCCCGTAAGTTTCAGCTGTGGTTTCAACTTCCCTTTGCTGCATGTGAAAGCTATGCGCATAGATTCCGGCATGGCTTCTATTGCTCTTATCATGGCATGGAGCGCTGTATATCTCCCGCTGTTGTATTCGACGTACTTCTGCTTTGCGAGATCAAGAACCGCGCTGTCCGAACTCATCTTTGTGCCGGCCTTATATAGCGGAATCGCCGAATCACTCTTTATGCTGACGGTCACGGTATCGTTTTCGCCGTAAGAAGGACTGTCTGCAAGCGCGGGAACATCAACCCTCTGATTTTCTTCCTTTCCGACTTCAAAGTCCTTTGAGATTGCAAGGTGACCCGGAGCGGAAGCTATGTACGAGTAACTCCCCCGAAGAAGCTTATAACTGCCGTCTTCCCCGGCAGCCACCGTTTTTCCCTTTTTCGTCTTTACAATGATGTTCGTATCTTGCGTTTCAGTATTGAAAGTTACGGTTTTAGAACCCTCCAGAGCAGGTATGTTTATGACCTGCGTAGGATTCCCGTCATCCGTGTTCACAGTAAATTTCACAGATTCCGAGCTTATATATCCCTTTTTCGACGCCGTATAGGTATACTCTCCGGACGCCAGCCTATATGTGCCCGAATTGCCCTGCTTGGGAGAAACGATTCTGCCCTTATCATTCTTTACCGTGATATCGGCGCCCTCCGTTTCGGATACCAGTGTCACGTCTTTCTTCTTTATGACGCCATGACGTTTTATCTTGATTGTATAGGTGCTTCCAAACTCTTTAGCCTTCTCTGCCGTGGTTGAGAGATTGAGCCTGACAGTGGTGTCGCCCAAAGGATTCAGCGGAATCTCGTCCGTGGTTACGGGGTTCGTTTCTCCTTTGTCCGGACCTTTGTATTCCTTGCTGTATCCCGTTTCATCAACAGATAAAACCGCTTTTGCATATTCATTTGATGGAAAGCCTATGCCTCTGATCCACGAGAGATCCAGCCTGATCTTTCCGACACTTTCCGGAAGTTCAGTAACATAATCCGATTCCGTGGTGAGGAATCCGTATCCGAAATCTATACTCTTCTCTTCTCCGCTTTCGTCCTTGTACGTGGCGGGAGCGGCATGCAGTCTTCCGTCGCCGTCATCCAAATCATCCCCGCCGTCCACCGGTTTGATTACGACATCCTTGAGAAACGGCATGACATCTACGAAATGCAAATCGGTTACCCCTGTTTCACTCCTCCATGCATACGTCTTGGGATCCGTCTTTCCGTCCTTCGGTACGACTATGAGCTCCGCATTGATAATCTTATTTGTAGGTGGCATGAACTCCGCATTGGGATAGTCGATGTTTCCTCCCTCGCTCGTCTTCACATGCCTTTCTTCATTGCCTTCATACCAGTACCGCAGAATCGTCCTTACGTCATCGCTTTTGCAACTTCCTTTCAATGCAAACGGAGTTCCCGAGGAGTAACTTACATACGACATTTTCGCAAACTCATCTCCGCTCGCAAATTCAACCCCTATATCTTTCCTCTCGGCATCCACCGCATCCGTGTTATACATGAACCTCTGATAAGTTTCTTTGGCGGGCATCATGATCTCTTTTATTTGATTCTTCTCATCATCCGCAAGTTCTTTCTTCCCCTCTATGAAGAGACGAATATCGGGCAGTACATCATATAACCCTTCTATACCTACCGCGGAGAAATTGCGTATCAGTCCCTCTTCGGGAATGTTATAGTGGTACTGCCCTCGGCTTCCCATATAACCTTCATCCACTTTCCCCGATGTAAGGTCAAGTTCCCCCTCGCTTTCGAGCTTAAACCGCAACTTATTGGTATTTCGAAGCGCATATTGAGTTGCCGTGCCCTTATGTATTTCGCCGTCGATCTCATAGCGAACTCCGGGAGCGATCATTCCGCTGTATGTAAATATCCCGGGATTGTATATGCCTGCCATCTTAGGTACCGGAAGATACAGCCCTTCCAGATGTATTTCCGCCGTATCGCCAACGGAAAGCGGCTTGCCCTCGTTTCCTACATTCCTTATTTCGACTCCAAGTCCCGCCGCGCGTATCACATGGTATTTGGCGGCGCCGTCTTTTTCCACTTTTACTATGTTTTTTCCGGGTTTCAGTTTGATCTTGTAAAAACCCTTTGCGTCCGGCGTGTACGATGTCCAGTCACTCGTCCATGATCCGGTCAAAGCCTTATCGACATCCGGCGCTTCAAGTACGCTGACTTCCGTGCCTGCCGACGGTTTGAATCCATACTCGACATTCTTCTTTCCGGTATAAGTCTTCTTTCCGGTCGCGTCGTTTATATACTCGTCGTAGTACACGGTGTCAAATTCTTTCAGATTTATTCCCTTATCAAAGCCCGCGTCTTTTCCGTCCACGTTCACGGCAACTATCCCGGTCAATACGGGATCTGTGGCATTGTACTTCATTTCCTCGCCAAGGTCACCCGCTCTGAAAGCATCGTAAGTCACCCTTATTACGCTGAACCCGGGCTTTTTCGCAGTCACTTGCCCGTCGTCATCCACGTTGACCGAATCACCGGATACCACGGAGTAATGGAAGTCCGGCTCCAACAGATAATTTCCGCCATTCACTACCTGCTGAGTTCTAAAGGCTCTGAGTGAAAAGGTTTCTCCTTTCTTCATATCTATTGAAGAACTTCCGTCGATATTGGCGTTGGTCAAAAGACCGTCATCATAGTAAGCAAAGGTCTTTTTGGTATCGTATTCCACTCTGTCGTCGTTGTTCAGAATCTCCGTCTCAGTCAAATCATGATAACTGCCCGGATCGGACACATCGTTAAAATCACTTTCACCTCTTATCCATCCGGCATACGTCACTTTTCCCGCTTCGCTGAGTCTGTAAGAATAAGCGGTGTTAGATTTCACCTCATACGTATACTTATCATATTTCTTGCCGGTCTTCTTCCAGTCTTTTGTTTCCTTACTTACGGGGGGTACATCTTTAAACGGGACATAGTGGACGTGTACCAAAGAGCCTGATCCCGGTTCCTTTCTTACAGGTTTTTCATGGAGCTTCATGGTTGCTCCGTGATCAACCATAAACACTATCTTTCTTGTCGTACCGGTATCTCCGAAAACATTTACTGTTGTAAGCAGGGCGACGGTCATTGCAAACGCCGCAAGCATCAATATCTTCTTTCTCATTTTCATTTACCTGTTTCGCCTACCTTATGGTCTTTTCTGTAGTAAGTTCCGTCATAAACAATATTTCAGCTACGCGTAAATTCCTTCTCTTCCTCTTTCCGCAGTGCGTCCTGCAGAGCATCGCAGAGTCCGTGAACCATCTTATACGGGATGATCACGGTTTCGACCTCGATCCCTTCATTGTCTGAAAAAGCTTTTTTTCTCTCATCGTATTTCGGTTGATTCTGAGTAAAAACCAGTACCGCCTCACCGCCCTCCTTACTCAGAAGGAAGGTGAAACCGTTTGCATAAACTGCCGTATTCTCTTTCATTTATCGTTTCTCCTATTCAAATCCCCTGCATCTCTCACAACTTCCGCAAGTCTTATCATCGCGCCTTTATGGTCTTTACGGAGGTCCATCCGCTCCAGCTTCTCTTTCCGTTATCCATGTATAAATATCTCATTCTAAACTTGTATTTCCTGCCTTTTTTTAGCTTCTTTATCACGTATGAAGACTTGTTTGCACCGTAGCTGCCTTTTATTTTGAATCCGCCCTTCTTTCCCTTTCTCACGGAAATCTGGTATTTCTCGGCATCGCGCAGTTTTTTCCACTTTACGAGCACCTTACCTTTGCCTGATTTTTTCAGCGAAAACACGAGAGCCGCCGGTGTTTTTTTCTCGGAAGTCTTTCCGGTCTCCACAGCTGTTTTCTTTTTGGCAGGCTGCTTATCTTTGTTGAGCGTATCTTTAGGTTGCGCGGAAGGTTCAACAACATCTATTTCCGCGCTGAAAGGGGTCCCTGTGGCATAATCGGTGAGTTTATCCCCGTTCCGTTGTTCTCCGTATATCGAAAGTTTATATCTTCCTTTCTCAAGTCCGGACGGAATTTTGATATCGGATTCCGTGGCTGAAGTTTTCTTGTTTATCGAGCCGTAGCATACGAGTCTTCCGTCCTTATCCGTAAGCGATGCGGTCACATCAGTATACGCGCCCTCTCCGAACGATGTAAGCGGCTTATGTTTGATCTTCAGAACCTTTCCTTTCTCAACCTTGAGTGATGCCGCTTCCGTTCCGTCAGAGAAACTATTGCCGTCCTTGAGCGTAAGCTTCCATTCATGCCCTTTATACGGTTCCGTTTCACCGAAGTTCCCCTTTCCATTCTCCGCGGGAGATGCGAAAAGCACCGTTCTTTTATCCAGATTGAGCGCCGGGCGCGCGCACCTTTTATTGCTTGGGTATGAATGATTAATCATCCCATCTCCCTCATCCGTATCATTGCTTCTGACAGCTATTCCAGCATATGAATCATTGCTTCTGAGCCACCATGTGAGGGACTCGCCGTTACGGGCATAAGCTACGAAATTGTTATCAAGTCCGAAACTCTCATCCAAAATTTCATCTACAGAAAGGAAAAAAACTTTCTCCTTATTCAAAATTTTATCACCGTTACATTGTTGCAATCCCAACACTTCGGAGAGATCGATAAACGGATCACTCTTCTCCACTTTTAAGACCGCGCTTTTTTCTTGTTCCGACATCCCTTTAAGCAAAAAATCGCCGCACCACTTTTGTGCAAGACTGCCCTTCCACTCCGGATCGCCGTCGTATTCGCCTTTTTCTTCATCGAATTCATGCTCAAATTTCTTCACATCCTTGAACATAGTCTTCGGACCCAAGGCATTTTCAGAAAGGAGAAAGATCGCTTTTGACTTGGGTACTCTTCCGCTTTCATCCGAGTACTTTCCGCCGTTTCCTCTCATCGACAAAACTCTCCATCTGACCGGTTCAGAATTGTCTATGCCGTCATCGGAATCGTCATAATCCCCCAGATATACGTAATCGTATCCCGTTTCGCTTTTGTTTTTATCGTATCCCGATATGCTCCCTATGCCGCTCTGAGTAGTATTATTGCTTTCTGCGGATACAAACTGAGGCGTCAGCATCATAGCCGTTATGACTGAAAGCGTCAGTATCTGTATCTTTTTTCTAAGTCCATTCATCTCTTTTCTCCTGTCCTAACACCGACCTAACCGGCGGTATGATAACCGCCGGTCAGATACATAAACATCAGGAAATAACGTCTTCTGTAAACGTTCATTTCCCCTTTACTACGCGACTTGCTTATTTGAACAATGCCTTTATCTTTGCACTTGTCATATCGTTGTAGTATTCGGTTGCTTCACTGTACGAGCCATAGTACCACAGAACAGCATCTCCATTTGAAACTTTAACTGCGGACGCCCCAATATATGCGCTACTTGGATCCAAAACATATCTCCCAAGTTTGATACGATATACTCTATAGTTCCACCCACGAGTATAGTCACTGCTTGCACTCTTTGTGACCGCCGTCGTACCGTTTTGGTAACCTGTTATCGAGGAAACATAGCCTGTCTGTCCGCCGTCGTGATCTTTGATCCTCGTCGCAGACGGGGTGTCACTCTTCATTGCAGTAAGTGCAGTCATAGGGGTCGCATAGTTATACTCTCCGGCAGGTGCTTTTATACCCGTTTTTTTGGTCACATTGTTGAATGTATCAGGATCGCCTTCAGTATTCGTTCCGTCCACGGATATCTTTACTCCTTTGGAAGCCTTGGGTTTAGATTCCGGAATGACCAGTGTGAGATCCATATTTGCAGATCCCTTTGTCGCTCTTACCGTATATGCCCCCTTATTTGAAATCAGCGGCATTTTTCTTACCGAAAGTCCCGCATACCAGCTATCGGCTGCACCGTTTACTTCTTTTTTTACAATGAAGTTATTGCCTCCGCCATTAGGAAATGTCCATTTAACTTTCCGTGCTTCAGCACTTGTCGGGAACGGTGACTTATTCTGATAATCCGCCGAGGCTCTGATGACCTCCAAAAGCTTAGCGTTTGTTGTAGATTCTATTTTCGTGGTATATTCCGTACCCGGTGCATTGGTTATGTTCGGGTAATCTTCCGCAAAAACCGCGCCCGTGCACGCAAACGTAAACGTCAGCACCATCGCAAACGCCAGTAGAGTTGTAACGAGTTTCTTATTCAACATTTTCACAGTATTTTTATTCATAGTTTCTCCTCTTTCCGCCGGATATCCCGACCTTTAAAAACATCTTGCCACGCAAAATCATTTTTAGCTTTTGCAACTTCCTCTTGCTTCTTTCCACGCAGCTCTCCCTGCATGGATTTTCGGTGCGGTGGATCCATGTGAACCTCCTTTCTGTCTCTTTTTTTCATTGATTGACTTTATTTCAACGAATACTTCCTTAATTATATCTTCACATATATTTGTCAGCATTCGATTGAAACCAACCCCCGGCGCTTGCGGGGCACACATTAAATGTCGGTAACCCCGCGTTTGTCACAAATATACTTTTCATTGACTTTCCCGTAGATTCTCAACTTAACCCGCAATATATAAAAACGACTGCCGAAGCAGTCGTCAAAGCTCACCGGTACGAAAAGAAACATGCACATCACAGTCACACGGGTGAGGGCAGATGTTTCATTTTCAACTCAGATGAAAGCTTTATTTGCCTCAGATCACTTTCCTCCCGGTCACAACTCGTCTCCCGACTTATGCCTCTGCCGTCTTTCCAATCCCAAACTCTTCCGGAACCGGAATTCGCAAAAGCCATCACGGTTGCTGAGAAACAGTGGGGATTTTCACCCCTTTCCGTTAGCTGCGCCAAAACCTATTAACTTCATTCAATTCAATCTCAAGAACTTCTCTGAATCAGATATTTCTCTGATAAAACCTTTTCGATTACAAATAGATTAACACAATCTAATACTGTTAGTCAAGTAATTTTTGGCAGTAAAATATTAACACAGTATAATTTTTTATAATATTCTATATAGCAAGAAGGAGGGAGCATAAGCGTTATATCTGCTCTGATTTCAACGCTGACTATGATCGGCGACGGTGCAACATCCGCCACGGTTTGCAAGCCGAAGCAAAGCTTCCGCTTTATTTCACGACATTGTATTCGCAGCCCTTAAATTGTGTGTCGAATCTGCATATACTCTTGTAATCGCAGTAATCGCACGCGGTTTTTTCTTGTCCGTTCGCGCTTCTTGACAACTTCATGGGTCTGATGTCTATATTCCCGTCATTCATCCGCTCTATAAGTTCTTTTACCTTACTTTCGACTGAATCCTGTAAACGACTGAAGTCTTCTTCACTGAGCAGCGCTTTGCCTTTGAATCCTTTGTTCTTTTTATCGACGGCCACTTTCATGACGTCGGATCTGCTCTCAAATTCCCCGTCTATGCATCTTATCGTTTCCGGATCGTCCACGACAAAACCCTCAAGCCTGAATTCTTTCATAAGGCTCTTCTTCAAATTCTCGACGAAATCCTCAGCGACCCGTTTCTCCCCCTTTTCCTTGAGTCTCGGATTTTTGATCCGGAAGTAAAAAACTCCGGCAGGCTTTCTTTGATTCTCCTGCGCCGCCTTTATGTAAAGCATCAGCTGCAGTCTGTAACCGCTCTCCGCCTCTTCTCTGCTCAAGGTGTTTTCTCCCGACTTATAGTCGATTATCTTCACTCTTCCGTTTTCAAGGTAATCAACTCTGTCGATTATTCCCTCGATAAAAACCTCATTGCCGCCGGCGTCAATGACTATGGGGCTTATTTTCTTGTTTTTCCCGAACTCAACCTCAAACAAACTGTCTTTCACCTTACCTTTTCTCACATGATCTATGAGGATTTTAAGCGATTTCAGACACGTTTCCTTTATCCTTTTGAGTTTGTATTCTTCCTCCTTACCGAAGGAAAATAGACCGTCGCGATAATTTGCGGTAACCGCTGTCACCGCTTCGTCGATCAACTTTTCGCATGCCTCTTCAGAAACATCTTCCCACATATTCTCCCGGCTCAAAATTTCCGTAACTTTCATGATGCAGGCATGGTACACGTCTCCTATTTCTCTGCTCGCAACCTGAAATTCCCTGAACTCCACAGGCGCCAGTACGCGCGAAACATAGTATGAAAACGGACAATGCGCATACTTTTCGAGCCTTGACGCCGACAAGACTTTATTTCCGCCATAATCTTCTTTAAAAAAGCTTCCCGTCAAGCCATGCTCCAGATGATTCGGTCTGTTGTCAAAACATACACCCTGCTTTATTATCTGCAGATTCGCATTTTTATCTTTCTCATACCAACGTTCGACGAGTTTCCACAGTTCCTCTTTTGCTTGCGGGACAGCAACATCCTGCCGCACGCTTTTATTCTCTGCCTCGGCACCTTCAAGGCATCCGTCCTGATCTCCCTGTTCATCGCCCCCGGTATATTCTTCACGGCTTTGCTTTTCCGCCGCATTTATATTCACTCCGCGTCTCATGTGCTCGCTGAGATAACGAAGTGTACTGTATTTACCGCCCACCAACGCCATATCGTCATCACGGTTGACAATGTCCTTCTCTATAATCAATTTAGGAAAAATCCTGCAAATCGTGTCTACGATGCTCGAACGTTTTATCTCTTTTCCCTCTTCGTCACTCTTGGAATAACTTATCCACAGGTGCTTTGAAGGTTTGCACAGATTTCTGTAAATCGCAAGCCGCTCCTCCTGTGTTCTCAATTTATCCGGCTTACATATTGTGAGACCCGAATCCGCCAATCTGTCAAGTTCATCAAAGGCAAACAAGCCCTCGTTTGTCGGTATTTCCGGCAGGACTCCCTCGTTTGCGCCCACCACAACAACAGCCTTGACATCTCCGCTTCTGGTTCTCTGCATCGTGCCAAGAATCAAATCGTCAATAGACGATGGCAGCCTTCCCACCTCAATTCCACTGAGTCCGACTCGAAAAAGTTCTATAAAATCAGC
>CP016202.1:1394302-1394879 GCA_003433295.1 Eubacterium minutum ATCC 700079 | reverse complement strand
TCTATTATACACATCTCTGAGTCCGACTCGAAAAAGTTCTATAAAATCAGCGATCTCCATCCTGTCCGCAGGCACACTTTTTTTGCGACTTAAATGCGGCAAAGCGTCGGATTCAAGGTCAGTGTCCGCGGCGGAAAGCGATTCGCCGGATTCAACACCACCCCCCCTACTGGAAGGCGATCCGCCGGATTCAGCACCAACCCCCCTGCCGGAAGGCGATCCGCCAGATCCAGCACCAACCCCTGTGACGGAAGGCGATTCGACGGAGCCAAGGTCAGCCTTTGCGCCGGGAAGCGGATCATTGCCGCTTCCCAGAAGCTCGTCGCCTATAAGCTCCACAAGCTGTTCCAATATGCCTATGACCATCGAAAGTATCTGCCTCGTTTCTTCCGCATATTCAACGGCGCCGTGTTTCATCTGAAAATGCATAAAAATGTTGAGGTTTTCTTCAAATCGCAAATCATCAATAAGGTAATTATAGTAACTTTCAATGAACTCGCCGACCGTTTTGCTGTCGCGCACAATCTTCTCCAAGCCCTCAAAGATCGCTACAACTTTTTTTCTCAAAGCCTCCAAG
>CP016202.1:1389227-1394277 GCA_003433295.1 Eubacterium minutum ATCC 700079 | reverse complement strand
GCAGTTCCTCTTCACTGTACTCAAAACTTCCGTATTTAAACGGCTTTTTCCAGCTTCCGCCTTGAATCCTGTATTTTAACACGTAATTCTCAAGCCGTTCTATCTCCTCTCCCGGAAAAGTCGCACCCGAAAAACTTTCGCCGGTCGAGGTCTGTGACAGATTGATCATACCGCTTTTTAAGGTTCGGAAAATATCGCTTGTCCTATAGCCGTTCAACACGGTTTCCAGCATGGAAATCAGGTAAATCGCCGGCGCGGAATTGATGATTTTCCTCTTGGCATCATGGAACACGGGGATGCCGTATTCCTCAAATACTCTTGAGATTATTCCGCCTCTCGTCTGCAGATCGTTGCATATCAGAACTATATCTCTGTATCTGTAACCCTCTTCCCTGAGCAGTTTCAAAATAAATTCCGCCGCAGACTCAGCTTCGCCGTACATGTTTGCGGCTTCGCAGATCGTGATGCCCTCGGTCGCCGCATTTACACCCGAACTTTCAGAAGTCGAAGTTCCCTCGCCGTACGCCTTCTGATTCGCAGTTACGGAAATCCCGTCACACGCCGCAGGGGCGGGATCCGCCTCCGCCGGTATCGTATCTATCGCAAACAGTTCTTTCTCCAAATACTCTATCGCTTTAGCTTTAGTGGTCTTCACCTCTATCTTCGCAATTTTTCCCAAATCATGGTTGATATTCGCCGCCGCCTGTTTCAGCCTTCTCATCATCTCTCCGGACAGCACAAAAAGTTCTTCGTCCCGACAGTTTTCATCATACGTAAGGACCACATTCACCGTATGAGCCGCCATCATGATGCGCTCCATAACCTGCACATTCTTGGGCGAAAATGAGTCGAATCCATATATCCAGACTTCCGATCCCTTTACAATCGATGATTCCGGCATTTTTTCCGTATACATGTCGATCAGGTCTTCCGAATCGGTGTATTTTCCGTTTATCTCATGCTCATAAACATCATAGAGCAGACGTATTTCCCGCAATTTTCTTCCGAGCAGATCATCTTCCGGGAGAACTTCACATGCCTCTTCAAGTTTCTCCGGCGTAACATTATACTGCTTCAATCCGGAAATAAGGTCGTTTATCATCTCCACAAAGGAATTCCTCTTCAAATTCCCTTTGAACAGTTCGAGATCTTCTTCCTGTCGCTTGATTACTTTCGTCAGGAGCATCTGTCTTCCGTACTTGTCGATAAACGTATTTCCGGCTCCGCCCAACTCCGACAGGACTTTGTGACCCAAGCGGGAAAAACCGTATACATCAAGACCTATAAGGCTCTTGACGTTTAGGCACGCAAAAGCGGCCCGCTCAGCCTCAAGGGTGTACTGATCGGGAACAATCACTACCGTACGGTGCTTTTCATCAAACCCCGTTCTTTTTATCTCTTCAAAGATAAATCTTTCTTTATCGATAGATTCTCTCCCGTAATAAATGTTCAGCATTTCAATACTTTTTCCGTGAAATCTCACGGCCTCCTAATCAAATGCCGTGGCTGCCGCAATAAGGCTTCCTGCAATAATAAGCAAAATCGCCGACCGTGCGACGTATGTTGCACAGTACGCATCGGCACCTGAGGCTTCCTATAATGATAAGCAAAATCGCCGACCGTCGTCAGTCGATCGCAATAACCTCAATTTCACACAGCGCATTCTTCGGCAGTTGTTTCACCGCTACACATGAGCGCGCCGGCTTTGATGTGAAATATTTTGCATACACCTCATTAAATGCCGCAAAATCGCTCATGTCTGCAAGGAAACAGGTTGTCTTTACGACATTTTTAAAAGTCATACCGCCGGCTTCCAGGACTCTACCCACATTATCGCAAACCTGTTCCGTCTGACCCGCAATGTCCTCTGCCTGAATGCTTCCGGTTTCCGGAACAAGGGGAATCTGTCCCGACGCATAAAGCATATTTCCTGCGCGTACCGCCTGCGAATAGGGACCTACCGCAGCCGGTGCTTTTTCCGTATTGATATATTTAAACATGATTCCGACCTCCTCTTAACATAGTTTATTATACTTAAACGTGCCGGGGCAGGCGTATATCGTATATTTCACCAACCTTCTAACCATAGTTTATTATACTTAATACTTGAACCCGGATTATTCGCGGGTGCAACGCCTTTTTTAGACGTATCTCCCGCTTTTTTATTATAAATTAGATTGATACACCCCGCAATCCACATTTTAAATCTTCGGTGCCGTCATTGCGAAATAAATTCCTTGCATTGCTCCTGCACTCATGCTAAACTAACCGAGTAGGAAAATTTCGTCCGGTAGCCGTCAGTAACGACGACGGAGTTTTCTACCCGGATTTGCTTCCGTGGCTCAGTTGGCAGAGCGGCGCATTCGTAACGCGCAGGTCAGCGGTTCGATCCCGCTCGGAAGCTCCACGCCGCAAGTACTTGATTTTCAAGGCTTTGCGGCTTTTTTATTTACTTAAAAACGGTTTTAAATTACCCCCTTACAGCCGTAATTTGCCGTAATTTGACCTATTCGGTGTGGTACATGGTGTGGTACAATCGAGCCGTTTCGCAACCTCTACCACATCATCGCTGTCATAATTAGTATAAATATTTGCAGTCAGCGAGATGTCGGAATGCCCCATTAGGTCGCACGACGTATTCCGCCGGGTTACTCTTGATCAGTCCGTTTTGCACGGCTTTGATAAAAATGAAATTTATGGCTTGCTATATATCATTGATATACGCTGTGAATTTACCGGACATCTTATTGAGCACGTTCTGACAGTGTAGGGGTTTGACGGACTTCAAAGGTATGAATCCGATTTCTTGCAAAATGCAGTGTTTCACCTTGCTCCATAACTTTTTACGTGTTTCATAGATTTTGGGCATAAAAATACCCCTCTATTTGATATTAAGGGGCTGTAATGATACAATTTCAGTGCTAATCAGGTTGTTCATCACAACCGCCTTTACCCTCGATCGCCATCGGGGGTTTTGTTATTTTTTTAATCTCTTAAGGCTGGGGGTCTTTAAAAGCGATGTCATTTGGTCGTTAGCAGCTGCGCGTAGTTTTATAAGCCTTCGAGACTGGGGGATACCTTCTTTGATTAATTCAGCGTTATAACCCTCTAAATTGCTCAGCACGATAAGCTGCTCTATCGTTGCATTGTCTCTTATATTTTCATATTTTGGCTTATCCGGATTTAATTCACGCCACTCTTTCGCCGTCATACCGAATAAGGCCACATTTAAAACATCGGCTTCATTTGCGTACACATAACCCTGTTGTTGCTTTGTCAATTCTTTGGGAATTAAGTTCTCCTGTATAGCATCGGTATGTATTTTATAGTTGGTTTTAGTGAGCATTCTTCGTATGTTCCAGTTTAGCGATAACCTGTTGTTCTCATCTCCTTTTAATCTCTGGTAATCTTTGATTATATAGAGCTTGAACTCAGGTGAGATCCAGGAAGCAAATTCAAAAGCTATATCTTTATGCGCATAAGTTCCGCCGTATCGACCGGATTTTGAACGCATTCCAATAGCATTAGTAGAATTAATCCACTTTTGTGGGGAAAGAACAAATCCGTTAGAACCCGCTTCCTGCTTAAACTGGTCGAAATCGACCAGTTTAAATTCGGTGTTGTTCATGATTTCCCACAACCCCAGAAATTCAATGGTAGAACGATTTCTAAGCCAGTTTTTTATAACATCGGCCGGAAATTCCGGGTTCCTTTTCCGTGCTATATCTGTAAGTGAAATATAATCGTCGTCATCACCGTGTGACACAACGGTAATTTCCAAGCCGTCGATATTCATTTTTTCTTGAAATTCTTTGCCCATGTCGTCTCCTGCTAGCACAAACTACACTCATTTAATCCTATATCCAACAACTTATAACGCTAAGATATACCCTGTCGCATGATACACTCCACGCACTCGCCTACAAGGGATACATTATCACAAGTATTTATGATCGGCTCATACTTCGCATTGCAAGGCGATAGCATAACTGTTTCGCCTTTTTATTCACCTTTTTTAATACTACCTCACAATCCGAGTTTATCCGCACTGCGTATATCCTACCGTTTATGAAGTCAAAATCCTTTCTTATCAAAGCATAGTTCCCGCCGTTTATGCCTGCGTCCACCATGCTACTACCTTTGACCTCAAGGCAAAGATCCGCCTTGTATGTCTCGCGGAGCTTTTTATGTTTTCCGGTATTCCCATAGTTTTTACCTCTTTCTGTATAAGTGCGATTGTACAATTAAAATAGATATAAATCAAGCGCAAAACAAAAAAGTCTATTTTTTAGGAAAACCTGTTGGCATTCCAATTAAAATAGAGTACAATGCGCAATATCAATAATCGAGTAGGGGCGGCGCTATCGTATGGCGCCGCCCCCGTTAAATAACATCTTGTTTGACCGATACTTTCAGTTCTGTCCAACCGTTCGTTTCAATCTTTTTTAACCGCTACATCCTTATTAAGTTCTTCGACTTGTTAAGTCCCTTGGGAGAGAGTTCTTTGAATTTACTTTGCTTTCTTCGCCTTCTTAGCCTTCTTGGCCTGAATCTTCACAAGTCCGAAGTACATCTTCTTAAGGTTGCCCTTTGTGTTGAAGTACACTTTCCCAATCTTTTGGTCGAAGTTTGCTTTGTAGAGACCGCCCTTCTTCAGCAGACTGAATGCCTTCTTGGCTTTCTTACCTTTTGCTTTCTTGGCTTTCTTTCCGAGCAGTTTCATCATCCTGAACTTGGTCTTTGCTTTTACCTTGCCGACAGATGAAATTCCGACGTTGCTCAGTTTCTTCATCTGCGTACCCGATATTACCATGTTCAGCATGTATACCTTGCCTTTGAAGATCTTCTTCCTGAGAGCCTTGGACTTGATGAACTTCTTGCTCTTTGTCGCTACCTTGAAGTACGTCTTAAGGTTGTTTGCCTTGTACATACTCTTGAACTCTTCCGGTGTCACCTTGATGGTGATGTTCTTTACGGTAAGTTCCATGTAGCTGTACTTGCCTTCCGCCATGCCTTTCTGCTGATCCGCCGTCAGGTTGATAGCCTTTGA
>CP016202.1:1368457-1389202 GCA_003433295.1 Eubacterium minutum ATCC 700079 | reverse complement strand
GGCATGTATACCTTGCCTTTGAAGATCTTCTTCCTGAGAGCCTTGGACTTGATGAACTTCTTGCTCTTTGTCGCTACCTTGAAGTACGTCTTAAGGTTGTTTGCCTTGTACATACTCTTGAACTCTTCCGGTGTCACCTTGATGGTGATGTTCTTTACGGTAAGTTCCATGTAGCTGTACTTGCCTTCCGCCATGCCTTTCTGCTGATCCGCCGTCAGGTTGATAGCCTTTGAACTCTTGATGATCAGAGGCGTTTTCTGTGCGGCAGGCGCATTAGGCGTTGCCGGCTTTGCAGGTTTTTTCGCATCAGGCGTCAGCGGCTTCTTATCGTCAGGTTTTGCCGGCCCTGCTTTCACTTCCTCATACTGCGCGGTAATCTTGGTGTCTTCTTCAAATTTGCCTTTGAGTTCTTTGTCCCACTTGATGAACTTCCAGCCGTCGGCGGCCTTAACTTTAGGCGCGTTCTCATTAAGATCAACTTCCTTGCCTTTCCTGACATCGATTACCGACTTGCCTTCGAGTGTTCCGTGCTCACCCTTGTCAAATGTAAGTCTTACGTACCCGTCGTATGGCTTCTGCACATCCGGGTTTTCAGGCACCACGACGGTTTCGGTATGCACATCCTTGAGAGCCTTGGATATAGCCTGCTGGAAAGCATCACAGGTGTATGTCGCACCTGCCACAACGTCTATTCCGGTTTCTTGGTAATTCTTGTTCTTGATATCCGCAACATCCTTGCCGATATAGTCGATGAGCATTTGATTTGCCATCTCGAAATAGCCTCTGTTATGCTCTTCATGTTCGTTAGGATCGTCGCAAACCGTGCCGTTATCTCTGACGTACACGATCTTGCCGTCCTTGACCCAAACCTTGACTTTCACAACGTACGGATCCCAGTTGTGAGCATGCCCGGTATTTGCTTCGCCTTCATAGGCAGTCGCGCCTTTGAGATCGCCTTCAGCTTTCAGATCTTTCAAAGTGATGTCAAGATCTTTGATGATCTTTGTGACTTTTTTATCGGTGATGTTCAGTACCATCACGTATTTTTTGGCTGCTTTATAAGCATCCTCGACCGCCTGCCATTTCTCCTTGTCAAAGCTGGCCGACTGAGCGTCAAGCGACTCCTTGACAAACATGAGTGCCGCAATTTCCGACCTCTTGAGGGTCCAGTTCATATCGTCTACATTTTTGTCAACACGAGCCTTGCTTGCTTTGGCATCATTCAAAACTCTTTTCGCTTCCGTCAACGTTTCCGTGAAGAACGCCTTGAATCCGCCGGTGTTATTTCCGATTTTAACACTCGACAGTTTGTCTGCATCTACTTTTTCCGCTTCCGCAACGGCCTGTTTCAGAGCTTCTTTATCCGCCTCTGTCGCGATAACCTCCGGATCTATCACATAGGAATTCAGTGTATCATCCCTAAGCTTATTCGGGTTCTTTTTCTCAGGAGTATGTACAACAACCGCGCCGTCATACTTTTCAACTCCCGGATTGTTTGTGAACACTCCTGCCCCGAGTTCTTTCAGCGATGCGGGCACACTGATCTCTTTAAATTTGTTTCCTTGATTCGCCTTACGGTTGGCAAAAGCCTGTGAGCCAATCTTTTCAAGACCTTCAGGCAAATCGATACCGGTAAGCTTGTTGTCGGCAAATGCCAGCGAAGCAATCGTCTTGAGCTTGCTGCCCGCGCCGAATTTGACTTCCGTGAGCTCGCATCTTCTAAACGAGGCATTCATGATTGTTTCAACAGAAGCCGGTATTTCCACCTTGCCGAGAGGGCAATTGGCAAAGCAGCCTTGGTCTATGTATTCGAGTTTATCATTCCATTCCACCTTTTCGACATTTGACATCATGAACACGCCCAGACCCAATCTCTTGAGTTCCCGAGGGAGTTTCACCTGCTGGATGTTATTGAACTGCAGAGCGTAGTCGCCGATCTCCGTGATCGTATCAGGCAATTTTACACTCTCGATATCATAGCCCATATTCAGATTTCTGAATGCGTCATATTCTATGATTTCAACATCTTTTCCATCCGGCGTCTTGTCCGGAATTACCAAATTCTTGTTTCTTCTGACTTTCAGTTTTCCCTGATCCGAGAATTTGACCACCTTGTTTCCGTCATACACAAAGTCATCGGTGACCCATTTGGTGTAGTCGATAGGAGGTTTAGGCGGTACCGGCGCAGGATCCACCAGGTAATTCTCTTTATTTGCCAGATTCTGGGGGTTATTGCCCGAAGCCGTGCGTATAACTACCTTTCCGTCGTATGCATCCACTCCCGTATTTATATACAATGCCTGAGCGCCTATGGAACTCAAGGAATCAGGAACGTGAAGCTCCTCTATCTCATTTTCGGCAAGAGACAGGCGTCCCAGCGTTTCAATATTTCCTTTGAACGTTACTGTCTTGATCTTGTTTCCTCTCGCCATGGAAAGCGGAAGTTCTTTTACTTTGGCAGGCACTGTCAGACTTGTGAATGCATTTCTGAAGAATGCTGCCATGCCGATTGCTTCCAAGCTGTCCGGAAGCACCAGATCTCCGCCGCATCCGTTATATGCGAATGCCATCGCGCCTATAACCCTATATCCTTCAGGGATCTTAAGCGTATTGAACCTTGTCGTTCCAAATTCTCCCGCAAAAGCATTATTGTCCACGGCTTCTACCTTTGCGCCCTTATCGTCCTTGGCAGGAAGTTCAATATCTTTTATCGTAGCCAGTTTGGCAAGACCTTTCTCGGAGAAGCCCTTAACCGCGTTGAGTTCGACTTCGGTCGTCACACCGCCCTCTTCTTCCTTAACTTTGACCTTTCCGAAAACAAAGTCTTCGGCATTCCAATTGCTTGCGACTACCGGATCGACCACGTAGTTGTTTCCGGCAGGCAGTTTGTTAGGATTGTCTTTCTCCGGCGTCCAAAGAAGAACTTTCTTCTCTCCGGGGTTCTGCGGATTATCCCTGCCCGGATTTCCGTCAAATGCATCCTTTGCTATAGGAGGAAGTATACCGTGAAGACCCTTTTTCAGCGTCTTAGGTATGTTAACCTCTTCCAACTTATTGTTGGCAAATGCCTTTGCGTAAATCAACTCAACCTTATTTCCGAGATCAAGTTCACTTATCTCATTGTCACTGAAACTCTCAGGTCCTATGCTCGTAACGTTGTCTGTCAGAATGACCTTTTTGAGTTTATTGTTCTGAAAGGCTGCTTTTGACGCGTATTTGAAACTTTTAGGCGCAACAAACTCTTCGATTTCATTGTTCGCGAAGGTCCTGTCAAAGATGTATACAAGCCCCTCATTAAGTACAAGACTCTTTATCTTATTTCCCTTGAAGGCTTCATCGTATATCTTCTTGTAGTTACCGGGAACCGTGAGTTTGGTGATTCCCTTGTTAACAAAAGATTTCTCGTAGACCGCCTCTACTTTTTCACCATTCAGGTTCATAGCGGGCAGGACCACTTCCTTATTGTTTTTAAGTTTCTCAACACCTTTTCCCGAGAATCCTTTTACCGTCATCTCGTTGATGTAATTCTCATCTTCTATGTCACCGACCTCGTATCTCTCGTACTCAAAGTCCTCTATGCACCATTTGTCCTGTGAATACTTATCTTTGATGAGAACCACGACGGTAACATCTTCTTTCGGCATTTTGAACGTGTTGTCAGTAACCTTAACCGTTCCGTACTTTTTCTTGACGGTGAGACTGAGAATCTCCTTGTTCGGGTCGGAAATCTCGCATTTGATCTTTACTTCCTGTCCCTCTTCAGCCTGTTTCTCAGGCGTGCATGTCACCTTTACTCCTTCGGGGGCTTCAGTTTTTATGTTGAATTTAGGGGCTGTCTTGAGATAAACCGGAGTTATGTCTTTGCTGCCTTCCTGTTTGTCAAACGCAAAGTTCTCGACCACGACTTTCCCCTTGATGTTGTCGATTTTCGCATCTCCCTGCTTAATCAGGTTTTCCATGAATGCGGACAAACCGATCTTCTTTACGGATTCCGGTATAAACACCTCTTTCAGAGCATTGTAGGAAAATGAGTTTTGCTCTATGACCTGAAGCGTTTTGGGGAACTCCACAGCCTTAATTCCATTTCCTATGAAAGCTCCATCCCCGATCGTGACAACATTGCTTGGAAGTTTCAAATCGGTGAACTTAAGAGCTTCATTCATCGACTTGTTGCTGAATGCCTCTTTACCTATGGCATTGACCACTTTCCCGTAAACCACGGACGGTATCACAAGAGAATGGTTGCTCGTTCTTTTATTCTTACCCGATGCGCTCAGACCCGTGACTTCCGCATACGTCTTACCTGCCTGAGAGGTGTTGTTGTAGGTAAAGTCGCTTGCGATGTAGTCGTTGCTCGTCTTGGTCTTAATGAAATACGTGTCCTTGGTATCATTGAAAAAATTGATCTGATCTACATCCGAAACGGTCAGCACAACCTTGCCGCCGTGTGCCGGATCTCCCGGATTTTTCTCAAATGCGTTGATTCGTATCTCTCCGACGCAGTCGGGTACCGTAACTTCTTTGATCTGGTTGTTTCCGAAAACGCTCGGGTAAATCAAAGTGCAGCTTTCTGAAAGCTTAAGATCCGTGATCTTGTTGTACGCAAAAGCTCCATACTCAACTTCCTTTACGGAGTTCGGCAGCACCAGCTTGCTTATCTCGTTTTTGTAAAACGCGGAGTGCCCGATGCTTTCAATATCGTTGGAAAATATAACCTCTTTGATGCCGAGTTCTTTAAACTTATCCGCTCCGATATTGGAAACCGGTCTTCCGCTCTGCGACTTAAGGGAAGGAAAGACCAGCTTACCGTTGTTTTCCTGAAGCTTGGTTTTTCCTGCCGGCGTAAGGCCGTTAAACGTTGTTCCGCTTATGAAGAAGTCACTTTCTTCATAAGGTTTTTCCTGCACTTGTTTTACCGTATTATTACTCTTTGCCTGTGCTTCCGTCTTTGCAAACGCGGAAACAGGGCTGAAGCAAGTAATCAGCATAACCATGAGCAGGAGAGTGCTAAATTGTTTCTTCAATCTCTTCATAATTTTTTCCTTTCTTCATCCTTTCTTCGACGATGTCGGTGCCTGCACGGCAACTGTTGCCCATTTTTTCCCCTTCAGCGCGTGCCCCCCTGCTCCGCAGTGACCGCGGAGCAGGGGGCTGCGGGGGGCTTTCCCCTTTTTCAAGCCCCCGCAGCCCGGCAAGCCCGGGGCGAGGATACTTCTCAAAAAGTCCTCGCCCCGGACTTGCGGGCACGCGCCCGAGTTAAATAGAACAAATCCCATGTCGTTAGTCTACACTAACACTCCGCCCCGGTCAAGCAAAAATCGACAAAATAAAATTTTTGCCGATTTTTTGTCAGTTTATATTAATTTAAGCGAACTCACCACCGCAAACGTCGGACGCTTCTTTATCTGCCGCTATGATCAAATCCGCTTCTCGGTCTGTAGTTCTCCTTACCTTTCGCAAGCACCGCTTCGCCATCGTTTAAGATCTCGACCTGCTTTTTCATCTCCTTGATGCAGAGTAACGCAAGCGGCATGCTGAAATCCTGTCTGAGTACGAGTCTTTGCACATCAACATCCTGCATATTTTCCGGCATAGGATACGCCGGAATCATCCAGCCATGCATACGCAGGCGGTCTTCCAGGTCGTACAGCGTCCATCTCACATCCGCGCCCTTCTTCAACCGCCAGCAGACTATAGGTATCTCATTTGCCTCCTCAAGCATTTCAAAATATCCCATCTTCTCAATCTCATCCGCCATGTACCGCGCAACGTCAATCGTACGTTGATGGATCTCCTTGTATCCTTCAAACCCGTTGCGCATGAACATGTAGTACTGACCCACTATCTGTGAGGCACTGCGCGAGAAGTTGACCGCCATGGTCGCCTCTTCTCCCCCGAGGTAGCTGACCCGGAATATCATATCTTCCGGCAGCGCCGCTTTACTCCGCCATACAATCCAGCCCACGCCGGGATATACCAGACCGTATTTATGTCCGGACGTACTGATGGACCACACATTTTTCAGCCGAAAATCCCACTTCAACTCCGGCTCCAGAAAAGGCGCGACCATCGCGCCGGAAGCTCCGTCAACATGAATGCGCAAAGGCAAATTTTGATGCTCTCTGTTGTATTTATCCACAACTTTATCAAGTGCGCAAACATCGTCGTATTTGCCCGTATATGTGATTCCCAGTATCGCCACGATACCTATAGTATATTCATCCACATAGTTTATAACCGTGTCCGTGTCCAAGGATAGATGCTCTTCATCCATAGGAACAAGACGCATCTCTATATCCCAGTATCGGCAGAACTTCTCCCAGCAAACCTGATAACCCGACGAGATGACCATATTGGGTTTCTGCGCCGCACGATCCAAACCGGCCGCATCGGCAAGTTTCTTCCAGCGAAACAACATGGCAAGTCCACCGAGAACACATGCCTCAGACGAGCCGACCGTCGAGGTCCCCATAGGTTCCTCCTCCGAGTCGGCATTCCAGAGATCCGCAATAATGTTCACACAGCGGTTTTCAAGGTCCGCAGTCATAGGGTACTCATCTTTATCTATCGCATTTTTCTCGAAGTTTTCCGCCATAAGTCGCGTTGCTGCCGGTTCCATGTACGTTTGGCAGAAAGTCGCCAGGTTCTGTGTCGAGTTCCCCTCTATGCTTAAGTATTCACGTATCATTTCCGCTACGATACGGGGTTCGAGCGGCTTGCGGTTCAGTTTCCTGTTCGGCATCTCCACATCACTCGCTTCCGATCCGAAGATCGGCGTCAGGTATTTTGTTTCCGCATCCATCGACGCAAGTTCATCACTCAATCTCACCGTACTTTTTCTGTTTCTCTTTGCCGTTCTTGATTTCATTTTATCCCTTCTCGCTTTCTTTTTGCCTTCACCGCTTCCAAAACAGTCCATAGAAATCAAACGGACCGCGACGAGAGCCTTGCAGGCACCTCTTCAATTTCCCGCTTCAAGCTTATCACGTAGACTCCGCTTTGATGAATGACGTACGCACGCCATTCAAAATTCATAACTTTCCCCCGCGGCGGCCACCTTAACCTTATCTCCCATCCTGAGTTTAAAATCGACAATCGCTTTCATCCCCGTGCAATGGACCGGGAAAACCCGCTCGACGCCCAGAACCTCTATTTCATCTATCACCTTGCTCCTGAGTTCCTTGTCCGCGGCATACAGATGCATACCCCCGACCACGGTGGAAATCTTCTTCCACGGAAAAAGTCCCCCTATATATATCAAGATGGGGACTATCCCCTGATGGCTGCATCCCGAAAAAACATGCAGTTTCCCGCCGTCTTCTATCACAAGCGTCTGCTCATGCTTCATCGGGTCGGGCAGAATCTCGTCGTCAATCTCCAAATAGAACGTTTCCGTAGGAGAAAAACCTTCCGTCCTCGGCACGTTGCCTATAAGCCATATATCTCTGTCAACGCTGTACACTCCCTCGGTGAACACGATTCTGTCGGAATTTTTCCTGATAAAATCTCGCCCCCACGGGACTCCCACGTTGCCGATTTCACCGGGAACAAAAAATCTGTTCAGTGCGTCCTTGTGTATATATACATTGGCCTTTTTATTGACGTCAAAAAAGGCCGTCGTGCCGCCCGTATGATCAAAATGACCGTGACTGACCGTGGCAATATCCACCCGCGAAAGATCGATACCCATTTTTTCGGCATTCTCAACAAGCATCGGCGACGCCCCCTGATCCATAAGTATAATTTTACTTCCGGTCTCAATCAGCACCGAAAGCCCCCACTCCGCATTGCACAGAGTAGATTCCGTCTTATTGTCCACAAGAAAAGTTATCTTCATGGCGACCTCTCAATCATTTCTACGATATATCATCGCTCTTCACCGGTTACAATACAATATATCAACGGTCGTCACCGAACACAATACGATATATTATTGTTCTTCACCGGTTACAATATATATCATCGGTCTTCACCGACCATAAATTGAGTCATATTATTTATCAGCGGTGTCATGTACGGTGGAATAAAGACAATGCCGTCATTTTCTTCCATATCGCCGGGATGCAATACATACGGTACGTTTAATCGTTGAGAAAATTTTTCCCTGAATTTTTTCAACGGTTTAAGAGTGTAATTTCTGCTCGACTTTATCTCGATGGGAGAAATATTATGTCCGCTTCCCGCTTCTCCTTTGATCAGAAAATTGATTTCCATACGCCCTGCAACATCGTTTCTCGAGGGATCGAAATAAAAGCAAGGTTCATGCCCGCCCGCCGCAAGCATCTGGGCAACCACATTCTCAATCAGCATGCCTTTGTTTGCCTCCATCCTGTCAAATAAGAGTTTCCTGTAAAGTTCTTCGTCGGCTATATCATTTTCATCAAATGCGTGGCTTATCAAAAGTCCCGTATCCGCCATATAGCACTTTAAGGCGGTTCTTCTCGTATTTGATTCCGACCCTGAGTTCAGTTCTGTGAAATTATAACAAACGTTGACTATCATTGCGTCCGACAACCACGACATCGCATCCTGATACTCCTTGAACCGACTGCCCTTTCTCAGTAAGGAAAATCTGAATTTCATATCTTTCTTCTGAAGCTGTTCCGGGATATTTTCAAAAATCTGCTCGGCTTTCACCGCATCCTTTCCGGCACATTTAACAATATCGTCACGATATTTTTTCAGTATATCTCTCCTAATCGCATCTACCCGTTCAAGGTTGTTCGTTTCCGCAAACTCGGCGACTGCCTGCGGCATGCCTCCCACTATAACGTACCGCCTGAAGAAATCCATCGCCTGCTTATGAGGCAACAGACCCATATGCAGTTTCTTTCCGAAGCAGTTTTTAATCCGGTTCATCAGGGTTTCCTCGTCCATCGCCCATAAAAACTCCTCAAAATCCAGCGGATACATCTTTATGCGCCTTTCCTCCCGCGGCGTCAGAACATCTTCTCCCGCATCTTTGTTCGCCGACATTAAAGAGCTTGTTTCAATGTAGTCATACCTTCCGTCCGCAATCATATTCTTCAATGCAAGCCTCACGTCGGGACAGCGTTGCACATCGTCCAAAATAAACAGGGTCTCCCTCTCATGCAATTCGACGTTATAGAAATCTGACAGGTGTACAAACAACGCGTCCAAATCATCCAAACAATCATGAAAGAGTGTCGTCACGTCTTCAGGTGCACTGTTGAAATCAATCAACACATAACTTCTGTATTCGTTTTTTGCAAATTCCTCCACAGCATAACTTTTGCCGACGCATCCGGCGCCTTCAATCAAGAGCGCGCTACGACCCGCCTGCGTATTCTTCCAGGTCACCAGTTCTCTATATATTTTTCTTCTCATACAAAGCACCTCTTTCCGAATATGTGCTTCGCAAACTTGTGGTCGCATAATCGACTCCTGACGATCCGCAAGGTTGCGTTCTCCTCATCATACTCGTCGTTTTCCCAATCATCAGAGATTATTTATACGAATTCCTTTATATGTATATACTAACGCAAAATCAAAATTTTTCAAGTATCTAATCTACATATAATAAATTTTTATAAATCACCCGCAACAGTGACCATATCATCTATTCTATAAATATCACTTTAATATTCACGCATCTCGCCGCCTGATATCTTTCGACATTTGTTGTTTCTGATTACAACGCAGCTTATTGCCTTTGATTGCAACACAACTTATTGTTTCTGATTACAACACCGTTTATTGCTTCTGATTACAGTATGGATTGCACATTCTCCTGCAACTTGGGAACCACTTCCGTTTCAAACCACGGATTCTTTGTCTGCCAGCGAAAGTTTAGAGGGCTCGGATGAACTATCGGAAAATATTCGGGCAGATATTCCCGGTAGTGTTTGACAGTTTCCGTGAGGTTATGATATTCGCGTCCCTTCAGGTAATGTCTCATCGCATATTTCCCGACCAAAACCGTCAGTTTTATGTACGGCATCAGCGCAAGAAGTTCCTGATGATACTCTTTTGCAATGAACTTCCTCGGCGGCAGGTCCCCGTTCTTACCCTTGCCCGGATAATAGAAATCCATGGGCATTATGCCTACATCCCCGGAATAAAATACTTCCTTATCTATTCCGAGCCATTTGACGAGTTTTTCACCTGATTTATCGTTGAACGGGATCCCAGTTTCTTCCACTTTTCTGCCCGGCGCCTGCCCCACAATCAGTATCTTTGCATTTTCGGAAATCTGAAATATGGGAGGGATTCCTCTCTCCGTGTACGGCAGATTTCTCTCATCTTTCTTCAGTTTTTCTACGATTGCTTCAAGTTCCATATTCACTCCCGCTTTTCCTTTTTCTATACCGACCTCTGTTTCTTAATACCTCTATCTGCCCGCTCTGCTTCGAAAAGATTTATCTTCAGTCATGTCCCGCCGACTTTATGTCGAGCACGGGCGTGCCATCGAACATATCCGCACCGGTAAAATAAATTTTCACCCCGTCGATTCTCGTAACGCTAATCGTGCTCACACCTATCGGATTAGGTCTTGCCGGAGCATGGGTAGAAAAAAGTCCGGTCATCGGACCTTCTCCGTGGAACGGTACGGTCATTTCTACATTATCGCTTCGATCAAACCAGAAGAGCACAATAAATTTTTCTCCCGGTCTCATGTCCGCCATCCCCTCTTTATACTCATCAATAAGTTCTATGACCGCTTCCGTGTCCGGCCTCTCATTTCCGTTTTTCGGCGTGTCCGCCTTACCTTTATACGGTGAGTATATGTATCCAATCGGTTTGCACGATAACGTCTTTCTGTCTTTCGATGTTTCCATCTCTGTCATTTTCTCATTTCTTTTGCCATCTCTTATCATTTTTACATCTCCCTGTTTTTTACAAAATCACGTCCAAAATGCCTTCTTCCGCCATCTCTCGAATTATGAGAAATCGTGAGAAGAGAAATTCAATCGTGAGCAAGATCCCGACGACAGGCGGAAGGAAAAAACAAACTACCGTCGCGGCTTTTTAGGCTAAAAGCCGCGACGGTAGTTATCAATTACATCTAATAAAGTTTTGCGCCTGCCGGGATGTTGTCATCCGCTATCAGGAGTTGCAGGTCCTCTTCCCCCTCGTACTCGTAGACGGCGGAGATCAGCATTCCGTTGGATTCTATCCCCATCATCTTCCTCGGCGGGAGATTGGTTATCGCAATCGCAGTCTTACCCACGAGTTCTTCCGGTTCATAGAAAGCGTGAATTCCGCTCAATATGACGCGCGGTTCGTCCGTTCCGTCGTCCAGAGTGAATTTCAGCAGTTTTTTACTCTTGGGAACGGCTTCACATTTCCTGATCTTGACTGCACGGAAATCCGACTTGCTGAAAGTCTCAAAGTCCACTTGATCCTTGAACAATTCTTCAACTCTCACCTTTGAGAAATCAATGCTCCTGTCTTTCTTCTCCACGTAATCTACAGGTTTCATCGTCGGGAACAGCAGGACATCTCTGATGCTCGCGGAGTCCGTTATGAGCATTATCACCCTGTCGATTCCGACCCCAAGACCGCCCGTTGGAGGTAATCCGACTTCCAGAGCATTTACAAAATCCAGATCCATCGGATGTGCTTCCTCATCTATGCCGGCGTCAAGTTCCGCCTGTTGCTCCGCAAACCTCTCGAACTGATCGATCGGATCATTCAGTTCGGAGAACGCGTTGGCAATTTCCCATCCGTTTATGTAAGCCTCGAACCGTCTGGTTATCCTCGGATCTTCCGGATCTCTCTTGGAAAGCGGCGAAACCTCTACCGGGTGTCCGACTATAAAGATAGGTCCGTCAAGGTACCCCGGAACATCTTCGCAGTATTCCTCAAACATCTCCGCGATCAGTTTGCCCCTGTTAAGATGTTTTACTTCCGCCTCGTCCATTCCATAAGCGATTGCTGCCTCTCTCGCCTCTTCGTCCGTGTTTATCTTGGAAAAGTCTACACCCGTGACCTCTTTTACCGCATCCGCCATGTTCAGACGGCGCCAAGGCGGCGTGACATCAAATTCCTTGCCCTGGTATTTGATTATCGGCGTCCCGTTCACTTCCATCTGCGCCTTATACACGAGCTGTTCGGTAACATCCATGGTGTTTTCCATGTTTCCGTACGCCATGTAGCATTCCATCGAGGTAAACTCCGGGTTGTGGTTCCTGTCCATACCTTCGTTTCTGAACATTTTTCCCATCTCGTATACCCTGTCAAGACCTCCGACTATGAGTCTCTTCAGATAAAGTTCGTTGGATATGCGCATATGCAAATCCAAACCGAGGGTATTGTGATAAGTTGCAAAAGGTCTTGCGTTTGCGCCGCCGGCTATTGTCGTCAGGATCGGCGTATCTACCTCAAGGTACCCGTAATCTTCTTCAAGGACCCTCTTCATCTCGTGGATTATTTTCGCCCTCTTGACAAAGGTTTCTCTCACATCCTGGTTCATTATCAGATCCACATATCTCTGGCGATAGCGGATGTCCGTATCCTTGAGCCCGTTCCACTTGTTGGGCAGAACTTGGAGAGATTTGGACAGCAGTTCCAATCGCGTAACGTGTATGGAAATCTCGTCCGTCTTGGTCTTGAAGACCTTGCCCTCAATGCCGACGATATCGCCTATATCGTATGTCTTGAACCACTTGTACTCTTCTTCACCGATGTCGTCGCGCTTTATGTAGCACTGTATGCGTCCCTGTTTATCCTGAATGTCGAAGAAAGCCGCCTTTCCCATGATACGTCTGCTCATGATCCTGCCCGCGCATGAAACTTCCTCGTCTTCAAGCGCGTCAAAATTTCCCTTTATATCATTGCTGTGAGCCGTCACGTTCCATGTTTCGTGCAGGAACGGGTTGCGACCCTCCGCCTGCAGATCTTTAAGTTTCTGTCTGCGGATCTGTCGCTGTTCGTTCAAATCCTCTTCATACATCTCACTTTCCGTCTCCGGATTGATATTACCGAAGTTTCCGATATTTTCTGTACTCATTTTCACACTCTTTTCTTACACGTTCGACACTGACTACTTTTCCTTTTTGCGCTTTTCTATCTTTGCTATTTTGTAGTGAATGACTCCGTCCGGAACCACTACCTCCACAACATCTCCTTTTCTGTGACCCAGAAGCGCCGATGCAATGGCAGACTCATTGGAGATTTTCGCCGGTTCCGCAAAAGGATCCGCACCCGTAGAACCCACGATTTCAAAGGTTTCCGTCTCTCCTCTTTTCACCTTTCCCTTTTCGTCCACGGTCTTCACGGTCACGAGCAAGCCTACGTTCACCTTATCGTCTTTTATGTCATCCTGACTTATTATCGTGGCGTTCCTCATCATCATTTCAAGTTTGGTGATTTCCGCCTCAAGTTCCGCCTGCTCATCTTTCGCTGCCGTATATTCCGCATTCTCGGAAAGATCCCCGTAGGAAATTGCTTCTTTAAGTCTCTGCGATACTTCTTTTCTCTTTACAGATACGAGTTCATCTCTCTGTGCCTCAAGTTCGTCGTAATCCGCCTGAGTCAACAGTATTTCTTCTGTCATTTCTCCCTCCATGTTTATCGGCTGATGCCGCTTTAATCTTGCGAAGAATTATACCCCACAAACCTGTTTGTGTCAATGCGGGACGGGTATTGCGCATGCACGTCTCCCCTGCGGAACTTTTCAATAAGCCGGACCGGGGATTTCTGAATGACGGTCGCTTATTCTTCTTTGTTCTTCTTCACAAAACGCTTGATCTTCTTTGCCGTGGTCTTCTCAAAATCCTCTTCTCTTATAACGACTTTCTTTATTCTCTTAAAGAGCGGCAGTTTTTCGTTGACCTTGTCTATTTCTTCCCAGATCAGGTCCTGTTCCTCTTCCTGTGTATATCCTTCGCCCAAGGCTTCGGCAACGGCCTCTTCGTCGACGATTACAGATGCGACAATGGTAGTTTCCTTATCGTTGATTTCGCTCTCCTGACCCCATACCATGACCTCTTCCACATAAGGAATCAGTTTTATGTAATTCTCAAGTTCCTCGGGATAAACATTCTTGCCGTTCTGCGTGATTATTATATTCTTTAGACGTCCCGTTATGTATATGTACTTGTCGCCGTCAAGATAACCCAGATCGCCCGTATGGAACCATCCGTCTTTCAGGACTTCATCCGTCGCTTCTTTATTACCGTAGTAACCGAGCATCACGCTTGGACCTCTCAGAACAATCTCACCGATTCCATCTTCGCTCTTGTCCATTATTTTCACGTCCATGCCCGGAAGAACATGTCCCACCGACCTGTTTTTCATGAGTTTTTCCCTGTCCGGGTTGAGCGCCGCGAGCGGGCTACATTCCGTAAGACCGTAGCCCTGAACCGCCTTGATTCCTATATCGTTGAAAAACTCCAGAACTTCCGGATCTATTGCGGCTCCGCCGGAAATTATCATCTTTATCCTTCCGCCAAACACCTCGTATATATCTTTGACAAACGGCTTCACCACGTTGAGATTGACACGTTTACTGATTTTATTGACAGCAAGTATCTTCTTAAGCGAATTCTCCTTGCCCTGTTTTCTGATTTCTTTCCATATCTTTTTATAAAGTCCTTCTATGAGAACCGGAACCCCGAGAAAGAATGTCGGCCTCACCTCTTTCATATTTTTCTCTATATATCGCAGCCCTTGGCAATACGCAATGGAAGCGCCCATGTACAGCGGAATCAGGAATCCGCACGTGCATTCGTATGTGTGATGTATCGGTAGTATTGAGAAAAAGATGTCATCGGTCGAAATCTTCATATATGTGGGCGCGCCCATGAGATTGTCGCATATATTCGCATGCGACAGCATTACACCCTTTGCGACTCCGGTAGTTCCCGACGTGTACAGGATCACCGCCATCTTCTCCGCATCGATCTCCGCATCGAGGAACTGCCTGTCACCCGTTGCCAGCTGTTTCCGCCCCGCCGCTATCATATCGTCAAAATACAATCTGTTCGCCGCACTCTTATCCGCTGCGCCCTTATCCGCAGTACCGAAACCTGTCGCGGCATCGCCAAATTCGCCTTCGGTTGCCGCGCCGAAATCCGTCGCAACGTTGTTGAGCTCGCCTCCGGTTGCCGCGCCGCTGCTGATCGCACTTCCGTCAAAGTTTACCAGAGTGCGGATCCCGGTCTTTCCCTCATCCGCCATCTCAAGGAAAATCTTTTCAAAGTCGCCGTCGAAAAGAACACAACTCACATCCGCATCTATTATCAGCTGTTTCAATTCTTCCGGAGGAAGTTCCTTATCCAGCGGAACGCAAACGCCCACTCCGCAAATCGAGGCCAGATAGCTCACAGCCCACTGATAGCAGTTTCTGCCCATCACGGCAATGCGTTTGTCTTTCAGTCCCCTATTGAGAAGTGCCGTTCCCATGGCGTTCACATCGGCAAGAAGTCGTTTGTATGTGATTTCGGTATAAGGCTCGTTCTTCCCGAATTTCTGATATATCGCGACCTTGTCTCCGTGCATATCGGCGCTCGTTTCAAGCATCGTCTTCAATTCGGGAATCGCCCTCACATTCAGGTATGCAACCGCCTCGTCATCGCTGCGCCGCAAAGTATTCATCTTTGCCTTTGCCTTTTTCTCCTGACGCTTTCTCATTTCAGTCAGCGTCGCGGGGTGGTTTTCGCTGCCGGAATCCGTCCCGGAAGCATTCCCGAAACGTTTGATTTTGCCGGTGGTCGTCTTGGAAAATTCCTCGTTCCTTATGTTTATCCTTTTTATCTTTTTATACGGAGGAAGTTTCCCGTTCACCTTATCAATCAGATCTTTGAAGAAATGATAAACCTGTGAAGGGTCCATCTCCCCGTTTTCCGCCGAAAGTACATCGTAGTTAGGAAAAATGTCCGCCGTAATCATGACATTGCCGACGCGATTGTCATTTATCCCGTGTATGAGAACTTCCCGGATATGCTCATCTTCCGCCAGTACGGCTTCCAATTCCTCCGGGAATATATTCTTGCCGCCCTTTGTTACTATGACCGTCTTTTTTCTTCCCGTAAGATACACGAAGCCCTCGTGATCCATGTATCCGAGATCGCCGGTATGCAGCCAGCCGTCTCTTATCACTTCTTCCGTCGTCTTTTGATCCTTGTAATATCCGAGCATCACGGAGGGTCCTTTGCATATGACTTCTCCTATGCCGTCTTCGTCGGAGTCCACAATCCTGACTTCAGTCCCCGGCATCGGTTTTCCAACAGACGCGGCTTTACTGTATCTGTCGCGATTGACGCACACTATCGGCGAATTTTCCGTCATTCCGTATCCTTGAATCATCGTAAAACCCATCGCCTCGAAGTCTTCTATGACTTTCGGGTCTATCGCCGCTCCCCCCGAAACGAATTTCTGCATTTCTCCTCCGAAAGAACTGTGGATCGCCTTAAACAGTTTCCTGCAGACCGCCTTATTGTTATAGAGTTTCAAGCGTCTGGAGATATCTATGGCGTTTCTCAGTTTTGACGCCTCTCCACGGCTCTCCGCCTGTTTCCACATGCCCTTGTATACTTTCTCAAAGACAAGAGGAACTCCCAGAAGCACGTTTGCCTTTACTTCCGCCATATTCTTCTGTATGTACTTAAGTCCCTCGCAGATCGCAATGGTTTTTCCCTGATAAAAAGTGGTCCAGATATCGCATGTCATCTCATATGCATGGTGGATCGGCAATATGGAAAGAACGATTCCGGGCTCCGGGATCTTGAAATACTTTGACATGTGCATGCAGTTCGCCGCAATGTTGCGCTGTGAGAGCATAACACCCTTTGACATTCCCGTCGTCCCCGACGTAAACAGCAGCGCCGCCATCTCGTCGGGGTCTATATTTGCGTTGATATATCTTTTATCGCCGGATCTCAGAAGTTTCACACCTTCATCTATGAGCCCGCTCACCGAAAGGACGTTTCCGGAGCCACCTTTTGCGGTACCGTCCGCGTCGGTGACTGCGGCTTCGTCTTTTGCGGCGGCTTTTGCGGTACCGTCTATGGAAATAAAATACTCAATCGTCCCGGGGTTCTCAAAGAGCGGTTCTATACTGTTGTATGCCTTATCGGAATAGACTATCGCGCTCACTTCCGCCCTCTGCGCGAGGCTCAAAATCTCATCCCGGGGAAGGTTCTTGTCGAGAGGCACTATGCTTCCGACTCCCGCCACCGTGGCAAAATAAGTCAGGATCCAGTAGTAACCGCTCTCTCCTATCACCGCTATTTTTTTACCTTTAAGCCCCATGTCAATCAGCCTTGTTCCGTAGGCGTCCATATCTTCCCTGACTTGCCTGTACGTTATGGGAACAAACCTGCCCAACCTTTGATTTTTAACAAGATATGCGGTCTTGTCCGCAAAAAGGCTCGTGCTTTGCGTTATTATGTCCTTCAAGTCGGAAACCTCTCTGACCTCATATAACTTGTCGCTGTATCTCTTACTGTTCATTTCACTTACCTGTCGTCACTCCGTTATCGTTCTTTCTCTTAATTATGCGAAAGCGGGAACGCCGTATTTCCCGCTGTAATCATCCTCCATACACCACAAACCGTCTCTCAAGACGCTTCAATTTCATCCGCCCAGGCTTTCAAATCCTCTCCCGTTGCGGATTTTTTGAATACTTTTCCATCCCGAATCTCCGCACTCTCACTCATTTCCGCCTTGAGTTTCTCCGTTGTTTTCCCGATTCCGCTGCCTTTCGAAGTGGCGAAAACGGCAACCTTTTTATTTGAAAAATCATGATCTCTGACAAAGGTTCCGACCACATTGGGCGCTCCCGCATACCAGATAGGGAATCCGAGGTATATCATATCGTACTCTCCCATATTTTCAACGCGCCTCTTGAAAGGAACGTCCTTCTTCCCCATTTTCTCCCTGTTGCACCGCGCAAACGGATTGACCCATTTCAAATCAGCCGCACTGTAGGGTTCTTCAGGTACGATCTCGAACAAGTCCGCTCCGGTAACATCCGCCAACTTCTGCGCCGTTTCTTTCGTGACGCCGCTTGCCGAAAAATATATAACCAGCCTTTTGCTCATAGTACAGTTCCTCTCTTTCTTACTTTTCCTGTTTTACTTGCCGCCTTACTGCGATTTCACTGTGATTCACTGTGAAATTTCTGCGATTTTCCTGCGACCCACTATGATTTTTCTCTGCGATTTCACTGCGATTCACTGTGACTTTTCGCGACTCCATGAAATCTAATCGTCAATTTCCCACTCCAGTATGTTTCCGGTCTTGCCGTCAACCTCAAAACTGTATTCAATTCCTTTGTAATGGATCTCTCCCTCATATTTGTATACTCCGTCGTCAAGTTCCCATTCAAAGCCTCTTATATCTCCGACATCGGCTCCGGGGACTTTCGCGAGCACCGTTTTCTTCACCTTGTCTTCCCCGATATCTCCCGGAAAATTGCTCTTGCCCGTCTTTTTCTTTATTTTAACATTCTTTTTATCACTTTGGGAAGTTTTATCGGTTTTTTCTTTCTCTTCCGTCGCCGACGTCATCGTGTCCATATCAAGACCGTCCTTTTTACCTGTACCTTTATCCCCGCATCCCGTAGCAAATATCGATACGAGCAAAACGGTAAGAAACAGAACGAGCCATCGTCTCCCGTATTTTCCGCATAATCTGTTCATCTCCGTATTCCTCCGTATTTCTTTGTGTTTCTCCGTGTTTCTTTGTGTTTCCGTACGCCAGCCGCTTATTCCGCCCGCCCGTGGTTCTTCCGACTTTCCGTGCCGCACAGGCAAACTTCCGACTTGACTCGGCTTTCCTCACACCCGTAATCTCATTCTACGCGCCGTGCGGACGAAGAAGCTCCCGTATCTTCGGCAAGCGGCAATCTGACCGTAAATGTACTGCCTTTCCCCGGCGTGCTGTCGACCTCCGTCCTTCCGCCGTGCGCTCTGACCAGAGTTTCCACCATGGCAAGACCGAGACCTTCTCCCGGTTTGTCTCCCGTCCTTTCCACTCTGTAAAATCGTCTCCATATCTTTTCTATATCCGCAGACGCGATCCCGGCGCCTCTGTCACGTACGGAAATCACCGCTTCCTCGCCTGCTTTAAAAAGTATGAGTTCTATATCGGGATTTACTGAAGCCATGCTCGCATCTCCGCCGGTCACCGAAGATTCCGGGGACGCGGATTCGCCTGACCGGTCGACCTCATGCCCGTGTCGCCTTTCTTTTTCAGCAGAGGTTCCGTGACCCACGGGTTTTCCGTACTTAATGGCATTATCCAGCAGATTGATCAGAACCCGTATGAGCATATCTTCGTCGCCCATTATGAAGATCCCGTCTTCTATGTTGAGGTGAATACACATCCCCTCTTCTTCCGCAATCCGGCTCTGCTGCTCGCCGACGCTTTCGCAGAGCGCTGTCAGATCCACTTTTTCCATATTGACGGAAAGCCTTCCGGAATCGCTCCGTGACAACACCAGCAGCCGGTTGAGAAGCCGGCCCATACGCCTCGCTCCCCTGTTTATCGTTCGAAGCGCCTTTTCCCTGTAGTCGGGATCCTCCAACGCATATTCGCTCTGGGAGATTATCACGGCAAGCGGCGTCCGCAATTCGTGAGAAGCATCGGACGTAAACTGTTTTTCCTTGTTGAAAGTATCCTCCAATTTATCAAACATCGCGTTGAACGTGATTTTCAGATTCAGCATTTCATCACCGGACCCGGGCATCTTGCTTTCTTCCCTTTCAATGTTTATGCGCTTTGACAGATCACCGCTTTTCGTAATTTCTCCGACCGTCGCAAGGATTTCTCTGATCGGTTTGAATCCTCTGCGTATTATCAGAAACCCGCCGCCCGCTATAATCAGTATGAGCGCTGGAAAAAGCACCGCCGACCACTTCGCCATAAATGTGAAGTTGCTGTCGACCGCAAGATCCTTGACGATTCCTCTGACCCACGCATATCTTTTTTTACCGTTTCTGTCCGAGATCACTATTTTTTTATCGTAAAAATACCAGTCCCGGCGTTCGCCGTCGGAGACACGTGTGACTTTATCCCTCGAAACAGTTCTGTATCCCGCCAGTTTTGACGGGATCTTCCCTTCGATGAGTTTTCCGCTCCCGTTGTAAACGCTGAGAAAAACTCCGTCATCGTAGAATTTGAGCCGCTTGTCGAATATAAAGTTCGTACCGTCCTTTTTAACCGACAGGGCCATGTCGTTGACGGAATCCGTCAGTCTGGATTTTGCGAGTTCTCTTGCATGCAGATTACCCGAAATTGACAGCACGGCAATAAAGCCTCCGGTCATCAGGACCAGAAAAACCGTATACCATATGGTGATTTTCGTTTTGACGGACAGTTTCCTCATTCCTCCACCTTTGATATGGTTAATTCAACGTATGACTTACCGTGTCCGGCGTGCGCCTCACAAAGTTCGACGGGCGGATTGATTTTCGGCGTCACTTTCATTTTTTAACGTTCTCTTTCAACGATCAACGCCGCTACTTGACCATGTAGCCCACTCCTTTCAGCGTCACGATCTTTTTTTCTTCGAACTCCTCATCTATCTTTTTTCTCAGTTTATGCATATAAACATCTATGACGTTCGATCCCCCGTCATAGTCGTAATTCCAGATATGCGCCGAAAGTTTATCGCGTGATAAGACCTTACCCTGATTCAACATCAGATACTCAAGAATATCAAATTCCTTTGCGGTCAAAACAATCTCCTTCTCGCCTCTCTTAACCTCTCTCTTGTCCTGATCGAGCAAAATGTCGCCAACTCTGATTATATTGCCGCTCCTTCCGCCCGCTCTT
>CP016202.1:1354374-1368432 GCA_003433295.1 Eubacterium minutum ATCC 700079 | reverse complement strand
ATTGCCCTGATCCTCGCCGTAAGTTCATCAAAATCAAACGGCTTTACAAGGTAATCGTCCGCGCCCGCATCAAGTCCCGCAACCCTGTCTTCGACCGTTCCGAGTGCCGTGAGCAGCAGAACCGGTGTCTTATTGCCTTCTTCCCGGATTTTTTTGAGGACTCCAAGACCCGTAAGTTTCGGGAGCATTATATCCAATATCACCGCATCGTACTCGGCAAACTCCATATATTCCAAGGCCTCTTCACCGTCTGTGCAGGAATCTACCGCATAGTTCTCCCGACTCAACTTTCGTACTATAATTTCGTTCAAATCTTTTTGATCTTCAACAACTAAAATTCTCATGAAATCCAAACCTCCGGACAAAATTCATCTCTCCCGTCGGATAACAGCTTTCCCCGGGTGAAATTTTCGTGGCGTCAACGCGCCCGGCACATCACTCGGCGTTACCTTTCACTGTTTTAAGTTTAAGCGCAAAATCAAGGCTGCTGCCATAATGCCTCTTGACTGCCCGCGCGTTGCTTCCGTATTTTTTCAAGGCGATCCTGCAATCCCTCAAGGCTTTTCGCAAAGCCTTGCCTTCCTCCGTATTGTGGTAGGCCGCAACGAGTTTTTCCCGTCCTTTCGCGATGTCTCCACCGGCGTCATCACCCTTTATCCGCCCGGGATTCCCCGCTATAATGCTGTCGTCCCACTTCTTAAATGTTGCATCGTATATGTTCCACCTGCGATTGGCTATGTATTCCTTTTTAAATGTGGTTCCCTGTCCACGGTACATCGCATCAAGCTTCTTGTAGTCACCGGATTTTTCCATACCCTTAAGCACTTTGTCGACATGCCGCTTAAGTTCTTTTTCCGAAACGGCAAAACCTCTTTTTTCCGCTGTCCTGTACAATGCATAGTTTTCCAGCATATTCCGCTCAGTCGACCTGAAAGCCTCTCCCTGATCCGAATCGTTCATGACCGCCATCTTGACCTGTTTGTAGTAGTCCGGGTATATGTTATCTTCACCGAGAGTATCCTGCATCTTACGTGTACCGATCAAAAGTTTCATAACTTTCCCATCTCTACCGTCACTGTCACCGTAGAATTCGCCGCCGTACGAATCGGCTTTTCTCTGACTCTGCCGGTTCTTGTAAACGACTGCCCCCACGGCAAGAGCAGCCACTGAAAGAACAAGTAAAACTACAACAGCCTTGCGTTTTCCGCTTAAATGCTTTGTACTCATAACAATCTCCTCTCACTGCCGAACATCTCTCATATCTGTAGTATAAAGCATCCGAACACCTCTGTCACCATTTTAAAAAGTAATCACTTAAAAAGACACACGGCTCATCCGCGGGATCTTAATTTCCCGCGGATGAGCCGTGCAAGCGTCCAAGACGGGACTTTTACCGTTTACGACGGGTGCCGACAGACGTGTGTTTCACCTACGCTGTTCAATCGTCGTACGCCGTGAACGACCCTCTTACGGTTTTGTATCCCGACGTTCCCGCGACCTTCACACCCGAGATCTTATACTTGTACTTTGCCCCGTACTTCAGGCGTTTCACTTTGACCTCGATGTCGTCTCTGTCCTTGGAATGAATCCTTACAACATATGATCTTCCGTACTTGTCAGTAATCTTAACCTTAGGTCTACGCCACTGAACTCTTCCGTAAAAATCGAAACTTACCTCTCTGTCCTCATCATCATATTCAACATCTTCAATCTTTGGCGCCTTTGCATAAGTTCCCGCCACCGGAACCGCCTGCAGAGCCTGCTTCCTCTGTGATTTTTCACCTGCGGCATGTGATTTGGCGGTAGCTATGCCCGCAATCGCTCCCCCGAGGAGTATCAGCGACAATACCGCAACAACGGCTTTCTTTACTTTTTTGTTTACAGTAATCATTTTTTACCTCCATTTTCAAATCTATAAAATTTATTTTACGTCTACATGATACCCCGCCAAGATTAATCCATCATTAATCCAAAATTAAAATTCCATTAATTTTGGATCGCGGCCGCGCCGCTTGAAATCATAATCAGATACATAGCAATGCGCGGACTCGGATATCACCGCTTCAATACGCCCGCGGGCTGCACGTCCTCAAACGACACGTCCGCCGCACCTCGCGCGTTAATTTCTTTTTCGTTGTGTAAAATAAGTATGCCGTGTCTAAATTCATCTATAATTATTTTTCTCTCATATTATATTGACATATATCTTTTTTTAGTAGTATAATTCGTGAAAAAGCACTATATATAGTGCAACGAGCTAAAAAGGAGTAGAGGTACATACCGATGGGAGAAATTGAACGTATAATAAAGAGAGACGGACGTGTCGTTGAATTCAGCATTGACAAGATCAGCGACGCTATTTTTAATGCGGCAAGAGTTTTGGGCGGTCGCGACAGGGAGATGGCAACTTATCTGGCAAAGCAGGTCGAGTTGTATCTTCTGGAAGTGTGTCACACGGCAACTCCTACGGTTGAACAGATACAGGACGCCGTCGAAAAAATCCTTATAGAAAACGGGCATGCGCGGACAGCCAAAGAGTATATACTGTACCGCGCCGAGAGAACCCGCATACGCGACATGGACACCAAACTCATGCATATATATGAAGATCTGACGTTCAAAGAGGCGAAAGACAACGATGTGAAGCGCGAGAACGCAAACATCGACGGGAATACCGCCATGGGCACGATGCTCAAGTACGGTTCCGAAGGCGCCAAAGAGTTTTACAAGATGTACGTGATAGATCCGAAGTTTGCAAAAGCCCACAACAACGGCGACATCCACATTCACGACATGGACTTTTACACCCTGACGATGACTTGCTGCCAGATCGACCTCGTCAGCCTGTTGAAAGACGGTTTTTCTACGGGTCACGGTCACCTGAGAGAACCGAATGACATAGAAAGTTACTCCGCGCTCGCCTGCATCGCAATACAGTCAAACCAGAACGATCAGCACGGCGGACAGTCCGTGCCGAACTTCGATTACAGCATGGCGCCGGGCGTACGCAAGAGTTACAAACGCCTTTATTTTTCCAATATGGGTAAGATGTTGGAGCTTCTCTTCGGCGTGGAGGACGGACCTGCCGCGATGAAGAACTTCGGAGCAAAGATAGAGAAAGAATACAATGCTTATCCCTGCATGTCATGGGATAACAACTACAAGGAGATAGAACGCAAATATCTTGCCGGTTACGCCGACGACGAAACCATCATAAGGCTGCAGACTCAGGTCACCAAGTTTGCGGACAGAGAAATCGTCAGAAAAACTTATCAGGCCATGGAGGCTTTGATCCATAACCTTAACACCATGCATTCGAGAGCCGGCGCGCAGGTTCCTTTCAGTTCAATCAATTACGGCACCGACACTTCCCCCGAGGGACGTCTTGTCATGAAATCGGTAATGGAAGCAACCGATGCGGGGCTCGGAAACGGCGAAACGCCTATATTCCCTATCCAGATTTTCAAGGTAAAGGAGGGCGTCAGCTACAATCCGGGAGATCCGAACTACGACCTCTTCAAACTCGCATGCAAAACGAGTGCAAAGAGGCTCTTCCCCAACTTCTCTTTCCTTGATGCGCCTTTCAACAAGCAGTATTACAAGGAGGGTCATCCTGAAACTGAATGCGCCTACATGGGTTGCAGAACGAGGGTTATGGGCAATGTATACGACCCCTCGAGAGAAATCGTGTACGGAAGAGGAAACCTTTCATTCACTTCAATAAACCTCCCGCGCCTCGCTCTGAAAGCGAAGGGGGATGCGGAAGTTTTCTTTGAAAATCTTGACCACATGATTGACATATGTATCGCTCAGCTCAACGAGCGCCTGAAGATACAGAGTCAGAAGAAAGTAAAAAACTTCCCTTTCCTCATGGGGCAAGGGGTTTGGATGGATTCGGACAAGTTGTCGCCTGAAGATACGATCGAGGAAATAATCAAACACGGAACTCTCACCATCGGATTCATCGGTCTTGCCGAATGCCTCAAGGCTCTCATCGGCGAACATCACGGGGAATCCGACAGAGCCGAACAGCTTGGAATAGAAATTGTCGCGTATATGAGAAAGAGGATGGATGAAGAGGCTCGAAAGACGGGACTCAACTGGTCCGTTATCGCAACCCCGGCAGAGGGACTTTCCGGGCGCTTTGTAAAAATCGACCGTAAACGTTTCGGTAAAATCCCGGGGGTCACCGACAGAGATTACTATACGAACGGCTTCCATGTGCCTGTGTATTTTGAGATCAACGCATTCGATAAGATAAAGAAAGAAGCTCCGTTCCATGAACTGACGAACGGCGGTCACATCTCATACATTGAGCTTGACGGCGACCCGCAGAAAAACCTCGATGCATATGAAAGCGTCGTCCGCTGCATGAAAGAAAACGGTATCGGTTACGGCTCCATAAATCATCCCGTCGATAGAGATCCTTGTTGCGGATATACCGGCATCATCGACAATGAATGCCCGCACTGCGGTCGCAAGGAGAATGACGAGGGTCCGCAATTCGAAAGAATCCGCAGGATCACCGGCTATCTCGTAGGCACGATGGATCACTGGAACGATGCAAAAAGTCAAGAGGAGCGTGACAGAGTCAAGCACAGTACGAGATCGGAACTTGAGACTTTATAACCCTGAGACAGAGGCTTCGGCAATCAGGTGGACAGTCGAAGCCTTTTGCGGTGATCAGGCGGATATATTTGAGATAATCTCAACATATCAGTTGAAGCGCATCTGTGCTTGCGGTAACCGTTCAACTCCGGCAGAATCGGGGTATTACCATGAGTAAAACGAACAACACCTTTAAAAATAACGAACATATGAACAGATGTACAAACAAAAGCAGCATCCCCGGCGATGCTGCTCATCTTATGCGTGCTGATACTCTGCGTATTGCGGGAGTTGTAAAAGAATCCATAGTTGACGGTCCGGGCATACGCTTCACCGTCTTTTGTCAGGGCTGTCCTCACGCATGTCCCGGATGCCACAATACCCAAACTCACGATTTTGACGGTGGCTTTGAGTGCAAAATAGACAAAATAGTAGCCGCAATTGACGATAATCCCCTGATTTCCGGCGTCACTTTCAGTGGAGGAGAACCGGCATGCCAGCCGACAGGCTTCTATGAACTCGCTCTCAAGGTAAAAGAGCGTGGACTTTCATTGTGGATGTACTCAGGCTACACCCTTGAAGAATTGTCGGCTCTCGCAGGCATGCATCTACAGTGGGCGTCTCCGACCGACGCAAAATCGGCGCATTCATCGGATCCTCAAAACCGGCTTGCACTCCGGGGCTTGCTGGAAACCATAGATGTTCTGATCGACGGCAGGTATATTGACGAGCTCAGAGATCTCACCCTGCCTTTCCGCGGCAGTAAAAACCAACGTCTGATAGATATGACGGAAACGCGACGCACAAACCGGTTGACGCTATACGACCCCTTTTGATTGACCGACCTCAAAACCGACTGGCAATGCACGTTTTACTGTGCTATCATATGTACTAGAATTTAAGGCAAAAGCGAAAGGAGCAAACCATGACCAAACATCTTACGATCGATCACGTGAAAGGAAGAGAAATCATCGATTCCAGAGGGAACCCTACAGTAGAGGCGGAGGTCGTCCTTACGGACGGCACTTCTTGTACGGGAGCCGTTCCAAGCGGTGCATCGACCGGTGAATTTGAGGCTGTTGAACTTCGCGACGGCGACAAAGCCAGATTCGGAGGAAAGGGCGTTCAGACCGCGGTCAACAACATAAACACATTAATCTGCGACGCCGTTAAAGGCTTGGACCCGCAGGACATATACGGCGTCGATCGGGTAATGCTGGATCTTGACGGTACACCTAACAAATCCAAACTGGGCGCCAACGCCATACTTGCGGTTTCAATGGCGAGTGCACGTGCGGCCGCAGAATCGCTGGGGATTCCGCTTTACAGATTTCTCGGCGGTCTCACGGGAAATAATCTTCCCGTTCCGATGATGAACATTCTCAACGGCGGCGCGCATGCCGGCAATTCCGTCGATACCCAAGAATTTATGATTATGCCGGTAGGCGCGCCTTCATTCAAAGAAGCTCTCCGCCGGTGTACCGAGGTATTCCACGCTCTTCAAAAAATCCTGAAAAGCGAAGGTAACACCACAGCCGTAGGTGATGAGGGAGGTTTTGCCCCTGATCTGAAGGACGACAGTGACGCCATCGAATACATTCTCAAAGCTGTTGAAAAGGCGGGCTATGAAGCCGGAACGGACTTCGTCCTCGCCATAGACGCCGCTGCGAGTGAATGGAAATCGGAAAAAGGAAAAGGATACTACCACCAACCTAAAAGCGGACGTAAATTCACATCCGATGAGTTGATTTCTCACTGGGAAGAGCTTGTCGCAAAATATCCTATCCTCTCCATCGAGGACGGCCTTGATGAGGATGACTGGGACGGCTGGCGTAATATGACAACCCGGCTCGGCGATAAAATTCAGTTGGTAGGGGACGATCTCTTTGTCACAAATACTCAGAGACTTTCCAAGGGCATAGATTCAGCCTGCGCAAACTCCATCCTTATCAAGTTGAATCAGATAGGCTCCGTATCCGAAACCCTGGAAGCGATCAAGATGGCTCACAAGGCCGGGTACACAGCGGTAACTTCTCACCGTTCCGGAGAGACCGAAGATACCACGATAGCTGACCTTGCAGTTGCTCTCAACACAAGACAGATTAAAACGGGCGCACCGTCAAGGAGTGAACGTGTCGCAAAATACAATCGTCTCCTCCGCATAGAAGAAGAACTCGGGGTCGCCGCAGTATATCCGGGCATGCAGGCTTTTAATCGCCGTTAGATCCGCAGGGCGCCCGGTCGCACCCGGTCGATACATTCCGGGCATTCCGTTCCGCCGGGTCATCGGTCACGCCGGATCATTTGATTACGCCGGGGCACCGGTCACGCCGGGTCATTTGATTACGCCGGGGTGCCGACTATACACGGTACTATGCGACGGAAAACAGTATAATTAAAAGGGTCGCTTGTTCAGCGGGTGGATTTCCCTCCGGACAGCGACCTTTTTATTCATCTAAGGCATTATATGCGAAAGCTGACGCTTTCTTGACTTATGGTATTACATTTTATATAATAAGTAAAACTTTAGATTTTAATGGTTGGTATTACGTTTTTTAATAAAGGAAGGATTTGGATAGCGAGTAACAGTGTATGAATCTCCGCAAAATCAGCTCTTTTGTATTTGCGGCTTTTCTTTGCGTTTTGGCATTGCAAACGCCTCATTTACTCGCCATGGATATGCTCTTATGGATAACAGAAAATACGAAGCGCTCATCACGATATCGGAAACGGGCAGCATTACCAATGCCGCGGAACGCATGGGCTACACTCAGTCCGGCATAACTCAGATGATCAACAGTCTGGAAAAGGAACTCGGCGTCAAACTTTTGACAAGAACAAACAAAGGCGCCTTTCTGACCCCCCACGGAACGGAACTGCTTCCTCTCATGCGGGAAGAATTCCGCTGGGAACGTACCATCAGACAGGAATGCGACCGTATGACGGGCAAGGAAACGGGAACCGTGACCGTAGGTTGTCTGTCAAGCATCAGCACGGCATGGATGCCCGAAATACTCGAGATTTTTGCGAAAAGATTTCCTAACATCAGAATCAACATGATAGAACAGGAGGCTCCTTCACTTGAGCGTATGCTCATGAACGGAAGGATAGACCTCGCAATGATGGAGATAGAAAACAAAAAACCTTATCTTTCAAAGGTTTTGTTGCGAGATGAGATAGTTGCGGTTCTGCCGGACAGTCACGAACTTGCATCCTTAAAGAAGATTTCTCCGGAGAAACTCGTACAATACCCTTTTATTTCTTATGCGACAGGTGACACATCTTCAATACATGGTTGGCCTGAATACAGAGTTCCTCAGGCGAAACTGAATGTAATGTATACCTGCAAAAACGACCTGACAGCAATCCAGATGGTAAAGCATAACCTCGGCGTTTCCCTTGCCGGAAAACTCATGCTCGGAAGTTACGAGGCGGAAACCGTCAACATACCGCTTGATCCTCCCATGTACCGTCTGCTCGGAGTCGCGACGAGACCCGGGGAAAAACCTCTTCCCGCAACCCAGTCGTTCATAGACACTGTCGTTGCCGTCATCTCCAAAGACTGAGCGGAATGCCGAACTTCCGCGGAAATACCCGGGAGCAGGCAAAGCATGGAAGTGCCCGGGAGCAGATAAAGCACGGGAATATCCGGAAGCAGGTAAAGCACGGGAATACCCGGAAGCAGGTAAAGCGCTGAAATACCCGGTAATAGGTGAAGCCTTGAAGCCGTCAGGAAACGGTGTCTTCTCTTTTGCTACCTGAAGTTTTGCTTTGAAGGCGCGTATCGTACAGGCTGATAAAAGATGCCGCCATGAGCAGCAACACGCCCGCAACCGTATTCCAGAAAATCTTCTCATGCAAAAATATTATCGCCAAAACCGGTGCAATTGCGGGTTTTATAAAAAACGCAACCGCTCCCGTGCTCGCATCGGAATGACGTATTGCGAGAAAGAAAAACATGTACCCCAATCCCGTAACGAAAATTCCGCAGTACATCACAATCCGGAAATTATCCAGAACCCCCTCGAAAACCGGTCTGTCGCTTACCAACAGCACTACAAGCAGCACCAGAGATCCCGCAATGAAACCGTATCCCGTCTGGAAAAAAGTACCCATCCTTGCGACCGTTCTTTTCCCCATAACGGTGTATGCCGCGAACGTAACCGATGCCGCCATCATCAAAACTATTCCGGCAAGAGTGTTTCCGCTCTGCATATCCCACGGACGTATCAACAAAACCGCGCTTACCAGTCCTATCAAAAATGCAAATGATTTCAATGCGGTCATCTTTTCATCCGTAAAAAAGTGTGCAATCAGCATAGTAAAAAGCGGATTCAAACAGATCAGAGAAGCCGCCGTCGCCGCATTGCAGCGTTCAACACCGAGCTGAAAACAAAGCATGCTCACCGGAACACCCACGATACCAACGAGAGTCATCCAGCCGTGATCACTTTTTGTCAGCTTCATACCGCCTTGCTGTCTCTTTCGGATTCCTACGGGGAATAATATTATCCCTCCTATTAAGAATCTCAGGAATGTCAGCTGTATCGAGTCCAGACTGTCTCCCGCCGTTTTCAGCGCAACCTCCATCGTTCCAAATAAAAACGCCGCCAGACAGATGTACGCCATCACCTTTTTCATACACTCCTCCATTACATTATTCAGCTCAGCTGAACGTAATTCCGCACTGTCACTAAACGAGAAATTCCGCTTTTTCCAGAGTCAGAAGCCATTTTTTCTTATCCATTCCACCGGCGTATCCCGTCAATCTGCCGTCACTGCCTATCACCCTATGGCAGGGCACTATTATCGCTATTCCGTTTCGACCTACAGCGCCCCCGACAGCCTGCGCGGACATCCTCTTCATCCCCCTTTTTTTCGCAATTCGCTTTGCAATGTCACCGTATGTCACCGTTTTCCCGTACGGTATCTCCATTAAAATCTCCCAGACATTTTTTTGGAACGAGGTACCGTCAAGGCGTATCGGCGGGAGAAAGCCGGGAGCTTCGCCACCGAAATAAGTATCGAGCCAGTTACAGGTTCCCTCCAAAACGGCATCTCTTTCTTCCGTATAATCACGTTCTTCCCTCAGCATAGCATGCTCTCCCCTGTCAAAAGAAAGTTTTGTGAGGTTTTCTCCATCCGATTCAATTATCAGTGGCCCTAACGGCGACTCATATTTAAAAAAGTGTTTCACATTCATAGTATAATATTCCTTTTTTATGTTCTCGGTTTTTCTCAGCCCATTTTTCTCAGCCTATATCCGACCGTATTATATCAAACTTTATCTGACATCAGCTCCAAAATGTATTCTAACGGTCCCCATAAGTGTACCGCTACATGTCATGCATATCAATACAAAACGGAAATTTATCATTTTTGAACCGCAAAAGCCGCATGCGGCGGTTCCCCGTCACACACGGCCTTTGCGAGTTATTGGTTATTATGAGAAAGAATGTTATTAAGAAAGTTGTTTTTTATTTTTGTTGGCTATGCTTCTATATGGCATCATCTCCTTCCTACAGTTGCAAGTATAATCGGGTTTCGTGAAGATAGTTGCAGGATCTCTTGGTTCTTTGCGGTATAGTTTTTGTCGTTTCACTCATATGCATGGCATTGACGCTTCATAAACTTCACATACTCCGCAGTTCCGGCGGCAAAATTCCGTATGAATTTTTTCTTTTAATAAATCACTCCCCTGCCCGGTATTAAAAATATACTCGGCAGAGGAGTGATCCGAACCCCATCGCTGTTAAAAAAGCAATACGCTTTAACTGCATCTGTATTATGCCGTCAACAGGTTCACAAACGCGGGAGTCAGCTCTCTGCTCGCACGATTTTCCACATCATAGCCCACATAAACCACTTCGGAATAGACCAGAAGCTCATCTTCTCCCTCTCTTCTGAACTCATATCCGATGGTAAAGCTGCGAGTACCGATGTTCACAATCTTGACCCCGATTTCAACTAAGTCCTCTGCATAAGCACTGCTGAAAAACTCAAAGGACGACGCCTTATGGCAGACCTCAAAATCAAGAGTCTTCGATAGATCATTGTAGGAACAGCCCCTGTTTCTCAGAAATTCACAAAAGGCGAAATCGCCATAGACTGCATAATTTCCGTTATAAACTATTCCCTGCTGATCCACCTCTCCGTACCGGACTCTTACAGTGCAGAAAAAAATACATTCATCTCTCATAGTAATCCCTTCATTCTTTCCGTTCCAAGTTTTAAAAAAACCGGCAACAGTTCTATGACTGTCATTAGATATCATAATCGATTCACAGACGGAACTGCTGCGGTTCATATCAAAATTAATTCCCCAAAATATGACAACAGAGCGCGACAGGTGTCACATGGCTATGCCCCGGATTTCAGGGAATCCTATCGCTTATTCCGTTGCATTCTCTGTTGTAGCGTCCATCCCCCGATCCTGCAACATTTCTTCCCTTTGAATTTCGAGATTTCTATCATGAACCCCGTTCAGACTGTCTTCTTTCAGCCATTTGAACAAACCTAACGCCATACCGGCAATTATGACAATAAACGGTACCGAAACAATTATAGCGACCTGCTTGATTGCGTCGAATCCGGACCCTGTAATGGTTACCGCAAGCGGAATCACTGCCAGCGCAACGCACCAGAACAACCTGACTCTCATCTTGGGTTCTCCCGATTTTGTAACCGTCTCAGAAAGTGCCAATGCGGCGGAGTCCATGGAAGGAGCTACAAATCCGACAATCAATAACAGCATAACCAATGGGATCAACGTTCCTCCGAAAGGCAATATATCAAGAATACTATAGATCGCCGACTGTCCCGCGCCGGAATTCGCCAGACTGACCACATCAACTTTACCGGTGATGAAAGCATGCATCGAGAAGCTTCCGTCAATTCCGAAGAAGATCCATGTGCAGGTGGACATTCCAATCACCGTGGCAGCGGCCACCTCACGAATGGTTCTTCCCTTGGAAATCTTAGCGATAAAGATTCCCATCATTGCCACATAGTTCAAATAAAATGCCACAAAGTAAATCGTCCATCCTTCAGGGAATCCGGTCTTCTTGATCGGATCCGTAAACAAGGCGATAGGTATCAGATTATGGAAGCATTTGCCCAGAGAATTTACCGTATTCTTGAAAATGAATTGTGTAGGACCTACACATAAAACATATATCAGGAATGCGACGCACAAAACAGCTGCCGCGTTACTCAATACCTTCATCCCCTTATTGGTTCCAAGATAAGAAGTGAAAATATATACCGCCGCAATCACCACAATGATCCCGATTTGCACGATCGGCGTGGCTTCCATTCCAAACAAAACCTTCAGTCCCCCGGATGCCAGAGGAACTGCAAGTCCCAGAGAAGAACTCAGCGCACCGAGAATTCCCAAGATAACACAAAAGTCTATTACCTTTCCAAGGATCGTTTTTCCGTTGTCACCGAGACGTTTTCCTATCATCGCGTTACAAACCGCGGAAGTCTGGAAAGATCGAACTTTTCTTACATATACACTGTACCCGATAGCAACTCCTGCCAACGCGTACAGCGCCTGGTTCACCATACCCCAGTTATAGAACTGGAAACTCAACGAAGATTCAAGGGCTTCATCGGTTCTCGGTTTAATTCCGATTCCCGGGGTTTCATAGTAAAACGCCCATTCCGTAAGTGACCAATACAATGCCGCAGCAGCAAGAGACGCAAGCATCATCATTGCCATCCAGCTGAACGTGGAATATTCCGGTTTAGAGTCACCCAATCTGACCTTTCCATACTTACTGAACATCAGAATCAACGATACTATCAGGGATCCAAACGCCAGTAAAAGGAACAGCGGACCCAATGTACCGATCATACCCTGAAAAAATCCACCTATGCCGCCAATGGTCTTTTTCGGATTCAGGATCATGAATACGAGGAACACTCCCAGTACAACCAGAGCCGTAATCATCAGACCGATTTCTGTATTATTTTTCTTTGACTTATCCATAAGCACTCACCTCCTATGCTTAAAAACAACAGGATTATAGCCGCTTATACGGCTTTCCTAATAACTTGTTAACTTCCCTCTTTCTCTGAAGTCTCTTCTTCGCAGCCTTTGATGTCGTATTCCTCTTTCGAACCGCATGATAAAATGCCGCGCTCTCACAGACGTCAACACAATATCCACAATTGATACAAAGATTAAATGCTTCCTCAACCGGGGTCGGGTAACCATCTTTCGTCAAGTCAATGACACCCATCGGACAGATTTCAGCGCACCACCTGCACCTGATGCATTTTTCTTTATCGGGATAAAATAACTCTTTCATAGAAGATTCTCTTTCTACTTTAACTGAACTGACTTATTGAACCGTTCTCAAGGAGCGTATTGATCAATTCATCGCTGTATCCGATCTCCTTCATGATTTCTACGCTGTTTTCTCCCGGATGCGCAGCCGCGGGATGATTCGGATCCACCGGAGTCTTACTGAATATGATAGGAGTATTTACCGCGATATAATCACCGAATTCAGGCTGATTAACATCAATAATTACCTTTAATTCCTTCGTTTCCGGATGATTGTCAAATTCCGCCAAAGACTGAACCGCTGCTGCCGGAACCCCGGCCGCGCAAAGAGCGGTTTCGAGCTCATATCTTCCACGCTTGGAGGTTCCTTCTTCGATGGCGGCAATCAAAGCCTCACGGTTCTTAACTCTCTGTTCGTTGTCGGAGAACCGTTTGTCTTTCGCAAGTTCCTCCAAATTGAGAATCTTCAGCACCTCTGCCCACTGTTCTTCGGAGGATGCCGCTATTACCACATTCCCGTCCTTTGTTTTGAACTCGCCGTAAGGAGCATAATTCTCAATATGGTTCCCGGTTCTTTTGCTGAATTCCCCGGTAATCGAGTATTCCAGCACCGGATACTCGCACATATAGAATGCGCAGTCAAGCATAGCAATATCGACTCTGCATCCTTTTCCCGTCATTTCCTTTTGCAAAAGACCCATGGACAATCCTCTGAGAAGCTGCAGCCCCGCCCATGTATCACAAAGTGAGAATCCCGGCTTAATAGGCGCTTCATTTTCTCCTCCGGACGTTCCTACCAGACCGCTTCTGGCCGCCGCAATAATATCCATGCATGGCAGGTGTGACAACGGACCGTAGGTACCGAATCCCGCGATCGACCCATAGATGAGGATAGTGTAAAATAATTGTGGAGTTTTTAATAAAAAAATATAGAGATCAACCCAACGTGGTACAATAATGAACCATCCCAAAATACGAAAGGAGATCTCTATGGAAACAATTATACAACAAATCACATTGGAATTGGGAAGAAAAATAACAAAAAAAGCACTTTCGGGAGGACTAAATGATATAGATGCATTTTCTCATGATATTTTCACGGACTGTAAAGAAGCATCGGTATTGATGATTGAGACGATATGCAAAGAACTCAACCT
>CP016202.1:1352445-1354254 GCA_003433295.1 Eubacterium minutum ATCC 700079 | reverse complement strand
TATGCAAGGCGGGTGCTTGATGAAGCGGTGGCTGAGCGCATGGATTGGAGCATCTTTGATAAAGAGCCGCCAATCTTAAACGGAGCAAGTGCAACGCAGAGTTTAATACAGGGAATGGGGAGTTTAAAAAATACCTTTTGGAGTTGATGTCAATAAAAAACTCCACAAAAACTTGACACCGTCAAACTCCGCAAAAAACTTGACACCGTCCCATGTGTATGATAGTGTAAAATAATTGTGGAGTTTTTAATAAAAAAATATAGAGATCAACCCAACGTGGTACAATAATGAACCATCCCAAAATACGAAAGGAGATCTCTATGGAAACAATTATACAACAAATCACATTGGAATTGGGAAGAAAAATAACAAAAAAAGCACTTTCGGGAGGACTAAATGATATAGATGCATTTTCTCATGATATTTTCACGGACTGTAAAGAAGCATCGGTATTGATGATTGAGACGATATGCAAAGAACTCAACCTCAAGATCAGACAAGACAAGGAGGCAAGAAAAAGCCTAGGATTGACCTTAAAAGAAAAGGATCGTAAAAGGGAACTGCTCACTGAGCTTGGAAGGATTGAAATTGCACGTGATTACTATCAAGACAAGAAGAACAACAGGTATGTTTACCCGCTTGACCATGCTGTGGGAATCAGAAAATATGAAAGAGTGGGCGACATCATAAGTGCAAGAATGGTAAGCCTTGCTACAGAGATGTCCTATGCCAAAAGCGCTGCTATTGGAAGTGATAACAAGTTAAGCAGGCAGACCGTAAAAAACCATATCAAAAAACTGAAACCTCTTGAAAAGAAAGTGGAAAGCGAAGAACAAAAGAGAATCAAAGAACTGCATATATACGCAGATGAAGATCATGCGCATATGCAAAGACCTGGCAAGAAAAAGGGCAAGCGCAGTAAGATTGTACCGCTTGTAACTGTTACGGAAGGGATACGAAAAGAGAGCAAGGGAAGAAACAGAACAATAGCAAGCATGCACTTTGTGGATGAAAACTTTGATACAAACAGGCTATGGAAAAGCGTACAAGGATATATAGAGAAAGAGTATGACATAGGTGCGATTGATAATATCTATATACATGCAGATGGGGGCAAATGGATCAAGAATGGGCTTGAGGATCTGTCAATGGTAGTCCGTGTGATGGACGGATACCATGTTGAAAAGAGGATAAGAAGCGTTGCGTGCAAATTCCCGAAAAAGAATGTGGCAACAAGGATAAAGACAGCGATAAGAGCAAATGACAGAAAGCGTGCAGATGAGATACTGCAAAGCCTATACGATGTATGTGAGGATGAGAAGCAGACAAAGAGCGTAGAAGAGTTTGGCAGGTATCTAATGGGCAACTGGAAAGAGATAGTGAGTCGAAAGACCCTTGATATTCCGGGAAGCTGTACGGAGGCACAGGTAAGTCATGTGCTATCTGAGAGATTCAGCAGAAACCCTATCGGTTGGAGTGAGGAAGGTCTTGGGAAACTCAGTAAACTTCGCGTATACATGAAAAACGGAGGAAGGATCACGGCAGATGAGTTCAAGCCCGGGAGTGATGATAAAGAAAGCTACAGCGATTATGCAAGGCGGGTGCTTGATGAAGCGGTAGCTGAGCGCATGGATTGGAGCATCTTTGATAAAGAGCCGCCAATCTTAAACGGAGCAAGTGCAACGCAGAGTTTAATACAGGGAATGGGGAGTTTAAAAAATACCTTTTGGAGTTGATGTCAATAAAAAACTCCACAAAAACTTGACACCGTCAAACTCCGCAAAAAACTTGACACCGTCCCATGTGTAT
>CP016202.1:1275066-1352420 GCA_003433295.1 Eubacterium minutum ATCC 700079 | reverse complement strand
CTCAGTAAACTTCGCGTATACATGAAAAACGGAGGAAGGATCACGGCAGATGAGTTCAAGCCCGGGAGTGATGATAAAGAAAGCTACAGCGATTATGCAAGGCGGGTGCTTGATGAAGCGGTAGCTGAGCGCATGGATTGGAGCATCTTTGATAAAGAGCCGCCAATCTTAAACGGAGCAAGTGCAACGCAGAGTTTAATACAGGGAATGGGGAGTTTAAAAAATACCTTTTGGAGTTGATGTCAATAAAAAACTCCACAAAAACTTGACACCGTCATAGATGAGCTGAGGATTGACTTTGATCATATCGTCAAATCCAAGCCCCATCTTATCCAATGTTCCGTATTTAAAGTTTTCTATTACGATATCCGCTCCCGCTACCAGATCCATGATGACTTTTTTGCCTCCCTCGGATCTCATATCTACGGCGATATCTTTTTTCCCTCTGTTGAATTGGCAAAAGTACAGGCTGATATCATTCTTATAAGGACCGTATTCTCTTGAAATATCACCAAGCCCCGGTCGTTCTACTTTGATGACCTCCGCACCCATGTCCGCAAGCATCATCCCGCAGAATGGAGCAGCTAAAACCTGTGAAAAATCAAGGACTTTAATGCCCTCAAGTGGTCTGTTTTTCATCATCTTTTCTCCCTCTTATATGATGCCGTTATCTTTGAGTTGATCGATTTTTTCCGAATCATATCCCAAGTCCGTCAAGATTTTTTCAGTCTGTTCCCCGAGCGCGGGGGCATCCTTAATCGCTGACTCTGACTCTCCGGAAAATTTTATTGGGCGACCCGGCATACGGATTGTTCCCAGTTCTTTCGTTTTCAGATCGACAATCATGTTACGTTCTTTCAGTTGCTGCTCATTGAGAGCTTCCTTGGTGGTACTGCACATGGTCCCCGGAATCAGATGTTCATCACAGATATCCGTAATCTCCTGCATAGTGTAATTGGAAAACAGTTCTTCGATCTTGATTCTCAGATCTCCGAAATAATGATAACCTCTGACCAAGTTCGAACAGTACTTCTCGTCCTCGTCCCACTCCGGCGTGTTAAAGGCCTTGCAGAACTTCGTCCACTGTGCATCCGATGAAATCCCCATCGCCACATAACCGTCCTTACATTTAAGGATATCATAAGGATTGATGAGAGGATGTGCATTCCCGGTACGCATAGGATCTTCATTGTCCGCACCGTAGGTGATGACCTTATCCTCTGAAATTGCAATCGCAGAACCTGCAAGTGTCGCCTCCACCATCTGTCCTTCTCCGTATTTCTTCGCACGATAAATCGCGATACATATTGCAGAAGCAAGGAAACTTGCCGCATAATGTTCCGAAATATTAAATCCGATTCTGGTTGGCGGGTTTTCAGGGAATCCTGTAAGGTGCATAACACCGCACTTTGCCTGGGCAACAAGATCCGACTGTGGAGTCTCCGCTCCCTTTCCTGTGGATCCATAGGCAGAGATTCTACCATAGACAATGGTAGGATTGATTTTAGATAAATCTTCATATCCCAGTCCGAGTTTTTCGAGGGTACCGGGTACGAAGTTTTCTATGATTGCGTCACTTTCTTTCACCAGTTTCCTGAGGATGTCCTGACCTTCCGGCTTCTGTAAATCCAAAGTTATACTCATCTTACCGCGATCGCGATAAATATGATGAGGACTGGCTCCATCCTTTAATGGAGCCAGTCCTCGCAGCGGATCCCCTCCGCTGGGTTCTTCAACTTTGATCACTTCTGCGCCATAGTCTGCCAGTTCCATCCCACAATAGCTGGAATTTATTGTTAAATCAAGAACTTTAATTCCTTTTAATGGTTCCATAATTCCTCCTCTAATGCGAGCTTTCAGGCTTTTCTATTACGACAAAAGCATTCGGCTTACTCTTCGTACGCCCATTCAGTGTAGAGGTCAGTTCCTCTCTTCTTGATCATTCCTCCGATTACGTTCCTCTGAATTTCAGAAGTACCTTCCCAAATTCTGTCAACGCGCTGGTCTCTCCAGAGTCTCTCAACCGGGTTTTCTCTCATGTATCCACGTCCGCCGAGGATCTGAACGCCCATGTCAGTTACTCTGTTAACCATCTCGGAGCACCACAATTTGATCGCGGATGCTCTTGCATGCTTCAGCTTACGATCCATGTCCCCGGAAATCTCCCAGCACACTCTGTAAAGCAGAGATTTTGCAGCCATGATTTCCATCGTCATGTCAACCAGCATGTGCTCAATTACCTGATAATCTCTGATGATCTGTCCGCCCTGAACACGGTTCGCAGCCCATTCGTTAGCTACTTCCAGAACCCTTTCAGCTCCGCCGACACATCTTGCAGCGATTCCCAGTCTGGCTTCTACGAACCAGTCCTTTGTCATGGTGAAGCCTTCTCCGATTCCTTTCAGGATCTTGGACTCGTCAACGACTACATCTTCAAAGGTGAATTCAGGGTGCTTGAATGCGAAATGATGCGTGAATTCAGGAGTTCTCTTGATGCTTACTCCCGGAGTGTCCTTCTCTACGAAGAATACCGTCGCCTTTGCAGGATCTCCGTCGAGATGGGTGTGGACCAACAGGAAGTCTGCGATATTACCGACGGTTACGTACCATTTCTCACCGTTGATTTTGTATCCGCCGTCACACTTTACCGCCGTTGTCTGGCATTCAGTAGGGTCAGAACCTGCATCCGCCTCTGTGATTGCGTAAGCATCTCTTCTCTTGCACTGGTTTGCAGGAATCAGATATTCTTCAATCTGCTCCTTAGTACCGAACTTCATCGGGAAGGAAGGCTGAGGAACTGCGTCCCAAATCGCACCTGTAACCTTACCGAACTGCTCACTTGCCAGCATCTGCTCGAACAGTGTGAAGCCTGCGCCGCCGTGTTCCTTGGAATGGTTCGTTGCATTGAAGCCCCATGCCATAACCTGCTCGGTAATCGCTTTGTGGCTCTCCGGTGAAAGACCGTTGTTCTCTTCGCACTCGATCTCATACGGGATCAAATGCTGTTCAGTGAATTCTCTTGCCTTTTCTGATAATGCTCTGTCCTTTTTGCTTAATGTGAAATCCATGATGTCTCCTTTCAGCACTAAATAGAGTTAAAATTGTTCCAATGCATACGTTGTCTCCGTTAAAACAACTTACGCTTATTGTGCTTTAATTATAGGCTTTTCAGAAATCAAAAGTAAATACGGACTAACAACGCAAACTTTTAACAATGTCGCTAAACATTTAAATTTCAATGCTTTTCGAATGGCTCACAGTATATAATATGTAGTGACGAGTAGTCTTTCTGCCCTTTTTTTGTAGATTTTTGTAGTTATTTCAACAATCAGGATAAAAAATCTCAATACATCAAATTATTGAAACCCTTTAATTTTAGCGGGTTCAGGCTTTCTCCTTCCCAAAAAGAAAATTTAAACCCTCTAAATATCAAAAATATCAATTGTTCATATGCTTTACATCAGATATAATTTAACTTGTAAGATCGCGTATATACAAGTCAACTTTCCGTGTACGACTTAGGAGGTACGTCATGTTTTTGCTCAAAGAGAAAAGAAAAGCCGGTATCTATCTGAGCATCGCCCAGGCATATCGGGATCCTGTCACTAAAAAATCCAAACGAAAGAGGATTCGCAATCTCGGCTACCTCAAGGATCTGCAAAAGGAATATGACGATCCCATTGCGCATTTCACCGAGGTCGCAGAAAAGATGACAACAGAATATAAAAATTCAAACGGAGTGATTGAGATGAATATCAATTTCTCGGAGAAAATCAACTCCGACTATCATCATTCCAAGAGTTTCGGGTATGTCGCGCTCTCTTCCGTTTATCACTCGCTGAAAATCAATCAATTCTTTGATAACAGGCAGGCTTCTTACGGTGCCGATTATCGCCTGAATCAAGTGATGAAGCTCCTGACTTTCGGAGAAATTCTTTATCCCGGAGCATTATCTTACACATACTCCATCCGCCATCGCTTCTTTGAAGGCTGCGATTACAGTCTGGAAGATGTATATGATTTCTTCACTTTTTTAACGCAATACCGCGCTCAGTTTAAATCATGGACCAATGAAAGCATCTGTAACACTATGGGAAGAAATACCGATACGGTCTTCTACTATACCACCACCCATTACTTTGAGGTGGATTATGATAAATGGTACGAGGCAAAAAAGGATACCGGCGTGCCCAGACCGAATCCACTGGTTCAGATGGGACTCTTTGTGGATAAAAACAGAATACCGATCACATATAATTTGTTCAAAGGGATTCCAGGGGATATTCCCGTCATGGGTCCCATATTCGAGCGGGCACGCTCCGAGTTCAACATGCATCGAATTATCATCGTTGCCAACCACAGGGGTTCCGGCTACAACTATCTGTACAGAATTCTCAAGTCGGGTCACGGATACATAGTCCATCATAATGTGAGGGACATCGATGAGACCACACAAAAATACCTTTTGGACGATGAGGGATATCGTTTCCTGGGAAACGGCAGAAAAATCAAGTCGCGCATATTGACACAGACGATCCGTGTAAAAAACAAATACGGGGAAAAGGAATTTATCCGTATCAAGGAGAAACAGGTTTTTATTTTCGATGACAGCTACTCTCGGTGGGAAACAGCAACAAGGGAATCGATCCTGCTCATGGGAAAGGATCTGATCTCCGCCAACCGGAATGTTTCCGGGTATACCGGTCACAATCATCCTTTTGATATAAATCAGTCGATGCTGATGAAGGAAGAAATTCTGGACGGATATTACATGTTTTCAACCAGCGAACTGGAAATGGACGATGAGGAAATCATAAATGCTTACGAGGATCTCTGGGAGGTCGACGAATTATTTAAAGAAAAAAAGAATGACTACAGCGGCAGACCAAGCGAACTCTCTTGGGAAAATCATTTATCCTCTTTCTTTATGATCCGTTATGCCGCTTTAATTATCACAAGGATCATAGAACATAAAACCGGCCTGCAATATCAGAAACCGTCGATTATAAGAAGTCTAAAAAAATGTATGACGGTAAATATCGGGCAAAACATCTTTATGACAACCTATACCGATGAAACCCTGAAAAGGATCGGGGATGCCCTGAACATCGATTTTGCCAAAAGATATCGAACACGACAGGAAATACGAAGCATTCTCAATCTCACGAAATTAACGGATTTCGATCAACATTCCATTGATTCCGAAGCCCCGTAAGGATTCCGAAGCCCCGTAAGGATTCCGAAATCTCGTAAGAAGAGAAAAATGACCGGCTCAATCCCGGTCATTTTTCTATATTTTTCTGTTTTGACAGGCTCTCAAAATTTAGGTTATAGGAGGGTTATAGGACAAAACTTACATCATGCCGCCCATGCTGTCCATTGCTCCCGCCTTTCGGGTCCCCAGAATCTTGTCGATGGAACCCTCGGTGGGAACATCGACAATGCAGGCTTCCGTCGTAAGCATCATCGCAGACGCGGACGCGGCGTTCTGTATGGCAGATTTCGTGACCTTGACAGGATCGACAACTCCTGTCGCGATCATATCCACATACTTCTCCGTCTTTGCGTTAAATCCGACGCCGACTTCCTTTTCCATAACTCTTGCCGCCACAACACTACCGTCAAAGCCTGCATTCTCGGCAATCTGTCTGATAGGCTCTTCCAAGGCTCTCAGGATGATCTTTGCTCCGGTTTTCTCATCTCCTTCCAGAGTTTCCGCATAAGAAGCCACCGCCGGTACTGTGTTGGCGAGAGCCACGCCGCCTCCGGCAACGATCCCCTCCTGTACCGCCGCTTTCGTCGCATTCAGTGCATCCTCTATTCTCAATTTCTTTTCCACCAGCTCCGTTTCCGTTGCCGCTCCAACTTTGATTACGGCAACTCCGCCGGCAAGTTTAGCAAGCCGTTCCTGATATTTCTCCTTATCGAAATCAGTTTCAGACTGCTCCAGGAGAGTTCTGATTTGTGCAATTCGCTTATCTATGGCAGCGCGTTCACCATTGCCGCTGATGATGATCGTACGATCCTTCGTTATCCTCACCGTAGCGGCAGATCCCAAAGTCTCCGGCGTCACATCGCTGATGCTGAGTCCCTTTTCCTCGCTGATTACCGTACCGCCGGTCAAAACTGCCATATCCTCAACCAATGCCTTTTTGCTCTCACCGAAGCCCGGCGCTTTTACCGCCGCAAGGTCGATTACCCCGCGAATCTTGTTAATGACCAGCGTATTCATAACTTCGCTCTCAATATCGTCTGCGATAATCAGAAGTTTTCTTCCCGCCTTGTTTACGTTCTCAAGAAGCGGCAACAATTCCTGGATGCTGGTTATTTTCTTGTCCACAAAGAGGATATACGGATTTTCCTGAACAATCTCCATTTTGTCCGGATCGCTGAGCATATACGGAGACATATATCCCCGGTCAAACTGCATGCCCTCTACCACGTCCAGCTCGGTTCCCATCGTTTTGGATTCTTCCACCGTTACCACGCCGTCTTTTCCCACACGACCCATCGCCTCCGCGATCAGTTCACCGATGTAATCATCAGCAGCAGAAACAGCGGCAACCTGGGCGATACTCTCTCTGGTCTCCACAGGCTTGGAATTCTTAATAATTTCTTCGACCGCGACCTCGACAGCCCCCTGAATCCCCTTTTTCAGAACCATAGGATTAGCTCCCGCAGCCACATTCTTAAACCCTTCCTTAATAATGATTTGAGCCAGAAGAGTTGCCGTCGTGGTACCGTCCCCCGCAGTATCATTGGTTTTGGTTGCGACTTCCTTTACCAGCTGCGCGCCTAAATTCTCGGCGTCATCCTCAAGCTGTATTTCCTTTGCAATGGTAACTCCGTCGTTTGTAACCATCGGAGGAACGAAAGCCTTGTCAATCAATACATTTCTTCCCTTAGGTCCCAGTGTGATCTTTACTGTATCTGCAAGCTGATCCACTCCGGACTGCAGCTTTCTTCTTGCATCTTCTCCGTACAAAATCTTTTTAGCCATGATTCCTCTCCTTACCTAATCAAATCAAACAATAATTTTCTGTTCTCCACTCCGCAATTGCCAAAACATCCTTCCGCGACATCACAGTCAGGGTTTTTTCCGTTAACCTTCACATCAGTCCTGTCCGTTTCGAGAATAATCCACACTTTTTACTAAAGCTCCCAATAATTTTACATTGTTTTTTAGTTGTGTCAATATTTTTGTATAAACTGCTTTGCCGGCCTCTCCGCGCTTATACATAATACATACTGCATTTCCATAGGTGCGCTTTCCAATACTGTGGTGCACCCGCTCCGCGCTTATACATAATACACACTGCATACCTGTCATACCGCAAAAGCCGTATGCGGCGGTCTCCCGTCACACACGGCTTTTACGAGTTATTAGTTATTATGAGAAAGAATGTTACGTAAAAAAGTTGTCGTCATTTAGGTTGGTTTGCTGTATGTTGTCAGCCTCATCCCCTCTTGACGTCTACAAGTATAACCGGACTATGTGAAGATAACTGCGTGATATCTTGGTTTTTTCCGGTTTAGTTTTTGTCATTTCAAACATACACATGGCATTGATACTTCACAAACTTCACATACTCTGCAATATCATTTTTCGACTTTCTTGCCCTTCTTCAGGGAAACAATTGCAAGTACTGCACAAACGAGACACCATTTACCCCAAATATCCAAATCAGAATAATTTCCCGCCAAGTTTAAACCTACAAGTGCCCCGATCCCGTATAGGATGCTCAGTGCAATGTGTCCTCCCTTTTCTATCCCTTTTCTGCTTACAATAGACAAAATTCCTCCGGAAAGTAACATACTGCCCACTACAAACCCGGCCATTCCACTCGTTTCTCCATTGTCTGTCAAAGCATTTCCCAATCCTACAATCCCGGATTGGAAAAATACAAATCCTGAGAGAACTATTGACAAAATTCCCGATACTAACTTCCATGTTTTCATAGTCACTCCCTAAAACGAACTTAAATAATATACCTCTGCAATCACTTCATTTATAGGCAGCGTCATTGCCTCAACAACTTAAAATGTGTACTTGATCCAATGCGGTTCAAAACCGCTACTATATATTACATTGCTGAATTCTCTGATCTTATTTGGTACATAAAGTGCCATGTACATATCGCTACCTGTGCCGTGATAAAGCTCAAGATTTGATATATCTTTGGATTCATAAGCATTATACAAACCCTTTTCATCAATGCTGTTTATAGATCTCTTGCATGCACCGTCATACAGACTGCCTGGACTAATTATGTCGTAACCATCTAATGGAAGTTTGTCATAACCATCGACCGCTTTTACATAGTAAATAAAAAGAGTCAAAGTCGTTCCGGGGTGCCAATCCTTATATGTTTCTTGCTCATACTCACTCCATTCACCCATAGCTTTCAATTTGTTGATCGCATCTTCTCCACGCAATACAACATTCAATCTGAAGTACATCGTGCCGAATAATTTTTTTATTGTTACTCCATTTCTCGGATCCGCCGGATTTGTCCTGCTTCCCACAGCGTCCGGTGCGGCTTTGACGGTTACTTTGCAGCGGGCAGAACCGTTTTTCGTTCTTGCCGTAATGGTCGCCGTACCTACTCTATTGGCATATACCAATCCACTGCTTGTCACAGTTGCTACTCTCCTCTTACTGCTCGTCCACCTTACTTTCTTTTTCGTGCCCTTTACTTTAAGTCGCAGCGTTTTACCTACCGTTATAATAGCGTTCTTTTTACTGATCCTTACTTTTGACGCAGCGTATGACTCCAACGTCCCTGTTGCCGGCGGAACGGTAAGTGCACACCCCACGGCTAGTGCAATACTCAGTGCAATGACTTTACGAAAACGTTTCATAAGCTTCCTCCTCATTTTCATCTCTACTTCGAGAACACTCTCTATTTCTGTTTAAAACCTCTCGACTAATCTTACATTTTTTTTCATTTATGTCAATATTTTTTGCGTAAATCTTTTCCTGTATAGCAAAGTGGGAATATACATATGTCAAAGATGTTATATTCAAAAAATATAACGGCAGAGTGAGCTTTATGAAGAAGTGATGACAGGAAGATATTTGAAATAACAAAAACTAAACCGTAAACAACCAAAGAATCGTGCAACTCCCGTCACAAAACAATACTATACTTGTAACTGTCAAGAGGGGATGAGGCTAACAACATACAGCAAACCAACCTAAATGACGATAACTTTCTTACATAACATTCTTTCTCATAATAACTAATAACTCGTAAAAGCCGTGTGTGACGGGAGACCGCCGCATACGGCTTTTATGTTGCAATGTAAAGGCACACAAAAATAAACTCACCTTCGCGAGTGCTTTTCCGGCATGGATCCGGTGCACGGTCAACTATGCCTGTGCGCTCCGGCATATAGGATTCCGGGCATTACCGGAAAGTAACATGGCTTGACGGTACGTGTGACCTACGATATACCCAGTTCCTCAAGTTCAGCGTTTATACCGTCTTCCGAAGCTTTCATCGCTTCTATTGTTTTTTCAAACAACTCATCAAGTTCAACGCCCAGCATCGCGGCACCGCTTCTGATGACATCGCGATCGCATCCTGCGGCAAACTTCGGCGTTTTGAATTTCTTTTTAAGCGACTTGACTTTCATATCCTGTACGCTTCTGCTCGGATACATCAAGGCGACCGCACCGATTAGCCCCGTCAGTTCATCGGTGGCATACAGGACTTTCTCCATCTCATGTTCAGGTTTTACATCCGAAACAAGCCCGTATCCATGACTTACCACTGCATGTATCATGTCTTCGCCGACACCCGCTTCCCTCAAAAGTTCCGGAGCTTTTACGCAATGTTGCTCGGGATATTCTTCAAAGTCAATGTCATGCAGAAGTCCGACTATACCCCAGAACTCCTCATCGTCACCATATCCGAGCTGTCCGGCGTACCATTTCATAACGGCTTCCACCGTCAGTCCGTGTCTGATATGAAACGGTTCCTTATTGTACTTTCTCAAAAGGTCCAACGCTTCTTTTCTCGAAACTTGCTTCTCCATTTCTACCTCCTTGTCCAAAACCGGATTATAACCCGACTTGCGCTTTCTTCCAAAGGCGTTTTCTCTAAAACCCGACGGTCTCCGAACAATCTCAGAGACCCATTATAAGCAGCCCTGATTTTTTCTATCATTATATTCTTTTTCATCGGCATTTGCCATTGCAATTTGTTTTTTGAGCGCTTATATTTCAATTTTTTTATAAAGAAACCACAATCGCCTTGCCTAATCTTGCATTTCAGGTATTTTATGTTACGATTGTTTTATCGTTGTGCTTTACGGACGTTGACCGCCGCGAAAGCTCCAATCATTCAAAGCATCGCCCGCACACACAGGTATTGCTTGAGAAAAGGAAAGAGCGAACTGCCGGCAAATGAGCATCACCCGCACACGCGGGTGTGGCTTAACAGGTTTTGCGGCTTGCCGGGCACATATTGACAGGAGATGCATTGAACAGGATATTAGTATGAAAATCAAACAAATTGCCGTGGGCGATGATGAACTGAAAAAAGCGGATATTGGATATGATGACGATTTTGATCTGTCGCTTGACAGAGAGACCGACAAGATTCTCAACGTTCTGCTTACGGATTACCGGAAAAACCGCGACATAGACAAGATGGAAGTTTCTCATCAGCCCGATCAGGATGTCGTAAAGGAGATTATTTCCGAGCTTCTGATGATTTTGTATCCCGGTTATTACCGCGAAAAACTTTACAGAACCAGAAATACACATTCCAAACTCAACGTTTTGATTGAAGATGTCATCTACGATTTGAGAAAACAGATTGAGGTGGCTCTGCTGTACGACAAAGATTTCAGAGATGCTCCAAAACATGTAAGAAAACGCGCCGCCCAGAGCATATGTCTCAAGTTCTTTGCGACGATTCCAAAGGTGAGAGAGTATCTGAATACCGATATTCAGGCGACCTACGACGGCGACCCGGCGGCAAGCAGCAAGGATGAGATTATACTCGCATACCCGGGACTTCTCGCCATCACTATATACCGTTTTGCGCACGAACTGTACCTGCTTCGGGTACCTCTGATTCCGCGCATGATGACAGAGTATGCTCACCGGCACACGGGAGTTGATATACACCCCGGAGCGAGCATCGGCAAATACTTTTTTATAGATCACGCAACGGGCATAGTAATAGGATCAACGTCGGTTATAGGCGAAAGAGTCAAGGTCTATCAGGGAGTCACAATCGGCGCTCTCTCCACCAAGAAAGGGCAGGAGCTGCGCGGCGCCAAGCGTCACCCGACTATAGAAGATGAAGTCACCTTGTATTCCGGAGCAACGATTCTCGGAGGTGACACAGTCATAGGCAGAGGCGCAATAATCGGAGGAAACTCTTTCATAACAGAGTCGATCGCACCGTATGCGACCGTTACGGTTCAGACTCATGAAACTCTGATCCATGATTAAGTTCCCTCTAAATCAATATCACACAGAATCGGCAACCGACGCGGCGCTACCTGCACCGGTTGCCGGAGCATAACCACCGACAAAGGAAAGGGCGGAGATTGAAAACTAAAGTAATTCTTGTAAGACACGGCGAAACGAATTGGAATAAAGCGAGGAAATTTCAGGGGATGACCGATATCCCTCTGAATGAACTGGGAAAGACTCAGGCAACGTACGCAAAAGAAGCTCTGCGGGATGTACATATCAACGCCGCATACGCAAGCCCTCTTCAACGAGCCGTTGAAACGGCTCAGATTATCCTTGAGAGCCATGAAACGGATCTTATTATAGAAAACGAACTGCATGAGCAGAATGCGGGAGACTGGGAAGGTTTGACCGCGCAGGAAATTGAGGAAAGGTTTCCGGGACAGCACGACATCTGGACATACAAACCAACGGAAGTCCGCATACAAAACGGTGAGAGGTTTCAGGATGTTCAGACCCGCGCCACAGCGGCATTTTGGGAAATCGCAAGGAATAATCCCGGGGAAACCGTGCTTATAGTGGCGCACATGGTGTGCCTTTCCACGATTCTGCTCGGCATTGCCGGAATAAGCATAGATGAGATTTGGGATCGCCCTCTCTCCAATGCCGGGTACAGCGTTGTAGAAGTAGATATTAACAAAGACAAAGCGACTATAATCGAGTGGAATCACGATGAACACATACCTGAAGCCCAACGACGCAAACCAAGATTCAAAGTGAAATAGAAAAACAAAACAAACCGGGGTTCAAGGTGAAATGGAAAAAACGGAACAAGTCGGGGGTCAAAGTGAAATAGACGAAACAAAACAAGTCGGGGGTCAAAGTGAAATAGACGAAACAAAACAAGTCGGGGGTCAAAGTGAAGCAGATGCAAAAAGAAAGACATAAGGAACACACTCTGACCGTCCGGGAGCATCTCGGTTACGGAAGCGCTTCCACAGGCGACGCCCTTGCCTATACAATGATAGGTTCTTTTTTGATGTTCTTTTTAACTGCCATAGCGGGCATCAAACCTTTCACCGCAGGCACCATACTCGCCGCAGGCGCAGTCTGGAATGCATTTATCAACCCGATCGTCGGTTTTTTGTCAGACAAGGTCCGCTCTCGTTTCGGCAGGAGGCGTCCGATGATTCTTTTTTTCTCTGTACCTCTTGCGCTTTCAATGTTCCTTGCCTTTACCGATCTGCCGCTCCCGGCCACTCCGAAGGCTTTTTACTATGGTTTTGTTCTTATGTTGCTCTGGACGAGTTACACAGGCTTTTTCGTTCCTTACCTTGCTCTCGGTGCGGGATATACGCGGAACTATAAAGAAAGAACCGTTTTGCGTCTATATGCTTCCGCTTTCAACAATATCGGCGTAGTTGTAACCATGACGATGCCTCTTCTTTTGGTTAAGGCTCTAAAAAACTGTGGTTTTTCCACGACAGTTTCATGGTCGGCAGTAGGTGCATGCACCGGATTTCTGGCGGCAATCAGCATTGTCATAACCGTCATAAGCTCGAAGAAGAAAGATCCCCCCGACGAAAAGACTGAAATTCCTCATATACGGGATATACATTTAAAAGACATATTCAGAGAATACATTGACGTCGCAATATTAAAGCCTATGAAATACCTTGTAATCGCGAGCGTTTTTTCGCTGATGGCATATACCATGCTGATGAGCGACATGGTATATTTCCTGACCTATAATCAGGGGCTTGACGCGGACAGGCTTTCCCTCGCGCTGTTGAGCAGGGCAATACTGGGACTCTTTTTCATTCCCGTCGTGGGCAAACTCTCCGCAAAAATAGACAAGCGCGCGACGCTGATTTTCTTTTATCTTGTCGCTGCGTGCGGTATGTTCGTAATTCACCGAACAGAAGTAAATACATTCTTAGCCTTATGCTTCTATGTGCTCTTTGTCTCTCTGTCCACATCCATATACTGGCAACTGATACCGTCTATATACTATGACGTATGCGACTACGACAGAATGGCAAGCGGCAAGAGCCGTCAGGGCACCATACTGTCTTTTCAGGGACTTGTTGAAGCGATTGCGGGTGGAGCCGGCGCGCAGTTTCTGGGCTTCCTCCTGTCCGCCTACGGCTTTAAAAGCGATAGCGCCGTCCAAAGTGAGCATGCTCTTGAGGGGATTTTCAACTGCACCACTTTCATTCCGGTGCTCTTCCTGCTCGCGGCAATTTATCCCATATATAAATACCCCATAACAAAAGACACCCATTCCGTGATTCTGGATGCCTTGAACAGAGGAAATAATGATAAAAATTAGTTTACCGCTGTATTTCCCTACCAGTCGGTCGCAATGTCAAGCTGGGTCGGATTGCGTGAGGCAAAACCCCCTGTATCCACAACTATGCCTGTCCCGACCGATGTCATTATAAATGAACCCTTAGGTCTTATCGAAAGATTCGCGGCGACCATAACATATCCGCCGAGCGTCTTTACTCCGTCATTTCTCACCGCATACGGATATTTCTTTTCGGAAAATCCCTTGCTCCGCATTATGCTCACGCAAGACGCCATGTTCAGGTTATAGTAAGTTTCTCTGCCGGACGGTCCCATTACACTGCCTCTTGAACGCGATATCCGCTGCCCCGACCAGCTGCCCTTATATGTCCTCTTTGTATTCCTTTCCGCTTCTTTCTTTATCCTTGCTTTTTCCTCTTTCGCTTCTCGTTTCTTCCTGAGCTTTGCAACACGTCTCTCCTGATCGGCAAGCCATCTCTGTTTTTCAGCCTCGACATTGGCTTCATATGTATTGATCGTTTCCCTTATTTCTGCAGTCGCGGGCAGACATGCCTGCTCTTCAAACGCCGATAGCCGCGTCGACTGTTCAACGCTCAGATCATCGGAAATATATTTTTGAATTCTCCTCTCCGTTCTTACACCATCAAAACACAATACACCCGAAAGAAGCGTCACCGTCACCGTCAAAACGGCTGTGACGCTCAGAAGGTCGTCGTATCTCGCAAATATTTTTCTAATGGAAATTTTAATCATATTTTCTCCGGAGAATCCATTTTTTGCAAAGCGCCGATTCCGCCCGCCTTTCGACGCGTGTCAAGCACAAACCGCTCAACCGGCTGCAACGTTTTTTACAAATCGCCGACTCTACTTCCCTTTCAAGGCTTTGAACGTGAACAAGGCAAGTATCGGGTATATCTCAAGTCGTCCCAGTAGCATATCAAACGTCATGACAAGTTTGGAGACCACGCTGTAATCTCCGAAGTTCGCCGTCGGACCCACGCTTCCCAATCCGGGTCCTATATTGTTGAATGTGGCAAGAACCGCTGACAGATTGGTTTCCAGCGAGTAGTTTGCCGGATCCGCGGAAATCAGAATGAACGATACCGCGATAATTATAAAATATATCACCAGATAAGACTGCACATTGTTTATCGTCCGCTCACCCAAACGTTCTCCGTTCATTTTTATCACTTTAACCTCGTCAGGATACAGTCTGTTGTGGGAAGTTCTTCTGTGCGCCTTGTATAAAACGAGCAGGCGCGAAACTTTAAGACCTCCTCCCGTACTGCCGGCACATGCTCCCACTATCATCAGCAGCAACAAAATTGCTTTTGACATGCTGTTCCATGTATTGAAATCCGCGGTGGAATATCCTGTGGTCGTTATTATGCTGCCCACCGTAAATGCCGCATTCTTAATCGTTTGCCCCGGAGTTGACATATCCTGTGCCTTGCCGAGCATGTTGACCGTTATCAGAACTATGCTCACAATTATGATGCCAAAATAAAGTCTGATTTCCTCATCCCTCAAAAGGTCTTTGAATCTCCTTGTGAGTAAAAGGTAGAACAAGGTGAAATTTATTCCGAACAGTATCATGAACACCGTGGTTACATTCTGTGCAAATACAGGATATGTCGCAAGACCCGTGTTCAATATCGAAAAACCACCTGTTCCGGCAGTACCGAACGCTATGCAGAACGCATCAAAAACCGGCACGTCAGCTATAAGCAGGAATATAATATTCAGAACCGTAAGCCCCATGTATATAAGGTACAGGATTTCCGACGATTTCTTCAGTCTCGGGACGATTTTATTCACCATCGGTCCCGGACTTTCGGAACGCAGCAGGTCGATTGAATATCCGTTATCATTTCCCTTTGCCGGCAAAATCGCAAGGAAAAAAGCCAGAACTCCCATCCCTCCGAGCCAGTGACTGAAGCTGCGCCATAAAAGAATTCCTTTCCCGAGTTTCTCAACATCGGATATAACCGATGCTCCCGTGGTCGTAAACCCCGACGTTATCTCGAAGAGACTGTCGACAAAACTCGGCACCTGACCCGATATAAACAGCGGTAAGGCCCCTAAAACACTCAATTCCAGCCAACAAAGCCCTGTACATATAACATCTTCCCACGTGCTCATTCTATGGCCGGCTTTTCTGGAATGGATAAGCATCGCACCCGCCACAACGAGCATCAGAATCATGGTTGTTAGAAAGCCCCTCACTGCCGACTGGTCTCTGGTATACATCGAGATTCCAAGCGCAGGCAACATGGCCACACATTCGACGAAAATGACCGTTCCCAGAATGCGTATCAATCTTTTTTTATTCATCAAACATCTCCTCAGCGGGTATTAACGAAACAAATCGTCAAATTTCTTGATATCATCTCTCGAAAATACCGCAAGCACTCTGTCACCCTGCAAAAACATCGACTCTCCGTCAGGCAAAATATTTTTTCCGCGTCTGTTGATGGATGCCAGAATCACGTTTTTCTTGAACTTTATATCTTTCAGCTGCTCGCCGCAGTGTGACATACCGCTGCCTACGACAAACTCCGCAATCTGTGCATTTCCATCGGCAATCGAGCGCACAGAGACCGCAGCCGAGTTTCTTCCGATGAGCGCCCTTACAAACCGCACAATCACATCCCCGCAAAGCTGGTTCGGATTTATGACGCTTACGTTGTCGATTTTGTTCAGCAGCGCCGCATAGTTTATGTCCTTAAGTTTGATGACGCTCAAAGGAACTTTGACCAAATTTGCAAACGTTGCAAGAACGGCGTTGCTCTCATCGTCATTTGTCAGACAGATAAGAGCGTCTTGCTCCCGTATGTTTTTTCTCTCAAGAAGCGCAAATTTGCGGCCGTCACCGTGGACTACGGTTACTTTCGGAAATTCCAGTGCAAGTTCCTCACAGATTTCCTTGTCCGTATCTATGACTGTAATCTCCATGCCCTCTTTCCGGAGACGCGGTATAAGCCCTTTGGCGATCCTTCCGCCTCCGACTATCATCACTTTTTCAACCGTTTCCCTCTTCTTTCCGAAGAGTTTCAAAAGATTGCTGAGATCCTCTTCTTCCGCGGTCACATAGATTCTGTCCATCTCCCGCAAAACAAAATCCCTGCCGGGAGTTATCGCGGTATCGCCGCGCTTAACCACACAAACCAATGCACCCGATCCCGTGATTTCCTGAATAGCACTGACCGGCTTTCCGCACAGTTCACTCTCCGGGTGCAGCTCCGCCTCGACCACATCGGTCATTCCTTTCGTAAATCTCTCCCGGTGCATAAATCCCGGGCAGGTCAGGATCGCCTCAATATCCTTTGCGGCATACATTCCCGGATCTATGATCATGGAAAGTCCGAACGCTTCGCCGAACGCGCTGGTGGTTTCAAGATACTCCTGCATGCGAACCCTTGCCACCGTTTTGATATCGGGGTTCATCCCGTGCGCGGTCATGCAGCTGAGCAGATTTTTCTCGTCGGAAGATGTCGCGGTAATCAAAAGATCGGCATCTTCCACGCCCGCCTTTCTCAAAGTCTCCATGGCGGCGCACGTGCCCTTTACCGTCATTACGTCCTGTGTTTCCTCATTGTATTCCAACCTGTCTATATCTCTGTCAACGAGTACAATGTCATGCCCCTCGTTCAAAAGTCTTCCGGCAAGCCCTGCCCCTATATTACCGATTCCGGCAATAATAATTTTCATTTTCCTACCTCACCGCCTACAATATCCGCAAAGTTTTTCAACATTGCCATATTCATCCGTCATGTAACATCCTATTCACCGGTCACAATATCCGCAAAGCCTTTTTCCTCTGCCATATTCGCCGCCGTCCTGCCGTCTCCGTCTTTGATCCTCTTATTTGCGCCCGCTTTAATAAACAGATCCGCAACGGCCTTGACGTCTTTCTTCTCCACAGGCATGTTTTCCTCAAAGGAAAATGCCGCCATCAACGGTGTGGCTCCATAATCATCTCTTGAATTCACACCATACCTTCTCTTCTCTATCAAATACTCTATGAGAGTTCTGTTCAGCTTATAACTTGCAAAATGCATCGCATTGCTGTTGTCCATGTAATAAATCGGAGATTTGTCTTTGCAGTATCTTTCCACAAACTTGTACAACTCTGTTATCTTTTTCTCCATCTTAACACTGTGTTTGTTATTGTATACACAATCCATGAGCGCAATATCGAGCAGCGCCGAGTAGATATACGACTTTCTCCTGTCGCCGTCCGGTTTCGCCCCGCTTTTAAGCATCAATTTTATGCTCTCGGCAATTTCTTCGCTGTAAACGCCCGGCTCTGCCAACGTTCCTATCGGATTGATCCTCTCGTTGGTGGGAAGCGCGCCGTGCTTAAGAAGCAATTTGACAGCTTCGTTGTTTCCTCGTTCCGCCGCAAGCTCAAGCGGCGTTTCATTGCTCCATTCCGGAAACAGATTCAGCGGGAAAAAGACTCCTCCCTTCTGATTTATGTACCGCGAGTCCTTAAGCAGGCTTTCCATCTTTGTCATATTGTTTTCTTCAATAGCGTCAAGCACCTTGTTCGTCCACATACGCCCCGGGCCGAAAATCGACCACAGCGTCGGCGCGGTGACGGCAAAAACGGCTATCGCTATAAGCACTTTCTTTTTCATCTCTTTTCTCGCCTACCTATCCAAAACCTTAACACTGCTATTTTACAAATTTCTGTTTGAAAAATCAACTTCTACATGATATTATGTACGGGTAACGGGCCTCAGTAGCTCAGGGGATAGAGCGTCGGTTTCCTAAACCGTGCGTCGGGTGTTCGAATCGCCTCTGGGGCACCAAAACCGTTGAAACGCCTTGCTTTTACAGCAGGGCGTTTTTATCGTGAAGTTTTTTAACAACTTTTCCAAATTCCTCTTGCATACAGTGTGCGCCTGTAGTACAATACTTGCACAGATTGTTATAAAGTTAACAAATTCTTTTGCCGTGTGATTGAGCACGAAATCAGAGGATGAAAATCAGAGAATGATGAGGATGAGATTATGTATAAGAGTTCAAGTATTGCCGGCGAATACGCAAACAAACTGATCACTGCGGAGCAGGCTGCGGGAATGGTCAAATCCGGCGACCGTTTACACTTCGGTCTTGGATGCGGTTCGACAGAAGAGATTGACGAAGCATTGGCGAAACGTGCCGATGAACTTACGGACATCGAGGTTCTCAGTACGGTTACAATCAGAAAAAAACCTTTCGCTCTTTATGAGGCCGCCAAAGGAAACAACAATGTCAGATTCATTTCCGCGCACTTCAGCGGCAACGACCGCCTAATTTCGAAGGACGGGCGATGCTGGTACATGCCCATGTCTTTTTCGGAACTTCCGTCGCTTTGGAATCAGAATCCCAGAAGCATTGATATAGCGATGTTTCAGGTCACGCCTATGGATAAATTCGGAAACTTCAATATGGGACCGCAGCTGTCCGATTACTGGGGCGTAATAAAGAAGGCCAAGAAGATAATAGTCGAAGTCAATGAGAAGATGCCTCTTGCTCTCGGTCCGAGGAATAGCATTAACATTGCGGACGTCGATTTTGTCGTCGAGGGAACCGGACATGAGCTCGCGGAAATCCCCAATAAGCAGGGAGACGAGATCGACGTAAAAATCGCCGAACATATCGTTAGCAGAATGCAGTCGCACTGCACCCTGCAGTTAGGAATAGGAACCCTGCCGTCTACCATAGGCAAGATGCTTGCGGACTCGGATCTGACGGACATCAGCGCGCACACCGAGATGCTTGTGGATGCTTACGCCGATCTCTTTGAGGGGGGAAAGTTGTCCACCGAAAAGACCGTGGAGCGTGGAACCGTTCTCTACACTTTTGCGGGCGGAACGAAAAAGCTGTATGACTTTATAGACGGCAACCCTCTGTGCTGTAACGCGCCCGTGGATTATGTAAACGATGTTCATGTAATCTCAAGCATGGATAACTTTATATCCATAAACAGTTGTATTCAGGTCGATCTTCAGTCACAGGTCTGTTCCGAAACCGTCGGCTGCAGGCAGATTTCAGGCACGGGCGGTCAACTCGACTTTGTCATGGGGGCTTATCGCTCAAAAGGCGGCAAGAGTTTCATATGTACACCATCACGCAGAAAACTTCCGGACGGCACGTATGAGTCGAACATCTCTGCAACGCTGAGACCGGGCTCCGTCGTGACGACTCCGCGTACCGCAACGCACTACATCGTCACCGAATACGGAGTTGCCGACATGAAGGGCAGATCTACATGGGAGAGAGCGGAAAGCCTGATAAACATCGCACATCCTGACTTCCGTGATGAACTTATTGCCGAAGCCGAAAAAATGGGAATCTGGAAAAATACCAGTAAAGTTTCCTGCTGAATAATCAAGGGGATTCTGAATATAATCCTCCGCCGGCCGACGGCTATGAATGAATATTAATCGAATTAAAAACTGCTGCATCGGGCGATAAAAACGCTCATTGCAGCAGTTTGTTTTTATCCTCTAAATTTCGTCTCTCTTTCCCCGTGCTTACCTGAAGCCCTTGAGAATTTTTTTCAACTCTTCGCGGCTGGCCGACACATCTTTGAGGTGTTCCCAGCTGTTATGTTTGTTTATGACCGCAGCCACCCGCCTTAACTTCTCGTAGTACTTGTCACGCTCCTTTTTATTGGCGCTCGTCATGTCAAACATAAGATCCACAAGTCCATCTTGATCATACTTTTCATACGGCTTCAATCTGCCTATGATATGCGTGGTGTAGCAGGCAGTTTCAGCCTCCCTGAATAACAGAAGATATTTCTCCTTTTTTTCTTTATCCGTAAGCTTTTCCCACTTTGCCTTGTCCTCGACATCCACAGGACCTGCGGTTATAGCCGACGCAATCCTGTGAACCTGCCATTCAAGTACATTGGAAATTATTCCATGCATCCGGTATCCGAACGCCACCGCAAGTATGAGGAGTATGGTGGCTATGACAGGATATACTTCACTTTTTTTCTTTACCTTTTCCCGATTATCTTCCGACATGGCATAATCCCCTTTCTTTCATACGATTCCGCGGCTAATACATGCTTTTTTATATCATAAATATATTATTCCCGGATATTTTTTCTCACTATATAGCGTTAACGGGACGCTGTCAAGTTTTACGAGGTTTTAGACAGTGTCAAGCTTTTGCGAAGTTTTTCTCCGGCATTACATATGAACGGATTTCAGATTTCCTTGTAAAATACGGACAGGGACATCCGGCAAGGCTTCATCGCGGGCAATCCGCCCGTCTTCCTTGAAATACTCCCCCTAAATTGCTATAATTGTAGTCGGTTCAATTATCCGAAGCGATGGAGGAAACCATATTGACTGTGGGATATTTGACAAAACATGCAATTTGCCTTTTGACAAATTGCCTTTTGGAGGAAATCAAATGACATATACAGGATATATAAGTCCGCTTTCCGAGCGCTATCCGAGCAAAGAGATGAAATACCTGTTTTCACCGGAAAAGAAGTTTCGGACATGGCGCAGGCTATGGATCGCCCTTGCGGAATCGGAAAAAGAGTTGGGACTTGATATTACGCAAAAACAGATAGACGAACTTGCGGCACACAAAGACGACATCAACTATTCGGTCGCAGAAGAACGAGAGAAGATCGTAAGACACGATGTCATGGCTCACGTGTACGCTTACGGCACGCAATGCCCGAACGCAAAGGGGATAATACATCTCGGCGCAACCTCCTGCTACATAGGTGATAACACGGATCTCATCATCATGTATGAGGGACTGCAGCTGATAAGAAAAAAACTCATAAATACCATTCACAGACTTTCCGGGTTTGCCGACCGGTATAAAGCTCAACCTTGCCTGGCGTTTACCCATTATCAGGCCGCACAGCCTACCAGTGTCGGCAAACGCGCAACTCTTTGGATCAATGACCTTCTCATAGATCTTGAGGATCTCGACTACCTGCTGAGCACCTTTAAACTGCTCGGATGCAAGGGAACCACGGGAACGCAGGCATCTTTTCTTGAGCTTTTTGCGGGCGACCACCAAAAATGCAAACTGCTCGACAAGAAAATCGCCGAAAAGATGGGATTCAAAGACTGCTACCCCGTTTCGGGTCAGACATATTCAAGAAAAATTGACAGTAGGATACTCAATCTGCTCGCAGGAATTGCCCAGTCAGCGCATAAATTCAGCAACGACATACGACTTCTGCAGCACATGAAAGAAGTCGAAGAACCTTTTGAAAAAAACCAGATAGGCTCATCCGCGATGGCATACAAAAGAAATCCGATGCGATCCGAACGTATGGCCGCGCTCGCAAATTACGTTATGAGCGATGCGATGAACCCGCAGCTGACAGCAGCGACGCAGTGGTTCGAGAGGACTCTCGACGATTCCGCGAACAAGCGGATCAGTATGTCCGAGGCCTTTCTCGCAACAGACAGCATTCTGGAACTTTATATAAATGTCTCCTCCGGGCTTGTCGTATACCCTAAGGTAATAGATGCTCATCTGATGGCAGAGCTTCCTTTCATGGCAACAGAGAATATCCTCATGGACGCCGTAAAGGCAGGCGGCGACAGACAGGAACTTCATGAAAAGATAAGGACTTTATCCATGGAAGCCGGAAGGACCGTCAAGGAAGAGGGAAAACCGAACGATCTTTTGGACAGAATCGCGTCGGATCCCGCTTTCAACATAAGCAAAGAGGATCTTCAGAAAGTCATGAAACCGGAAAATTATATAGGCAGAGCCGCAGAGCAGACCACCGAGTTTCTCGATCAGGTAATCAAACCGATTCTCTCCGCAAACCGGGATGTTTTGGGACTTGAAGCGGAAATCAACGTATAATGCTTTGAACAATGCGTCCGACACAGAAAGAAGATGTCACAGACGCTTGAAGCAGAAATCAACGTATAAACGTATAATGCTTTGAAAATGCGTCTGCCACAGAAAGAAGATGTCACAGACGCTTGAAGCGGAAATCAACGTATAGCGAACAGGAGGAATTTTTATGATCAAAGCAATTGTCGGTGTAAACTGGGGAGACGAGGGGAAAGGCAAAATTACCGATACGCTCGCAAGTGAAGCCGATGTGGTTGTTCGTTTTCAGGGAGGCAGCAATGCCGGCCACACGATAAAAAACGAATATGGTAAGTTTCCGCTACATATGCTCCCGTCCGGGGTCTTTTACGGACACACGACCTGTATTCTCGGTAACGGTGTTGCGCTCAACATACCCAAACTTATAGAAGAGATTGCAGGCATTGTGGAAAAAGGCGTTCCCATGCCCAACATTCTCGTTTCGGATCGTGCGCAGATTGTCATGCCGTACCATATTCTGCTCGACTCATATGAGGAAGAGCGACTTGCCGGAAAATCTTTCGGCTCCACCAAGTCGGGGATAGCTCCGTGCTACTCGGATAAATATGCAAAGATAGGGTTTCAGGTGAATGAACTTTTCATGCCGGAAAAGGCTCTGCGCGAACGAATAGAGAACGTATGCACGATCAAAAACACACTGATCAGGCATCTTTACAATAAGCCGGCACTGAATCCCGACGATATTTTCCGAACCATGATGGAATACAGGGAGATGGTAAAACCCTATGTGGCGAATACGACTGCATTTTTATACGATGCGGTGTCCGCAGGCCAGAACATTCTTCTTGAGGGACAGCTCGGTTCGATGAAAGACATCGATCACGGCATTTATCCGATGGTAACATCATCAAACACGATTGCGGGCGGCGGCGCCTGCGGTGCGGGGATTCCACCATATGAAATAAAGGAAGTCATTGCCGTTACCAAGGCATATTCTTCCGCCGTGGGTGCGGGCGCTTTTGTCAGCGAAATATTCGGGGATGAGGCGGAAGACCTCAGAAAACGCGGCGGTGACGGCGGCGAATACGGCGCAACCACAGGCCGTCCGAGGCGAGTGGGTTGGTATGATTGCGTCGCTTCCCGGTACGGGTGCAGGATTCAGGGTGCCACACAGGTTGCGCTCACGGTTTTAGATCCCCTCGGCTATCTCGATGAAATTCCAATTTGCATTGGATACGAAATCGACGGAAAGGTTCACGAAGATTTTCCGAACACCACGTATCTTTATAAAGCCAAACCGGTACTGAAGAAATTGAAAGGCTGGAAATCTGACATAACGGGGATCAGAGATTTTGATAAACTGCCGGTCGAATGCAGGGAATACGTAAACGAAATCGAGAGTCGCATAGGCGTACCGATCACACTGCTGTCAAACGGACCTGCGCGGGAAGACATAATCTCGCGGACACCGTTGATTTAGACGCCTGACAAGGTGAGCGGATATTTTCACTGACTCAAGTCATATCAAGTCATACAATGTATAATTTAATATAACTCAAAACATGAAAGGAACAGGTATAATTATGTACAAGGAAGCACTGAGAGCCGCATGGGCAGAGATAAACTTGAAGAACTTTGACTACAATGTAAAACAGATCAGAGCCAAAATGGGAAATGACAGAGAATTTATCGGCGTTATAAAAGCGGACGGATATGGGCACGGCGCGATCCAATGTGCGGAAGTTTTAAGAAAAAACGGAGTTAAAACCTTTGCAATCGCTACGCTCCAGGAAGCAATCGAACTACGCAACGCCGGCGCCGGCGAACGAATCATCTGTCTCGGTCTTACCCCGGACATGTATGCGGATACTCTGATAGACTATGACATAATACCGGTAATCTGCGACTCCTCCAATGCCAAAGCTATCAGCGACGCCGCGGCTGCCAAGGGAAAATACGTCGATTGCCTTATCACGGTGGATACCGGAATGGGAAGAATCGGATACCTCGCCGATGATTACAATTATGCGATTGAAGACATCAAGAAAATCGCCGTTCTTCCGAACGTCCGTATTTTAGGCCTTTTCTCGCACATGGCCACTGCCGATGCGTATGACAAAACGTTTGCGCATCAACAGGAGATGAAATATAACAAATTTTATGAGGCTGTCACGCAGGCGGGTATTCCTCTTTCTTTCAGAACCCTCGCAAACAGCGCATCGATTATGGAACTTCCTACTCTCCTGTTTGACGGCTGCCGCCCGGGTATAATCCTCTACGGTCAATATCCTTCTCAGGAAGTTGACAGGAATCAGCTTGATATTAAACCTGTCATGCAGATAAAGGCCAACATACTGCATTTGAAATATGTACCTGTCGGCTTTTCGTGCGGATACGCCAGAAAGTTTATTGCGGAAAGGCCGTCCACGATTGCCACAATAGGACTCGGATATGCAGACGGATATCCTCGCCCGTTTTCGGCAAACGCCAAGGTTATAGTAAACGGTCATATGTGCAAGGTCGCAGGAAATATCTGCATGGATCAGTTCATGGTGGACGTGACGGACGTTCCTAACGTAAAGGTTGGCGATGAAATCATAGTGATGGGTTCAGACGGTGTAAATACGATTTCCGCGGAGGATATTGCAAACGCAACGGGAACGATAAACTATGAAATCACCTGTGCTTTCGGGCAAAGACTCCCGAAGGTATTCGTAAAATAATCCTAAAGGAAAATCCCCGAAGGATTTGTAAAATAATCCTAAAGGAAAATCCCCGAAGGATTTGTAAATATATCTAAATCTATTGTGAAACGAAAACGTGAAGTTGAACTTTTTCAACATTGTGATACAGAATGATTGTAATGCAGATAAGGGGATCCGATGGTTTTAAATGCTTGGCAAAAAGAATGGAATCGCATGCAGCGCATGGAATATGCCTACATACACAAAGGACGTTTCAAGAAAAACTCCAAGATGACCGCCTTTTTGTCAAAAAAGATTCCCGAAAACATGCAGAACAAGTTGAACAAAGCATTTGCCAAAGCCTTTGAAGTGATATTTGAAAAAGGCACATCCATAATAGAAAAGACTTACGATAAGGAGAGCATTGACGAGAGGTTCCGCGACTATAAAGAGAGCGCGGACAACAAAGGCGACCTTTCCTCTCTACGCAAGTTCCCGAAGAGCGCCGGCAGCTCAGGGAACATGAATCTTCTTTTGTCCGGTGGCGCCGGCATAGGAATGGGACTTGCCGGTATAGGCATCCCGGATATAGCCATATTCACGGGAACGATGCTGAAAGGAATTTATCAGGTGGCTCTTAACTTCGGCTATGAGTATGAAACCGAGGAAGAAAAATTCTTTATCCTCAAGATAATCGAGGTCGCGCTCTCTTTCGGGAAAAAGCTCGATGAAGAAAACAGCCGACTGAACCGATTCATCGTGGATAAATCTCTGCCGGACGACTATGAACGCGAGGCGCAGATCGCTCTTTCTTCCGCCTCACTTTCCGCAGAACTTCTATATATGAAGTTTCTGCAGACGATACCGATTGTAGGCGTGGTAGGCGGCGCTTTCAATGCCGTCTACATGAAAAAAATACTCAAATACGCCAAATTGAAATATCACAGGCGCTTTCTTTTAGATCACAAAATATAAAACAGGCACTTTCCTCCGGATTGTAAAATGTGAAACAGGCGCTTTTCTCCGGATTGCAAAATGTGAAACAGGCGCTTTCCTCCGGATCGCAAAATGTAAAAAGGAATCCTCAATGTATAAGAATATGAAAAAGACAGTTTCAATACCCGCTCTGCTTGTCTTTCTACTGTTCACGGCAGTCGTTTTTACCGGCTGCGGCAAGGATGATAAACAGAAAAACGTGGTTCACCCCATAGAGGTCATGATTTCCGTCGATTACCCCTCCGGTGCGAAGATACCTGACATGGAGAACTTCAAGTTTAAGGTCGAAAAAGGTTCCAACGTGCTGGAGGCGACAGAATTGTACGCAAGTCTTGCTGAAATCCCTCTACTGATTGACACGACCAGCAACACCGTAATCGGAATAAACAATGTAAAAAACACCGGCAAAGACAGGAAAGGCAAGCGCTGGAACTTTAAAGTGAACGGCAAAGCAATAAACTCACTGCCTTCGGAAAAAAAACTCGCCGACGGTGACAGAATTCAATGGAGTTACGGCCGTTGACTTCTTAAAGCGTCCCGGATCATGCGCATGCATCCGCTTTTCCGCGGTTGTAAATTGGCGGGTTTAAGCCTGATGCGCGATCGTACCCCGAAGCAATTATCTGAAACCTTAAAAGCGGTGATAACTTTTTCAAATAAGTTTTGTTTCTTTCACACGTTCATCACATTTGCGGGTTATACTGTGAGTGTAAAAGAGTTTGGTATCTATATACCAACTTTCCTTCTTTTATTGAATACACACACTTTCAGGGAAATCCCCCCGTCTTTGACGGGGGGATTTCCCTTTTTCTCATTGCATTTTTTAAGGCGCGATCCGCACGGATCAAAGGCGGATGCGACCACACCCGCTCACGATGCGAGTGGAATTCAGAAACTCCGGTGTCGGGTCGTAGAGTTCGCTTCCGGCATCAGAGTATATGATTCTCAAGTACCTGCTTGCGGAAATCAAAGCCGTTGATCTGCATGTAATACTCGGCGCAGTCAGAGAGGGCTTTCATAGGGCAAAGTCCGATTATCTCTGTGCCTGTCACGCGTACGCCGTACCTTGCCGCTTCGGTTTTGACCGTTTCCACTACCCTGTAAAGCGGCGTCTGTTCATAATTGGTCATGTTGCATGAAACCTGAGCGTATTTCTTTCCGGTATCCTCTTCCACGATTTCAAATCCCATGGACTTGACGCACTTGAATCCACCGTCCTTCTCTCTGATTATCTTCGCTATGTTCTTGGCAATCTCCACATTGTCGGTGTCGAGATTCAGATTGAATGCCACGAGAGGAGGTCTTGCGCCCACTGCGATTACTCCCGCCTTAGGATGGATTGTGCGTCCGCCGAAGTCAGGCTCCCAGTCCGCCTCTTTCACTTTTTCCGCCATGCCCTCAAACTGTCCTTTGCGAATCTTGACGAGATTCTGTCGTTCAGGTCTTGTCGCCGAACTCTCATAAAGGAAAACCGGAACCTTGGCTTCCTCAGCAATCCTCTTTCCCACAACTTTTGAAAGTTCCACACAATCTTCCGTTGTACAGTCCTTTATGGGAAGAAAAGGCATTACGTCAACAGCTCCCATTCTCGGATGCTCGCCCTCATGTTTTGTCAAATCTATGAGTTCCGCAGCTTTCTTTACCAGTCTGACGCTCGCCTCTTCCACCGCCTTGGCATCGCCTATATACGTTATGACTGAACGGTTATGACTCTCATCTGAAGAATAGTCAAGCAATGTGCAGCCCGCGGTATTTCTTATCTCATCGACGCAAGCCTCGACAACTTCCGGCCTTCTTCCTTCGCTGATATTCGGTATGCTTTCAATAATCTGTGCCATTATAACCTCCTCATGTTCTCAAATATTATATCTCAATTTTTTATCCTAATTTTTTCCGCTTTATGTGCGTTTCCGATACGCTTTATTTACTTATGTACGTCTTATGTTCGGTGTATGTCTTATATCCGGCATTTGTTTATAGGGCCTTTAAAACTTTGTCAAAGCACTCTGCGGCTATTTTCTCCGATGCCTCATACATAGAACGTCCCTCTTTCTCAAAGTATGCCGCCTTTTCCTCGTTCTTGACTCCCGGCAGGTTTATCTTTACATTCAGCCATGAGCCCTCAATGCACGCTTTCAGATGCAGGGCGCCGACTCCAAGATCACTCGAGCAGTTCGGGTTGGACTTCCCTATGAGACTTTCAACGAGCTTCAGTGCTTCAAATCCCAGTTTCATCGTGTTGAACGGAACTTCCGTGGCGGTGAGGGTGCCGTCCGCAATCGCAGCCCTGCGTACCGCTTTTTCCTCATCGGTGTCTTTGGGCAGTTTGAACGCTGCGGAAATAAGATTAAATGCCTCCGTATCTCTGTCTACCGATGCCCGCAGTTCTTCATACAGGGACTGGCCCTTCTTCTTTGCCTGCAGACAAATTTCCTCAAAATCCCTGTACTTCTCCTTGCCGAGCGTAAGATCCGCGACCATCATAAGAAGCGCGCAACCTTGCGCTCCCGAAAGAGCGCTTGCAGAACCGCCTCCCGGCGCGGGTGCGTCGGATTTAAGCACATCCAGAAACTCCGTTATTTTCATATCAACCAATTTCATTTTATTTTTTCTCCTTTCTTTATCACGGTCTTTACCTGATTTGAACCGAATCTATAGCAGAGCATCTCAAGATCCGGCGCATCCCAGATCACAAGATCCGCCTGCTTGCCCGCCTCAAGCGTTCCGACTCTCTTGCCCCTGCCTATTGCGCAGGCGGGATTGATTGTCACGGCCGTAAGCACTTCCTCAGGCAGCAGTCTGTACCTTATGCATGCCAGATTCATTACAAACTGCAGGTTCATCGACGGGCAGGACCCGGGATTGAAGTCGCTTGCCGCAGCCACCGGAATGCCTGCTTCCACCATCTTCCGCGCAGGCGCGTAATCCGCCCCGAGATAAAACGATGTTGCGGGCAGACACATGGCTGTCGTTCCACCCTTTGCCATGGATTTGATTCCCTCTTCATCTATGGAAATAAGATGTTCCGCGCTTACCGCACGCATCTCACCGGCAAGTTTTGAACCGCCTATTGCCTCTATTTCGTCCGCGTGTATTTTAAGCCCGAAGCCCAGCGCCCCGGCACACTCGAGGTATCTTCTGCTCTGTTCATAATTAAATACCGAATCCTCGGTGAATATGTCGGCATATTCGGCAAGTTCGTTTTCCCTGACGTAAGGCAGCATCTTCTCGCAGACCATATCTATGTAGTCGTCTCCGCATCCCTTATATTCATCAGGGACGGCATGCGGTCCCATAAATGTTGCGACAATATCCATGGGATGTCGTTCATTTACTGCTTTTATGACCGACAATATCTTGATCTCGTTATCGAAGTCAAGCCCGTATCCGCTCTTCGCCTCGCATGTAGTGACGCCGTGCGCCATCATCTCATCGACAAATTTTCCCGTCTTATATATGAGATCCTGCTCTGTGGCCTCCCGCGTTTTTCTAACCGTATCGAGGATGCCCCCACCTGCACGCAGGATATCCAAATACGTTGCGCCTCTGAGCTTCATCGGGATTTCGTGCTGGCGATAGCCGCCGAACACCATGTGCGTATGCCCATCGACCAGTCCCGGCGTTAGCAGATTAAAATTTGCATCTATAACTTCATCGGCATCCGCAGCCTGTTTCGGCAGTTCTCCATCGTGTGTAATCTCCTCAATCACGCCATTTCTGATGAAAACTGCCGCATCTTTTAACTTCAGGTTTTCCCCCTGCTCTTTGCCTCTGTGACTGTAACTTCCCACAGGGGTCTGCAGAACTCCTATATTCTTTACAAGTAAGGATTTCACTTCTATTGCTTCCTTTCCCGGCGCACAGCCAACGTCTCCTGTGACTCTACGAGCCGTTTCCCTCCGACACACGGTTTCCGCTTCTTTCCGACCCGCAGTTACCGCTTTTTACGGCGCCGCGTCTTCCCCGGCGTATACTCAGCGGTCCATAAATTTCTCTATAACATTATCCACAAGATCCTGCTTCGGAATGAACGGAAGAGTAATGTGTCCCTTTCCTTTATATTTTCTGTTATACTCCGCCGCGGTTGAGAGTGCATTTTCATTGCGCGCCCAGCTTCTTCTGGCTACGCCTCCCATAACGTCCCACATTATCGCCGACTTTATTATTTCATCGGTTCTTTCAGAGCCGTCAAGCAACAGTCCGAAACCGCCGTTCACCGCTTTTCCGATTCCGACGCCTCCGCCGTTATGCAGGGCGCAGAGCGACATTCCTCGAGCGGCATTGCCCGCGTAGCATTGAATCGCCATGTCCGCCATTACATTGGATCCGTCTTTGATGTTGGACGTCTCTCTGAAAGGAGAGTCCGTTCCCGAGACATCGTGGTGATCTCTTCCCATCATTATCGGACCGCACTTCCCCTCTCTGACCAGCTTATTGAAAGCAAGTGCAATATCTCTTCTGCCCTCTGCGTCTTGATACAATATCCTCGCTTGGGTCCCGACCACCATCTTGTTTTTCCCGGCATCGCGTATCCATATCCAGTTATCCCTGTCCTGCGCTCTGCGGTCAGGATCTATCGTATCCATCGCAGCCTTGTCCGTAGCTTCCAGATCTTCAGGTCTGCCCGACAGACAAACCCAGCGGAAAGGTCCGTATCCGTAGTCAAACAGAACAGGTCCCATAATATCTTCAACATATGACGGCCAGATGAATCCCTCTTTATCGTCTACGCCGTTCTTTGATATTTCTTTTATCCCGGAGTCGTACATAGCTTTCATGAAGGAATTTCCGTAATCAAAGAAATAACTTCCTCTCTCCGTCAGAGTTTTTATCGCCTCGTAGTGCCTTCTCAGCGTCAGATCGACCTGCTTTCTGAACTCTTCCCGATCGCTGTGCAGAAGTTCCGTTCTGCCCTCAAAGCTGATTCCGGCAGGACAATATCCGCCGTCGTAAACATTATGGCATGAGGTCTGGTCGGAAAGTAAATCTATGTGAAAATCCTGTTTTACCGCTTCTTCCAGAAGATCCACCACGTTCCCGTGATATGCTATGGAGATACTTTCTTTTTTCTCCGCCTTTTCTTTCGCAAGCGCAAATACCTCTTTCACATCGGTTTTTACGATATCGACCCAGCCTTGGTTATGGCGTGTTTCTATCCTGGATTTGTCCACCTCGGCAAATATTCCGACCGCATTTGCTATATTTGCGGCCTTAGGCTGCGCCCCGCTCATTCCGCCAAGACCCGATGATACGAATACATGTCCGGCAAGGTCTTCCCGCTCGCCGATACCAAGGAATTTTCTTCCTGCATTCAGAATGGTGTTGAATGTTCCGTGTACGATTCCCTGAGGACCTATGTACATCCATCCGCCTGCGGTCATCTGACCGTAATTGGCAACACCCATTTCTTCCGCCACTTCCCAGTCCTGCAGATTATCATATTCCCCGATCATCATTGCATTTGTTATTATCACGCGCGGTGCATCAGGTTTTGACGGAAAAAGACCGAGCGGATTTCCCGATTCAACCACAAGCGTCTGTTCCTCTGTCAATTCCTCCAGATATTTTTTAATCAGTCTGTACTGCAGCCAGTTTTGACAAACAGACCCTGTTTCTCCGTACGTGACAAGTTCGTACGGGTAGAGTGCCACATCAAAATCCAGATTATTATCTATCATTACCTGAAAAGCCTTTCCCGCAAGGCACTTTCCCTTATACTCCTGCACCGGTTTTCCGTAAATGCGACCTCCCGGTCTGTATCGATATGCATATACTCTACCGTATGTAACAAGTTCTTCCATAAACTCCGGCGCAAGTTTCTCGTGAAGTTCTTCCGGAACATAACGAAGCGCGTTCTTCAGCGCTATCTTTGCTTGAGACTTTGTAAGCCTGAATCCTCTGTCCGGCGCCCGCCTTATGCCCTCTTCAAAGCTCGGATATTCAGGGTATTCTTCATCCAACCTGATGGTCATCGCTCCTTTGATTTCCTTATTGTCAAACATTTTTACCTCCTTTTCATCGTTCGTTCGCATCCGCTCTTTCAGCGTTCGCATCCGCTCTACTTCAGCTTCACCGCCTTTTCTACGGTTTTCAGCAGGGAATCATCTTTGATCATTTCGTCAAACTTGACAAGTTCCTTATACATTACAATATCCTCATCGACAGGCTCTGATTTTGTGCGGATAAAATCGTATGCGGCTTTAGTGGCAGGCGCGAGATTTTCTATCCTGCTTTCGCCTATTTCCTGACGCAGCCATATCGCCTGCGCGGCGGCGGCTATTTCTATCCCTATGACTTTCTGTGCATTGTCCAGAACCATCGCGGCGGTTCTTGCGGAGGTCGTACCCATGGAAACATGGTCTTCCTGGTTTCCCGAAGACGGAATCGAGTCCACGCTTGCAGGATGATCGTATACCTTGTTTTCAGAAACCATCGATGCTGCCGCATATTGCGCAATCATAAAGCCCGAGCAGATACCGGCATACTTTGTCAAAAACCCCGGAAGCCCTTCGGACAAGGCGGGATTTATCAGTCTCTCCGCTCTCCTCTCAGAAACATTCGCAAGTTCGGAGATTGCGATCTTAAGAAAATCAAAAGCAAGCGCCATGGGCTGTCCGTGAAAATTTCCACCTGAAATCACATCGTCGTCTTCAGGAAAAACTATCGGATTGTCCGTAACCGCGTTGATTTCCTTTGAAATCGCATCATACACATATTTGAACGCATCCCTGCTCGCCCCGTGTATCTGAGGTATACAGCGCAGCGTGTACGGACCCTGAACCTTCGTTTCCTGAACACGCTTTGCGTTTTTACTGCCTTCAAGAAGGGTGAGAAGATTCTCGGCAACGTCTATCTGCCCTTGATGACCCCTTAGTTCATGTATCTTATGATCATAGGCTTTTGTGATACCGTGAAGCGCCTCCAAAGTCAAGGCGCCCGCAATGTCGGCAATCTTCGCAAGGTGCATAGCATCCCAGAGGACGTTGAGTCCGACCGCCGTCATCATCTGCGTTCCGTTATTGAGAGCAAGCCCCTCCTTTGCCACCAGTTTTACCGGTTCAATACCCTCTTGTTTCATGGCATCGCTTGCAGGTACAATCTTTCCTTTATACTCTACTTCTCCCCGACCTATAAGTCCCAAGGCTATAAATGAAAGCGGCGCCAAATCACCCGATGCGCCCAGACTCCCCTTGCATGGAACGACGGGGTGTATACCCGCATTCAGCATATCCACCATAGTCTGTATTGTGGAAAGTCTTATCCCGGAATTTCCTCTCGACAGCGCATTGCATCTCAGGAGCATCGCCGCTCTCACAAACTTCTGCTCATAAGGTTCCCCCATGCCGCACGTATGGCTTATTATCAGGTTCTCCTGCAGTTCCGCCGTCTGTTCCTTATCTATAAATACGTTGGCAAACTTGCCGAAACCTGTGGTCAGTCCGTAAATGATCGCCCCTTCTTCAAGCTTCTTGTCTATATAATCTCTGGCCTTGTTGACCGCCTCTTTCGCTTCGGATGCAATTTCCACCTTTTCCATCCCTCTGCATACGCGAATAACTTCTTCGATCGTCAGATCTTTTCCATTGATCAATACCGCCATAATAAACTCCTTTTTATAAATTCTACGGGCATGACCCGTTTTCTGTCCTAAGACCCATTGCACGGAAAAAGCGACATGGCGGACATGTCTGCATCCGAAACCGGAGCCTTGTTCATTTTCAAACTCCGTTGTTCATTATACCTTTTTCACAAATTTTTTTCTACTGCTGATTTCCCATGCTATGGACGAACGGAAATAACCGGGTCACTGTCTAAAAAAGCTGTTTCCCGGTTAACGCTACCTGTAAAAGACTGTTTGTGAGAATCAAAAACGAATTCTTTTACAGTTGAATTAAGTGGTTTTCAAAAGTTACTGTTTGGAAAGTAAATCAATGGAACGCTTTATCACATAGCATCAGAATGGTGCGGGAGTCAGCGTTCTCAAAGCATATTCACATGCATCCAATTACTCGTTCTCTTTTTTGTATTTTTCTTTTATTCTTGGCAATGTGTTCCTCAGACTTTTATAGTTGTCGCTCAATTTATATTGAGCAACAATTTTTTTAACATACTTGTCCCATTCCTCTTTAATCATCTTATCTCTTTTTTTATCTCTTTTTTCTCGTTCTTCTTCCGTCAATTTACCGGCATCACGATGCCCTGTCAGGAATTGTTCATACACGCTTTCTATGGTTTGAGTTATCCGATAGGCTTCAATATTGTTCATCAAGATTTGTTCATATGTTGTGCCATATTTCTTTGCTGCCTTCTGGAATTCATCATACTCCTTGGAGTCTTTAACGTCTTTCAACAACTTACTCATATACCTTTCGATGTCTTTATCGCTAGGTTCGATTCCATTCTTTTTTGCATACCAAAAAAGCGCTTCCAGTTGCACAAGATCTTTTGTCATATGACCGTCGGTTGCCTTTATATCTCGTACTTTGGCATATTCCTCTTGAATTGCAAAGTGCGCATATAGATAATTTTGTCCTTTTTTAGAAAGGATATCACCTTGTTTTTTTTGAATTCGGACGATTTCTTCAATACTCATGCTACCATTCTCACCGTTTGATCTATTGCTTGTATTCGCAACAGCCCATAACACTATTACAAAAATAGCTATACTCGCTATAATCACACGTGCCAATAATTTGCGTTTAAGTTGATTGATATGCATATTGCCCTCCTCTATTTATATAATTGCTGTTAGCTTCCGGTGTAGAATGCGCATTTGCAACCAATATGGTTACATTTTGTTTTTTTATGCGGAGAATAAAATTGCAAGTATCCTATTGTAGGCTTTAATTTACTGGTTAAGTATTTATCATTGTGACTGCACAATGTAAGAGTTTCCATATGCTTTGAAAATGTTCCGATTTTATTATTCTCAAACAACGGCTTTACAACGCTATATAACTTTATCACATTGTCTTTGTTTTTTCAAAAATAACATATAAATGACGGTGTCAAGCTTCTCCTGTTAATATAAATGGGCAAACCGGGATTCTCTCTTAGCGGAAAAAGTCGTGAATTGTCGTGCCCGAATTGTGAAGAAGTACTATCATTTACGGAGCTTTACGTGCTATAATGGGGCTTAATTAACGTGACGTTCATTCCGGGCAGCGTTGACTCCTGTCGGGTTTATCGATCAGTCACCGTTTACAAAGAATTATTTATTAGAGAAAGGAAGTGTGGCGGATTCCTCTTGCATTCGCCGCACCGGTAAAAAATATGGTCAATAACGAAAAAAGATTACTTCGGCATATCGCAGCCACCGCCGTCGCGGTTATTCTCACGATCCTGCTTATGGGATTCTCCGGCGATCGCGCCCTTGCAAAGAGTTCAAAGTACCTCCTGAAAGTCAACACTCGCACCAACGTGGTCACGGCATATAAGTCTGTCGGTGGCAGATGGAAGCCCGTGCGCGCAATGCTCTGCACAAGCGGGGCAAGACCTGAACACACCACACCTACCGGAACTTTTCGCATGGGTTACCAGCGGAGATGGCTTACCATGATCGATGAGAAAAAGAATAAAACCAACGAGCAATACACCTCTCTCGTGAGCGCGGGATCGCAGATATACATTCATTCAGTCTGGTATTACCGTCGCAGTCATTCCGCGCAATCTTCGAGCGCGTTCAACCGACTCGGACACAGCGGTTCCCACGGTTGCATCAGGGTCTCCACGATGGATGCAAAATGGATATACGACCATTGCAATCCCGGTACCGGGATCATCGTATTCTCCTCACCTAAAAAAGGACCTCTGGGGCGACCGAAGAAAATTTATTCTCCGTCTTCGCGGGAGATGAACTGGGATCCCACCGATCCGAAGCGAGGGAACCCGATTTTCAGAATGCACAAGCCTAAGTTCATCTTCAAGAAAAAACGCGTGACCTACTACGGTAAAAAATATGCCCTTAAGGACAAGATAAAGGTTATAAACCCTAACGCCAATCAGGATATCAGCAACGGACTCAAAGTTTTGAAGCTGACACGCAACGGTAAGAAAACGAGCGTAAAAGGTTTCAGCACGGAAAAGGTCGGCAAATACAAAGCCACTTACTATATCCGGGATCCGTATATGGTGAAAGCGGGAGGAAAGGGCACAAAAAAATCTTTTTCCTTTGCAGTACACGACAGGACTTCGGTGAAAGCCGAAAGCTACTCCCTTGAACAGAATCAAACCAATGCCGTTAAAAATGTGGCTGCCGCCGCGCTGTCGGGCGATTTGACATCTTCTCTGAAAGTCAGCATAACGACGCCTGAAAAAAACAGGCAGGTTCTGACTTTTGAGGACGCACAAAACTACGTATTCGACAAAGTCGGCAAATACAAGGTAACGTACACCGCTTTCAATCCTTACCCGAAGAAAAAGGTGTCCAAAACGATAACGGTTGAAGTGACGGCGCCTTCAGGAACGCCCGAACAGCCTGTTCAACCTGTGCAGCCGGCAGAATAATTCCGCACATGCAAATAAGTTTTGAAATCAAACAGGACGGTATCCATGATCAAGTATTTAGATGAAATAAAAGAAGATGTCATCCCGGATATTGCAAAGAAAATGGCGGCGGCGGCAATCACAGCGCCGAAAGCCAGCGGCAAGGACAAGGTCGTGACCGCAATAGTTTCCGGTGAAGAGAAAGATGCCATAGTCAAAAAACTGCACGAACTGTGCCGGGAATACGATGAACCTTTTCTCGGCAGAGATGCGGGCTGTCTCAATGCATGCAGTCATGCCGTCCTGATAGGAGTACGCGCGGAACCGTTCGGTCTCGACAACTGCTCCATGTGCGGCTTCGAAACCTGCTCCGAGATGAAAAGCGCGGGAGCAAACTGTGCTCTCAACATCACAGATCTTGGAATTGCAATAGGTTCCGCGGTTTCCATCGCCGCCGATAATCGCATAGACAACCGCGTAATGTATTCAATAGGAAAAGCCGTAAGTCAAATGAAAATTTTCCCCGATGATGTTCGCGTCTGTTACGGAATACCCCTCTCCGTATCATCAAAGAGCATTTTCTTTGATAGGGGCGCGGGCGCCGTCCTCAAATGAATAAGAACCGCTGACCCGCCGGCGTGCAGCGCACCAAAAAACTCCCCCGCCGGGGAGTTTTTCGGTGTGCTTATGAAAATTTTTGTTATTTGCTAATCCGCTACGTAAGGGAGCAGTGCCATAACCCTCGCACGTTTGATCGCCGTCGTGACTTCTCTCTGGTGCTTGGCGCACGTTCCCGTAACTCTCTTCGGAAGAATCTTCCCTCTTTCGGTAACAAACTTCTTAAGTTTCTCGGCATTCTTGTAATCTATGGCTTCTGTTTTATCTGCACAGAACTGGCATACTTTTCTTCTTCTCATGCCTCCGTGTCTTCTGTTTTCCATTATCGCTACTCCTTTCCTCAGAATGGAACATCTTCTTCGATGGCTTGGAAAGCATCGGGCATATCACCGTCGGCATCGGGCTTTGAAGCCGGTGCACCTGAAGATCTATAACCGCCCGATTCTCCCTGAGGTCTATCTCCCCATTCCAAAAATTCCACTCTGTTTGCGATCACGTCCGTAGTATAGACGGTATCGCCGTTTTTATTCTGATAGCTGCCGGTCTGAAGCCTGCCCTCGATTGCAACTTTTCTTCCCTTGGAAAGGTATTTCTCACAGTTCTCCGCCTGTTTACCGAATACCGTTATTCTCGGAAAATCGGCCTGCCTCTCCGCATCGGCTCTTGTAATGCGATCTATGGCGATTGTAAAGCTTGCGACAGCCATCTGCGTTCCCGAAGTATATCTGACTTCAGGATCTCTGGTTAATCTTCCTATCAGTTGTACGCTGTTCATACATGCACCTCCAATGCACTATTTAGCATCTTTGTTAATCGTCTGGTGTCTGATTACAGCATCTGAAATTTTAAGCCTTCTGTCGAGTTCCTTAGGAACATCTGTATTTGCTTTAAATTCCATAACCACGTAATATCCATCTTCTTTCTTTTCGATAGGATACGCGAGTTTCTTCATCCCCCAAACGTTCACATCGGACACTTCGCCGCCGTTATTCGTGACGATTTCCTTGACCGCTTCAATTGCGGCGTCTTTCTTATCCTGCTCCAACGTAGGGTCGATAATGTACATCAGTTCATAATTAGTCATTTTTTCACCTCCCTGTGGACTAAATGGCACCACGACAAGCATGGTGCAGAGAATTTGTGCAAAACATGCACGTGTTGATTATATATGCAGTCAAAGCAAAAATCAACACCTATAGCCAAAGTTTTTCCGGATAAAGCCCCTTGTCCTTCATCGCCCGGAGCGCCGCCGTGACCGACGGCTTATCTTCTTTATATGTGACACCGTACCATCTGTCGCTTGACCTCAGAACCCTTACGGTTGCCTTTCCATCGCCTATTAACGATTCGACTGCCGCCGGCAGATAATATTCTCCCTTCAGTGGATCGTTCAAATATATCTGATCCAAAAACTTCGGGAAAGCTTTTTCCATCTCCCCGATCATATGTTTCGTAAATCCCCAGAAGTTCATGGATGCCGTCGCTCCCGGCGAAACTTTTTCCCACGTTTCTCCGTCCTCGCCGAGGAAAACTATGTCGCCGTCTTTTTTCATAATCTTCGTTCTCTCCGTAATGCCGGCAAGATACCCGTCACTTGACACTTCACATATTCCTCTCGAAACGTGGCCGTTTTCGGTCAGTGTGTTGGACAGCTTATACCCCACCATGGCAAATGTATATTCGTTTTCCGCTCTCCTCTCATTTTCCCGACCGCGAAATTCGCTGTCTCCGGGTTTAGCGGCGCCGACACCGCTTCCGTGACCTCCGGCGGTTTCTTCCTGACTTTTATTTAAAAAGTCGTATATCTTCATAAACGCGTCCGGACCATAATAGTCATCGGCATTTATCACCGCAAAAGGCCTGTCAATCAATTTTCTCGCACTCAGAACAGCATGGCAGGTTCCCCATGGTTTTTCTCTGCCTTCGGGGACCGTATATCCGTCGGGCAGATCCGTAAGTTCCTGAAATGCATACTTGATATTCAGGTGTTTTCCGGCACGATCTCTCATCAGTTCATCAAATGCCTTCCGATGTTCTTTCCTTATAATGAAAATGGCGTCTTTAAATCCTGCCATCATGGCGTCATAGAGCGAAAAATCGAGTATTATCTCGCCCCGGTCGCTCACAGGGTCAATCTGCTTAAGCCCTCCGTATCTGCTGCCCATACCCGCAGCCATTATAACTAAAACCGGTTTTTTCATGTCTTTTCTCCTATATATCTCCTATATATCTCTCCTACTATATCTCTATATTTCCACTGTTTTTCATCAGCCAACTTCGCTCACAAAACAATTTATTTTGTAGAATCTTCGCTTAGGGATGGTGATGCCTGATAAATATCTTCAATGTTGTAATTCTCTCTTCCGCATTCTCAAATAACGAATAGCGAGTGCGCTCGCTATATATCGGAATAATATCTGCCTTTGCCACATCACGATACCACAGATACATGTTTAGAGCAAATAACGAAGACAAAACGACGGTGTCAAGTTTTTTGCGGAGTTTTTCTCCGGCATTACATATGAACGGATTTCAGACTTCCTTGTAAAATACGGACAGGGGCATCCGGCTTTTCCGCAGGAGCAGCATGCAATCATCGCCGGAAACGAGCACGGAGATCGATAAGTATGCAATATTAAAAAATCTTAATAATTTTTCTTTCACTAAAAGTCTTTTCTTCCGGCCTGTTTTTATATATACTGTACGGGATGACATGTGAGTACATTTTTTCTCACTGTTCTCAATTTTTATCACAAACGAAAGGAAGAATTTATCATGAAAAAGAAAAAAATCACAATGTTACTTTTGACACTTTCTCTGGCAGTTTCTTTCTCCTTCATGGGAGCGGGAACTGTTTTCGGAGCAAGCTTTGACGCGAAGGGGGATTCGGCATCCGCACCTGTTTCCGCGGACAGCTTCAGCCTACAGAATTCAGATCCGACAGAAACAAGCGTGAACGCGGGGGGAACTCTCGCGGTAAGCGGCAAAACCAACGTACTCATCAACTACGCCGCAGACTATAACAAAAGAGACACATTCTTTGTTATAAAACCTGCCAAGTCAGGTGCGCTGAACATCTCGACGCTTACGTCAACCCACGTTTCCGTTAACGGTTCGGAGCCGCAGTACGTAAACTACAATGCAAGTTATGACTGGATGAAGACGATAACCTACGGAGTTCAGAAAGGAAAGACCTACAAAATCAAAGTTTCCGGCTACGGAACGCAGATTAATATCACAAACGGTGACAGGAACTACTACAACAAGGTGTATATTGACACTGCCAAATTCACCGGAAAAGCCGGTAAGTCCGAGCGCAAGGCATCAAAAATCAAAAAGAATAAAGTACGTAAGGGATTTGTCGTAAAGAAAGGCAAAGCAAAGTACTACAAATTCAGCAAACGCGGTAAAACCGTCAAGGTTTCCTTTGTGGCTCAGACCGATGACAGAATCCGTGTCACGGTAAAAGCGAAGGCATATGGTTTCAGAAATTACAAAATGACCTCCACGGTCGGACGAGGCTACAACGTCAGAACTCTCAAACTGAGTCTGCACGGGAAGGTTCGCCACATGAACGGAATCATCAAGGTTAAGCCTTACAAGAAATCTTCCGGAACCTACACCCTCAAATATAAATAATGGCGTATAGACGATGGCTGCCCGACAAGTCCTCTTCGGACTTGTCGGGTCGAGGGGGCGGAAATCCGCCCTCTCGGCTTCGGAGGTTCATAATCTTGTATAAAAGAACCTCCGGCAGCCATCGCCTGCGACATGGAATTAAGACAAACGATAACGGGATTAAACACAAATGAAAAACCCCCGGACGAGCGGCAGCTCCTACACTTATTGCAGATCTCACTCTTGAGATCCTAATCGAGTGGTGAGTTCCTGCCCGCTCCGGGGGGTTTTTAATTCGTGACCGCTTTTTGACTGTATTCCCGGCGGTCTCTAAAGTGGTTCAAAGTCTATTGCGCCATGCTTACATACAGGACATACGAAGTCCTCCGGAAGTTCCTCGCCTTCGTAAACGTAGCCGCAAATCTTACAGACATAACCCTTTTTCTTCTCCTCGGGTTTAGGTTTGATGTGGTCGAAATAGTACTGATAGGACGCTGACGGAACATCGGAAAGGATTTTCTCTTCCGTAACTTCACCGATGAAAATCGTGTGTGTTCCGACATCAACCGTATTATTCACATCAACCGATAAAACCGCATTGGCCGCACCTTCCACATATGCTATCCCGTTTTCGGTACGCGAAACTTTGCCGGCAAACTTGTTTACATCTTTTCCCGACTGCATGCCGAAGTGTTGAAAAACGGAAAACGGCGTTTCCTGCGACAACACCGACAGGTTGAATTTGCCCGTCTTTTTGATCATCTCGTGGGTATAGTTCGCCTTGTTCAACGTAATCGAGAGTTGCAGAGGCGAGTCCGTGACTTGAAGCGCCGTATTTATGATGCAACCGTTGTCCTTATCACCGTCCTTCGCAGATAAAACGAAAAGGCCGTACGTCAATTTAAATATTGCACTCATCTTCTATTTCTCCTTAAATACTGCTTTTCCCATGCCGCACAGTGGACATTCAAAGTCTTCGGGAAGATCCTCAAACTTTGTTCCCGGGGCTATGCCGTTATCCGGATCGCCTACTGCAGGATCATATTCCCATCCGCAGGCGCCGCATACGTATACGCTCATAACATTTCCTCCTTACTTTTTCTTCTCTCCGGGTAATCAGATGCATTTTCAGCTTTTCCGCCCGGCAGTCGGCTTGCTTTTGCACGCTGTTATATCTATTCCCAGAGTCACTGCCATTAAACAGGCGATTCCCATGGAAAATCCTCCTATGACATCGGAGGGGTAGTGAACGCCCACATAAATCCTGCTGAAGCCGATGCTTACGATCAGCAGGCTCAGAACTGCCGTAAGAATGTTGGCGGTCGTTCTGTCTTTGCAGTGTCTTCTTATGAGGAAAATCATCATTCCGTAGCAGAAAATCCCGTTCATGGAATGCCCGCTCGGAAAAGAAAATCCGCCCTGCCGTATGATATGATAAATTTCTTCCGGCCTCGGTCGCGCAAACGATATTTTCAGAACCTTGTAAAATGCAACCACGATACTTCCGCTTATACATATCGGCAACCCTATATTTTTTCTCGTTGCCGGAACCAAAAGCAGAACCACGATTACGGAAATTATCGTCATGGAATTCCCCATATACGTTATCGGTACGAGAATGTCATTCAGCCTTACGGCACGTAACTCATAAATTTTTCGGCTGACGGCTTCGTCAAAGACTTGGCTCCTGCCGGTTGAAACCTGATATGCAATCAATCCGAAGCACGCCAGCGCCACAATCATTATAAAGATTCGCCGGGCATAGCCGCCGGTATCTCCCGCACCGATTACTTCATTGTCTTTTCCTACTCCGCCGCAACAAGCGGCTCCGTGTCCGTTCACGGCATCCGTTTCGCCGGCGGTGTTTCCCTTGTTTGAACAATTATCTGTCTTCATTCCGATCGGTTCACGCACTTTATTTAAACTTCACCGCTGTTCCATATGCGATGATTTCCGCTGCCGACTGCATGATGGAAGAACTTGCAAATCTGACGTTGATCACGGCGTCGGCTCCCAACCCTTCCGCTTCATCGATCATTCTCTGCGTTGCAATCTGCCTTGCTTCTCTCAGCATCTCGGTATAACCCGATATCTCCCCGCCTATTATGGTCTTGAATCCCGCTCCTATATCTTTTCCTATGTTCTTGGATTGCACCGTGTTTCCCTTTACCAGACCCAAAACGTCAAAATCCTGACCGGGTATATAATTTAAATTGATTAATTTCATACTACGCTCCTTTACTCACTTTTTTTTTCGTCAGACAGCCTCTGACCGGCAAATGTTCGGCGGCTTTATGCCTAACTGCCCCATATTATACTATCCGGCTCCGTAAAATACTATTGAAAAAGGATTTTTTCATGCAGTCTTCTAAAAAACTTGACGCAAGCAACAGGAATGATAGAATGATAGGACAATGAACACATGCAACATCGTTGGCAATGACGCGCATAGCGATTCGGGATATTCGGAGGAATTTATATCAAATGGGAAAACTGACAAACATACCCGCTTTGTTTCAGGTGGTCGCTTCCGTAAGAGGTTTTAACAAGAACATACTGGAGATAGAAAAAGCCGTGGAGGCGGGCGACAGCGAGGCCGAAAAGGAATTGATAGCCGAGGCCTCATATGACTGGGCAAGTGATATGGCAAAGCGGTTTCAACTCAGCGTAGAGGTCCACGGTCGGGAAAACATACCCGAAAAAAACGGGCTTGTGTTTATTTCCAACCATCAGGGGTATGGAGATATTATGATATTGTTTTTGGCGCTGCAAGGCAAACAGGTCGGCTTTATAGCCAAGGATTCCCTTGAAAAAGTACCTTATTTCGGCAGATGGATCAAGGCGATAGGCGGTTATTTCATACAGCGCAAGAATCCCAAGGATGCCCTGCGATCTCTCTCCAAAGGCGCGGAACACCTGAAGTCCGGATACAACTTAGCCATATTTCCGGAGGGGACAAGAAGCAAAGGACCTGAAATGTCACCTTTCAAAGCCGGAAGTTTCAAGCTTGCAACGATGGCCAAAGCAACAATCGTCCCTGTTACCATCAACGGATCTTATCATCTCTTTGAAGAAAAAGGTTACTGTGTCAAAGGGACACATGCAAGCGTGACCATTCACCCGCCGGTAGACACGGAGGGTCTGAACCGCAAAGAACTTGCTCAGGCAACCGCTGACATAGAGGAAACTATCCGGTCTGCAATAAACGAGTCACCGCCCGAAGAGTGAAAGTCTCAGGATGCGCGGTCAAAATGCAGCCGTGCGGCAATATCAGGACATGCGCCAGATAACGAATGGCATAAAGTAAACAGGGCAGCCGACAAGGCGCAAATGAATAAGAAAAGAGGAAATTAAAATGATTGAAATCACAAAAGACACTTTTGAAAAAGAGGTTTTGAACTCGGACAAACCGGTATTTCTGGACTTTTGGGCTCCGTGGTGCGGGTTCTGCACGCAACTTATGCCGACTGTAGAAGAACTTTCCGCCGATTACGGTGAGAAAATCAAGTTCGGTAAAATCAACATTGATGAAGAACCTGAACTCGCACAGAAGTTCGGCGTCATGAGCATACCCGTAACGATGGTTGTCGAAAACGGTCAGCTCAAATCAAAGCTCTTGGGAGCTTATCCTAAAGATGAACTGATTAAAAAACATAACCTTTAAACAATAAAAAGACACGCCGAACGGATCACGGCATCCTCCCTATATGAGAGCCGGTGAAATAAAAAATCACTGCTAATCATGACGGAAGCATACCATACCGGATACGGGGTGTCTTTTTATGTGTTATCCGGGGGTTTAGGGTTATAGGACAAAAATAGGTTAGGGGGTTACAGGACAAAAATGGGCTATAAGGCAAAAAGTGCTGACAGAAACCGGTACGACTGTTACTCTCCGTGGCTCGGTATCCCGTTGCCGGAAATGGGAATCGCCTTGCCGCCGTATGTCGCCGCAGGCTTATACAGACATTTCACAAAGTCCTTGGAACGTGCAAGGATCTCTCTGATCCTGCGGTTTGTATCCCCACCGTACTCCCGCTGTTCCGAGGCGGCGCCTTTAGCCTTTATTCCCAGTTTATCGGCGATATAAAGCGCGCGGTACATATGGTACTCCTGAGTAACGACCACCATTCTTTTTACCTTGAAAATCGTTTTTGCCCTGTACATCGATTCATACGTCGAAAAGCCTGCGTGATCGCAGAAAATATCATTCTTTGGAACACCCTTCTCGATTGCGTAGTTGAGCATCACGTGAATCTCGTTATGGGATAGGCTCCCGTTGTCTCCCGTCATCAGAAGTTTCGGGGCAACGTCCTTTATATAAAGGGAAATGGCTGCATCGAGCCTGTCTTTCAGCAGACCTGACGGGGTCTCCTGATCCTCTATCCCGCAGCCTAAAACCATTATGCAGTCAGGTTTTAATTCGGACAAAGCTTTGACTTCCGATGCGGCAAACAGGCTCGTCTTCTCTCTGACGGTTCCCGAAATATTTACTTTTCCCGCCATGACAACATAGCCGCTCGTTCCCGCTATGCAGGCGACCGCAATTATGACCATGGCGATAATAAACTTAATTGCTTTTGATCTTTTCATATCTTCACATTTTGCAAATGGCAATCAACTGTGTTAAAATCATCTCAAATTTGCTCGGGGTTTGCTCCGGATTTATTTCGGGGATTTACCTTAGAAACTTTTCCCTTTAGAAACTTTTCTCTGAAACTTTCCCGAAAAACGAGCGGATAAAAGCCAAAATATTCCTATGCTTTTTACCCCTGCCGTTCGGGCAATTATAGCACATGTATGTGTTAATTATAAGGAGTCGGACATGGAACGTTTTACTGTAACAACCGCAAGACCTTACGACATATTGATAGGCAATGAAATTCTGCAAACCTGCGGCGAATTCATAAGAGAGTGCATAGAACCGTGCAAGGTTTGTCTGGTTACGGACAGCAGAGTCAACACTTTATATGCCGATACTGTCCTGAAGTCGCTTAAGAGCGCCGGCTATGCGCCTATCAAGGTGGTTTTTCCCGAGGGTGAATACTCCAAAAGCATTACAACTTACGCGAACATACTTGAGTCTATGGCGGAAGAGGCTTTTTCACGGTCGGACATGATCATAGCTCTCGGCGGCGGCGTCGTCGGGGACATTTCCGGGTTTGCCGCCGCAACCTATCTTCGCGGTATAAACTATGTGCAGATTCCTACCACCTATTTAGCTGCGGTGGATTCGTCTGTCGGCGGTAAGACGGGAGTCAATCTGATTTCCGGGAAAAATCTCGCGGGAGCCTTCTGGCAGCCCTCAATGGTAATCTGCGATTACTCAACTTTCAATACCCTCGATGAGAGCATGCTTCTCGACGGCGCGTCGGAAGCGATCAAAAGCGGTATGATCATGGAAAAACCTCTTATAGACAAGGTTCTTAAAAAAGACTACGGTAAAGTAATAGAGCGATGTGTATCGATAAAGAAATCCGTAGTTGAAGCGGACGAACGCGATATCGGAATGCGTCAGCTTCTTAACTTCGGGCATACGATAGGACACGGTATCGAAAAACTGAGTTCATACCGGATTTCTCACGGTCATGCTGTTGCACTGGGCATGGTCGCTGAATCAAGATCTGCTTTCAGAACGGGGCTTACGGAATTTGACGCGTCGGAATTCCTGTCGGAAATCTTAGCGCAGTGCGGTTTCGACCTTACTCTGCCATACACGGCGTCAGAACTTTATAAGTACGCAAAGAACGACAAGAAAATCAGGGGTGATTCCATCTCCATGGTTATTCCGGAATCTGTCGGCAAATGCCGCCTGCAGAAAATTTCATTGTCCGAGTTGGAGAAATTTATTGAGGCGGGGCTTGACGCCTGAAATTATCCTTTCCGGCGCGTAAGTTCTCTCCACTCCTCTTTCAGAATCGAGTAGCACAGAGAGTCCCTGTAAATACCGGTATAAGTGTGATATGCTTTTCGCAGTCTGCCCTCATAGACGAAACCGCATTTTCTTATGACACTCTGTGACCTCTTATTCTGCGGTCCGGTGCATATCCCCACAAGGTTCAGGCAAAGCTCGTCAAAGGCAAACCTGAGAACTTCTCCGCACGCTTCCGTCATGTACCCTTTTCCCCACGCATCTTCGGCGAGGGAATAGCCTATCTCTTTGGACATATCGTCGCGGTGCCTGTCTTCTTCAAGCGCTATCGTTCCGATGATCCTCGAATCGCCTTTCAGCCTTATCGCCCATGCCTCCGCGGGCAGAAACAGGGATTCAATAATCTCAAGAGACTCCTCCACGCTCTCATGCGGTTTCCAGCCGGCATGAGGTCCTACATTCGGGTTCTTCGCATAATTATACAGTCCTTCGGCATCTTCTATGCTGTATGCCTTCAAAACCAGTCTTTCCGTTTCCAATGTCCTCATTCAACACACCTCCCGAAACTCCGGCAATCACGATTTAAACTTTCAGCCGTTGCTTTCGCCCGCCTTGCGCCTCTTCTTCTCCATCCGCCGAGCGCAACCGGACTCAGCTACGATGGTCAATTCTTAGTGCCAAAGGCGGCACCATACGCCGAGCGCTACCGAGTTCAGCGTTTATTCCGTAGTGCTTATTATGGTATTGCTGCTCTTGTCTATCTGGCTTACTTTCATTCTGGCGGCGTCATTGGGATCGACCTCCTGCGAAAGTCCGAGCAGGCTCGGTCCGAGATACGTGGTTTTCAAAGCTTTTCCGTTCAAAGTAACTTTGCTGTATTCCGTGAAGTTCTGACCTTTGATGTAATACTTACCTGCCACGTTTACAACCTTGTCTATCTTTATTTTCTTCACGCACATACGCAGTCCGCTTTTCCTGAACGGATTGAATCCACCGTATATGTAATCTTTCCCGTATAGCATATCGTAACCCAAAAGTTTCAGATCCGGCAGGTAGTCGGGAGATTTATGGTTTACGTTCTGATGATATTTGAATGTGGTTCCTTCGTGGATCCCCAGGCGGTTCATAACATCCGCAGTCATCTGATAAGCCTCTATATCCTTATCCTGCTTCTGCATCTTAAAATTGCTCCAAATTACGTACTGGGTCTGATACAGGTTCTTCGCTTTATAGGATTCTTCCGACATCTCGAGCGCCGGAATGTGGTCACCATACATTACAAGAACCGTAGGTTCTTTGAATTTGCTCAATTCGTCTGTTAACTCTTTGATGAAGAGATCCATCTCGTAAACCTGATTCACGTAGTATTCGTACTCGTTCTTAGACTCTTCGTTCGCGGCTTTCGTTACCTTGATTACCGGATTGACTATGAGTTTTTCGCTCGGATATTTACCGTGTCCCTGAACGGAAATCGTGTATACATAATCCCTTGTCTTCGTCGACTTAAGCGCGCCCATAATCTGCGACGTCAAAATATCGTCTTTCGCCCAATTTTTCGGCGTTTTCTCCACATCGCTCATGTATTCGAGGGATGTAAAGGTGTCGTACCCCATATTATCAAACACTTCGTTCCTGTTATAGAATACTCCGCGGTGGTTGTGTATCGCATGCGCCCGATAGCCGATTGATTTCAGATCCGTCGATACGCTTTCCATCGTCTTCTCGCGCAAAATCGACTTAAACGGATATTCCCCCGGCCCGAAGAACTTGACGGATAGACCTGTCATCATCTCAAACTCCGTGTTCGCGGTTCCCGCGCCGCATGCAGGTACCGTGAGGCTTCCCGAGGAATAGTTTTTCATAAGTTTCCGGTAAGTCGGCATCGGATCCTGCGACAATTTTACGTCCTTGAACAAAGTCGGATCCACAAAGGATTCAAGTTGCAGGAACAGTATGTTCGGTTTACTGTCGTTGAAGTCTGCCCCCTTGTTTATCGTTACCTTGCCGGTACTGCTGACTTTGCTTTTCTTGAGAATTTCTTGTATCTTTTCGCGCGAATATCCTTTCGGCTTGTGAATCCCCTGATTCAACCATGTATTGATAAAGCAGTACGGAACGCCGTAGTCCTCATACGCATATGCCAAGTTTCCGAAGAATGTGTTCAGAACATTGAGTCTTATAAGGCCGTAAGAACTTCCGAAAGCCGCGCTTATCACGAGTATGATAACCACAAGGTTTTTTTTGACGGAAATCTCTCTTCTCACCTTCGGTCCTTTGATGAAGAGTACAACGAACGCGGCGATGACAAGCACTATAACCGCCACCATTGCGGCAATCTGGAAAAACGACATGTAATTTGTCAGAATGGTCAGCCCGTCGCCCAACGCATCGACATCCTTCATAGTAAACGGCGTCATCCTCTGCATCAGAATCACTCCGTTCACAATTCCTATAACTATCCATGGAATGGATAGCAGCAGCGTTGCAAAGACACGCCTTTTAAACAGCGCTCCTATTGAAACCGTCGCAAGTATTATGAGTACGTTGTAAAAGAAAATGAGCGGCTTGGTAACCATGAAGTACAAGCCCCCGTATATCGGCATTTTTTGTCGCGCCCATGTTTCCATGAAAAGATTCAGGAAAAATGCCCATAAAAAGTAATGTAAAAATGTTTTATTTAAATATTTATTGTAGAAATCTTTTACTGATTTTCTGCTCATAAACTGTTTCCCCTTTTCTGTGAAAATTCGTTGGCAAGGGTCGCAAAATCCTGCAAAGATAAGGTTTCCGCACGCCTCATCGGATCAATTTCCGCGGCTTTGAGACACTCCTCGATCACCTCTTTCCGGAACTGCAAGCCTTTCAATGAATTCAACAATGTCTTCCGTCTCTGCCCGAATCCCGCCTTTATGCATCTGAAAAACATCTTTTCGTCTATTAAGTCCACAGGCGGAGTTTCTCTGATATCCAGCCTGAGTACCGTGGAATCCACTTTCGGCATCGGCATGAAACACTCTTTCGGAACTTCTTCAACCGTACAAATGTGACAGTAATACTGCACCGCCACCGAAATCGCGCCGTATGTCCTGCTTCCCGGCCCGGATTTAATCCTATCCGCAACTTCCTTTTGCATCATTATCGTAATACTTTTCACGGGAAGCCTTTCCTCGAGCAGTTTCATTATAATCCCCGTAGTGATGTAATAAGGCAGATTTCCGATAATCTTGACATTTTCATATCGCCTTTGCTTCCTGCCATCCCCTTCTTGCAGAGTTGCTCCACCTTCTTCCGCGATAAGCTTTTGAACATCTGTTTTCAAAATATTTCCCGCGACGACCTTTACATTATCAAATCCTGCCAAGGTTTCGCTTAAAATCTCTATCAGGTTGCCGTCGATTTCGACGGCGACAACTTTTCCCGCCTTCTTGGCGGCTTCCATCGTAAGAGTTCCAATACCCGGACCTATTTCCAACACGAGATCTTCCCTGCTTATATCGGCTCCTTGAACGATTCCTTCAAGGACCGATCTGTCTGTCAGAAAGTTCTGCCCCAAGCTTTTGGAAAATTTAAAGCCATATTTATTCTTTATCCCGCGTATCACCGATGGATTGTACAGCTCCATAGAATTCCTCTCTCGTTACTCCGTATCCGTTCAGTTTCGATAAAAACGTTTTCGCATTCCCGTACCCGATACCGAGCATTTCGCCGATTTTCTCACGCTTCTTTCGGCTTCCTTTTCCCGAAGACAGACCATTTAAATCCATGTCCCGCACGGTAAAAAGCCTCTCGCCTTTTTCTTCCGCATCCTCATCGGGAAGCCCCGCGCTTTTTATACTTCTTGTTTTTAAGAGCGCTTCCACTATAGTCTCAGGAGCGGCATTCTCGATTCCCAGATTACCCTTCTTTACAGCCTCCCTCCGCGGCAGAAACGCTTCCTTGCAAAGGGGATACCTCTCCTTTATCTTCCTTCTGATGTTCTCTCCCGCTCTGTCAGGGTCGGTAAAAAGCACAACGCCGCAGCTTTTGTATGCTCTGTCTATCCGCTTCCACATCTCTTCGTTCATGCCGAAGCCGTGAGTCTCAATCGTCTGTGCAGTTACTGCACGCTTTATCGCCGCCGTATCGTCACGCCCCTCAACAACTATTATTTCCTCTATCTTTATTTTACCTTGCTTCATCGCTTTTCTGCCGGACTTTCTTCAGTTTTTTCCCTTGCTTCTGTCCTTTTCTATCATGTATAAAATCTCGCCGGGCTTTACCATGTTGAGCTGCTTTCTCGCCTGCTCTTCTATGTAGTTTTTATCGTCAATGTTTTTAAGTTCATTTTTAAGCTTCGTGCGTTTCTCTTTCAATGCCTTCTGCTGTTCTTTCAACTCACTCTGCTCTATTTTCAAAAGTACTATCTTCCTGATCGACAGCGCGGTCACGCAAACAAGAACCACTATCACCACTCTGAACAGCAGCCGGCTCATGTTAAGATGCATCTTCTTTTTCTTTCTGCGTTGTTCCCTGCTTTTCATATGACCTTTAAAGTGTACTTTCTTCGTTTGCTCTCTGCTTCAACCAGAGTTCCGCTTCCCGCAGCCTCTCGAGCCTGCACGTGCAGACCTCGTTCATGTCGGTGATTCCCGTATCCCTGCATTTATCGCAAAGATATTTCACTTCCGTATAATCGCTGTCAAAATTCCCGTCTGTAAGGACACCGGCTCTTTCCAGTTCCAGCCGTTCCTTTTCTTCGTTTATCTTGTTGGAACCGCCGTCTTTCCCGTTGAGCATATTATGCACGAGTTTCTTCCTTACTTCTGTCAGTCTGTCATCTATTTCCCTGATCTGCGGAATGACCCTGTAAATATGTTCTGTCCTCTCCGCCGCCTCTTTCCTGGCTTTTTCCTGTAGATAAATGTAATACTCGTGAAGCTGCCCCTCGGAAACATTTACCTGCCTGTTTACATCGTCTATTCCCCGTTTCTCGGACTCCTTTTTCCAGTTTTCCAGAACCTTGTTCACGTAGTTGAAGTTGGGACTTGCGATTCCCGAAGTCTTGGCGACCGCATCCAGAACTTTATCCATTCCATATCCGTAATCGTCAAACCACCGGTCCATGAGTTCCTGCTCTTTTTCGGTTGCGTTCCTGTTGAACCCCAACGCTTTCAGGACTCTGCGGTACTGCACGTGCCTTCTGTCATTTTCCTCAAGATACTCCCTGATATGGTCAACGGTAACAAGGCCTCTGTCCGACCAACTCTTGAGGACACTCCCGATATACGGAAAACTGTCCTTCCCTTTCTGTTTACAATATTCTATCGTAAAGAAAACCGTTTCCGGCGGAATCCCGCCGTCTATGACAAACTCGTTTATCTTCAAAATTTCCGTACTGCTGAGCTGTCTTCCCATCATCTTTTCAATCCTGTCAAACATGATTCTGAAGTTCTCGTCGTCGAAAACCGTCTTATCGTTATTTGCCGCCTTTGCGCCTTCATTGCCGACGGTGCTGTACATCATATCCTTGATATTAAGAAATTCTATTCTTTCTTCTGCCGTATCGTCGCCGGAAAACGTTCTTTTTATAAGCTCCAACTTCTCCCAGTAATCCCATGCTTCCTTAACCTTTTCCCTTGTGATTCCAAGCTGTTCGGCAATGGTTTTGCTGTCTGTTTCCATGCCGAACCCGGCATACATGCTTGCATATATATACACTCGCACATAGTCGCCTTTTGCCTGCGGCAGGTATTCATTTATGAAGATATTTTCTATCTGCGTATCGTACAGATACAGATCCTTAACTTTTCTCTTCTTCAAACTCATCTTTTAATATTTATCTCCGATTCTTGCGTAGGATGCACATGGACTTGCAGGTCTTGTTAAAATCACCGAGTCTGTTTCCGACCGCCCTGTTTCCGACCGCTTCCGGCCGTTGCGGGAAAAATACTTGTGCGAGTCGGATAGGCGGTGAATACCGCGGCCGTTTCCGATCGTTGCAGGGAAAAATTACTCTCCGTGTCAATTTGCCATATCGCTGAATCTTGTGTAACGATCCACCCACGTAAGTTCTATATCGCCTGTGGGGCCACTACGGTGCTTTGCGATTATGACATCGCAAACTCCCGGTTTTTCCGAATTCTCTTTCTCGTAATAGTCATCTCTGTAAAGGAACATTACGATGTCGGCGTCCTGTTCTATCGCCCCCGACTCCCTGAGATCGGACAGCACCGGCATGTGGTTCGGTCTCTGATCCGGAGCACGTGAAAGCTGTGACAAAACTATAACGGGACAGTCCATTTCTCTTGCAAGCAGTTTCAGGTAGCGGGACATGTTACTTATCTCCTGCTGCCTGCTTTCCGCCTTACCTTCGAACTTCATCAACTGAAGATAGTCTATCACTATCAGGTCAAGCCCTTTCTCCGCTTTCAGACGCCTGCACTTGTTTTTAATCTCAAATACACTGAGATCCGCCGTATCGTCTATATGGATATTCGCCTTGGAAAGTTTATCTACCGTAACCAGTATCCTGTCCCAGTCGCTGTTATTGACCGTCCCTTTCTTGATGCTCTGCATCTCAACCCTTGCATCCATGGAAAGCAGCCTCTGCCCCAACTGCTCTTTCGACATTTCCAAACTGAAAATCAAAACGGACGCATCTCCTTTGACCGCACCGTTTAAGGCTATGTTCAGTGCAAACGCCGTTTTCCCCATTGCGGGCCTTGCCGCCACGATTATGAGATCCGACTTCTGAAGACCGTAAGTCATATTGTCCAACTGTTTAAAGCCTGTGGGAACTCCGGTGATCCTGCCTTGGTTTTTTACCGCCGCATCGAGCAAATCCAGATCCGCCATAAGCACATCTTTAAGTTCGGCATAGTCGCCTTTCTGACGTTCCTGCGCAATCCCCAATATCTCTTTTTCCGCAAAATTTATTATCTCTTCCGCATCCTGATTCTGGTCAAAACTATTTTCCCGTATGATTTCGGACGTATGTATCAATTTTCTGATCGAAGCTTTTTCCGCCACGATTTTTGCATATTCCACTGCGTTGGTGGTAACGGGAACTTCCCCGGAAAGGGTTGCCACGTAGCTTCTGCCGCCGACCGCCTCAAGCAGTTTTTTTCTCTTCAGTTCATCGCAAACCGTAACTATGTCAACCGCCTTGTTCTCTCTGAACATGTCCAGCATTACGGCAAAGATTTCCTTGTTCGCGCCGTCATAGAAATCAATTGGTGATATAAATTCAATCACATCGGCAAGAGCTTCCTTGCTGAGCAGCCCCGAGCCTATGACCGAACGTTCCGCTTCCAAATTGTGTGGAGGAATTTTTTCTATCATAACCGCCTTACTTTCATAAATGTCTTATATTCATACCGCTCCCTCACCTTCAGTCAATCAGCAAGTGACCCTGACGTCGGATACGGTCCCGGAGTCTGTTGCCTTAAAGATCCTCACCCTTACCTGTCAATCTGTGACCTTGACCGTAAGTTCCGTGGAAACATCCTGATAAAGCTTTATTTTTACACTAAAAGTACCTAAATTTTTTATCGGTTGTTCCAACCGGAGTTTCTTCTTGTCCACAACGATCTTGTGCTGTGCTTTCAATGCCTCGCACACATCTTTTGACGTAATCGATCCGAAAAGTCTGCCCTCGCCGCCGGCTTTGGTCTTAATAACCACTTCCACGGTCTTTATCTTCTCCGCCAACTCCTCCGCCGCTCTTTTCTTTGCGGCAGCCTCTTCTTCCTGTTTCGCCTTTACCTTCTCCAGCGTATTGACGTTGCCTTTGGTGGCTTCAATCGCCCAGCCTTTCGGGAGTAACATGTTTCTGGCATATCCGTCGCTTACCTTTACTATTTCTCCGGACTTTCCGGTACCTTTAATATCTCTCTTTAAAATAACAATCATATCTTACCTCTTTTCACCCCCGACAATATTCTTTATAACTTCCAGCACGTCTTCCGGACTCTCTTCAACCTGCGCTCCCGCAGTGGTCAGATGGCCTCCGCCTCCCAGTTTCTCCATGATTACCTGAACATTCAGTTCGCCCAGTGATCTTGCGCTCACCACGGTCTTTCCCGAGTCATTCTTACTTGCCACAAAAGATGCCTTGACGCCTTCTATGTTCAGCAGTTCGTCGGCAACCTGAGAGTTTATGATCTGTGCATCTCTATTGTACCCCTCACATATAGAGGTTGCCACCCCGTTATTGTGAAGTTCTGCTGAAGCTATGCCCTTGGCTCTCACCTTGAACATATCTATATTCATCTGAAAAAACCTCTTTACCTCAGTCGTATCGGCGCCTGAACGCCTGAGCCACGCCGAAGCCTCGAACGTTCTGACACCGGTTTTGACCGCAAATCTGTTGGTATCGAGCGTAATTCCGCCGAGCAGGGCTTCCGCCTCAAGTTTCTGCAGAACTCTCTTTTTACCCGAGTACTGCAGTATCTCGGATACCAGCTCGCATGCGGAAGACGCATAGGATTCTATATATGATAAATCCGCATTTTTGATAAAGTCAGCCGCACGTCTGTGGTGGTCTATAACCGCTATCTTCTCAGCTTTCTCAAGCAGTCCCGGACACGATACGTAACTTGGTCTGTGCGTGTCCACAACTATCAAAAGCGTCCCTTCGCCCGCAAGTTCCAGCGCTTTTTCTCCGGAGATAAAGTTGTATTTTTCCGTTTCCTTTGCCTGCTTGTATATGACCCTTAAAGAATCATTTACCTCATCGACCACCATGTTGGCTTCGCGCCCCTGCATTTTGCATACTCTGAACATTCCCATGGCCGCGCCGAAACAATCCATATCCGGGTTTCTGTGACCCATTATCAATATGCGATCCGCATCGGCTATGAGTTGTTTCAGCATATGCGCGATGACTCTGGATTTTCCCTTATTGGTCTTTTCCACAGTCTGTAATTTCCCGCCGTAATAGTCAATTTGATTATGTTTCCTTACGACAGCCTGATCTCCACCCCTTCCGAGCGCAAGTTCAAGCGCGGCTCTCGCCGATTCTTCGGTATCCGACATGTTGTCTTCGGCCGTTCCCACTCCTACCGACAGACTTATAGGGAAATCTACTTCAGTTTCAATCTGTCTCACCTCGTCCAGAATAGAAAACTTGCTGTCCACCATAGCTTTCAGATAAATTTGCTGAAAGTACATCGCATACTCATCGTCTTTATGCTTCACAATGGATGCGTGAGTATCTGCGGCCCATTTTCTTATGGTTTTGTCAACGCGCGAAGACAGTTCCATCCTCATGTCGGGAAGCGTACCCGCAATCAGTTCGTCATAATTGTCGATACGAACCAGCGCCACGCATGTCTTTTCGTCTTCATACGTCTCTTTCAGAATTTCATACCGTGTGATGTCATAGAAAAAAACCAGAACGTTGCCCTCATCGACATTCCCGTCTCCACTGCCGTCCGTGTCCCTATCTCTATTTCCGTCTGTGTCCTCATCTCCACTCCGGTCTGTGTCCCCATTTTTCTCACAACAAGACTCTTCGCTCGTAAAAACTTTAAAAGTCTTATCGCTTCTTTCTATGGTTTTACAGCCTTTTTCCCCGGATTCTTCAATAATATCCTCAAGTTTCACCCCGGTAAGCGCAAAAAAGTCGCTGCCGGTAATGTCATCATATAGAAACACTTCTCCTATATGAGCATTAAAATCTACGATTTTTCCTTTCTTATCCACGATGCACATCGGCATCGGTATGCTTTCGATAAATTTTTTATTCAACTTTAGAGTACTCATCTTTCTTATTTCCCTTTTGCGGGATCTTCCCCGCTCGCTTCCTCTGCGGGCTCTTATCTCCCTGTCACCCTTTTGCGGGACTTTCACATTCTTTCTTCTTTCATCGAAAAACTCTTTCCACGCTTTCGATTGTTCCCCGTGTCACAGGCTTATCGTCGTATTATATCATTTTTTTGAAAAAACACCAACTCAGCGCGCCCACGGTGTCAAGTTTTGTGGAGTTTTCCCGACATGCAGCGAGTAAGTATAAGAAATAGAAAGTGAGTATGATTGGAATGCCGTCATACCAAAAGGGCGATAAACCTGAAAGAAATTAAAAATTTTTTTCAGGTTTAATCTTTTCCGGACAGGGTATGTTAAAGATGGCTAACAAAATACGGCCCGGATATAATTTCGCACATATAAGCTTATCAACTGTCTTAGGCGGATATAGTTAGACGGGTGTGATCATCCCGGGCATCTATAAACTACAAGGAGGATATCGGTATGAGAGAAGCAGGACATTCATTTTTGGCAAGATTGGGAAAAACCAAACTTCGTCCGGGCGGAGTGGAAGCCACCGGCTGGTTGCTGGAAAAGGCTAATATAAAGGAAGATTCAAAAGTTCTGGAGGTTGCCTGCAATATGGGAACCACGATGATTCAGGTTGCCGGAAAAAGCGGTTGCAATATAGTCGGTGTGGATATGGATGATGTAGCGATTGAAAAGGCAAAGGAGAATATCAGGAAAAACAATCTGCAAAATAAACTTTCAGTCGTCAAGGCAAGCGCTTTCGAGCTTCCTTTTGAAGATGAAAGTTTCGACGTCCTCGTCAACGAGGCAATGCTTACCATGCTCGTGGGAGATGACAAAGACCGTGCACTTTCCGAGTATTCCAGGGTGCTGAAGCCGGGCGGCATATTGCTCACGCACGATGTGTTTTTGCGCGAAGACGATCCTGAACGTCAGAAAGAAGTCATCGCCGGACTTTCGCGAACAATAAACGTGCATGTTGAACCGCTGACTCTGAACGGCTGGAAGGATAAGATTGAGTCCCACTCCTTCAGGACAGAACAGAAATACGGCAAAATGACACTCCTCGACCCTGCGGGCATGATCCGTGATGAAGGTCCATCAGGTGCGATGAAGATACTGTCAAATGCCATGAAGAAAGAAAACCGGCAGATGTTCACCGCCATGTTCGATTTCTTTGAAGAACACTCGGAACAGCTCGGCTACGTAGCCAACTTCAGCGTAAAGGTGAAATAATATACAGTGGACATATTCTCATTTTTCGGATATGTCGATGTTCAGGATCAATAAACAAGGGGTTGCCGCTCCGGTTGATTTATTCAATCAACTGTGCGGCAACCCCTTGTTTTCATGTGAAACAAATGCCGTTAAAACTTGTATTTCAACATATCTATAAGTCTATTCAATTCATCGTGACTGTAAAATTCCAATTCTATGGAGCCCTTACTTCCCTTTTGATTGATCGAAACCTTCGTTCCGTACAGTTCTTTCAGTTCCCTTTCTATGCTGAGGGTTTCCGCCGTCTTTACCTTTTTAAGAGGTTTTCTGCGCGGCTTCTTTTCATCCGCCGCCAGAGACTCGATCTGCCGCACGGATATCCCTTCCTTTACAATCATTTGACATAGCTTTCTTTGTTTTTCACTGTTTCCGACATTTATTAACGCCCTCGCATGACCTGTGGAAATTTTCCCTTCTTCCACAAAAGTTCTCACCTCTTCCGGCAACTTTAAAAGCCTTAGCATATTACTTATATAAGGTCTGCTCTTGCTCACGCTTCTGGAAATTTCTTCCTGTGTCATGCCGTATGTTTTCATCATCTGCTCAAGACCCATGGCTTCCTCGATCGGATTGAGATCCTCGCGCTGCATGTTCTCGATTATGGCGATCAGCATATTTTCTTCATCGGAAAATTCTCTTACGATGCACGGCACAGATTTCAGTCCCGCTTCCCGCGATGCTCTCCATCTGCGTTCTCCCGCAACTATTTCATACTGTCCGTCTTTTTTTCTGACAACCAGAGGCTGTATGATGCCATGCTCCGTTATGGAATTTGCCAGTTCGCTTATCTTATCGGGATCAAAATTCCGACGCGGCTGCTCTGTATTCGGCTTAATGTCATTTATATCTATGTACGACACGCCGCCCGCGTTCTCTCTTCTTCCGCTTTCATAGTCATCTTTTCCAGCCTGCGGAGAATCGGGCTGAACTATCGGCGCCTGATCCGCAAACAATGCATCCAGACCTCTCCCAAGACCTCTTGCCTTTCCTTTAGCACTCATCTGCTGCTTGCCTCTCTTTCAAGGAACTCCTTTGCAAATTCTCTGTATGCCACGGCACCCTTGGATTTCGGATCGTATTCAACTATAGGCAAACCAAAACTCGGGGCTTCCGCCAACCTTATATTTCTCGGAATCACAGTGGAATAAACCTTCGCGCCAAAATATCTTTTTACTTCCTGCACCACCTGTATGGACAGATTGGTCCTTCCGTCGAACATGCTCAATACAACACCTTCAACCTGCAAATCTTTTTTCAGGCTTTTTCTCACCAACTCTATTGTGCTCATAAGCTGACTTACGCCTTCCAATGCGTAAAACTCACACTGGATAGGAATCAGAACACTTTCAACCGCGCTTAAGGAGTTTATCGTCAACAGACCAAGCGACGGCGGACAATCTATGAATATGTAATCATATTCATTCCTGATACGATCGATGGCTTTCCGCAGACGTTTCTCTCTCCCTTCCAGTTGAACCAATTCTATCTCGGCTCCCGCCAGATCGACATTGGCAGGTATCAAATCCAGGTTCTTCACCCCTGTATGGATAATCGCATCATGCGGATCAAAATTACTCTCTATCAAAAGCTCATACACAGTATATCTTAAGTCTTTCTTGGATATTCCTATGCCGCTGGTGGTGTTGCCTTGCGGATCTATATCAAGCATAAGCACTTTCTTGTCTTTCTGTGCAAGACATGCTCCCAGGTTGATGTTTGTCGTCGTCTTGCCGACACCACCTTTTTGATTAAAAATTGCAATCGCTTTTCCCACTGCTTTTCTCCTTTTTCATTTTCATTAGACTTCCATTATAGACCACATCTGAATATAATTCTACTATTTTCGGAAAAACCACATATGTATTTCAGAAAGAGTGTGATAATATCCCGTGTTCGTACGCTTTTTTCTTTGCATAAACTCTCCTGACTTAAATCCCAAGAGGATGTTTCACGTGAAACATCCTCTTGGGATTTGTTCTCCTTTTCCATTTTTGCCCATCTGTGTGCCTTGCGTGTATTCTTCGGTTGATATTTTCCGTCCCCGTCTTCTGCTCCCGATAACTTCTTATTTCACTTCTCTTTTACCGTCTTTTATGGGATTTTTAAGTGCTTTTCCCGCCTTACGGGGAAAGCGATCCGGTGTTGCTTCCGTTTTTCGGATAAAAATCAAGGTTCTTGAGTTCCCCTCAATATCAAAGGTTCTTGCAGAATAAAATTCTCCTTTCAAAGCATCTGTCGCGGATCCGGCATCCGACAATTCTTCTTCAAAATTCCCGCTCTTATATGCGACGAAGAATCCTCCTTTTTTAACAAAAGGCAGGCAATATTCAACAAGTGTAGCAAAGTTACTTACCGCTCTTGAAACGCACATATCGTATCGATCTCGAAAGTCCGCATTTGCAGCAAGTTCTTCCGCCCTGCCATGCATTACTTCCACGTTGGAAAGCCGGACCTGCGATGTCATCTCTTCGACTGCCCGCACTCTTTTGCTCAACGAGTCGATCAAGGTGAAATTTTTTTCCGGCGAAAGTATCGCAAGAGGTACTCCCGGAAAGCCTCCTCCCGTACCTAAATCCAATATTTTCCCCGCATTTTCGTACTCTGCCGTCTTCAAAAGAACGGCGGAATCGAGAAAATGTTTTACCAGAAATTCATACGGTTCATCGATAGAGGTCAAATTCACATGCTTATTTTTCTTTAACACAAGTTCCATGTATTTTTCCAAACTCCCGCGTTGCCCGGCAGAGCATGGAATATCATATTTAATAAAAAGTTCTCTCAATGTGTTTTGTGCTGATTCCATTTCTTTCCACATATATCAACGCTTCATCTTCTCAAGGTAAACGAGCAGTACATTTATATCGGCAGGCGACACCCCCGAGATCCTCGATGCCTGCCCTATGGAAACAGGTTTTATCCTGTTCAATTTTTGTGCGGCCTCCAAGCGCAGTCCCTCTATCTTATCGTAATCCAAAGTTTCCGAAAGCTTCTTGTCTTCAAGCCTCTTGAACTTCTCAACCTGCTGCATCTGCTTTTTTATGTAGCCCTCATATTTTATATTAACTTGAACACAATCCGCCTCATGCGAAGAAAGTGTCGGTCTTCCGGGGTCAATATCCGCAAGGGAAGTATAATCTATTTCCGGTCTTTTCAGCAGCTCATAAAGAGAAGACGGACGCTTCAACGGATTACTGCCCTTAAGTTTCAAGTAAGGTTCGGCGGTAGCTTCATTCACCACAGTCCTTTTCAGCCGTTCAATTTCCCTGTTCACGTTCTCCTGCTTGCTTTTATACCTGTTGTAACGCTCCTCTGAAACCATGCCGATCTCATATCCCTTGGGTGTCAGACGCTCATCCGCATTGTCCTGACGCAGAACAAGTCTGTATTCCGCCCGGCTGGTCATTATCCTGTAAGGTTCATTGGTTCCCTTGGTCACCAGATCGTCTATCAAAACACCTATATAGGCTTCACTCCTGTCAGGTACAAAAGACGGCTTTCCGCTTATTTTCAGTGAAGCGTTTATGCCTGCAATCAAGCCCTGCGCAGCCGCTTCTTCATACCCGGAACTGCCGTTAAACTGTCCGGCGCAAAATAAGCCCTCTATCCCCATGTATTCCAGCGTGGCTTTCAGATTCAGAGGATCTATACAGTCATACTCAATGGCGTATGCGGGACGGGTAATCACGATATTTTCAAGTCCCTCTATCGTATGATAAAAATCCCGCTGGACATCTTCCGGCATGCTCGACGACATCCCCTGTATATACATTTCTTCGGTTTCCAAACCTTCAGGCTCCACAAAGAGCTGATGGCGTTTTTTATCCGCGAATCTATGCACCTTATCTTCGATCGACGGGCAGTATCTCGGTCCGATGCCCTCTATTTCCCCTCCGAACAGCGCCGAACGATGAAAATTGTTGCGTATTACTCTGTGTGTTTCCTCATTTGTATATGTTAGCCAGCAATCGACCTGATCTCTCTCAAGCGTATCGTTCATAAAGGAAAACGGGACAATTGCGGTATCGCCTTTCTGACGCACCATTTTATCGTAATCAAAACCTGACGACAGCGCCCGTGCCGGAGTTCCCGTCTTAAATCTCCTGAATTCAATTCCGTGCTTCATCAGGTTCCCCGACAGAGTTTCAGATGATGCAAGACCGTTCGGGCCGCTTGCAAAACTACTGTCACCTATGAAAATTTTACCTCGCAGAAAAGTTCCCGTTGCCAGTATCACAGCCTTTGCGGCATAAAATGAGTTTGTCCTTGTAACGACCCCCGCGACCGTATCTCCCTCAATTGCCAAATCCGTGACTTCATCCTGCTTGATGTCAAGATTTTCCTGCTTCTCCAGCGTCTTTTTCATCTCCAGATGATACCTGTTCTTATCGGCCTGCGCACGCAGGGAATGGACCGCGGGACCTTTGCCCGTATTGAGCATCCTGCTCTGTATAAAGGCTTTGTCTATATTTATTCCCATCTCACCTCCCAAGGCGTCTATTTCTCTCACAAGATGTCCTTTACCCGTTCCCCCTATTGAGGGATTGCAGGGCATCATTGCGATAGCCTCAAGGTTGATCGAAAAAATAAGAGTTTTTTTATTCATTCTTGCCGCAGCGAGTGCGGCCTCACACCCCGCATGGCCCGCACCCACAACTATTATGTCGTATTCTCCCATAAAAACTTTATTCATACTTATTTCCCCAGACAAAAGCGAGAAAAAACTTCTTCCAGTATATTCTCCGCCGTTTCCTCACCTAAAATTTCGCCAAGCGCAAGATAAGCTTCCTTGACATCTATTTCAAGGACTTCAAGCGGTTCAAGGGCATATGTCGCCTCAATGGCGTCCGACAGCGACAACGCCGCCGTGTCAAGCAGATTTTTCTGTCTTACATTTGTAATCACCGCACTGTTCTGTTGCGTCACTTTTCCTAAACATATCCGCTCAAGGAGGATTTCCTCGATACGCAAAATATCGTCCGTTTTTTTCATGGAAACGGAAATGACCTCGGTTTCCCCGTTCGGTGTGATCCTCTTTACATCGTCAACCGCGATTCCGGTCGCCAGATCATTCTTATTGAGAAGTATAACGCTCTTGACCGGGTCGAGTTTCTCAATTATCTCCAAATCTGTATTCTCGATTTCGCCGCTGCCGTCCATAACCATGATGATTAGATCCGCTCTATTGAAAGATTCCTTTGAACGCTCTATTCCCATGGCTTCCACATAATCTTCAGTTTCTCTTATACCTGCGGTATCGGTCAAAACAACGGGGATTCCGCGTATTGAAAGGTTTTCCTCTATGGTATCGCGCGTAGTCCCGGGGATATCGGTCACAATCGCTCTCGATTCCTTAAGCAAGGCATTCATAAGAGAGGATTTGCCGACATTCGGTTTGCCTATTATCGCAACTCTCAATCCCTCTTTCAAAATTCTTCCCGTATCAAAACCGGCGAGCAGAAGTTTTATTTCCGACAGAACCGTTTCGAGATCGTGGGCAAGTTCTTTATAAGTTATCTCTTCAATGTCCTCGTCCGGATAATCGATATTCACCGTCAGGTTTACAAGAACATCGGTCAAAGCTTCTCTGCATTCTCTGATTTTCCCGGAAACCACGCCTTCCAGCTGCTTCATGGCAACATCAAAAGTCTTCTCAGCCTTTGCCGAAATAAGATCTATGACAGCTTCCGCCTGCGTCAGATCCAGACGCCCGTTTAAAAAGGCCCGCTTGGTGAACTCTCCCGGTTCGGCAAGTCTTGCTCCTTTCGAAAGAATCAGAGACAGGATTTTTTGAACAGGCACAACCCCGCCGTGACAATTTATCTCCACAACATCTTCTCTCGTATATGTCTTCGGGGCTTTCATAAATACAGCCATAACCTCATCGATCACATTTTTTTCATCATCATAAACATGACCATAGGTCAACATTCTGTTTGTGAGAGGTTTTCCTGAAGCCGGAACGAAGATATCCTTTACTATTTTAAGAGATTCTTCTCCGCTCATGCGTATTATTCCGATTCCGCCCTCACCAAAAGGTGTAGCTATCGCAGCAATTGTTTCTTCCATAGTGTTTCCCTGAATATGTAAATCAAAATACCCGCTTACGCGGGCTTAACAATAATCTTGGTTTAATATACGATATACGCCCGACCCGGCGCCAAATAAGAATGACAAGGTTTCTCAGATCATTTCAATTCGATGATAATTTTACGATAAGGATCTTCTCCCTCACTCCTTGTCAATACCTCGGGATCATCCTGCAGTGTTGAATGGATAACCTTTCTCTCATACGGATTCATCGGCTCGAGTTTGACCGGTCTTCTCGTACGAACAACTTTTCCCGCAAGCCTGTGAGCAAGCTTTTCCAAAGTTTCCGCTCTTCTTGCTCTGTAATTTTCAGCGTCAATCACAACCTTGACATAATCAGATTTATCTTTGTTTACGACAAGACTCGTGAGATACTGTATAGCGTCCAATGTCTGACCGCGTTTCCCTATGATTGTTCCGGAATCCGCACCCTCGATTTTTAAGTACACATTATTGTCATCTGCATTTACGGTCAAATCAAGTTTAAGCCCCATCTGCAGTATCACTTCCTGTAAAAAGTCCTTTGCCTCGTGATTTTCACAAGGTGGAAGATCTTTCATTTCTTCAAAAATGTCAAAAGTCTTTTCCTCTTTAACGACTTTTTCCGCCTTTTTATCTTTAACAGATCTATCTGCTTCCTCTTTAACAACTTTAACGGTTTTATCCGCTTTTTTTTCTTCACTCGCCGACTTTTTCGAACCGTTATCTTCAGGTATTTTCTTATCTAATTTCTTTTCTTCCTGCGCTTCAGATGATTTTTTTTCTTTCTTTTTTTCAACCCTTACAAGCGCAAGTTTTGACCCTATTCCAAAGAACCCTCTGCTCGGTTCTTCCAAAACCGTTACATCGACTTCTTCTCTTGTAAGCTTCAATTCCGCAAGAGCAAGTTCAACCGCGGAATCAACGTCATCTCCCCATTTTTCCGTTACATCCATCATCTACTCCTTTATGCCCTCGAAGTTTTTCTTCCGGCATGTTTTTTTCCTTTTTTTTCTTTCTCTTCATTCATCTTTTTCTTAATCTGATTAAACCTCAAATTATAGAAAATCTGAATGAACTGGCTCAAAAACCAGTACGTTGCAAGTCCCGCCGCATAAGTCTTTGCAAGCCACGTAATCATTATAGGAAAACCGTACTTCATTATAAGTGACATCACTTTGCTATGATTCTGACCCGGTGAAATACCCATGGATCCGTATTTCTGTCCGAGATAAAAAGATGCAAAAGTGGCAACACCCGCCAAAATAGGGAGTATCCACGGATCTGACTGAGAAAGATCGTTTATCCATAGGAAACTCTCGTGAATCGCAAAGTACATACGCTCCGAATGAACATATGTAAGTGGATTACGCAAAAGAGTGAAAAGCCCCATTATGACGATCATCTGTATGACCATAGGCAGACAGCCCGCCATAGGGTTTACTCCCTCTTCTTTATACAATTCCTGCATCTTCTGGTTCATGGTTGCGGTATCACCCGCGTACTGTCTTTGTAATTCTTTGATTCTCGGACCAAGCTCTGCCATTCCCGACGTGGAAAGCATCTGCTTCTTGTAAAAAGGATACAGAATCAATTTAACTATAATAGTCAAAATGATAAGCGAAATTCCGTAATTGTGGGTTATATTGTACAGCGTGGTCAATGCAAATGCCAACGGCGATGCCAATACTCCAAATATAGCGTTCATTAACGTCCTCCATTACTCTAACGGATCATATCCACCCTCATTCCAGGGATGACACCTCATGATCCTTCGTATTCCCAAATACGTGCCCTTAAAAGGACCATACTTTTCCAGTGCCTGAATAAAGTATGTGGAACATGTAGGGTAAAATCTGCATGTTCGCGGCAGTAGCGGCGAAATACAAATCTGATAAAATCTGACAAGCAATACGAGAATCTTCTTCAGTAAATTGCTTATAAGTTTCATTATCTTTATACTACCCCGATCCTTTTCAGCGCAGACTCTATCGACTTCTGCACCTGCCGGCATTTCGCGTCCATTATAGTATTTCTCGCTATAAAAATAAAATCATAACCTTTTGGAAGCTCAAAAGAAGACACTCTTACCGCTTCTTTCATCAATCTCCTCGCACGGTTTCTCATGACACTGTTGCCGACCTTTTTGCTTGCCAGAAAAGCTGTTCTTGCATAGTCTAAATTATTTTCTTTAAAAAATACAATCACATATCGACCTCCCACAGATTTTCCTTTTCTGTAAATACGATCGAAGACTCTTCTGTAACGCAATACATTCTTTTTCAGCATTTCCTATGCCGTAAGCTTCTTTCTTCCTCTTGCTCTTCTTCTCTTAAGAACGTGTCTTCCATTCTTGGTAGACATTCTCTTGCGGAATCCGTGTTCCTTTTTTCTTTGCCTCTTTTTAGGCTGATATGTCTGTTTCATCTTTAACCTCCAAATAAAATTACTTATTTTGCACAATCTAAATTACAATGTGTGCATGCGTACCACTCATTGTACCTTATCATTTCACTAAATGTCAATAAAATTAGTACCGCAACCGTTACTTATCTCTATCACCTTTGCGGAAGAATAATTATTTACCAGATTTTGGTCAAGGTCGGTTGCCGTAACAAAAATTTGATTCTCTTTCAATGACCTTATCAGATAATTTCTGCGCTCTTCATCAAGCTCGCTCATCACATCGTCCAATAGGAGTATGCCTTTTTCTCCCGTTTCCTCTTTTATAAAATCAAGTTCCGCAAGTTTCAGAGATAACGCGCATGTCCTCTGCTGACCCTGAGAGCCGAAATTTCGCACATTTACGGAATTTACGAAGAAAGACATATCGTCTTTATGAGGACCTCTCGTCGTTGTTCTCATCTTCTTATCCGTAGAAAGACTGTTTTCCATCGCATTTTTAAAAATTTCTCTCTGCTCTTTTTCATCAACGCTGAATTTTATATTTGAATCATAGGTTATCTTTAAATTTTCCTTACGGTTGGTTATATTGTCATGTATTTTGCCGGAAAAAATATTTATTTTATCTATAAATTCCTTCCTCATCTTCATGAGGCTGCTGCCGTAATCCACAAGTTGCCTGTCCCATATGAGTAAAACATCGTCATCCACGCGATCTTCTTTGAGATATGCGTTCCTCTGCATCAGTATTTTCTTATAGGCGGAAAGGCAATTATAATACGACGGTTTTATCTGCGCCAGTTCTCTGTCTATGAATTTCCTTCGTTTTTCAGGCTCGTCTTTTACTATTTTTAAATCTTCCGGAGAAAAGATAACGATTATTATGTTATCTATAAGCTCAGATGTTTTTCTTACTGTATTTCCATCTTTCTTTATCGCCTTTTTAAAATTTTTTCTTATAAATATCTCTACTCTTGTGTCAATGACTTTTTTCTCCGCGCTCACCCTTACTATCGCATTTTCTTCTCCGAATTTTATAAGATCGCTTTCCTTGGAAGTACGAAAAGATTTCCCTATTGAAGAAAGGAATACAGCCTCGATCAGGTTCGTCTTGCCCTGAGCGTTTTTTCCTATGATGATGTTTAAATTCTTATCAAATTCAATAGAAAAATCTTCGTAGTTTCTAAAATTTTTTATCTCTAAACTCTTTATGTACATGTTTTACTAATATCGTTATTATGCGATTTATAAGTGTATCTCATCAAAATTCAGACCTTAAAATTTAAAATCACCTTTTTATATCCTCACAGGCAGTACGAGATATTCATAATCCCTGCCTTCAAGCGGCTCTATGAGGCAAGGCTTTACAGGTTCGTTAAAAAGCATCCTTATCTCTTTATCTTCTATATTCTTAAGAACGTCTATGATGTACTGCGCATTGAAACCTATTTCTATATCATCTCCCTCTTTTTCAACCGTCAGTTCTTCCCTTACGTCACCCTCCTCTGAATTTGATGTGATCGTCACGACATCACCTTTTACATTCATGCATATCAGATTATTTTTACCTGCCTTTGAGAGCAGCGATGCCCTCTCTATGCTGTCTAAAAGAATATCTTTTTCTATTTTTATATTTATTTTACTTTCTTTGGGGATTATGTCTTTATAGTTTATAAAATCACCCTCCATTATTTTGAGATCCGCCTCTACATTCCCTATCTCAAAAATAGCCTTTTTATCGTTGAGATAAAGCCGTACTTCATTCTCTTCATTTTCCATGTCGCTCAAAATTCTGCTTACTTCGCTGAGAGTCTTGACGGAAATTATTATTTTTTCGGGATTTGGAGACACATGAGATTTTCTGGTTATCGCCATTCTGTATCCGTCTATCGCGACCATGTTCATTTCATCTTCTTTCATCTCTATTAAGACACCGGTTATTATTCCGCGCGCTTCGTCTATGCTCGCTGCAAATGCCGTCTTTTCTATCATATCGCCCAGTGATTTTTTGTCAAAAGTTATAAAATCATCGCTTCTTTCAACATTCATTACAGGAAAATCGTCTACAGCCATCCCCACAATTTTAAAATTTGAAGTGGAGCATCTTATAAAAACGTTATTTTCGGTACCTTCTTCACTTTCTATTTCTATATCGGTCGAAGGCATCTTTCTTATTATGTTGCCGAACAACTTTGCCGTGACAACTATCGAACCTTCTTCTTCAACATCTGCTTCTATCGTATCACTTATCGCTATATCAAGGTTTGAAGCATACATACGTATCTTTCCATTCTCGGCTTTTATGAGAATTCCTTTTAAAATAGGAATGGTCGTTCTGAGTGATACGGCTTTTGACACTATGTTTACGGCTTTAGCCAATATCTGTTGTTTACATCTGAATTTCATATCTTTATTCTCCTCGCATAATATTTTTCACGTACACATTTTTTTGAATACGTTTGGATGATAAGAGGGTATAGAACTTTGGCAAATACCGTCTTATTTCTTCATTTACATTAGTAGTAATAGTAGTAGGGGTTGTTGATAATGTGGATAACTTTCCGATCCGTTACGGGTCTAACGTTTTTTGTTGTTTAAAACCTGTGGAAAAGACTGCTGAGTTATCATTTTTTATCAACAACATTTTTATAGGGTTATTTTTATATGCGCCTTTATAAGGATGTAAGGCTGTAAAATGTAAATGGCTTCTAATCATATAAATGGCTGCGTAATGCAAATTTCTCATCTGAACCTTTGGTAATTTCGAATGCCTGTATTACATTATTTAATACCTTTAATTTTACTCTTTATATCTTCTATTATTTCTTTCAGATTGCTGTCGGTTTTCAATTCCGCCTGTATTTTTTCAAAGGCGTGCATTACAGTGGTGTAATGTCTGTTTCCGAAAAGCTGACCTATCTGGGGATATGAATGGTCCGTCATAATTCTGCATAAATACATTGCGATCTGTCTCGGATATGCAATCTGCGCGGTTTTCTTTGAGGATTCAAGGTCGCTTACCTTTATACCGTAGTATTTACTTACAACATCCTTTATCTGGATTGGAGTTGCTTTCTTATCGCCTATTACCACTATATCCTTTAGAATCCTTTTTGCAAAACTTTTGTTTATGTCTTTCTTAAGCAGATTTGCAAAGCTGACTACTCTGTTGAAAGCTCCTTCAAGGTTTCTGATGTTGTCCGTGATTTTTTCCGCGATCATCTGTATTACTTCATCTACGTCTTCGTTGACCGTCACATTTTCATTTTCGGCCTTCTTCCGCAATATGGCGACTCGCGTTTCAAAATCCGCGGGAAGGAGTTCCGCGACCATTTTCCATGAGAATCTTGAACGCAACCTGTCGTCAAGCTTCACGAGTTTATTCGGAGGTCTGTCGCTTGATATTATAATCTGTTTATTGTTGAAAAATAAATCGTTGAATGTATTGAAAAACTCGGTCTGAGTGCTTTCCTTTCCCTCGAGGAACTGTATGTCGTCTATTATAAGCACGTCAAGACTTCGATATTTCTTTTTAAATTCCCTGTTGTTTTCCTGAATGGATTTTATGAGTTCGTTGGTGAACATTTCAGATGACACATACAGAACGTTCAATTCTTTGTGATGCTCAAGCATGTATATTCCTATGGCGTGCATAAGATGTGTCTTTCCCAGACCTGAATTTCCGTGAAGGAACAGGGGATTATAAGTGGATGACGGATTTTCGGCAACTGCTTTCGCAACCGCAAAAGCAAGTTCATTGCATTCGCCGACGATGAAATTGTCGAATGTATACTTCGGGTGAAATATCCTCTGTTTATTTAAATTACCCGTGATGTTACTCTTTTTTTCTCCTGCGTCTATGCTTTTGATACCTGTTTTTCGATATTCCGACGACTGTTTTACTATAACCTTGTATCTTTCTTTCAAGACTTCTTCAAATGCGGTTTCAAGTATAGGTATATAGCGAAGTTTGTGCTGCTGCACGACAAAAGGATCGTCGCTCTGAACATAGACTATATTTGCCACTTCATCGACAGAATTCAGATCGGCTTTCAAAAACCAGTGAGAATAACTTGCCTCTGTCACAATCTGTTTTACTTTCGATAAAACTTTTGACCAGATATCTTTAATGTCTTCCATACTGTCCTCTTTTATAAAATTAATTTCGCGGGTGCGGGTAAAGATATTTTAATCAATAAGTTATCCATATACAAGTATAAAATCCGAAGTTGGAAAAATAAAAGTAATAAAAGTTATCCATAGGGTGTGTATAATTTTATCCGCACGCCCTTCATGCCGAGGAACTATTGTCGCTGCCGAGGTAAAAAGCAGGAAAAAATAAAGAAAATCAAAAAGAGATATATTAAAAAATACCAAATATCCGTTTGAATGACGTTTGTTTATGAATTCTACTAAAAAACTGTTGGTATATAGTTAAAGATAAGCGCCGTTAAGAAACGCCCAATTTCCTTTTTAAAAGGTTTTTTGTAAACAAACCGATAAAAGTGTCGAAATCAATCTAAATCCTTGCAAAACGAGAGTTTTTGTTATATAATAGAAACACATTAAACATATCAATAAAAAGGTGAAAAAAATATGAGTTCAAAAGTAAACAAAAATGAATACGGTGCCGATCAAATCCAGGTTTTGGAGGGATTTGAGGCGGTAAGAAAAAGACCGGGAATGTATATCGGATCGACCGGACCGAGGGGGCTTCATCATCTTGTCTATGAAATCGTAGACAACAGTATAGATGAAGCCCTTGCGGGATTCTGCAGAAAAATAAAGGTCAGCATAAATGAGGATAATTCCATAACCGTCATAGATGACGGCAGGGGAATGCCGGTTGACGAACATCCTAAGATGAAAATACCTGCGGTGGAAGTGATACATACCGTTCTCCATGCCGGAGGTAAATTCGGTGGTGGAGGATATAAGGTATCCGGCGGACTTCACGGAGTCGGAGCTTCTGTGGTAAATGCGCTCTCGACAAAGATGATCGTCGAGATAAGCAGAGGCGGTAAACTCTACGATATTGAATTTTCAAGAGGAAAGACCACTAAAAAACTTAATGAAATAGGCGAGAAAAAAGCAACAGGCTCCAAAACCAGATTTTGGCCCGATCCCGAGATATTCGAAGAGACGGAATATGATTATGCGACGCTTCAGCACAGACTCAGAGAAATGGCATTCCTTACGAAAGGAATAGAGATAACCCTGGAGGATAAGCGTCCGGGAGAAAAGAAAAAAGAAGTTTTCCACTATGAAGGGGGGCTTAAAGAATTTGTCAGGCATTTGAACAGCAACAAAGACAAGGTTCACGAGAGCGTGTTTTATTTTGAGTATATCGACAAGAGCCAAGAAGTTGAGGTTGCGCTGCAGTATACCGATAAATACAATGAACTCCTTTTATCCTATGCAAACAATATAAATACGCTTGAGGGCGGATCGCACCTTGCGGGATTTAAATCCGCACTCACAAAAGTGATGAACGACTATGCCAAAAAGAACAACATCGTGAAAGAGGGAGAGTCGTTATCGGGGGAAGATGTCAGAGAGGGATTGACCGCCATTGTTTCGGTAAAGATGACTCATCCTCAGTTTGAGGGTCAGACCAAGGCAAAGCTCGGCAATACGGAAATGAGAGGCTTTGTTGAAACGGCGACGAGTCAGGAACTGCTGGCGTTTCTTCAGGAAAACCCGAAAGAGGCGAACGCTATTCTCAATAAATGCCTGAGTGCTTCGCGCGCGAGGGAAGCGGCAAGAAAAGCCCGCGCTCTTGTCAGAAGACAGTCGGCGCTTCAAGGGCTTTCACTTCCGGGAAAGCTTGCGGACTGCTCGGAAAAAGATCCTGCGCTTTCGGAGATTTTCCTGGTTGAGGGTGACTCTGCGGGAGGCTCCGCCAAACAGGGCAGAGACAGAAAAAGGCAGGCGGTCCTGCCTCTTCGCGGAAAGATACTGAACGTGGAAAAGGCTCGTCAGGACAAGATGCTTAATTCCGATGAGATAAAAAACATGATCACGGCTTTCGGCTGCGGGATAGGAAGTGAATTTGATATTTCCAAACTCCGTTATCATAAGATAATAATAATGACGGATGCGGATGTCGACGGAGCACATATCAGAACGTTGCTTCTGACGTTTTTCTACCGCTATATGTCACCGCTCATAGAAGGTGGTTATGTTTACGCGGCCCAGCCTCCTCTTTTCCGTGTTCAGAAGAACAAGAAATCATGGTATACATACTCCGACCGTGAGCAGGAAAAGCTTTTGAAAGAAATCGAAGATATGCCGGGCAAACTTGAAATACAGCGTTACAAGGGACTCGGAGAGATGGACTTCAATCAGCTTTGGGATACCACAATGGACTATACCAAAAGAACAATGGTTCAGATAACCGTTGAGGATGCGACGGCGGCGGATGAGATATTCACGACTCTTATGGGAGATAAAGTTCCTCCTCGCAAGAAGTTTATCGAAGAAAACGCAAAATACGCGACACTGGACGTTTAAAGTAGGAGGAAACATTGGATACGTTACTTGAAGATAAGAATATAATACAGCATGAGATTCACGATGAGATGCGTGATTCGTACATAGACTACGCGATGAGTGTAATAGTCGGCAGAGCGCTGCCCGATGTGCGGGACGGGATGAAGCCTGTACACAGAAGAATACTTTACGGAATGTCCCAGCTCGGCGTTACACCGGAAAAACCGTACAAGAAATCCGCGAGGATTGTGGGTGAGGTAATGGGTAAGTACCATCCTCACGGAGACAGTTCAATATACGATGCCATGGTGAGAATGGCGCAGGATTTTTCCATGCGATGCCCTCTCGTGGACGGGCACGGAAATTTCGGCTCGATTGACGGAGACGGAGCTGCGGCGCAGCGCTATACGGAAGCGAGGATGTCATATTTTGCGCTGCAGATGTTGCGAGATATAGAAAAAGAAACCGTGGACTTTATTCCGAACTTTGACGGAGAAGAAAAAGAGCCGGTGGTTTTACCGTCGCGTTATCCCAATCTTCTCGTGAACGGATCGAACGGTATAGCGGTAGGTATGGCTACATCCATCCCGCCGCATAATCTGACGGAAATAATAGACGCAACGGTCAGGATAATAGATGAGCCTGAATGCACGGTAGATGACCTCATTAAGATCGTACAGGGTCCCGACTTCCCGACCGGAGCTCAGATTCTCGGGAAAAGCGGGATCAGAGACGCGTACAGGACGGGAACCGGCAAAATTAAAGTCCGTGCCGTTTGCGAAATCGAGGAAACATCAAGAGGCAAAACGAGGATAATAGTTTCAGAGATTCCGTACACGGTGAACAAGGCCAGACTCATAGAGAAGATAGCCGACCTGATAAAAGACAAGAAGATAGACGGAATTTCCGACATAAGAGATGAATCGAACAGAGAGGGAATGAGGATCGTAATAGAACTCAAGCGCGACGCAAATCCTCAAATCACTTTGAATCAGTTGTACAAGCATACTCAGATGCAGGACAATTTCAGCTGCATAATGATAGCGCTTGTTGACGGACAGCCGAAGCTTCTCAATCTTTATGAAATGCTTTCGGAATATATCAAATTCCAGAAAGAAGTGGTGACGAGGAGAACGGAGTTCGATCTCAAGAAAGCGGAAGCCAGAGCCCACATTTTAGAGGGATTGCGAATAGCTCTTGACAATATCGACGAGATAATCAAAATTATAAGAAGTTCGTATAACGACGCGAAGGAAAAACTCATGGAGCGTTTCGGCCTTTCGGAGATTCAGGCGCAGGCAATCCTGGACATGCGACTGGCGAGGCTGCAGGGACTTGAGCGGGAAAAACTTGAAAAAGAGTACAGCGAACTTATGGACAGAATTGCATACTTCAAGGCTATTTTGTCAGATGAGAGCATGCTCATGGGCGTCATCAAGGCGGAGCTGCTCGAGGTAAGAGATAAATGGGGAGATGAAAGAAGAACCAAACTTTCTCCCGACGCTTCCGACTTTGAAGACGAGGATCTGATAGAAGAAGAAAAGGTTGCGGTTACACTGACGCATCTCGGATACATCAAGAGGGTCCCTGCAGACACCTATAAAGCTCAGCGCCGCGGCGGCAAAGGAATAATGGGAATAACCACAAGGGAGAATGATTTTGTAAAAGATCTGATAATGACATCGACGCATGATTACCTGATGTTCTTTACCAATACGGGAAAAGCCCATAAACTCAAGGCATTTGAGGTTCCGGAGGCATCCAGAACGGCAAGAGGAACGCCGGCGGTCAACTTCCTCAGCCTGCTGCAGAAAGAAAGAATAACGGCGCTTATTCCGGTAAAGGAATTTTTAGAAGAGAAGTATCTGATTGCGGTTACGAAACAGGGCAGCATCAAGAAAACGCCTCTTTCCGAGTACGATACCAACAGAACGAGCGGAATTATCGCAATCAAGTTGAAAGACGATGACAGACTTATTGACGTAAAGCAGACCACCGGAAACAACAGCGTGATTATAGTCACCAAAAAAGGGAAATGTATCTGCTTTTCGGAGAAAGATGTAAGAGCCATGGGCAGAGTCGCCGGAGGCGTGCGTGCGATTAAGCTCGATAAGGACGATGAAGTGGTTTCCATGTCACTTGTGGATCCGGATCAGGAACTTCTGGTCGTTACGGAGAACGGATACGGAAAGAGGACTCCGGTCAAAGAGTATAAAGTCCAGGTAAGAGGAGGCAAAGGACTTCTCACCTATGACAAGAGTAAATTTAAAAAGACGGGTTCCCTGATCGGAGCCATGGTAGTGGATAAAGATGATGAGATTTTGCTGATCAATTCCGACGGGATAATAATAAGGATACGGGCAAATGAAATTTCCGAACTCGGCCGTGCAACACAGGGAGTGAAGATAATGAAAGTCGGCGATGAAACCAAGATCGTATCCATGGCGAAAGTCATAAAAGAGGATGATGACAAAGGCGATGACAGCAAGGACGATGAAGACAATGACCAGTTGCGCATTTGAAAAGTGCGTTGATATCGCATTTTAACCACGGTAAAAGCGGGTATATAGAATACGCGTGAAGCAGATAATATAAATAAGGAGTGAATAAAATTGGATAAACTTAATTTTATTATCCCGGGAAAACCTGAATATTTGACTATGGTAAGGCTTGCAATCAGTTCGGTGGCCTCGACCGCAGGATTTAATCTGGAAGCCATAGAAGATATCAAAACCTCTGTGTGCGAGGCATGCAAACATGTTTCCTGCCACGGTTTTACTGGATTTTCTGAGAAATACGAGGTAGAATGTAATGTTAAAGAGGGCTCGATCGAAATCATCGTAAAAGATGCGTGCGAGCGACATACTTTGGAAAAGACGCACAAACCCTGCAAGATCTGTCCGAGCGAGGGTGATTTGGGCATTTATGTTGTTGAAACGCTCATGAATGAAGTGCAGTTTGGCAGAGATAAGGATGACCACAAGTTCGTCAGAATGGTGAAGATGGCATGACAAATCGGGAGAAATTTACCGAGTACAAGAAGAACCCCACAATTGAATTAAGAAATGAAATCGTAGAGGATCATCTTTACATGGTAGATATCCTGATCAGAAAGTATCTCAATAAAGGCGTCGAGTACGATGATCTTTATCAGGTGGGCGCGTTGGCGCTTGTTCAGGCAGTCGAAAGATTCGATCCGGACAGAGGCTTTGAGTTCAGTTCCTTCGCAACGCCTACAATTTTAGGAGAAATTAAAAAGTATTTCAGAGATAAGCAGTGGAGTCTTAAAGTCCCGAGGAGATTGAAGGAAATCTCCTCCAAGATTCAGGAGGTCAAGGATGAACTTTATCTGGAATACAGAAGGGCGCCCACAGTAGCAGAGATGGCTAAGGCTACGGGCTTTACGGAAGAACAGATTATTGAAGCGACGGACAGTTCGCATGCCTACGGGACTTATTCCCTGGACAAGACTTTCGACGATGCGGGAGAAGACGGAGAAAACTCTTTCCTTGAAAGGTATACAGGCTTTGACGATAAAGGCTTCGAGAGGGTAGAGACCTCGGAGATCATAGATAAAGTTATGGAGACGTTCAACTCGCAGAACAGATATATTTTCAGAGAGAGATTTATTTACAATCGTTCGCAGGCTGATATTGCCAAGACTTTGGGGGTTTCACAGATGACGATTTCGCGTGCTGAACGGAATATAGTCGAACAATTCCGCGCGGAACTGCACAGGGAGTAAACCTTCCCGGGAATTCCGATAAGATTCCCCGCTTCTTTGTACCGGATTATATAGCGCTCGAACACATTAAAAAACATAAAAACATGAACATATAAAAATATATAAAAACATATTGAGAGTACACAGAGGAAATTTGACGATATTCAGGAGGATTTTATGAAACTTGATCTATACATGTTTGACACTTGCCCGTTTTGCAGGAGAGTATTGGGAGAGATAAGCAAGAGCGGAAGAACGGACGTTACTTTGCATAACATTCATCTCAATGAAGAAGACAGAAAGTATCTTGTCGAAAAGGGCGGAAAGCAGCAGGTGCCTTGTCTTTTCATAGATGGAAAACCTATGTACGAGAGCAACGACATAATTGAATGGCTCGCAGCCAACCCGCAGAAGTGATTGCCTGTCAATAAAGTCAGGGCATGACAGTAGTTGCATGTTCTTAGTTGTCAAGACATGACAGCATCTGCATGTTTTTAGTTGTCAAGACATGCCAGCATCTGCATGTTGGGGGTGCGGACATTTTTTTGGACAGCCTAAGCGGCTAATCCAATGGCACGTCTGTACTCTATAGGGCTCAAATACCCTAATGATTTTTTGATTCTTTTTTCGTTATACCAGTGTAGATACTCATCTAACTTCTGTATGAACTCTTCTATGGTTGTATTTTTCCAATCTTGGTTGTAGAAGAATTCGTTCTTTACTCTGCCGAATAGCCCTTCACATGCCGCATTGTCGGGAGAGCATCCCTTCTTTGACATTGAGCGAGTATAT
>CP016202.1:1271200-1274921 GCA_003433295.1 Eubacterium minutum ATCC 700079 | reverse complement strand
TGATGGCCTTTTGGTTGCTTGGCGGATAAGTCGGCGTCCTAACGCAGAACTTGTAAATGGAATGTTGGATGATGTTATTGATAGTATTGGAGAGTCTTGCAAGCCAATTATACACACAGATTATGCCGAAGAAAAAACTATGCCGAAGTTTTTTGTAGGGTATGTAGCTTGACACATTTTGTTGTTGTTCTTCGGCATAGTGTTTCCATATACTTAAGGTGCTTTTGAAGCAAGGAGGTACCTTAAGATGATAATTGAAAAAATATGCGATCAATTGATCGTTGCAATGGAGGATGCCGGTTACAACGATAGTACCATATTCAACTATCGTGGTGTGATACGGCGATTTAAAGAGTTTTGTGAGAAAGAAGGTGTTAAAGAGTACGATCAAGATATCGGTCAAAAATATGCAGATAATGTCATAAGTACCGTAACCGGGAAATTCAGCACACAGCGTTATCATTCTCAGCGCAGATTCATTCGCTTGCTGAACTCCTACTACATCAATGGTGAATTTGATTTCAAAACCATGAAGCGCGGAAAACAGACCCCTAACGATCCGGTTGCCCGTGCCATTTATGACAAGTATTGTGCTTTTCTTGCTGAGACCTATGAAAACAGAAACACGATTCATTTCTATGAATACGGGATGTATTCTCTGCTCCACTATCTGGAGCAATATGGAGATTTGGATGTCAATTCGCTGACATCCTGCGATGTGATTGGGTATATCATCGATTGCAAAAAGGAACGCCGACGTGAGGTGTTGTGTGAACTCCGTTCGATTTTCAGGTTTCTTGACAGAGAAGATCTGATCGAAGCAATTGCAGGGATTCATGCTCCAAGAGTCAAGAGGATCATTCCCGTCCTGACTGATGAGGAATATGAACGGATCAATGAGGTAATTGAAAACCGGGAGATATCTTTCCGAGACGCTGCTATCATCCGTCTTGGCCTATCCTGTGGTATCAGAGCATGTGATTTAATCAATCTGAAGCTCTCTGATATCGACTGGATCAACGAAACGATTTCTTTCAAGCAGAGCAAAACGGGGAACCCGGTATGCCTTCCTTTGACGACAGCTGTAGGAAATACTCTTGTACGATATCTATGTGAAGAACGTCCTCCTGCGAAGAATAACTATCTTTTTGTGAGGCAACTTGCACCATTTGATGCATTCACAGATCACGCATCCTGCTATGCTGTAGTCGAGAGAGTCTTTGCGAAAGCCGGTGTTTCGAAAGAAAACCGCATTTTCGGTATGCATATGCTTCGGTACAATGCAGCGTCTACAATGCTCAAAAATCGAGTGCCAATCGAAACGATCGCAGCAATTCTGGGTCATTGCAGTCCAAACACAACGGATATCTACATCACGACAGATGAAAAACAACTGCTGGAATGTGTGCTGCCGATGGATGGAATCTCTAAGGAGGTGAATCCATGATCACATATATCAGTAATTTGGCCGAAAAGATCGAGGCGTTTTTGGACTTTAAGCATTCACTGGGGATCCGGTATAATGCACCCTGCTCGCATCTGAAAAGTTTAGATCGTTACAACTATGAGCACGAAAACATTGATAGTCTCAGCCGTGAATTGGTTGAGTATTGGGCAGAGAGATATGCGACAAGGAGCACTTCGCAGGATCGAAGTTGGTTGTCATCAATCAGAGAATTTGGCAGATACCTGAAGATCCTGGGAGAAAAGGATGCCTATGTTTTGGATGACAGGTTCAAGATTCAGCGTTACCATGCAGAGGTATATCTGCTTACAGAGGATGAGATACAAACTTTCTTTAAAGAGTGTGACCAATATGTACAGCGGTATTCGATTACCTGCAGACCCTATGTTCTTCCGGCACTGTACCGTTTTCTCTACTGCTGCGGCGCAAGATGCTGTGAAGCAAGAAATCTGAAATGTGGGGATGTCCATCTCGAAAAGGGATATCTCGACATCCTTCACGGGAAGGGGAATCGGGATCGCCGACTGTATCTGTCAGAAGAGCTGATACGATATCTGAAGGCATATGATAGCAAAGTCAGAGGAATCTTTCCGGAAAGGGAGTACTTTTTTCCGGGAACTAAAGGGGGAATATGTTCATCGACAACAATTTCCGCAAACTTCAGAAACATCTGGTTGAGAGCCGGACTCAAAAGGGATGGACGTGTAAAACCAAGGGCATATGATTTCAGGCATCATTTTGCTTGTGCGAATATCATGAGATGGTCCGCTGAAGGCAAAGACATACATTCAATGCTGCCGTATCTGATGAGATATATGGGACATTCATCCCTTGAAAGCACATATTACTACATCCATTTGATACCGGATTTCTTCCCGCAATACAGAGATCTTACAGCTTCTGCTGCAGACCTCATTCCGGAGGTTGAAAAGTATGAAGTATGAACGAAAGAAAGACAAGAATTTCTGGCTGTTGGCACGTGCATACCTACATAGTTACATGCCGGTGACAAGGAATCTATCAGATAAATCGGTTGAAACATATAAACAATCGCTGAAATCGTATCTGCATTTCCTTGAAGATGCGAAGTCGGTATCAGACGAACAGGTGACATTTGATTCGTTCAACCGTAGGAATGTGCAGGAATTCATCCAATGGCTTACGAACAAGCGATATTCAGCAAAGACGATCAATTTAAAACTGACTGCGATCCGTTCCTTTCTTAAATACTGCGGCCAGGAAGATTTCGAACTTCAGGGAGTGTATACTGATGTATGCGCTGTCAGGAAGTTAAAAGAGGAAAAACATCCGATAGAGTATCTTCAACCGGCGGCAACGGCTGCGATCCTGGATGCATATGGGACTGAAAAAGCAAAGCATCGACGTAATCGAATGCTGTTGATTCTGATGTATGATACGGGTGCTAGGGTGCAAGAACTTTCGGATCTGAATGTTTCATCACTTCATCTAAACGTTCAGCATGCATATGTTACGCTCATAGGCAAAGGAAAAAAGAGCAGGAATGTCCCGATCTTGGAAAAAACTGTTCAGCATATGCTCGTATTTCTGAGAGATTTTCACCCAAAGGGTGACGAAGCCCCGTTGTTTTACAGTATCCTGGGTGGAAGAAAACAACGGCTTTCCACTGATAGCATCAGCATGATATTAAAGACCGCCGCAGATATTGCAAGAAATCATTGCGCTGAAGTCCCGGCGAGAGTCCATTGTCACCTGATGAGAAAAACAAAAGCAATGGATCTGTACAGGAGCGGAGTCCCGTTACCGTTCATCATGCAGTTATTGGGACACGAAAGCATGTCAACAACATCAGGTTTTTATGCATTCGCCACGCTGGAAATGATGGCGGATGCAATGAACAAGGCTACGGATAATGTCGTTAACGATGAAAAACTATGGAAGAGCGAATCAATCAGAAAAGCATTGTACTCTTTGGACTAAAGAACACTATGCCGAAGAACAACAACAAAATGTGTCAAGCTACATACCCTACAAAAAACTTCGGCATAGTTTTTTCTTCGGCATAATCAGTTTGGATGATTTGAGGCTTATATCCAAAGTAGGCTATTGCACGTTTTACAAAATCAATTGTGCTGTAACTGCTTTGTTCAAGATAAGGATAAATGAATCGTTCTCTTGAAGCCTCGTCAATCATCGTGTATTGATAGAACTTATCAGGCATTTCACCGACATAACAGGCTTTTGGGACATATTTGACGTCCATCTGCCATTTGATCC
>CP016202.1:1266076-1271175 GCA_003433295.1 Eubacterium minutum ATCC 700079 | reverse complement strand
GTTACCGTTCATCATGCAGTTATTGGGACACGAAAGCATGTCAACAACATCAGGTTTTTATGCATTCGCCACGCTGGAAATGATGGCGGATGCAATGAACAAGGCTACGGATAATGTCGTTAACGATGAAAAACTATGGAAGAGCGAATCAATCAGAAAAGCATTGTACTCTTTGGACTAAAGAACACTATGCCGAAGAACAACAACAAAATGTGTCAAGCTACATACCCTACAAAAAACTTCGGCATAGTTTTTTCTTCGGCATAATCTATAAATATTTATAGGAATAACAAACTAAATGAGTTTGTGGACAATTATCTTGATGGAAATATTAAAGTGTTGCAAAAAGATCATTATAACGAAAGATTTGGAGCAAGCGAGGAAATTGGTACGATCATAATATAAAAAAATGAAAATAGAGAAAGGAGGGCATTATGTCAGAAAAAAACAAAACAGAAAGATCCAAATACTTTTATATGAGGATTACAGGGGACTATGCCTTGTGGACTGACCCTGCGACAAAAGGCGGTGGAGAGAGGATCAGCTATCAAGTGCCGACAGCTCAGGCTCTTCAAGGGATCTGTGATGCCGTTTATTTTAAGCCCACAATACGTAATGTCGTCGATGCGGTTAAGATTGTAAAACCGGTGAGATTTCATAGTATGGGATACAGAGCATTGTATGCAGATTTATCTCCGGGGCTTAATTATATAACGGTATTAGAGGATGTGGAGTACTTGGTACAGTATCATTTTGAATGGAATATTCATAGAGATGATCTTTTACAAGACAGAATTATGAAAAAACACGAGGCTATTGTAGAAAGAAGTCTGAAAAAGGGAGGAAGGCGGGATGTGTTTTTAGGTGCAAGAGAATTTTTAGGATATGTGGAAGCCATTGATGAAGATGAATATTTAAAAGAGGAAACCTTTTATTTTGGCAGTGATCTTGACTTGGGATATATTTTTCATTCTTTCATATATCCAAACAATGAAGAAGGGAAACTTAAATCACTTTTTACACATACAATTATGAAAGACGGTATTATTAAATTTAAATCTCAAGATGAATGCGAAATTAGAAACGAGCTTTCTTCTTATACATTCAAAGGACATAAAGGGGTAGTAAGTGTAGATGAGGAATTAAAAGAATATGGGGAAGGCGGTGAATAGATATGAGTGTTTTGACCAATCTCCTCAAGTGCTATGAATATTGTGAAAATGAAGATTTGGTGGATGTGCATAATGGGGAAGATACAGTACTTTTGCCGCTTTATCACAGCAATATAAAAGCAGAAAAAAACAATGTTCTAAAAGTAACCTTGGATGAAAATGGCGATTTATTGAGTGCGGATTTTGCAGCTGTTGGGGAAGTTCATATTTTTCCGGTTACTGAGGCATCGGCTGCACGTTCAGGGAAAAAACCAGCACCACATCCACTAGAAGACAAAATGAAGTATTGTATTTCAAAAATAGCGGATAATAAGAAGTTCGAAGCCTATAAGAAAGAATTTAACGAGTTTTATGATTACATTATGAATGAAAATCATGTAGATGATCCAAAAGTAAAATTATTTCTGAAAGCCGTTAAAAAGTTTTTGGAAAATGATAAAAACTATGAAATGATTTTAGCAAAATTACCATTTAATGATATTGTTGAAAAAGAAAAAGGGAAGATAGAATATACCAGGGAAAATGGAGAGAGAAAAAAGCATGATTTTAATAAAAAGGAAAATGAGACATTTTTATGTTTTGAAATGAAGCACGCTGAGGGTAAATATCTTAATGTGGATACTTTTCAGGCATTGCACAATGAATTTATTAGATACATAGATGAAACCTCAATAGATAATGGAAATAAGATAATTTGTAATATCAGTGGAACTCGGGAAGCAATCACATATAAACATAGGGGGCCGATGAGTAATGCCAAGGTTGTATCGGTAAGCGATAATAAAGAAACCTATTTTGGCAGATTCAATAAGGGTTCGGACATAATCAAGATAGGAAGAAAAAGCTCGGAAAAGATCCATTTAATGTTGAAATTTTTGTTGGAAAATAAAAATAGTCATATCAAATTGGCGGGAGAGTTATATTTAGTAAATTGGTTTTCAGAAGATATTAAAAATAGTATCGAATTTGATTTAACTGATAACGAAACTGATGATGACGACTATATGGAAGATGATAAGCAGATTCCGGTTTCGGAAAAAAATCTATTAATTAATAGAGCATTTACAAGGGGTGCAAAGAAGTTGAACTCTGATGAACAGTATTATTTAATGCTAATAGATAAGTCAAGTAAAGGCAGAATTTCCGTCAGATATTATAAAGAAATGCCAAATTCACAACTTGTTGACAATCTTAAAGCATGGCAGAATAAATGTATTTGGGAAAAGAGACAGAAGAACAGTAATTCATATGGTCCTTGGATGCCGACATTGAACAGCATTCTCCTTGCGACATATGGAATTGAAAAAGACAGAGAATTAATTATGAGAGATAAAGGGAAAAAAAAGAAGACAAGGAAGGTTTTAGTAAAGCTCAATTTCAAAAGTTAGTTATAGCTTTACTTGAAGGAAGAAGTGTACCTTCTAATATAAAAAATGCTTTAGCTCAGAATATCAGAAACAGACAAAGATATAGTAAAACCTGGAATGAGGTATTAAATGTAAGTTTAGCGATACTTAGCGAAGGGAAAAAGGAGGATAATGAGATGAGAGAAAAAGATTGTCAAACAAGATCGTATCTTTTTGGACGATTACTTTCTGTTTATGATAAATTGGAAAATGATGTTTTATGGGATAAAAATAAAAAGCAAGGTTCAGATAAATGGTCAGATATTAGGGCAACTAATGCAGAAAGGTATTGGAATGTTTTTGCAAACAAGCCGGATACAACGATGGGAATGCTGGAACGATCTACAAAATATTGTGTAGAATATATGAAATCGAATGGGTTAAGTGGATTTTTAAAAAAAATAGAAGAAGCTAAAGGCGAAATCCTTGAACTTCTTGATACGGAAGAAAACAGAAAATATAAAAATACACAGTTGTATAATGATTTTATCTTTGGATATTACGCTCAAAGAAAAGAGTTTTTTACTAAGAAAGAGAAAGAAGTAAAGGAGGAAGACAATGAATAAGATAGATTTTATTATGACATTTACAGTGGAGAATGCAAATTGTAATGGTGATCCTTTGGCGGAAAACAGTCCGAGGGTTGACTCAAACGGATTGGGCGAAGTTTCGGATGTTTGCTTAAAAAGGAAGATAAGAAACAGGCTTCAGGATAATAAAAATGCCATATTTGTCCAATCAAAAGAACGAGCGGATGATGGCTGCACATCTCTTCAAAAAAGATATGAAGAATATTTTAATGAAAAAATTAAGAAAAATGGAAATGTACAAAAAAGGTCGGATATATCGGATGAAGAAGTCGAAAAAGGATTTAATGAAAAGTGGCTTGATGTTAGAGCCTTTGGACAGGTTATTACTTATGATAAGCGTTCGATTGGAATAAGGGGGCCTATATCTATAGGGATAGCAAAATCTTTAGATCCAATAACGATTGAGAGTATGCAAATCACAAAAAGTATAAATGGAATGGAACAAAAAAATCCAAACGACAAGGCACCTGATACTATGGGAATGAAATATTTTGTAGAATTCGGAACTTATATGGTACATGGGGCTGTTAATTCCTATTTCGCTGAAAAAACAGGATTTAATGAGAAGGACTTGGAAGAGTTTAAAAAGGCATTAAAAACAATTTTTGTCAATGATGCATCTTCGGCAAGACCGGACGGTTCTATGGAAGTAAAACAAATCTTTTGGTTTGAACACTCCTGCAAAGTTGGTGATGTATCCAGTGCAAAGATAAAATCACTGATTGAATGGGATAAAGAAAAGGAACATCATTGTTATGAAGATTATAATATTACTATTGATGAGAAAAAATTGAAAGAATATGAAAAACTGGGACTTAAATTGACAATAATAGAAGGACTGTAAAATGTACAATGAAGATGATTATCTTATGTTAAGCGGAATTCAGCATTATTACTTTTGTAAAAGACAATGGGCACTTATCCATATTGAGCAGCAGTGGGATGAAAATCAAAGTACATATGGAAGGAAATTATCTTCATGAAAAAGCGGATATGCCGTTTTTAAAAGAAAAACGAAAAGATTTTTTGATTAGTCGTGCAATTCCGGTATCGTCCAAAATTTTAGGATTTAATGGTATCATAGATGTTATAGAGTTCAGAAAGTCTGATGACGGCATAAAGTTGGATAGGCATAAAGGGACATGGATGCCGGAGGTTATCGAGTATAAACGCGGAAAAGAAAAACAGGACGAAAGGGATATTGTTCAACTTTGTGCTCAAGTGATTTGTCTTGAAGAAAAATGGAATGTAAAGATAAATAAATCATATCTTTATTACTTTAAAACCAACAAACGTATTGAAGTTTCAATAACGGATGAACTTAGGAGCAAAGTAATTGCAATTTCAACTGATATGCATAATTTGTATAATCAAAGAAAAATTCCGTCAGCGGAATTTTTTAAAAATTGTTCATTATGTTCTTTATATGATATTTGTATGCCCAGAATTACAAAAAAGAAGACATCAGTTTATAATTATTTATATGAGGATGAGAAATGAAAAAATTATTGAATACATTGTATGTGACAAGAGAAAACGCTTATTTATCGAAAGATGGTCAAAATGTTGTGATTACTGATGATGGATTACAAATTGGTCGTTATCCGATTCATATTTTAAATGATATCATCTGTTTCAGTTATCTTGGAATGAGTCCGGCTTTGAGACGGTGTCAAGTTTTTGTGGAGTTTTTTATTGACATCAACTCCAAAAGGTATTTTTTAAACTCCCCATTCCCTGTATTAAACTCTGCGTTGCACTTGCTCCGTTTAAGATTGGCGGCTCTTTATCAAAGATGCTCCAATCCATGCGCTCAGCCACCGCTTCATCAAGCACCCGCCTTGCATAATCGCTGTAGCTTTCTTTATCATCACTCCCGGGCTTGAACTCATCTGCCGTGATCCTTCCTCCGTTTTTCATGTATACGCGAA
>CP016202.1:1255621-1264773 GCA_003433295.1 Eubacterium minutum ATCC 700079 | reverse complement strand
GTTGAGTTCTTTGCATATCGTTTCAATCATCAATACCGATGCTTCTTTACAGTCCGTGAAAATATCATGAGAAAATGCATCTATATCATTTAGTCCTCCCGAAAGTGCTTTTTTTGTTATTTTTCTTCCCAATTCCAATGTGATTTGTTGTATAATTGTTTCCATAGAGATCTCCTTTCGTATTTTGGGATGGTTCATTATTGTACCACGTTGGGTTGATCTCTATATTTTTTTATTAAAAACTCCACAATTATTTTACACTATCCGGCTTTGATGAGGCTTTGCTCAGAAAACAATGTGGGAATTTCTTTCTTAACTCCTCAAGGAAAATTTTGTGGAAGAGTTGTAGGAAAAGAAAATGGGAATGTTTTATTAAGAAGAAAGCAGTATAAAATGGCGGATTCTGAAACATCGGCAGATTTTGTTAGAAATATTATTTATGCAAAGGGTCTGAATTCAAAACGAATTTTAAGAAGGTGTATTTTAGATCATGGGGATAAGATCAATACCATAAAACTGGAAGAAAAGATAATGGAAATAGATAATTATCTTAAAAAAATTAAAGTATCTGATAACAAAGATACGATTAGAGGTTATGAGGGAGTAATTGCAAAAACGTATTTTGATTGTTTTGATGAACTTATTTTACAGCAAAAGACGGATTTTTACTTTAACGAGAGAAATAAACGACCGCCTGAAGACAATGTGAATTCTATGTTATCTTTGTTATACACTTTTTTAGCACATGATATCGCATCTGCACTTTCTGCAGTCGGAATAGATAGCTATGTTGGTTTTATGCATACGGATAGACCGGGTCGTATGTCAATGGCCCTTGATGTTATGGAAGAATTAAGGGGTTTTATGGTGGATCGTACAGTTTTATCTATAATTAACTTAAAAATTATCGGAAAAAGTGATTTTGAGAAAAAAGAGAGCAGTGCAGTGTTAATAAAAGAGTCCGGTAGAAAAAAGATTATAGAATATTGGCAAAAAAGAAAACAAACGGAAATACTTCATCCATATCTTAAGGAGAAGGTTAAAATCGGACTATTGCCACATGTGCAATCTATGCTATTAAACAGTTATATCAGAGGTGACCTTGAAGCATATCCGCCATTTATAATAAAGGAGTAACATATGTTAGTGTTAATTGCTTATGATGTTGAAACCTTAACAAAAGAAGGCAGAAGAAGGTTACATAAGGTTGCAAAACTTTGTGTAAACTATGGCCAGCGGGTTCAGAATTCAGTATTTGAGTGTAGTGTTGATCCTGCACAATTAGTCGAGATAAAGCATGAACTTGAACGAATAATTGATAATGATTCGGATAATGTAAGGATCTATCATATGGGGAAAAATTGGGAAAAGAAAATTGAAACCTTGGGTAAGAGTGAATCATACAATCCGGATAGCGGTGTTTTGTTTCTTTGAAACTTAAATAGTGCAAACAGGAATATTTTATTTTGAGAGATTGTGTTGCACATTTTTTTGTTTATGGTTCAAGTAAAAAACAGTAGACAATTAGAGTTTTTTGAAGACTGAATGAATTATATTTGATGTTAAAATTATATAGCCGCAGTAATTGTACAATATATTGCGGTCGCACCCCACAGGGGTGCGTGGATTGAAATGGCAAAAGAAACCGAAACATCTGTCGAGTATGTGTCGCACCCCACAGGGGTGCGTGGATTGAAATAGTTTTATGGGGCAAATAGAACCGGCAGATGGGCTGTCGCACCCCACAGGGGTGCGTGGATTGAAATCTATACTGTCAACATCTCCTATATTCAAGGGTGTGATAGTGTGTTCTCAGAGTATGTTAGGGAATATCTGTAATTAAAAGTCTTTCAGACAACAAGAGTTTTGACAATGAGTTGATAGAAAAGACAATTATCTTTGGTGAGATCGGTAAAAAAGCCTTAAAATTTAAAGCAAAACAGCTTTCGCTTTTTGCATTCATATTAGATTTAAGATATTTTATTTTACTTTTACTACTTTCGTGATGGATTATGTATTTGTAGCTTACCTATGGACAGATTGTGACAGTTCGCAGTTACGAGAAAATGGAGGGATGCTGTTAGGAGGGCAAAGACGGCGATATTTCATTGCAAGTTTTTTTGAAAAACGCACTCATTCTTATTCTTGATGAAATGACAAGTAATGTTGATTCGTTAATGAGTAACTTATTCAATATGCTATAACAGAGCTTTCTAAGAATAGAACTGTTTTAGTTATTGTCCATCATCTAAAGACTATCAGACAGGCTGATTAAATATTAGTGTTTAAAAAAGGACAGCTTCAGGAATCGGGCAATCATATGGAGCTTTTGAAAAAAGAAGGCTATTATTCAAAACTGTGGAGGGCACAGTACGGTGTGTAATGATGATTAGCTCTCATCCCTCATCGGAAGGCAACAAAATCTCACAGACTGTACCTTTTCCTGTATCGGAAGTCAACTTGAGGCTGTAATCCTCATTGTAATAAAAGTTGAGGCGGGCTTTAAGCATTTTTAGCCCGTTGTGACCTGACAGGGAGAACTCATAGTCTGTTGTATCGGAATTTAACATTCTATTTATGGCGGATAATTTTTCGGAGGCGATACCGGCACCGCTGTCACAGATAGTAATCTTTACTTGTTTTCCTTTGATTTTTTTTGCAAAAATTTTTATCGTAAAAATTCCTGCCTCAGTATTTTTTTTTGTAACCGTGGAGCAGGGAATTTTCTATGATGGGTTGGAGCATGCCTTGAGGAATATGATAATCGGATAAGCCCTTGTCTGTCTCCCATTTAAAAACGATTTTTCCCGAGGTTTCAAATTGGGCGAGGGAGATGTAGGAATGAAGATAATCAAGCTCTTCTTCTAATTTGGCATACTGAAGATTGGAGGTTTTGCCGTATCTGAGCAATTTTGAGAGGTTCAGTATGGAGGCGTATGTAGTTTCTGCATTTTCTTTGAGAGCCAGGGAGGCGATGGTATTTAATGTATTATATAAAAAGTGAGAAGTTAAGTTTGTTGAAAGCAAAGTCTCTCTGTGAACCTTATTATCCTCCTTCAGTTGCATTTTTTCCTCGGACAGTTCTTTAACTAATAAACTTTTATTATAATTATCATGGATTTGAGACTTGAGTACATGATAATTTAAAATTTCCTCGGTGAATTTTCTGAGGCTGAAAATGGTAGCATTGATTCGGCTTTTAGGTATATTCAGAGAAGATTCGGATCTGTAGGTGTAGTCGGTAATGTGTCCCGCTTTAATATGACCTACGATTTTATTTAAGTATTTTACGGGGGTATTTAAGATTATGATGCCAAATTCGCAGACATCGGCGAAAATAGTATCATTGTGCTCGTTTAGGCTGCTTTTATTTGTATAAAAGGGACAGTTTTCTATGTTTTCGTGTATACGACAATTGTCCTTGCAGGCAGTGGGAAAATCACGGCCTTTTAAGAGGAGATTTCCGTACTTATCAAATAAGGAAACCGGTATACAGAGTTTTTTCATAATTTCTCTGTGAAGCTTAAGGATTTCCTTATCCTTAGATAATCCCGGCAGGTCCAACGGAAAGATATTTTTAGCTGGGGTGCTTTTTTGTAGCACTTTTGAAAAATCTTGTAAATTCGAAGTTGATACCACTATGCCTTCCAGAACTTCCTCTGCCGAATTTTCTATCTCATGGATTTCTCCCACTCGTATATTGAAAGACATGCCGGGTTCCACATACGTTCTTTTATCATTGATCCATTGGTATCCTTGTCCCTTTGTTATGTAATAGATTTGATTGTCTCCAAAATGAATATGTTTTTTTATTTTTTTACCCGGCAAAATTTTAACGATGCCCACGCTGCAATAGTCCTTTGAATCAGACACCTTAAGCCAGGTAATTTCTCCCCAGGAAAATTTCTGCACTTTTTTCATTTTTCAAACCTCTAATTAAACCATTTAGTTTTCTTTCTGTACTCGTTTGGAGTGATTCCGAATTCCGTTTTGAATACTTTATAGTAATAGTTTGTATTATTGTAACCCACAGCTTCGGCAATGCTTTCAATACTCAAACTACAGTCGGACAACAACTCCAAAGAGTTGTTAAGTCGAAGGGAGTTCAAGAACTTTGAATAAGTAGTGTCTAAGTGATGTTTAAACAATCTGCTTATGTAGCTGTCATTGACATTAAAGCGTTCGGATAATTCCTTAAGACTTATCCGGCACCTATAGTTATTTTCGAGAAAACCTATAATTTCGTTTAGAAGTTCACTGTCTGTATAGTAATCCCCCAGAGCATGGCTGACCGCATCATAAAACTGTTCCTTGTCTATCGGTTTAAGAAGAATGTCGTTGACCCCCAATCGCAAAGATTTTTGAGCATATTCGAAGTAGCCGTAGGCGGTAATGATTATATAATTGATTTTTTTATCTATGTTCCTTTGTTCCCGGAGCATGTCTATGACTTCCAACCCGCTTATATCTGGAAGAGAAATATCCATAAAAACTATATCCGGCTGTTTTTCGAGTATGGCGGAAAAGGCATTTTTCCCGTTGGAAATTTCGGATATTACTTCTATGGGAAAAGAATAGTATGAAATCAAATTCTTTACAAGAACTATGGTAGCGTAGTTATCGTCAATAATTATTGCAGTCTTCATCACAGCCTCTTTTCTTAATAAAATTAAACTATGTTTTGACTACAGTATATCAGAAAATGTATCGGTAAAATATACTATACGGGGAAATAAGTCCATGGGAGATCCGGAAAAAGAATAAGAAAATAAAGAAAATCATGCAAATAATTGTAGTAAAAGTGCAACTGTGTTAATTGAGAATGGATTATTGCTGATTTAAACTTATAAATAAGTAAATATATTTTGGAAGGAGGTAAGTAAAATGAAAGATAAAGTTGCAAACGGCGGAGGTTCGGTCAACGGGGAAAAATTAAATTTCAGAGTTGGTCCCATAGGCTCGGCACTTCCCATGGTGTTCTTCATTATTTGGGCTATTGTATGCAGTATGTTTGATATTGCAAATGAGCAGAGTTTGATTGTAGGAGCCGTTATCGGACTTGGCTTAGGTCTGTTTGTATGCAAAGATTCACCGGACAAGTACTTGAAGGCTGTAACTGTCGGAATGACTCAGTCAATTGCCGCTGTGGCTATCATAGCGTGGTTTTGGGCCGGCACATTTGCGTCTATATTGCAGACCGGAGGCCTAGTGGACGGCTTAGTATGGATTGGCGTATCTACCGGTGTCAGCGGTTCTTTATTTACGGCATTAACATTTATTTTATCGGCAACCTTCGGCACGGCGGTAGGCACAGGCTATGGAACTTTAGTATCCTTTACAATGTTAATGTATCCTGTAGGGGTTTTAATGGGCAGTGATCCCTTGGTTTTAATGGGAGCGATATTGTCAGGATCTGCCTTTGGAGATAACCTTGCCCCGGTTTCGGACACGACAATTATTTCGGCAGCTACACAGGAAACGGATATTATGGGAGTAGTACGTACGAGATTTAAATATTCTGTAACCGCAGGCATTATTGCCCTGATATTGTTCTTTATTTTAGGAGGTACAGGCAACAAAATAAATTCAACGACAAATGCAATGGATTTGATAGGAAAATATGCTGATCCGAAGGGCTTGATTCTGTTAATATCCTTTACCCTGGTTTTAGTATTGGCATTTAAAGGTCACAATTTAATTTTTTCAATATCATGGGGAATAATAACGGCGTCAATAATAATTGTAGCTTTCGGCCTCGGTAAATTTAAAGACATTTTATATTTTGACTTGCAGGAGCATAAGTTAAGCGGAGCCGTAGTCGATGGAATAGGCGGATATCTGCATATGTGTGTCCTGCTTCTTTTGATAATGGCGGCGGGTTATCTGGTTACAGCGGGGAACTTAATGGCAGTGATGGAAAACCGCATAAGGAACAGAGTGGGTGGCTCTGTTAAGAAGGCGGAGTTTGCCGTGTGGCTTATAGTATCCGTATTAAATTCTCTTATGAGTGTCAATGCTGCCGCTGAAATTACAGCTGCCCCGTTTGTAAAGAGCATAGGAGAGGAGTTTAATATTCACCCTTACAGGAGAGCTAATATGCTGGATGCCATAACCGCCGCAGGCGGATTTATACTACCTTGGAGCGGAGGTGTACTGCTTGCAGTAACTGTAGTAAACGGTATGCTGGATAAATATCCTTTTTTAAAACCTATTAAGACCGGAGATATATGGCTGTATGCATTTCACGGTTGGGCTTTAGTAGCCGTAATGCTCTTTGCCGCCCTCACAAGCTGGGATTTGAAATACATCGGCAAGGAAGGAGAACCGGTTAAAATAGATCCGAAAGCTGTAAAACAATAGCCGAAATAGGAATTTGTTAAAGACCGGGCAGAATATTTATTATTTCATAGTCAAGGAGGAGGCAAAATCATGAAAGGCAAGATGAAGGCCATCGTAAAGGAAGGTGCAGGAAAGGGTGCGGCATTGAAAATTGTTGATATTCCGCAGATAAAAAGAGATGAAGTTTTAGTAAAAGTGCACGCCGCCTCGATTTGCGGTTCGGATATGCATATATACAACTGGGATCCTTGGGCGGAAGAGCACATGACTGTACCTGTAACCATAGGCCATGAGTTTTCCGGAGAAATCGTTGAAATAGGCGAAGGGATTAGATCTTTAAAGGTGGGAGATATTATATCGTCCGAAACACATTTTGTCTGTGGGCATTGCGAGCAGTGCAGAACGAACAAGGCTAATATATGTCCCAACACGGTTATTCTAGGCATAAATGTAAATGGTGCTTTCGCAGAATATGTGGCAATACCTGAAAAAGCAGCTTGGAAGAATGAAGTAGATACAGACCCTGCCTATCTGGCAATACAGGAACCCTTAGGCAATGCAGTTCATACAATCCTGGCAGGTAAGACTGTGGGCAGAAGCATTGCAGTAGTAGGCTGCGGACCTGTAGGGATGTTAGCAATACCCGTTGCCGCCAAGAGCGGAGCGAAACAGATTATTGCAGTTGAACCTCATGAATACAGAGCTTCTTTAGCAAAAAAATTGGGGGCCCATGTAGTAATAAACCCTGTAAAAGAAAATGTGGTTGAGGCTGTGAAAGAAGTTACCGGCGGCTGCGGTGCGGACGTGGTGGCGGAAATGTCGGGAAATCCTACAGCTTTACAAAACGCATTAAAATATATTAAGCCCGGCGGTCGCATATCTCTTCTGGGTATTGCCGGCGAGAATATCGAATTGGATATTGCAAACGATGTTATATTCAAGGGTGTTACCCTTCAGGGGATAATAGGCAGAACCCTGTTTGAGAATTGGTATACCGTTAAGGGCTTAATCGAATCCAAAGATTTTAATCTGCATTCTGTGGTTACTCACAGATTTAAACTGGAAGACTATGAGCAGGCATTTGACCTCATGGGCAGCGGGAACAGCGGAAAAATTGCCTTATATCCTCACGAGAATATCTTCAAAAAATTCGCAGGTTAAATAAGGAGGGCAAAATGATATTTGAAAAGGAAATCCATGACCTTAAGGTAAAGGGATTATATAAAGAACTTCCCCTAGTTCAGAGCGATAATTCCCATTTGACTAAAGTTAATGACAGAACCATGATAAACTTAAGTAGCAACAATTATTTAGGTTTAGCAAACAATGAACGTGTAAACTCCGCAGCAGTGGCTGCTATAAAAAAGTATGGCGTAGGCTGTGCCTCTGCCAGAAACATTATAGGCAACAATGAACTGTATAATGAACTGGAACAAGATATAGCTTCCTTTAAAAGGGAAGAGGCGGCCCTGATTTTTCAGTCGGGTTATACAGTCAATTTAGGGCTTATACCTCTTATTGCACGGGAAAATGATTTGATTATATCTGATGAATTAAATCATGCAAGCATTATTGACGGTATTAGAATGAGCAAGGCAAAAAAAATCGTTTATAAGCATATGGACATGGAGGCATTGAGAGACATATTAAGAGATTACAGGTTAAAATATAACAGGGTGTTGATTATAACAGATACGGTCTTTTCCATGGATGGGGATATAGCACCTCTAGACAAAATTGTTCATATTGCTCAGGAATACGATGCTATGACCTACTTCGATGATGCTCACGGCTCCGGTGTGCTTGGAAAAAACGGAAGAGGAGCCATAGATCATTACGGTCTTACAGGAAAGGTGGACTTTACTGTTGCCACAATCTCTAAGGCTATATCTTCGGTAGGAGGTTATGTAGTCGGCTCAAAATATATGCGAGACTGGGTTATGAGAAATTCAAGACCTATTTTATTCAGCACATCTTTGCCTCCGAGTTCATTGGCGGCAGCCAAAGAAATGTTTGCGATTTTAAGTGAATCCGATGAATTGACTAAAAAGCTTTGGGAAAACACAAGATATTTTTCCGGTAAGCTTAAGACTTTGGGCATCAATATAGGAAAGACAAAAACACCTATAATTCCCGTTATAATAGGGGATGAATTGAAAACAAAGCAATTCGGCGATGAACTTATAACTGAAGGAATATTGGCATCACCTATATTGTACCCTGTGGTACCTAAGAGTGAAGGCCGAGTTCGCTGTATTGTGACTGCTGAACACACAAAAGAAGAACTGGATAAGTGCATAGATGTAATAAAGCAACTTTTTAAAAGTTATTGCAAATAGTTGATTTTATATCCTGAATTTTGCGGTTAATCAAGAGTATAATCCCCGGAACTGTTGATAGTATATCAGTTCCGGGGATTATTTAATTGTTGATTCCTGTTGATGTGTTGAATAAATGTATATGTTCCGTGCGGCCAAGGCACAGGTACAGTCCTGTTATTATGGGTAGACCTTTAGTATACTTGAGCAATTCGGGAAAACTTTAATACAAAAAGAAAAATATAATTGACAAAAATACAAATATATAGTACAATTCCTTTAAAAGGAGAGGAAATATGGGGAAGAATTTAAAGTTTAAAGTGGGGGTGCGGACATTTTTTTGGACAGCCTAAGCGGCTAATCCAATGGCACGTCTGTACTCTATAGGGCTCAAATACCCTAATGATTTTTTGATTCTTTTTTCGTTATACCAGTGTAGATACTCATCTAACTTCTGTATGAACTCTTCTATGGTTGTATCTTTCCAATCTTGGT
>CP016202.1:1251393-1255114 GCA_003433295.1 Eubacterium minutum ATCC 700079 | reverse complement strand
GGATCAAATGGCAGATGGACGTCAAATATGTCCCAAAAGCCTGTTATGTCGGTGAAATGCCTGATAAGTTCTATCAATACACGATGATTGACGAGGCTTCAAGAGAACGATTCATTTATCCTTATCTTGAACAAAGCAGTTACAGCACAATTGATTTTGTAAAACGTGCAATAGCCTACTTTGGATATAAGCCTCAAATCATCCAAACTGATTATGCCGAAGAAAAAACTATGCCGAAGTTTTTTGTAGGGTATGTAGCTTGACACATTTTGTTGTTGTTCTTCGGCATAGTGTTCTTTAGTCCAAAGAGTACAATGCTTTTCTGATTGATTCGCTCTTCCATAGTTTTTCATCGTTAACGACATTATCCGTAGCCTTGTTCATTGCATCCGCCATCATTTCCAGCGTGGCGAATGCATAAAAACCTGATGTTGTTGACATGCTTTCGTGTCCCAATAACTGCATGATGAACGGTAACGGGACTCCGCTCCTGTACAGATCCATTGCTTTTGTTTTTCTCATCAGGTGACAATGGACTCTCGCCGGGACTTCAGCGCAATGATTTCTTGCAATATCTGCGGCGGTCTTTAATATCATGCTGATGCTATCAGTGGAAAGCCGTTGTTTTCTTCCACCCAGGATACTGTAAAACAACGGGGCTTCGTCACCCTTTGGGTGAAAATCTCTCAGAAATACGAGCATATGCTGAACAGTTTTTTCCAAGATCGGGACATTCCTGCTCTTTTTTCCTTTGCCTATGAGCGTAACATATGCATGCTGAACGTTTAGATGAAGTGATGAAACATTCAGATCCGAAAGTTCTTGCACCCTAGCACCCGTATCATACATCAGAATCAACAGCATTCGATTACGTCGATGCTTTGCTTTTTCAGTCCCATATGCATCCAGGATCGCAGCCGTTGCCGCCGGTTGAAGATACTCTATCGGATGTTTTTCCTCTTTTAACTTCCTGACAGCGCATACATCAGTATACACTCCCTGAAGTTCGAAATCTTCCTGGCCGCAGTATTTAAGAAAGGAACGGATCGCAGTCAGTTTTAAATTGATCGTCTTTGCTGAATATCGCTTGTTCGTAAGCCATTGGATGAATTCCTGCACATTCCTACGGTTGAACGAATCAAATGTCACCTGTTCGTCTGATACCGACTTCGCATCTTCAAGGAAATGCAGATACGATTTCAGCGATTGTTTATATGTTTCAACCGATTTATCTGATAGATTCCTTGTCACCGGCATGTAACTATGTAGGTATGCACGTGCCAACAGCCAGAAATTCTTGTCTTTCTTTCGTTCATACTTCATACTTTTCAACCTCCGGAATGAGGTCTGCAGCAGAAGCTGTAAGATCTCTGTATTGCGGGAAGAAATCCGGTATCAAATGGATGTAGTAATATGTGCTTTCAAGGGATGAATGTCCCATATATCTCATCAGATACGGCAGCATTGAATGTATGTCTTTGCCTTCAGCGGACCATCTCATGATATTCGCACAAGCAAAATGATGCCTGAAATCATATGCCCTTGGTTTTACACGTCCATCCCTTTTGAGTCCGGCTCTCAACCAGATGTTTCTGAAGTTTGCGGAAATTGTTGTCGATGAACATATTCCCCCTTTAGTTCCCGGAAAAAAGTACTCCCTTTCCGGAAAGATTCCTCTGACTTTGCTATCATATGCCTTCAGATATCGTATCAGCTCTTCTGACAGATACAGTCGGCGATCCCGATTCCCCTTCCCGTGAAGGATGTCGAGATATCCCTTTTCGAGATGGACATCCCCACATTTCAGATTTCTTGCTTCACAGCATCTTGCGCCGCAGCAGTAGAGAAAACGGTACAGTGCCGGAAGAACATAGGGTCTGCAGGTAATCGAATACCGCTGTACATATTGGTCACACTCTTTAAAGAAAGTTTGTATCTCATCCTCTGTAAGCAGATATACCTCTGCATGGTAACGCTGAATCTTGAACCTGTCATCCAAAACATAGGCATCCTTTTCTCCCAGGATCTTCAGGTATCTGCCAAATTCTCTGATTGATGACAACCAACTTCGATCCTGCGAAGTGCTCCTTGTCGCATATCTCTCTGCCCAATACTCAACCAATTCACGGCTGAGACTATCAATGTTTTCGTGCTCATAGTTGTAACGATCTAAACTTTTCAGATGCGAGCAGGGTGCATTATACCGGATCCCCAGTGAATGCTTAAAGTCCAAAAACGCCTCGATCTTTTCGGCCAAATTACTGATATATGTGATCATGGATTCACCTCCTTAGAGATTCCATCCATCGGCAGCACACATTCCAGCAGTTGTTTTTCATCTGTCGTGATGTAGATATCCGTTGTGTTTGGACTGCAATGACCCAGAATTGCTGCGATCGTTTCGATTGGCACTCGATTTTTGAGCATTGTAGACGCTGCATTGTACCGAAGCATATGCATACCGAAAATGCGGTTTTCTTTCGAAACACCGGCTTTCGCAAAGACTCTCTCGACTACAGCATAGCAGGATGCGTGATCTGTGAATGCATCAAATGGTGCAAGTTGCCTCACAAAAAGATAGTTATTCTTCGCAGGAGGACGTTCTTCACATAGATATCGTACAAGAGTATTTCCTACAGCTGTCGTCAAAGGAAGGCATACCGGGTTCCCCGTTTTGCTCTGCTTGAAAGAAATCGTTTCGTTGATCCAGTCGATATCAGAGAGCTTCAGATTGATTAAATCACATGCTCTGATACCACAGGATAGGCCAAGACGGATGATAGCAGCGTCTCGGAAAGATATCTCCCGGTTTTCAATTACCTCATTGATCCGTTCATATTCCTCATCAGTCAGGACGGGAATGATCCTCTTGACTCTTGGAGCATGAATCCCTGCAATTGCTTCGATCAGATCTTCTCTGTCAAGAAACCTGAAAATCGAACGGAGTTCACACAACACCTCACGTCGGCGTTCCTTTTTGCAATCGATGATATACCCAATCACATCGCAGGATGTCAGCGAATTGACATCCAAATCTCCATATTGCTCCAGATAGTGGAGCAGAGAATACATCCCGTATTCATAGAAATGAATCGTGTTTCTGTTTTCATAGGTCTCAGCAAGAAAAGCACAATACTTGTCATAAATGGCACGGGCAACCGGATCGTTAGGGGTCTGTTTTCCGCGCTTCATGGTTTTGAAATCAAATTCACCATTGATGTAGTAGGAGTTCAGCAAGCGAATGAATCTGCGCTGAGAATGATAACGCTGTGTGCTGAATTTCCCGGTTACGGTACTTATGACATTATCTGCATATTTTTGACCGATATCTTGATCGTACTCTTTAACACCTTCTTTCTCACAAAACTCTTTAAATCGCCGTATCACACCACGATAGTTGAATATGGTACTATCGTTGTAACCGGCATCCTCCATTGCAACGATCAATTGATCGCATATTTTTTCAATTATCATCTTAAGGTACCTCCTTGCTTCAAAAGCACCTTAAGTATATGGAAACACTATGCCGAAGAACAACAACAAAATGTGTCAAGCTACATACCCTACAAAAAACTTCGGCATAGTTTTTTCTTCGGCATAATCTGTGTGTATAATTGGCTTGCAAGACTCTCCAATACTATCAATAACATCATCCAACATTCCATTTACAAGTTCTGCGTTAGGACGCCGACTTATCCGCCAAGCAACCAAAAGGCCATCA
>CP016202.1:1231381-1251228 GCA_003433295.1 Eubacterium minutum ATCC 700079 | reverse complement strand
GTACAATCTTTCTCGACTTGGATATCCCAAACGTCTGACGGTTTCGGTTGCCGAACCTGTTCGATGATACATTCTCAAGGCTCTGACTCGTTGTTTCTGTGAATACATTTGTTGACTCCTTTCAGAGCCCTATATGTGTACAGGTTTTTGTCCGCACCCCCGTTCTTAGTTGTCAAGACATGCCGGTGTTTGCATGTTTTCTTCGGTTTAGTCTCTGAGTTCGTCGATGCCCTTGTTTGCAAGAGCGTCGGCGAGGTTGTTCATTTCGGTTATGTACTTAAAATCTTCAAGGGTAAAGCGATTGCCGTTTCTTTGGATAAATTTTTCGTAATGCGCATCGACGTTGGTCGAAGGGTTGTCTATGTTCACATGCCCCTTTACTCTGAAAAAAGTCACGCTTGTGTGTTTGCGTACCAGTGCCAGCAATTCCTCCCAGAGCATGCGGTTTTCCACCGCCGTTTTTTTTGTCGTTTTCCAGTTGTTTTTTTCCCAGTTCACGTACCACTTTTCACGAAAACAGTTTGCAATATAAGAACTGTCTGTGAAAATTTCTATATTGAGACCATCTCTTTTAAGCTCTTTCAACGCTTCAATAACGGCGGTAAGCTCCATTTTGTTGTTTGTCGTATCCAATGCGCTACCGTATAATTCCTTCTTATGTTCTCCGAATTCCAAAATCGCACCCCATCCGCCGAGGTTGCTGTCGCTCTGATTGCCCGAGCAGGCGCCGTCAGTGTATATTTTCAGTATCGTAGACATGGTAAGCTTCCTTTCAAAATAAAGTTTATCATAAAAAAATTCCAGGCGATAGTATAAAATGAGTGTGAGATTTTTGCTTTTCGCTGATGCGTAAGCGAAGATTATTGAAAGATTGTTAGAGTATGTGTGGTATAATTATTGTTGACTAATTGCTTTGTTCAAGGACGGTGGTAAATATATAGATAGGAGAGATCTACAGTGAAAAAAATATCTCGCGCAAAAAAGATATTGTTGGGAACACTCATTGTTATTATTGGATTGATTTGTTTAATCGTATTTATTCTTAGTACTGCATTCCGGGAAACGCCGGATGGAAACCGCATCACTACTGAAACGAATGTAAGGATGCTGGTTGACTTACCGGGCAGTTCACCATCTGCCGCTATCACAAAAAGCTTTGATGCAGCAGCATTTAATGAATTCTCCGAGTCCAAGAAAATGGATTACAGAGGCGACGTTACCGGAAAAGTGGAAGGAGATATACCTTGTGTTTTTATCGATAAGAGAAAGAACTCTCGTGTTTCCTTGCGTTTCCAAGACGATGGATATACAAACATCAAACCGAAGATTAACAGCATTACGTTATATACTGCACCGGGGATGCCTGTTTCTCCGGAAAAGAGAAAGGATAAAAGGATACGATATAATTCCGCAGATGGTGTAACCGACATATATTTATTCGACTTCTTGCGAAAAGGTGAATTGAGTTACAGTGATTCCGAAGAAGAGAAACCGCAGGTGATGTTCTGCATTTTCGAGGTCCGTTATACTTATGGCGGCAGGAGTTACGTTAGTTTAACTTCCGTGTCTGTGTTGGATAAAAAATAGAGTATATTAAAGGCAAGAATCGGGGATTTACGGAGTACTTGCGGTGGAAAATGTATAAAGGGTTTAAAAAGGGGTCATTTGATTTCGCAATTGAAATGAAAGGAAAAAACATAAATGGGATTGGAGTTTTCTTCATTTGCCAGCGGCAGTTCGGGGAACTGCTACATGGTCAGAAGTGAGGGCACAGTGCTGCTCGTTGATGTGGGAATAGCGGGCAAACATGTAATAGCGGGCTTAAGGGAACATGGACATGAACCTGAGCACGTCGATGGGATTTTAATTACACACGAGCATACAGATCATATAAAAAGTATACGTATGATGGGCAGAAAGGCGGTAAATGCCGTAGTATACGGATCGCATGGCACGCTTGCAGAGATTGATGAGCTACTGCCTGCCGGAAGAGCGATGAGAATAGTGCCGGATGAAGACTTTGCGGTGGGAGACATTGAAGTCAGAGCATTTGATCTGTGCCACGATGCGGCGGAACCTACCGGATTTTCAATCAGAAGCGGAGGCAGGCAGGTTACGGTGGTGACGGATACAGGATGTATAACGGAGAAGATATTCGGGGAAATGCTCAAGGCCGATCTTCTGGTACTGGAAGCGAACCATGAAGTTGCTATACTTAGAATGAGTTCCTATACTTTTGAGCTTAAGCAAAGAATTCTGGGCGATACGGGTCATCTTTCAAACGAAGCGGCGGGGAAACTGTTGTGCGAACTTCTAAAACAGAGGAAAACAGAGAAGATCCCAAAGATTATGCTTGCTCATATTTCAAATGAAAACAATACTCCCGAGCATGCTCGCATGACGATAAACAATATACTGTTTGAAGAGGATTTTATGGACGGCAGGGATTATGAACTTTCCGTAATACCGCGCAGCGAAGTCAGCGCCATGATTAAAGTGTAGCGTTCGAAATCAACTTGCATATTGATTAATGCGTCAAACTTTGTGAATGAAAGGACGGGATATGAACATTTCGATAATTTGCATAGGCAAATTAAAAGAAAGGTATTGGCAGGAGGCCGTTTCGGAATACAGCAAGCGACTTAAAAACTACTGTAAGTTGAAAATAGTCGAGCTTAAGGAAACGAAACTGTCCCTGAATGCCGGGACTGCGGAAACGGAAGCCGTCAGAATTTCTGAGGGCAAGGAAATTTTGTCGCGTCTTGGGGAAAATACCTTTGTGATCGCACTTGAGATAAAGGGAGAGAGAATGGATTCCGAGAAATTTGCGAAGAAGATCGAAAGGCTCGGCAATGACGGCAAGAGCGATATTTCCTTTGTAATAGGAGGAAGCCTTGGACTTTCGCGGGAAGTAAGTGCGAGGGCGGATTATCGACTTTCTTTCTCGGATATGACTTTTCCGCATCAGATGATGCGTGTGATTCTACTGGAACAGATATATCGCTGCTTCAAGATCAATAAAAACGAACCGTATCACAAGTAGGGATAAAACACAGAGAAAGTGGTATACTGTTAGATAAATATAATCGAGGGCAAAGCAAGAAGTTGTGAACTCCTGAAATACAAGGAGCAGCAAATTGTGGAAGAATAAGTTTTGAATCTCTGAAGCGCAAGGAGACAGACATGGCAAGCATAAGATACAATCTGACAAAATTTATGTTCAAGCATCTCGTACGACCAATGATGAAAAAAGCTGCCAAAGACCCGGAACGGTTTATGGAGCAGCAGAGGAAAAAGCGTGAAAGTAAACCGCTACCGCTTGGAAAACTACATAAGAGATACGAGTTTAAGGAAGAAGAAGCGTGCGGGACGCCATATTACATCATAAGCGGAGCCGCCGATACGGGAAATGCCGGTTCCGCGAGCACTGAAACCGATGCCGCTGAGAGAGGTAAAGGAAAGGAGAGGAGGCTTGTGCTTTATTTCTTTGGCGGAGGGTTCGTGATGCCCGGGAATGAGGGAGATTTTAAGTTTGCCGGAGAAATCTCGGACAGAACCGGTGCGGATGTGTGGCTCGTATGGCATAAACTTTTGCCCGATGTTGACGGCAAAGGTCTTCTGGAATCGGTTTTATGTGTATACCGTGAGGCGCTTAAGCGCTATGAGGCGAAGAACATAACGCTGTTTGGACTCTCATCGGGAGGCTCGCTCTGTTTGGACCTGTGCGTATATATTTCGGAGAACAGCCCCGATACGCCGCTTCCGGGGAGACTCGTTCCTGTTTCTGCAACCATTCGCATGCCGGCTACGGAGGAGCAATGCACCGAAATGAAAAAAATAGAGAATCGAGATGCCATGTTCACCGCCGGATATGTAAAGGCGGCAGTGAAAATGATGTTACTTTGCGGTGCCGATGGACTGCTCGGGAATTCAGCGGGACACAGCTGGAAAGGTTTCCCGAAGATTATGGCGTTCTACGGGACGGATGAAATATACTATGCACAACTTGACGAATTCAAGAAAAAGTGTGAGAAAGACGGCGTAGAGCTACAGACGTTCATAGGTGAGGGAATGATGCACACGTGGCTTGCGGCAGGATGGCTTCCGGAAGCTGAAGAGGCGAGGAATGCCTTATATAAGTATATAAGCCGAAATTAAAAAGACTCAAAAGTATGAAAAAATGGTCAGAAAGTACATTTTTAATATTCCTGCAATTCCTCCTTTATTTCGTGAAGAATTTGTGATAGGGTAAAGAAAGAATATTGATGTTGATTCATAAAGTATCATCATACCCGAAACTCTCGCCGCGCGAAATGCAAAAACATACAGAGCAGGAATTGAGAATAGTTATTTTGAAGATGTTATTGTAAAAGGAGGAGACGAACATGGATGGTTTCAGTAGAAAGAAAACAACTGCAATAACTATGAAGAGAAAACTTTTAACGATGTTACTGGTTTTTGCTGTTGTTGCAACCTACATCCCTTTTGACCGTGCTTTTGCGGCAAACGAGAATGGTAAGCGGCAGGATAAGCAGATTGAAAAGAAGGTGGACAAAGCCGCGGGCAAACAGGATGGCAAGAAGTCGGACGCGGGCAAAATTGCGGACAAACCGCAGCTGAAGAAAACGCCGACCGATAAACCTAAGAGCGAAGCCGGCGGCAAGGATGCGGACAAAGACGCGGATAAAGACGCAAGCAAGGAGAATGCGCCGGTCGGAGCGAAAGGAAAAGACGTAAAGCCGGAAATGCCGGGTAAGTCTGCGCAGGCGCCCGCAGAAGAGGAAAAAGCCAAAGACGGTGCGTCAGCGGACAAAGCAAAAAACGATCTCGCAAAACAGGCGCCGATTACAAGGGGTAACCTCAAATCGGGCAAAAGGATAAACCCCAAGCCGCTTAAAGACGTGGATCCGGGAATCGACGAGGATGAGTCTTTTAGCCCGACAGTATTACAACGCAGGATACCGTACGATGACGAGAATTGCTATCTGGTGAACTTCGTTTATCCGAATCGTCCGGATAAGATATGTTTTTGGTCTAAGCTTCGTAACACGCAAAAAACTCTGACGTTGTCGGGTGCGGGCTCGTATGATAAAGCAGATTTTATCGACGAACTTTACAGGGAGATTAAGTACAGAATTGGAAGAGGCGGAGAGTACGATATCTTCATAAGCATAGATCCGATGGACAAGCAGCTCAGTATAAGCGTTCCTATCAAGAAAGGCGCGTGTATAGGCACATCGATACTTGAGAGCATACCTGAAATCAGGGTAATGAGGGGAGATACAACCTACGTTGCCACAGGATGGTCAAAATCAGGTGAACATGCTTATACACCGCTGGAAAACAGGGATGTTTTCGCAGATACCCAGATAAACCAAAGCGGCTACATCTTTGCCACATCGGACAGATACCTCAAAGATTATGACTTTTCGAAGATGCCGGAGGATAAGTACAATCTGGTTCATGTTACTATAGATACGAACCATCCGGAGTACTATGGGCCGAAGAATTTTAAGTTCGGTAAAAACGGAAGCAATACCTTCACTATAAGGAAAGGTGACTCTTTAAGAAAGTATATAAAAGAGAATTTACCCGATAACGGGAGTTATAAGTTTGGTTGGTTTTATAAACCGAATGACTCAGATCATGGTGATCCGCAAGCCGGCGCGGAATATTTCGGTTACGATGGGCCTGTAAGGGACTGGGCGAAATCAAATGCGAGCGGTAGTATTAAAATAAGACCGGCATATAAAGCCGGGGCCACACCCATATATGTGCATGAGTTACCTGAAGCGAGCAGTAAAAGTGTAAAATTGGCGTCGTATGGAAACTATATCCCTATTTTTGATGCAAGCGGTGCCGAAGGTGCTATCCCTCATGCAAATGTCAAGGGCAAGGTTTGCTTAGGGTATTCGACAGAGCCTAACGCGACATACGCCATGTCGGATGGCACAATAAGAAACAATATCAAAAATCACGGCAAGCGGCATCTGTATCCTGTATACAAGGAAAAGAAAAAGTGCGTTATAGTTGACTATCACGGAGGTAAGCCCGCGCCGGGATCGGGCGTGGGCACCCTCAAGACGCGGTTTTTGGTTAACAAGGGTAAGCGTTTGACGGACAACGGTTTTGTAAGACCTGTACGCGACGGATTTATCTATCAAGATCTCAATATTAGAAATTACTTCAACTGGAACTCAGTAAGGCACGGTAACGGTATTGTCAAGTGGCCGAATTGGATAGAATATGGTAGCGGAGAGTTTTTAGGTACGCGGACAGAGAACGATTATATACATGATGATGCAGTTGTGGATGTCATATGGAAGACAGAGCAGACATATGAACTTAAATCTTCAAATTTGTCGTATAGCATATATGAGCACACTGATACATACGGAAAGAAATATTATACGTATAGGATTAATAACTATTACACAAGACCTGACGAAGCCCGTTATATTGTGATACCTCGCGTGCTTAAAGACGCCTACTATAAAGGGAAACTGGTTGATGCAGTGTTAGAAGAAATAGGTGTTTATTCATTTAGAAACAGACATTTGAGTTCTGTGTCAATAAAAGGATATGGAAATGTAGGTGAATACATTCCTATCAAAATTGGTACAAGAGCCTTTTATGATAATAAAGAACTGGTTGACTTCATTGCTAAAGATGGAACAGATGCCAGCTTTTCTGAGATAGGGGAAGAAGCATTTTCTGGTATTTATTTTTTTCACGACATTAAGATACGCTCACGTGATGAAAGATATGGAGGAGGCACGATAGGAAAAAGCGCCTTCAGAGGAACAGCACTCGATTTTTCGCAGGGCGATAAAGTGGAGTTTACAGGAAACTGGCACACAATAGGCGAAAGTGCATTTCAAAATGCCAGTCTCAATTACTTTAGACTCAATAAGATAGAGGGGATGAAGCACATAGGAGAGGGTGCATTTGGATATGCTCGTATCGGCAAAAACTTACCGGGTGCAGATGCAAACTCCGTTGAGATTCCCGCAGGCGTTCAGAGCATAGGAAAGGAAGCGTTTAAAGGTTCCGGCATCAAGAAGCTGAAATTCCAAGGAAATTCCGTAAGAAGCATAGGGGACAGTGCCTTTGAAAACAATAAGCTGGCTGAATTGACGCTTCCTCACGGAATCAATAGGATAGGGAGGAATGCTTTCAAGAACAATGCACTCACCACTGCAGATATTTCAAACACTGCCATTACGGAAGTTGCTGAAGGTGCTTTTCAGGATAACCAAATGACCGACGCAAAGCTTCCGAGCAGTGTGAAGACCATTGGAAAATATGCCTTCCGGAACAATAAATTCGGAAATATTACGCTCGGAGACGGCGTGGAGAGGATTGAAGCGGATGCGTACCGAGATAATCCTAAACTGGTAAGCGCATCCGTAAGCAAAAATCTTAAATTTCTGCATAGCGATGCATTCTATCTCAACCCGAACAGTAGACCTAAGGTGAAGGTAAACATAAGGGAGAAGAGAAATCCTAACGACCTCAAGGATTCAACTTATCATGTTGTAGATCCGCACATGCACGTGGAATTAACATTTGATGACAATGGAGGCAGTGAAGGTCCCGGAGCTATAGAAGTTGAGAAAGAGAAGCCTATAGGTCTAAAGTTCCCTGAGAAGAAACCGACCAGATACGGATATGATTTCAGCGATTGGTATACCGTAAGGAATTCTGTCAATAAATACAAAGGGAACAAATTTGATCGGGACTCGCAGGTCACCGGAGATACGACCGTATATGCCACATGGCACAGTAAAGAAGTTCCTATCACCTTTGACGGAAACGGCGGGAGAAACGTGCCGGCGAGACGTTATAAGTTCTTCGGATTTCGGCTGAATGATACGGACATCAATGTATATCCTACTCGGATCCCTATCAAAGAAGGATATAAGTTCCTGGGCTGGGCGAAGACAAAGGATGCTGTAGAACCTAACGTAACACCTGACACTGTGGTTGATAAGGAAGAAATTACGTACTATGCGGTATGGAAGGAAGATAAGGTTAAGGTTCAGTTTAACCCCAATGGCGGTGAGGATGCACCTAATTTTGTTGAAGTGACAAGAAACAAGAGACTGGGAGCAGCGTTTCCTGACAGGAAGCCTACAAGAGAGGGATATGTATTCCTCGGATGGGCCAAGTCAAAGTACGCGTATAAGCCTGACTTTTTCAGTGACACGGACGTCAACGACGACATGACGGTATACGCCGTCTGGAAAAAAGGAGAGAAGCAGGAGGTTACCGTCAGGTTCAGCATGAACGGCGGTAACGGAAGCGTAGATAGCGTAACCGTAGAAAAGGGCGCTACGCTGGGAGACCGGTTCCCTAAGGATAAACCGACAAGGGACGACTATGTATTCAGAGGATGGTCCGTGGACGAGAATGCCGAGAAAGCCGATTTCTTCCCACACACGATTATCAACGACAACATGACGATATACGCTGTCTGGAAGAAGAAAGATTCAATTGAAGAGGTTAAAGTGACATTCAGATCCAATGCGGGAGGCGATGAAGTTATCGACATGCCTGAGGCGGTCACGGTTGACAGGGGGGACATCCTTGGAGAGAGTTTCCCTAAAGAGGAACCTAAAAGAGACGGATACATCTTCCTCGGCTGGTCGGAGGATTCTTCAAGTTCCGTTCCTACATTCTTCAGCGACAGCATAGTAAATGACAACATGGATGTATTTGCCGTCTGGAGATCCAAAGGCGAATTCAATGATCCGGTAACGGTTTATTTTGACACTAACGGCGGAAAAGGAAGCTTTGTACCTGTCACGGTTGAAAGCGGGACCTCTCTCGGGGAGAAATTCCCTGAGGAAAAACCGAAAAAAGACGGGTACAGATTCAAAGGCTGGAGCAGAAGTATTGCTGCGACTGAAGGAGACTTTACCAAAGACTCCATCGTCGGAGGAAACTGGATAGTATATGCGGTTTATGAAAAGGTTGAAAACGTAACGCCGGGAGATCAGCCGAAACCGGAAGGATATGTAACGGTTACATTTGATCTTGACGGCAAAGGAACATCGGAAGATATGCTGAAGTTCCATGTAGACCCTAATAAGAATGTGAAATTGGAAGCACCTGAGGTCACACCGAACCCGGGACTGAAATTTACCGGTTGGAATAAGCGGACGCAAGGAAAGTTCACTGAAGACACGACCATCACCGCACAGTACAGGGTGCTGAAAGACGTTGAATCGACGGATCAGCCGAGACCGGCAGGTTATGCCAAGGTCACCTTTGACAAAGGCTTGTACGGACTGACTCTTCTGGGCGAGACATCGTTCTATGTAAAAATTGCGCAGTCTACGGTGGATTTGAGCGATTTTGCGCCTACCGCCATAGGTCAACCGGGATACTCATTTAATGGATGGGATCGCTTTCTTAACAGTACGTTCTACAGTGACACTACAATCACGGCTATGTGGAAACCTGAAAGCAGAAATTCCGTTACATACAGAGCGGACGGCAAAATACTTGATGTAGAGTATGTCAACAGCGGAGAACGCCCGACAGAAGTTCCCGATGCGCCTGAAAAGGAAGGATATGAATTCGTAGGCTGGCAGAAGGACGGAACGGAAGACGTCTATACGCCAAAGGCTGTTGAGAAGATTGAGATTACAGGAGATACGGAGTTTGACGCGAAGTACGAGAAGATAGAATCTGCAGCTGAATTGATGGTGACCTTTGAAGTAAGCGGAAAAATCATTTCGATAGAGAAGGTTGCAAAAGGTTCAAGCGTTGCAAACGTGCCTGATGATCCTGTCGCGGGAGCGGGCAGAACCTTTATCGGATGGAGGATAGGTAAGAAAGCCGGAACGTATACAAAAGAAGCGGTCAAGGCATTTGTAATCAAGAAGAACACCGCATTTGTCGCAATCTTCAACGATGATAACGTGAAACCGAGCAATCCTTCGGATCCTCCTGAAGCAGGATATGTTAAGGTTACATTCGACAAGGGTGAACACGGCGAGAGCCTCAAGGGGATATCTGTCTTCAAAGTCAGGAAAGGTGTCACAGTCAACCTGTCCGGGCAGGCACCTGAGGTAGTCCCGAAAGAGGGATACCGGTACGACGGATGGGATAATATGTTGCACAACATATTCGAGGAAGATACTGTTATAACGGCAATATATCAAAAACAGGAAGATGTAATAATACCGAAAGACCCTGACGATCCGGTAAAAGAGGGATATGTCAAGATAACTTTTGATAAGGGCAAATACGGAAAATCACTTGACGGTGAGGAAGTCCTACATGTCAGGAAAGGAGTCGACGTAGATCTTACATATGAAGTACCTAAGGTAATCGCAAAGGACGGATGGCAGTTTAAAGAATGGGATAAGCCTATTGTCGGAAAGTTCTCATCAAATACCACAATAACGGCGACCTATGAAAAAGAAGATAACGTGATAGTGCCTGAGTATCCGTCGGAGCCTCCTAAGGGGTATGTTGAGGTAAGATTCGAGAAGGGCGTAAACGGTGAATCACTTGAGGGAGATACTGTCTTCCACGTAAAGAAGAATAAGTATGTCAGGATTAAGGCGCCTTTGGCGGTGGCGGAAGAAGGATTTAAGTTCACGGAATGGGATATTTCTCCAAATGGCAGATTCAAGAAAAATACCGTAATCACAGCCAAGTATGAACCAACCACCGGACACAGAGTTCTCTTTAAAGCTGATGGAAAGATTGTCGGAGTGTACTATGTACGGATATGGCTTCAGAATGTGCACCCTGAAGCACCTGAGAAGAGCGGATACACATTTATCGGATGGCAGAGAGACGGTATAGAGGAAGAACTCTACGATAACTTTGATTCCGGCATGCTTATAACGCATGATTCGGTCTTCACGGCGATATATAAGGAGAAAGAAAAGCAGAAGCATGTTGTGACCTTTGAAAGCCGAGGGCAAATTCTAAGTTGGGGAACCGTTGAGCACGGCAAGCAAATCGGGAAAGAGAAAATTCCCGAAGTTCCTACGCCTCCGACACCTTACACGTTTATAGGCTGGAAGATAGAAGGCAAAAGTGGTATTTACCTGAAAGAAGCATTGGAAGACTTTGTCATAAATGAGGAAACGCATTTCATTGCCCATATGGAACCTTCGAATGTCATTGTTCCGATGAAACCGGACGAGATGCCGGCTCCGGGGTATGTGAAAGTGACCTTTGACAAAGGCGAACACGGACAACTTAGAGGACATAATGTATTCCAGATAATCCACTATAATGGTATAGATCTGACTCCGTTTGCGCCTTCGGTAGTCGCAGACTCCGGCTGGAAATTCAAGGGTTGGGATAAAGCTCTCAGACTTGACGATGAATTTAAAACGGGAGGTACGATAACGGCAACCTATGAGAAAGAGGAAAAACCCGCGCCTCAACCGGATCCGGGCGAACCGGGAGTCGATCCGAACAAGCCGGGAGTCAATCCTGACAAGCCTGCGATAGTGCCGAATCCTCAGACGGAGAAGCCTAAAGCGGGGTATGTAAGGATAACCTTTGACCCTACCGAGGACGGTGTATTGAACGGCGGAGAAATCGGCAAGAAACTTGTTTATGACGTGAAAAGCAGTTTGAAGTGGGGAGATGTAAAGAATTACATAAAGCCAAGTGTTACACACAAAGACAGTGGACGGGCGGTTTTCAAAAAATGGAACAAGAAACTCCCTGCGGATGAGGAATTTGTTGAGGATAACACATACACGGCGGTATTTGAAAGGACTTTAGATGTAATCATTCCGGATCCTAACAACCCGGGAGAGGTTGATATGACGTACGTGAGGATTGTTTTGGACCCTACAAAAGATGGATGTTTTGAAGGGCTGAAACAGGGAACGTCGAAACTCTTTGACGTAAACATAAGTAAAACGTGGGCGTATGCCGGCAGATATCTTAAATCGGCAGAACCTCATTACAAGAATAAGACCAAGGTATTCAACAAGTGGGTACCTAAGATCCCTATAACCGCCGAGCAGGTGCATAGGGAAACCTTTGTGGCGAAATATAAGGCGGCCCGCAGGTTCAAAGTCGAGTATACGGTCAACGGGACTGTGTACGACAGTGAAAACGTTTACGCCATGGATACGCCTAAGGTACCGGTGGATCCTACGTCAGAAGGCTATACGTTTAAGGGCTGGAAGGTAGAAGGAAGCGGCAAGATCTACAGTAGAGATGCTGTGAAAAAGTTTGAGATTGTAAGTGATCTGCAACTTGAGGCGGTATTTGAGAAAGATCCTGTAACGCCGCCAAACCCTGGCAATCCGGGTGGCGGAGAGAACGACAAGCCGGGAATCAAACCTAACCCGGGGACTGAAAAACCTGAAGCGGGATTTGTAAGGATTATCTTTGATCCTACCGCGGATGGAAGACTCAACGGAAGACCTCTCGGAGATACGTTGGTATTTGACGTGAGAAGCGTCCTAAAGTGGGAAGACGTCAAAGATCTGATAATGCCGAACGTTATGTACAAGGACAGCAGTAAAATCTTTGATAAATGGAACAGAGACTTACCTGCCGATGGAGATAGGGTGTCATCTGCGGCCTACACTGCAGAATTTAAGAACAACCCGGGAATCATAATTCCTAATGATCCTGATAATCCGGGAGAAGTTCCGGCAGGTCATGTGAGAATCACACTCGACCCTACGAATGACGGGCAGTTTGCGGGAGAAAATCTCGGAAGCAAACAGGTGTTCGATGTTGACAGTTCCCTGACATGGAGAGAAGTCAAGAACAGAATCACCTGCAGGCAGCCTGCGTTCAAAGACAGAACTAAGGTATTTGACAAATGGGATCTTCCTTTCCCAGAGGATGGGGAAAATGTCAAGGAAGCAACTTACGTGGCTCTCTATAAGGAGGCTAAAAGGTTCACCGTAACATATAAGGTTTCGGGAGCCGCGGATGTCACCGAGAGCGTATATCTCATGGGACATCCTGCGAGTGTCCCTGCGGATCCGAAGGTTGCAGGCTACAAATTTGCCGGATGGCAGGTCGGCGGACAAGGCGCCGCATACAGTAAATCGGCAGTTGAGAAATTTGAGATTGTGTCCGACATTCAACTTGTCGCAAAGCTTGACAAAGAACCTTCGGCGGCGAAGAGCAAAAAGAGCAATACGAATACAAGTTCAAAGAAGCAACCTCTGATCATAAAGAGCAGGAAGACCATCAAGCTTACACCTGCGCAACAGAAAGACATGGCGGGCGGCAAGTACAGCTACATGGAACTGACTGTAAGGAATGTCAGCGTTAAGGTTACACCTGAGCAGTTCAGAAAACTGTATAACCGGAAGAACCTCAGGACATATTTCAAGATGGTCACGAAGGGCAGAAAAGTCGTCAAGGCCAAGAAGTCAATCAAGAAGAAGATTTTCAAGGGTAAAGTCTACATGCTGAACATGGTCATCTCCGGCAAGCAGATGAAAGGCCTGAATGCAGGAATCTCATCCGTGGGAAAAGTCAAGAAGAAGACTAAGTTCAGAATGATGAAGTTCGCCGTGAAGAAGGCAAAGAAAGTTAAGAAGAAGAGAGGAAAGAAGGCGAAAAAAGCATTCAAACTGCTCAAGAGAGGCGGACTCTTCAAAGCTATATTCGATAAAACGGTCAAGAAAGTGTATTTCAATACAAAGGGCAACCCTACGAAGACATACTTCGCCCTTGTGAAGATTCAGCCCAAGAAATCTAAAAAGGCAAAGAAAGGCAAACGCGGGAAGGTCGGCGGTACAAGATAAATGAAAGTCAATAATAAGCAAATAACATGAAAGGCACGTAGGCGTGCACTAACTCCTTTCTTTACGGGCGTCGGCATTTGCCGGCGCCCGGATTTTATGTTTAAGGTTTTATCGGATATTTTTCAAGCATGCGATAATATGTAACAAACGGCGTGGATTTATATATCACAGGATCAAATGCGTATATGCTGTCAGGGGATTTGGCAACATTTTTGACAGGCAGATATGTTGAAATCAAAGTTCTGCCGTTTTCATTCCGGGAATTTCTTGATATGACGGGAATGGAGAGAGAAAAGGGTTTTTCCGAGTACTTACAAAATGGAGGTATGCCTTATGTTGCCGCAATGAACCGTACAAGAGAAAAAGTAGAAACCTATTTGGAGGGGATTTACAATACGGTTATCGTAAAGGACATTGAAGATAGATGGGTACGCAAAGTAAGAGGTTCTTCAAGGGGCAAAATTACGGATATTGTACTGCTCAAGGCGATTGCAAAATACCTTGCCGGCGCTGTCGGAAGTCCTGTATCGATCAGAAAAATCACGGGTTATTTGGTTTCGACCGGAAGAAAAATATCCCAGAATACAGTGGCCGACTACGTGGGAGCATTGACGGAATCCTTTGTTTTTTATCCGGTTGAGCGCTTTGATATTGTGGGCAAACAGATTTTGAAATTGAATCGAAAAATGTACATAGTGGATTTGGGGTTGAGAAATTACATTCTTCCGAGGATGAATTACGACTTGGGGTTTTCACTTGAAAACATGGTTTATTTTGAGCTTCTGCGCCGAGGATACAAAGTCGCCGTGGGTAAAGTCGGAAATACGGAGGTCGATTTTGTTGCCGAAAAGCAAGGCGCATACAGCTATTGATGTTAACGGGGGCTTTCATCTACCGGAAAACAGCGACGCTCAAAGCCTCTCGCAATCTCCGCTCGGATTTACAAAGACGACCTTATGCAAGTACACAAAGTAGGCATGACGCAAATAACAGAAAAATATGTCAAAGTCTACAGAGTGTACATTTTTAATTTTTGTGCAATTTAGCCTTTTATCGATGAAGAAACTGTGATAGAATAAAGAAAAAATATTGATTGGGCATGATAATTATATAGCGCTTTGGACAAAAGCGAATGAGAATGCAAGGGGTGTTATTCAAATAAAAGGAGGAAACAGTCATGGAAAGTCTTATTAAGACCGGCACGAGCGGTAAGCGACTACAAACCGCGGCGCGGCGGGTTTTGACGTTGTTGCTTGTTTTTGTGGTTGCCGCAACCTATGTTCCGCTTGACCGGAGTTTTGCGGCGGATCGCATCGCCAAGAAAAAGACGGGTGCCGCCGAGGCAAAGCGGCCGGCCGGCACCGCGAAAAAACAGGAGTGCAGTACCGTAAAAGCACAGGCGCCTGCCACACTCAAGAATCGCATGGGCGGCACGCTCAAGAATCGCGCGGGCGGTGCGGAAAGTTCGGATGAGAATGTAATAATCCCCGTGGATCAGGATCAGACTCCGGCACCGGGATATGTCAAACTGACCTTTGAAAAAGGAGAGTGTGAGGGATTGATCGGAAATGCGGTATTTCACGTCAGGAAGGGCGTGGAGGTGCAGCCGGATCCGCCGACAGCAATACCTCATGATGGGTATGAGTTTTACGGATGGTCCCGGCAGGTCAGAGGCGTATATAACGAGGATACCGTTATCTTCGCAATGAACAGTACTATGAACTACTACAGGCGAGTGTTGTTCTTTGCGGGAGATCCGCCAAACATATATCCTGTCGGAGTTGCGACCATGGAAAGAAATCAATGGCTACGGTATGTGCCGCGGGCGCCGTACAAGCCGGGATTCAAGTTCATAGGATGGGCGAAGAAAAAAGCGGACGGCAGTTACGACAAGACCAAACTCTATACCAAGAATGCACTCAAAAACAATTATTTGGTAAATGAAAGCACAGACTTTCTTGCGGTCTATGATAAAAAAGAGAGCGGTAAAGTAACGGTGACATTTGACAATGAGGGTATTGTCTTGGGTGTTGCTCACATCAAGAAGGGCGACAGCCTTTCTGCGGCGGACATACCGCAGGATCCCGAACATAAGCATGGTAGCACAATGAACTTCATCGGATGGAAGAAGAAGGGCATTGACGGAACATACAGGAAAGAAGCGCTTACATCGCTGAAGATAAATACCGACACCGTCATGGAAGCGGTGTTTATGGGCGGAAACTATCCGGCATACGAGCTGAAGCCGGGCGATACCGTGAAAGAGGGCTTTGTAAAAGTGACTTTCGACAAGGGCGCACACGGTGAGAAGCTCATCGGAATGACGAGTTTTCAGCTGGCAAAAGGTGTCGGGATTCCCCTTGTTGATATGATGCCCGGGGTAGTTGCCAATAAAGGCTGGAAGTTCAAGGGATGGAATCCTGAATTGGACCCTAAAGAGAGATGGTACAGATTTGAAAGAGATACTGTAATAACGGCGACGTATGAATCGGATAATGGCGGCGGAGCGGGATATGATCCGAGCGAAGATCCCGGAGAGCCTCAGGTGCAGCCGCCGAAGACCGACACGCAGCCCGAGAAACCGGCTATCAAGGAAGACCCCGGCGAGGGCAAACCGGAAAAGGGCTATATCAGAATCGTATTCGACCCTACGCCGGGAGGAAGTTTGAACGGCGGGCAAGCCGGGAAGAAGCTTTCCTATGACATAAAGAAGACCCTCAAGTGGGGTGACGTCAGAGATAAGATTACGCCGGTTGTCTCAAGCCAAACCGAAGGATATTTCTTCGACGGATGGAGTCCCGGATTTCCGCAAGACGATGAGTATGTTGCAGGTGCAACGTATAGAGCTACCTTTAGCTACAATGATCACATAAAAGTGGTGGATCCGCAGAATCCGGGAACTCCGGACCCCGTTCCTCCGGCACGCATATACATGGATCCGGGAAGCGACGGACACTTTGAAGGACATGAACCCGGGGTCAAGTTGATGTTTGACGTAAAGAGAGGAACCAAGTGGCAGAACGTGGGCGATGAGCTCTCGAGGAACACACCTGCGTACAAGGACAACACCAAGGTCTTTGACGGTTGGAAACCGCAGATACCGACAAACCGGGAAACGGTAGAGGAAAGAACTTTCAAAGCAACATACAAAGAAGCGAGGAAGATTAAGATAAGCTACAAGGTCGCCGGCGAGACTGTCGGAAGTGAAAGCGTGTATGTCATGGATCCGCCGGCAAAGGTTCCGCAGGATCCGAAACGGACGGGAACCGAGTTCAAAGGATGGCGGATAAACGGGGAAGGCAGGCATTACAGCAAAGCCGAACTTGAGAAGTGCAGCATGACGACGGACACGGAATTTGTCGCCGACATCGAGAAACTCGACAATGTAATCCCCGCAAAACCGGGAACGAAGAAACCGCAAGGGTATGTTGAGATAAGTTTTTACATAGACGGAAGCAAGGGCCGCACCGACGATGTGACCAAGTACTACGTGAACTCCGAGGTTGAGGTGACGGTTCCGACGCCTACCGTGAAGCCGAACAAAGGCTGGAAACACACCGGCTGGGACAAGAACAGTACGGGAAGGTTTACGGAAGGCACTATAATAGCCGCAACGTATGAGAAGACGAATGAAAACCCGGACGATCCGGGCGGCGACCCAAGCAATCCGGGAGATCCGGGGCAACCGAGCGATCCGAGCGATCCGAACAAGCCGAACAATCCGAGTGACCCGAGCAATCCGGGAAAGCCGGGCAGTGACGACGGCACGGAGGAAGCGGATCCGCAGAAACCGGGCATCATATCGCATGATCCGGGCGAGACGGAAAATCCGGGAGAGATCCCCGCAGGATATGCCAGAATCACGTTTGATCCGACTGCGGACGGAAGCCTGAACGGCGGTAAACTCGGCGGCAAGCTGATATTCGATATCAAGAAAAAACTCAAGTGGGCGGATGTGAAAAACCTCATCCTGCCTAAGGTGAAATACAAGGATGGCAGCCAGGTCTTCGATAAATGGGACAAGGATCTGCCAAAAGATCAGGACAGTATATCTACAGATACGTATAAGGCGGTATTTGCAGGCAATGCCGGAAACATAAGCATTCCCGAGAATCCGAATAACCCGGGAACTATCCCTGCCGGAAAGGTCAGGATAACGCTTGACCCTACGGGCGACGGATACTTTGGCGGAGCAAAGGAAACGGTTGGGCAACCGCTTGTCTTCGATGTGGACAAGACGGCCAAGTGGGGAGATGTCAAAAACGGCATCGTATACAACAAACCTGCCTACAAGGACAGAAGCAAAGTGTTCTCCATGTGGAACAAGGCATTCCCTGCGGACGGCGACACGGTCGGCAAGGAAACCTACGTGGCAACCTACAAGCAGGCGCGCAAGGTGACGGTCACCTACAAGATCGGCGGCGCGGCGGACGTTACGGAACAGGTATATCTGCTCGATACACCTCGTAAGGTTCCCGTGGATCCAAAACTCGCCGGCTACATGTTCAAAGGCTGGCAGGTGGACGGAAGAGGCAAGACATACGCCAAATCCACGGTTGAGAAGTTTGAGATCGTGGCTGACATGACGCTCGTTGCCCGGTTTGAGAAAGACCCGAATTGGAAGGGCGACCAAAATGCGAGTAAGTCCGGTAACGCAGGCGTGGGTGACAGCGGAAAAGGCAAGGGTCCTCTGATCATCAAGAGCAAGAAAACAATCAAGCTGACACCGGCTCAACAGGCGGGCATGGCGAGTGACAAATACACCTACATGCAACTTACGATCAAGAGGGTTTCTATCAAGATGATGCCGCAGCAGTTTAAAAAGCTGTACAAAAAGAGCAACCTCAAGACCTACTTCAAGTTGATAACCAAGAAAAAGAAGAAGGTCGTAAAGTCCAAGGCCGTAAGAAAGAAGATCTACAAGAAAAAGATATACATGCTCAAGATGGTGATTTCGGGCAAACAGGCGAAGAAATACAAGGTGAAGGCCGTCGACATCGGGCTTCCGTATGCGGGCAAGAAAATAAAGAAAAAGACCAAATTTCGCATCATGCGCCTGTACGCCAAGAAGATCAAGAAAGTCAAAGGCCGGAAAGGAAAACGTAAGAAACCCCTGATCCTGAGAAAGAAGGGAAAACTTCTTAAGGCAAAGTACGACAAAAAGACCAAGGCCGTATACTTCAGAACCAAGGGCAATCTTTCCAAGATGTACATAGCGCTTGTCAAGATACAGCCCAAGAAGAAAGCAAAAAAAGGCAAGAAGGCCAATAGCAACAAGGTCGCTGTTGCGGGGATCGGAAGATAGATAGAAAAGTTATTGCTAAATTCGATTTCAAAAGTTATTGCTAAAAAAGAGTTATTGTAGAAGAAGGAGGAAACAGTCATGGATGGTTTCAGTAGAAAGGAAACGACTGCAACGAACATGAAGAGAAAACTTTTAACGATGTTACTGGTTTTCATGGTTGTTGCGACCTACATTCCTTTTGACCGTGCTTTCGCCGCAGATGAGAATGGTAAGCGGCAGGATAAGCAGGTCGAGAAGAAGATGGACGCGGCCAAAGTTGCGGACAAACCGCAGCCAAAGAAAACACCGGCTGATAAGCCTAAGAGCGAAGCCGGCGGCAAGGATGCGGGCAAAGACGCAAACAAGGAGAGTGCGCCGTCCGGAGCGAAAGGAAAAGACGTAAAGCCGGAAATACCGGATAAGTCTGCGCAGATACCCGCAGAAGAGGAAAAAGCCAAAGACGGTGCGTCAGCGGACAAAGCGAAAAGCGATCCCGCAAAACAGGCGCCGATCACAAAGGGTAACCTCAAATCGGGAAAAGGGATAAAACCTAAGGCGCTTAAAGACGTGGATCCGGGAATCGACAAGTATGAGGCTTTTACCCCGACAGTATTACAACGCAGGATACCGTACGACAATGAGAGTTGCTATCTAGTGAACTTCGTTTATCCGAACAATCCGGATAAGATATGTTTTTGGCGCAAATATAGTAACACACAGAAGACTTTAACCTTGTCGAGTGCTTCCTCGCAGGTTAAAGCGAGTTTCATCGATGACCTTTATAGGGAGATTAGGTATAG
>CP016202.1:1221817-1231356 GCA_003433295.1 Eubacterium minutum ATCC 700079 | reverse complement strand
TCGGAAGAGGCGGAGAATATGATATCTTCATAAGCTTGGATCCTACAGACAACCAGCTCAGTATAAGCGTTCCTATCAAGAAAGGCGCGTGCATAGGCGCATCGATACTTGAGAGCATACCTGAAATCAGGGTAATGAGGGGAGATACAACCTACGTTGCCACAGGATGGGCAAAGTCCGGCAGTCATGATTATACACCGCTGGCAAACAGGGATGTTTTCGCAGATACCCGGATAAACCAAAATGGTTACATCTGCGCCACATCGGACAGATACGGCAAAGACAATGATTTCTCGAATATGCCGGAAGACAAGTACAATCGGGTTCATGTCACTATAGATACGAGCGATCCGAGTTACCATGGACCGAAGAATTTTAAGTTCGGTAAAAACGGAAGCAATACCTTTACCATAAGGAAAGGTGACTCTTTAAGAAAGTATATAAAAGAGAATTTACCCGATAACGGGAGTTATAGGTTTGCGTATTTTGAAAAACCCGGGGGTTCGGACCATGGCGATCCTGCGGTAGGTCTTAGATACCTTGCTTACGATAGACCTGTGGCTGATTGGGCGAAATCAAATAACGACGGCAGTATTAAAATAAGACCGATATACAGATCCGCCACCACATCTATATATGTGCATGAGCTGCCTGAAGCGAGCAGTAAAAGCGTAAAATTGGCGTCGTATGTAGACTTTATCCCTATTTTTGATTCAAGCGGTGCCGAAGGTGCTATCCCTCATGCAAATGTCAAGGGTAAGGTTTGTTTAGGCTATTCTACGGAACCTAACGCAACATCCGCCATGTCGTATAACACAATAAGAAACAATATAAGGAATCACGGCAAGCGGCATCTGTATCCTGTATACAAGGAAAAGAAGAGGTGCGTTATAGTTGACTATCACGGTGGCAAACCCGCACCGGGATCGGGTGTAAGCACCCTCAAGACACGATTTTTGGTTAACAAAGGAGGATACTTGAGAGAGGACGGTTTTGTAGAGCCTGTACGCGACGGATTTCGGAATGAAGGTCTTAATATTAGAAACTATTATAATTGGAATTCAGTAAGGCACGGCAACGGGGCTGTCAAGTGGCCGGACTGGATAACATATGGGAATGGTTCTATGGTTTGGAGTGGTATTGTTGATGACGCAGTCGTGGACGCTGTATGGAAGTCACGGTCAGAAAAAGAACTCACCACGGGAAATTTTTGGTATGATATTTCTGAACACACCGATTCATACGGGAGAAAATATTATACATATAAGATTACTAGCTTTATCGCAAAGCCTGACGATAGCAATAACATTGTGATACCTCGCATGATTAAAAACGTCTACTATAAAGGGAAATATGTAGATGCCGTGTTAAAGGAAATAGGTTATCGTTCATTTCGTAACAGGTATTTGGAACACGTAAAAGTAAAAGGATATAGTAATGCCGGTGTATACATTCCGGTGAAGATAGGAAATGAAGCCTTTAGTCATAACTGCATGTTAGATGATTTCTACGCACTTGCGAATGAAACTGACGCTGAGTTCTCTGAAATAGGAGATGAAGCGTTTAACGGCAACTATAATTTTGATAACGTTGTTGTTTCTTCTGATGAAGGCACAATAGGAAAAAGTGCATTCAACAAAACAGCACTCGACTCCTGGTCGGGCGATAAAGTGGAGTTCAAAGGGAATTGGCACACGGTAGGTGAAAGTGCATTTAAGAATGCCGGCCTCCTTTACTTCAGACTCAATAAAATCAAAGGGCTTAAGCGTATAGGAAAGGATGCATTTTCATATACTCGTATCGGCGAAGAGTTACCGGGTGCCGATGCAAACTCCGTTGAGATCCCTGCAAGCGTGCAGAGCATAGGTGAGTACGCGTTTGGACATTCAGAGATTAAGAAGCTGAAATTCCAAGGAAATTCCGTAAGAAGCATAGAAGACGGTACCTTTGAATTCAATAAACTGACTGAATTGACTCTCCCTCACGGAATCAACAAGATAGGGAAGTATGCATTTCGTTATAATGCACTCACCAAAGCAGATATTTCAAACACTGCCGTTACGGAAGTTGCTGAAGGTGCTTTCGACAATAACCAGCTGACCGACGCAAAGCTTCCGAGCAGTGTAAAGACCGTTGGGATAAGAGCTTTCAATGGCAATAAATTCGGAAGTATTACGCTCGGAGACGGCGTGGAGAAGATTGGAGTGTATGCGTATGGCAATAATTCTAAACTGGCAAGCGTATCCATAAGCAAAAATCTTAAATCTCTGCATGGGGATGCATTCTATCTTTACCCGAACAACAGACCTAAGGTAAAGGTAAACATAAGGGAGAAGAGAAACCCCAATGACCTCAAGGATTCAGCATATCATGTTGTATATCCTCACATGCACGTGAATCTCACCTTTGACGATAACGGAGGCGGCGGAGGTCCGGGAATCATAGAAGTCGAGAAGGAAAAACCTATAGGAGCGAAATTCCCTGATAAAAAGCCTACAAGAACAGGCTATAACTTTACCGGATGGGATACAAGTAGGAAGGCTGTTGATACCGGTGGTGGAAACTTTAATCAAACTTCGGAGGTTACGGGCAGTACGACCGTATATGCCACATGGTACAGCAAGAGAGTTGACATCAACTTTGACGGAAACGGCGGAAGGAATGTACCGAAATCGACTTATGCGTATTACGGGTATAAGCTTAACGATAAATACAATAATGCATATCCTAATCAGATTCCGATCAAGGAAGGATATAAGTTCCTCGGCTGGGCTAAGACCAAGGATGCCGCGGAGCCTAATGTAACGAAAGATACCGTAATTAACAGTGAAGGACCTGTTACGTACTATGCGGTATGGCAGGAGGACAAGGTACATGTAAGCTTCAACGCAAACGGCGGAGAAGATGCGCCTGAAAAGGTCGAGGTGATCAGAAACAAGAGCCTCGGACAGACCTTCCCTGCAAGAAAGCCTATAAGGGCGGGACATGTGTTCCTTGGATGGGCTAAGTCCCAGTATGCGGCAAGACCCGACTTCTACAGCGATACTCCTGTTCCTCAGGACATGACGGTGTACGCGGTCTGGAGAGCGGAGAATGTAGAGGAAGTTACGGTCAAGTTCGATGTAAACGGAGGAAACGGAAGCGGAACTACGGTCACGGTTCAGAAAGGAACCGCGCTTGAAGACAAGTTCCCTACGATGAAGCCTGAGAAAGACGGATACACCTTCAAAGGCTGGTCCTTGGATCAGCATGCTTCCAAGGCGGACTTCTTCAGAAGCACAGAAGTAAATGCAAATACGATAGTATATGCGGTTTGGAAGCAGAATACGACAATAGAGAATGTAACCGTTACATTCAACGGTAACGGTACGGGCGTTACGGATGTTCCGCCTGCGGTAACGATAGACAAGGGAAGCACACTTTCGGAGCAGTTCCCTAAGAGCAAGCCTAAGAGAGACGGATACATATTCCTCGGCTGGGCGAAGTCAAATGTTGCGACGACGCCTGACTTCTTCGAAGACACCGAGATAAACCATAACATGAATGTGTATGCCGTTTGGAGAGACATGGGAAGTATAGTCGATCCTGTGACTGTATGGTTTGACGTGAACGGAGGAAGCGGAAGCTTTACCCCTGTAACTGTAAAGAGAGGGACATCACTTGCGGATGCCTTCCCTAAGACAAAGCCTACAAAGTCCGGATACAGATTCAAAGGATGGGCAAAGAGCGCATCCGCAACAGCTCCTGACTTCAATAAGGACTCGATAGTATCCGGCGACTGGACGGTATATGCCGTATATGAGAAGCTTGAGAACGTGGTTCCGGGAGATCAGGAGAAGCCTGAAGGGTATGTTACGATAACATTTGACCTTGACGGTAAAGGAACGACAGATGATCCTGCAAAGTGCTACGTCAAGAAAGATACGGAAGTTACTTTTGAGGCTCCGCACGTTGTTGCAAACACCGGACTCAGACACACAGGCTGGGATAAGCCTCTTAAAGGAACATTCAGCGTTGATACGACAATAAAGGCGACATATGAAGATGTTCCGAACGTAGTTACACCTGAAGACGGAGACAAGCCTGACGGATACAGCACGGTGACCTTTGACCTTGACGGAAAGGGAACCACTGAAGACAATACCGTATACTACGTAAATCCGAATGAAGATGTCGTGCTTACCGAACCTGAGGTAAAGGCGAAGACAGGTCACAAGCATACAGGCTGGATATGGGAAGACACCGGAAACGATTGGGAATCAGGAGAAGAATATCAGTACGACACGGATTACAATATAGTGGCTACGTACGATGACATCCCTAACGTTGTACCGGGCACCGAACCGAAGCCTGACGGATACAGTACGGTAACCTTTGACCTGGACGGCAAAGGAGACACGATGGATGCCACCACGTACTACGTGAAGCCGGATGCCGAAATCACTCTGCCTAAGCCTACGGTAAAACCTCACACAGGGTATGAATTCAAAGGCTGGGACAAGGACTCTGTCGGACCGTTTAAGGAAGACACCTCAATTAAGGCTCAATACACGGAAAAAGACGGAATCGTTGATACCGATAAGGAAAAACCTGAAGGATACGTGACGGTAACGTTCAATCTCGGAGGAAAGGCAACCACGACGGATAAGACGAGCTACTATGTGAACCCTGATAAGGTCGTGGATCTGATCGCGCCGGTGGTCAATGAGAAACCGGGGTATGAGTTCAGAGGCTGGGACAAGCAGACCAAGGGCCAGTTTAAGGAAGAAACCACTATCAATGCCAAGTACAACGAGCTTTCCGATATCGTGACGGGCGACAAGAAGCCTGCCGGATACAAGACTGTACTCTTTGAAAGCACAGGAAAGGGAAGAGCGACCGGAACCACCAGGTTCTACGTAAACCCTGACAAGGATGTTAAACTGAATGCGCCTAAGATAACGCCTAACGAAGGTCTGAAATTCACCGGCTGGGATAAGGCGACGGAAGGCAGGTTCACGGAAGACGTTGTCATAACGGCACAGTACGATAAACTGCAGAACGTTGAACCGGGCGATGATGAGCATCCTGAACCGCCTAACAAGGATTATGTGACCGTCACCTTTGAAAAGGGCGAGCACGGCGAACTTGACGGAACGAGCAGGTTCTATGTCAAGAAGAACGAGGACGTGGACCTTACGGCAAGCGCTCCTAAGGTAGTGCCTGAAGATGACTACAAACATATAGGCTGGAACAAGAATATCAAGGGCAAGTTTACGGAAGATACCGTGATCACGGCTCAGTACCAGAAACTCAACAACGTGATTGTTCCTGAAGACCCTGAGAAACCTGTACCTGAAGGATATGTCAAGGTAACGTTCGACAAGGGCGCGGACGGAGAGATCCTGTACGGAAAGAGCGTATTCCATGTGAGAAAAGACACGGATGTGAGCCTGAAAGCCAAAGCCCCTAAGGCAGTCGGCAAGAAGGGATACAAGTTCAAAAACTGGGATACGGATATCAATGCACTCAACTTGAGTAATAACAAGACGATAACGGCGATATACGAGGCGACCGCGCAGCATAAGGTAGTCTATGAAGCTGACGGAAACATCGTTGCGGTAGAATACCTGGATGATGAAGCGACACCTGCGGGAGTGCCTAAAAACGTTCCTGAGAAGGCAGGTCATAAGTTCATCGGCTGGCAGAAGGACGGAAGCGGAGATACGTATCTTAACAGTGCGCTGTCGCAGTTAAAGATTACGGAAGACAGCAAGTTTGTCGCCAACTATCAGAAACTGGAAACGGAGAAGTTCCTGGTAACCTTTGAGAACGACGGAATCATATCTGTGGTTGAAAAGGTTGCAAAGGGAGCGAGCGTAACGACGGTGCCTGCCGATCCTACGGAAACGGGCAAGGTGTTCATGGGCTGGAAGATAGAAGGAAAAGGTCCGGGATACAGCAAAGAAGCGGTTAAGAAACTCCCTATAAAGAGGGAAACGGCGTTTGTCGCAAGTTTCAGGGACGGTACCGATGTCATTCCGAGCAATCCGGACGAACCTGTGAAGCCTGATTATGTCAAGGTAACATTTGACAAGGGCGATCACGGAAAGAGCCTTGAAGGAACGAGCGTGTTCCAGGTCAAGAAGGATACGGAAGTCGACCTTTCGGCAGATGCGCCGAAGGTGAAGGCGGAAGGCAGCTGGAAGTTTAAGAAATGGGATAAGGATCTCAAGGGAAGTTTTGATAAGGATACCAAGATTACGGCTCAGTTTGAGGAACTGAAGGATGTTGAACCTGCGGATGACCCTGAACCGCCGACAGCCGATTACATCAGAGTAACGTTTAAACTCGGTGAGCACGGAAGCAGTTTTGACGGCGACAGCGAATTCTACGTCAGGAAGAACGTTGAGGTTACCCTCAAGGGACCTAAGATCAAGGCGGAAGAAGGCTGGAAACACACCGGATGGGATAAGAATCTCAAGGGCAAGTTCACGGCTGACGCAACTTACACGGCAACGTATGATAAGCTGAAGGATATAGAGCCGGGTGACACGCCTGATCCTCCTGCCGACAACTATGCAAAGATAACTTTCAGCAGAGGCGAGCACGGAACGCTCGAGGGCGACGACAGTTTCTATGTAAGAAAGAATAAGGACATAACGCTCAAGGGACCTAAGGTCACCGCTGACAAAGGCTGGAGATTCACAAACTGGGACAAGAAGCTCAGCGATGTGTTTACGGAAGATACGACCATAACGGCTCAGTACAAGGAGTTTAAGGGAGAAGACATAATAACCCCTGAAAACCCTGATGAACCTGTACCTGTGGATTACGTCAAGGTAAGCTTTGAGAAGGGCGAGAACGGAGCGGAACTCATCGGAAAAACCGTATTCTTCGTTAAGAAGGGGACCGACGTAAGGTTGAAAGCCCCTAAGGCAGTGGGCAAAGACGGCTATAAGTTCAAAGGCTGGGACAAAGAAACGAGCGGAACTTTTGATACCGACACGGTGATCACGGCGAAATATGAACAGACCGCACAGCACAAAGTTGTTTACGAGGCGGACGGAAAAATTCTGGACGTTGAGTATGTGAACAACGGTGATGAACCGAACGATGTGCCTAAAAACCCTGAGAAGGAAGGGTACAAGTTCATAGGCTGGCAGAAGGACGGCGCAGGTGACATCTATCTGAAGAACGCCGTTGAGAAGCTCAAGATTACGGCGGACACCAAGTTCGTTGCAAACTTCAAGAAAGAAGAAGCTGATAAGAAGATCGTGACCTTTGAAGTGAAGGGCGTGATCGTGGCTGTGGAAGCTGTTGAAAAAGGCACGGCTCTTACGGATGTACCTGCCGATCCTACGGAAACGGGCAAGGTATTCATGGGCTGGAAGGTCAAGAAGACAGGTGAAACTTACAGCAAAGAAGTCATAAAGAAGCTTAAGGTAAATAAGGACGTTGCATACGTCGCAAGTTTCAGAGCGGATGAGAACGTGCTTCCGGGCACGCCGGAAGATCCTCCGAAACCTGATTACGTCAAGGTAATATTCGATAAGGGAGAAAACGGAGAGAAGCTGAAGGGCAATACAGTGCTTCAGGTCAAGAAGGACACGGAAGTAGATCTGACATCGGAAGCTCCTAAGGCAGTCGGCAAAGACGGCTGGAAGTTCAAGGCTTGGGACAAGCCGCTGAAAGGCAGATTCAATTCAGAGACGACGATAACGGCAACCTACGAAGAAATCGGCAACATAGTGGTTCCTGAAGATCCTGAAGATCCGCCGAAAGCCGACTATGTGGCAGTGAAGTTCGACAAGGGCGAGCACGGCGCTGAGCTTATAGGTGATACTGTGCTCCACGTCAAGAAGGACACGGAAGTGGATCTGACGGACAGTGCGCCTAAGGCTATCGGAAAACCGGGATACAGATTCGCCGAGTGGGACAGGTCCCTCAGGGGCAAGTTCTCCGCGGAGACGGTAATCACCGCGAAGTACGATGTAACGCATAAGTACAAGGTTAGCTACGAGGCTGACGATGTGCTTGTGGGCATGGAATATATAGCGAACAAGGATAAACCGAAGGATGTGCCTGATGCACCTGAAAAGGACGGCTACAAGTTTGTCGGATGGCAGATTGACGCAGAAGGAACTATTTATCTGAAGTCCGCGATAGAAAAGCTGAAGATAAGCGAAGACACCAAGTTTGTCGCAAAATATGTACAGCTGCCGCAGCATCCTGTGGTTAAACACATCGTGACCTTTGAGGTCGACGGAGTGATAACGAGTGTTGAGAAGGTCGAGAACGGCAAGAAGCCTAAGAAGGTGCCGGACAATCCTGAGAAGAAGGGATATACCTTTATCTCGTGGACAGTCGAGAAGACTTCCAAGACATATAACAAGGCTGCGATTGAAGGCACCGATATCACCGAGGACATGGAATTCAAGGCTACATTCAAGAAGGATGAAGTTACGCCTCCGGGACCTGCACCGACCGAACCTGAGACACCGGGAATCGTTACACCGGATCCTGACAAACCGGGTGAAGTTGCCGAAGGCTCCGTAAGAATCACTTTCGATCCTACCGCGGACGGCGTTTTGAACGGCGGTGACAAGGGCAAGAAGCTCATATTCGACGTCAAGAAGAGCATGAAGTGGGAAGATGTGAAAAACCTGATTCTGCCTAACGTTGCGTACAAGAATGACAAGATGATATTCGACAAGTGGAATAAGGAATTCCCTGCCGACGGTGACAAAGTGGCCGAAGCGACTTACACGGCAGTGTTCAAGAATAATCCGGGAATCGAGGTGCCGCCTACACCGGATCAGCCTACACCTACGGGCAAGGTAAGGATTACTCTCGATGCGACTGATGACGGACACTTCACCGGAGGAAACGGAGACAGCAGGATAGCGTTTGACGTTGACAAGAACCTCAAGTGGGGCGATATCAAGAATCAGATCGAGTACAGAAAACCTGTATATAAAGACAAGACCAAGGTCTTTGACAAGTGGGACAAGGCATTCCCTGCCGATACGGATTCCGTTGCGGAAACGACATATACGGCGACATATAAAGAAGCCAAGAAATTCACCGTGAGATATAAGGTGGAAGGTGCGGCTGACGTGACGGAGAATGTATATCTGATGGATAAACCTGCGAACGTACCTGCGGATCCTAAGGTGGCCGGATACAGTTTCAAAGGCTGGCAGATCAAGGGCGAAGGCAAACTCTATACAAAAGAAGCGATTGAGAAATTCGAAATCGCATCCGACATTGAGTTTGTTGCCAAACTTGAAAAAGATGCGGTAACGCCTGCAAAGCCTGCCGACAAGAAGCCTGAACCTGCAAAACCTGCAGCACCTAATGCGCCTGCCGCACAGAAAACGCCTCTGATCATCAAGAGTTCAAAGGCTATCAACCTGACGGCGGATCAGCAGAAAGGCATGGCGGAAGGCAAGTACAGCTACATGGAACTTACCGTAAAGAACATCACCATCAAGGTGACACCGGAAGAGTTCAAGAGTATGTACAAGGCAAACAACCTTAAGACGTACTTCAAGGTA
>CP016202.1:1205852-1221792 GCA_003433295.1 Eubacterium minutum ATCC 700079 | reverse complement strand
CTGCAAAACCTGCAGCACCTAATGCGCCTGCCGCACAGAAAACGCCTCTGATCATCAAGAGTTCAAAGGCTATCAACCTGACGGCGGATCAGCAGAAAGGCATGGCGGAAGGCAAGTACAGCTACATGGAACTTACCGTAAAGAACATCACCATCAAGGTGACACCGGAAGAGTTCAAGAGTATGTACAAGGCAAACAACCTTAAGACGTACTTCAAGGTAGCGACAAAGAGCAAGAAGTTCATCAAGTCGAAAGCGCTCAAGAAGAAGATCTTCAAAGGCAAGGTATACATGCTGAACATGGTAATATCGGGCACGCAGATGAAGAAACTGAATAATGTCGGAATCGCATCTGTGGGCAAGGTAAAAGCAAAGACCAAGTTCAAGATGATGAAACTGCTCGGAAAGAAAGCCAAGAAAGCAAAGGGCAGAAAAGCCAAGAAGGCATTCAGGCTCCTTAAGAAGGGCGGACTGTACAAGGCAAGCTTTGACAAAAAGACCAAGAAAGTATACTTCAACACCAAGGGCAACCTTAAGAAGATGTACTTCGGACTTGTGAAGATTCAGCCTAAGAAGAAAGCCAAGAAGGCAAAGAGAGCAAGATAAGCGAAAGCTGAGAAGACAATTTGCCGACATGGAAGACAAATAATTTAAAAACTGAGCCTGTCATACCGGCGGGCGAGATAAAGTTAAAACCGGCTGTGGCGGGGGAGAGGTTAAAAAACCGGCATTCCCGCCACGACCGATAAGTTGAAACACTTGATTTATCGTCTCTGCGAGGCGGGTCGGAAGATCCGCCTGCCATGGCGATGTATGGAAGGGGGGCCGGTTATATCGGTTCCCCTTTTAAAATTTTTTAATTAGTGTATGAGGAGGAATTTAGTCATGAAGAGTTCCACCATGAAGAGAAAACTTTTGACCATGCTGTTGGTCTTTGCCGTCGTTGCGTCATACATACCCTTTGACCGTGCGTTTGCGGCGGGAGGCAATGCGGAAAACTCCCGGCGCCAAGAGGAGACTGCAAAAGCCGCAGAGAGCAGTGCGCAGGCAGGCGGAAACACCAGCATGCTGAAAAGCGGCAAACCTGTAGCCAAGGTTAAGAGCACAAGGGGATTTCCGGCGGACGGCAGCTATGACATAGTAGCCCTACAGCACGAGGCTCCACCTTTGGAGAAAACCATCATAAATGATGCGGGCAAGATAAACACCGGAGACAAGAATGTATGGCCCACTCTATATAAGTATAAAATCCCGGTGGGAACGACGGAATTGAATATTAAATCCAAAATTTCATATTATGCGACAGATCCTAAAGGCAAAATGGAGCCCAAAAGTGTATGGTATGGCGTATCTTTCTATTCATCCGATCTTGGCGCAGGAGAAGATCCCGGTGACAAATGGCTGAGCTTTGGAAGTCTTACCAATATGGCTCTCGGAGGCTTTGACGACAACGATAAGATAGAGAACAAAGCGTTCGATAGAATCGTAAGAGTGCCTGAAAATGCGAAGTATGTGATGGTATGCTCCAATAGCGCGGTGCCTGAAGTAACATATAGAAAAGCAAAGGCAGGTAGGCTTTTTTTGAGCGAAATCCCTGTTGCCGAGGCATTGCAGGCGGGCAAAAGTCTGGGGAACTCAAAAATTCACCTCGGGAAAGTCACGTATAATGGAGACGAGGTAAAAGGCACGTTCAGCTGGAAAAACGGAAGTCTGACGCCTCAGGTATCGGATGGCGACACTACCGAATACGAGGCTAAATTCACGCCGACCGATAAGATCAAATACGGAAACGGATTTGAATTCAAACTCAAACTGAAAGTATATCGCAGTGACGGGGGCGGAAGATTTTCTTCGTTTGTGTGGCATTCCGGCGGAGATGATCTCGTTCCGGAAGAGTATATGAAAAACAGGAAAAACATCGATACCGTCTATTCGATTGGCAATATATTCAACAGCTATTCATCTTTGACAAATGTAACCGCAAAATCCGCCGCAAAAATAATCGCAAGAAATCTTTTGACCCGGCCTGAGGGAAGAAGGGCAATCTCCATAGAGGGCTATCTGGGGTACCTACTCGGCGGCGCCACGCTTGCCGGAGATAATCTTGTAGAGCCGAAAGATAGTAAAGCACGTGCCGTAAAAGACGCATATTACAAAAGCACGGGGGACGGAACTGACGGATATATGTTCTTCGATGCCCCGATGAGGGATAATTCGCTCAAGGATAAACTTGGCATACCGGCGGGAAAATCCGGCTGTGAGGTTTTCAGAGATAAGATGGACGCAATCTTTGAAGAACTGAATGACATGGGAGTAAAACCCGATTATGTGTATTCCGATATCGAACATGTAGACAATAGTCTCAATGTAATAAGAAACAGGCACCGACTTGAGCTCGACGCGACCACATTGCCGACGGGTCAGAGTGTTACGGCTCATTGGAACGTTGTTTGGAACAATGCGCGTTTTCAGAGGGAGATTAAGCCGGAACTGATGAAGCGTCGCTTTATAATCAAGAACAGCAACGATCCGCTTGCATCGCTTCGATCTGTCAGTCCAAATCCGGAGCTCAAAGGATTCTCTTATGGGATAAATCCCACCGAAGAGGCGATTACATCCAGGCACAATGTAAATGCATGGAATGTTGTGATGAAGAATTACACGCAGTCGCTGTTTAAGCGGTATCTGATAAATCCGGTAAAAGAACATTTTCCGGAAGCGAAATGCTCATGTTGGGATAACGGCAATACCGACAGCTGGATGAACGGCTCTTATATTTACGAGTCGTATCTGGGAGGCAGCACCGACGGAGGAGGCGACAGTTATTCCTGTCCGCCTATATACGGTCAGACCTCGGATGAGGGCATACTGAAGTACAATGTCGACAACTGGCGCAATGATACCGTAAGAACGGCATTTACCTCCATGCAACACAGTTTAAGGCAGTACAGAGTGGCGGTCGCCGCAAACGGCGGTAAGGTGCATCCTTTTGTACCTAATAGGTATTTCTTTACCGAGACCTACAAGTATAGTTCCTTTGAGTATTTCAAGGAGTTTATTCTACATGTATTCCTGCAGAATCCGGATAAGATGATTTCTTATGTGAATTACAACGACGTGTTTGCTATTAAAAATAAGGAATCACTTCCTGAGGGAGCATGGCCGGGAAGGCACACATTTGCCAATATTGTATTGGAAGATTTGGAAAAAATTTCGGGCGAACTTGATGAGGTTGCCGGGAACGGTCAGGAAGTGGAGCCGCTTTCCGCTCATATGCCGCAGGGAAGCGATCCTTTCGTGATAACCGGACTTAGGGTAGGCAATAAGAACTTTTGGAGGATAACGCCGGATCTGTATAAAAAAGGTGTTTTGAATTCCAATCCTGCAAAGTTCATGAAGGATTTCCATAAAGGAGAAAAGACCGGCAACGACGGTAAGAAATGGCAGGAGTTTGAGATTGACGGAAAAACTGTCAAATTTCCGGAGGGAAAGATTATAAAACCTGCAATTCTCGCATCTTCGAGCGCCGTACAGTACGGGTACTGGGTCGAAACAAAAGCGGGTGTTGAACCGAAGGTAAGCGTCACAAAGAAGACCGACGGTACATATGAAAATTACTTTAGAGACAGGACGCTTTGGGAAGAAGACTTTGAGAAATTCAATTCCGGGGATTATTTGGACAGTCACGGTAAAAAAATTGACAAGCCTGAACGTTTCCGGGTGGAAGCCCAGAGCGGAAATAAATTTGCCACGGAGATTTCTTCGACGAACAGGAATTTAGGCCCGACCGACATCCCTCAATACAGCAACGTTATCGGTGAATGGGCGAGAAATCAGGTATGGGAAGATCGAGTCAAATTCAGCAAGGTTCCGAGCACAATCGGAAAGGGAGTTGAAGTCCTAAATATGGGAAAGACTCCGGTAGAGGGTTTTGGAAAGGTACTTACGTTCAGAGGGGATGGATTATTTTATTTCAAAGACACAGGCAAAAACGCAGAGCCGACTATGTCTGAGAAGGTGAACGGATTCCCTGCTATAAAGGCGAACACATGGTATGTTGTACGCAGAACGATCGGAGTCGATGCAAGCGGCAGGATGAGTACAAAGATCACGGCGTTTGAAGAAGGCAATGAGTCCGGTGCCAAGACCGTATCGGAAGTGGCAACGGGCGTCTTCAATCCCGACGACTATGTGGCTTCTCCTATAGGCGGACCGATATTTTTCTATAACTTTGATAAGGATATCAACCTGAGAGTTTCGGTTGACGACTGCAAGGTATACGCCACGGATTTCAATGTTAAATTGGAAGTGTTCAGGAAGAACGACGGTCTTAATTTGACGAAGATAAAGGACACTGTCGGACACGATGATGATGAACTTGTCTTAAAGACGACGTGGCTTAATGCGGATAAAAAAGATGTGGGATATAGCGTCAAAGTAGAAGAAAAAGGGACCGGTGTCGACAGAACATACGTATTGACCAACGGGGTGGTTCCTTACGGTGAGGACAGCTACTCTGCGATTAAAATGAAAAAGTTGCTTCCGGGCACAAAGAGCATACGTGTAACGGCAAGCACAAGTGACGGGGTGGTCAGGAGAATAGCCAATGTTGCGATTGCTCCGTCAGGTGAAAAGATAAGTAAACTTTCAAGTCCGAGCAGCGCGGTACCGGCGGGTTATCACAAAGTGGTATTTAATCCTACAAGCGACGGAAAGATCGGCACGAATGCGCAGGGCGCTTCGGTCGCATATAAGGTGAGAAATGATGTCAGCTGGGGTGAAGTAAAGGGGATTTTGCCGGCAACCGCAACCTATAAAGATGCAACCAAGAAATTTAAACGTTGGAGTCCGTACATTCCTTCGGATATTCAACTTGTTTATGATGCGCAGTATACGGCAGAGTTTAAGAATGTCAAAGCGCAACCTGAACTTCCGAAAGTGAAACCTCTGGCAGACGTCGGAGAAAATCCTGGAAACGGGTATGTCAAGGCCGTCTTCGATCCGACAGTTGACGGAAAACTCGCAGGTTCAAAGGTTGGAAGTGTCAGCATGGGCGAAAAACTTGCATATGCACTCAGAGATGATTTGACATGGAGCGAAGTGAAGAGTGAACTTCCTACAGGCGCAACTTACAAAGACGCAACCAAGAAATTTACAGGATGGCAACCGGCATTGCAGCCAGACAGTGAGAAAGTCAAAGCGGCGACGTATGTCGCACAGTACACATCGGAACCTGATATAATCGACGTTACGGATCCGAGCACACCGACACCTTCAGGATATGCAAAAGTAACATTTGAGAAAGGTGAGCACGGCGAGTCGCTTGAGGGAACGAGTGCGTTCTTCGTGAAGAAGAACACGTCGGTTAACCTGAGCGAAAAAGCGCCGACAGTAAAGGCAAAAGCAGGTTACAAGTTCAAAGCGTGGGATCGAAACCTTGTAAACTTCAACGCAGATGCAAACAACGCAATTACCATAACCGCGACATACGATGCTATGGCGAAAGTGCAAAAACTTGCAAATGCAAGCACAAGTGCACCGCAAGGATACGTAAAAGCCGTATTCGATCCGACAACAAACGGAAAACTCGCAGGTAACAAGGTCGGAGCTGTAAGCATTGGCGAGAAACTTGCCTATGCACTCCGAGACGATCTGACATGGAGTGAAGTAAAGGATGAACTTCCGTCAAGTGCAACCTACAAGGATGCGACGAAGAAGTTCACAGGCTGGAACCCGGTGCTTCAAAATGACTCCGAGAAAGTCAAGGCGGCGACATATGTTGCACAGTATGCTGCAGAGCCTGACATAATCGACGTTACGGATCCGAGCACACCGACACCTTCAGGATATGCAAAAGTCACCTTTGACAAAGGCGAGCACGGCGAGTCGCTTGAGGGCACGTTCGCATTCTTTGTGAAGAAAAATACAGAAGTAAACCTCACAAGCAGAGCACCAAAGGCAAAAGCAAAAGCAGGCTGGAAGTTCAAGGCTTGGGATAGATTGCTCACTGTAAATGCAAGTTCAGATATTGCCATAACCGCAACATACGATGCTATGGATAAAGTGCAAAAACTTGCAAATGTAAACATGAGTGCACCTGAAGGCTATGTGAAAGCCGTATTCGATCCGACGACTAATGGGAAACTGATCGGTAGCAAGGTCGGAAGCGTGAGCATTGGCGAAAAACTTGCATACGCGCTCAGAAAAGACCTGGCATGGAGAGAAGTAAAGAACGAACTACCTACAGGCGCAAACTACAAGGATGCGACGAAGAAGTTCACAGGCTGGAGTCCGGCATTGCAGTCAGACGGTGAGGCAGTAAAGGCAGCGACGTATGTCGCGCAATATGCCGCAGAACCTGACATAATTGATGTTACGGATCCGAGCATGCCTACACCTTCAGGATATGCAAAAGTAACATTCGACAAGGGCGAGCACGGCGAGTCGCTTGAGGGCACGTCCGCATTCTTTGTGAAGAAGAATACAGAAGTAAACCTTACAAGCAGAGCGCCGAAGGCAAAAGCAAAAGCAGGCTGGAAGTTCAAGGATTGGAACAGATCGCTCACTGTAAATGCAAGTTCAGATATTGCCATAACCGCAACATATGAGGCTATGGTAAAAGTGCAGAAACTTGCAGATGCAAGCACGAGTGCCCCTGAAGGCTATGTGAAAGCCGTATTCGATCCGACATCAAACGGAAAACTCGCAGGTTCAAAGGTCGGAAGCGTGAGCATCGGCGAAAAACTTGCATACGCGCTCAGAAAGGATCTGACATGGGGTGAAGTGAAGAGCGAACTACCTACAGGCGCAACCTACAAAGACGCAACCAAGAAATTTACAGGCTGGAATCCGGCATTGCAGTCGGACGGCGATATAGTCAAGGCGGCGACATACGTTGCACAATACGCATCGGAATCGGAGATAGTCGATGTTACGGATCCGAGCACGCCTACACCTTCAGGATATGCAAAAGTAACATTCGACAAGGGCGAGCACGGTGAGTCGCTTGAAGGAACAAGTACGTTCTTTGTGAAGAAGAATACGTCGGTTAACCTGAACGAAAAAGCGCCGGTAGTAAAGGCAAAAGCGGGATACAAGTTCAAAGCTTGGGACAAAGCCCTTACGAACTTCAACGCCGGCTCTAATGAAGCAATTACCATAACCGCAACATATGAAGTTATGGTAAAGGTAATCGACGTTACCGATCCAAGTACACCTACGCCTTCAGGCTATGTGAAAGTAACGTTCGACAAGGGGGAACATGGTGAATCTCTCGAAGGAACATCGACATTCTTTGTGCTGAAAAACGTTCAGGTAGATTTGACTGCCAAGGCACCGAAGGCAAAGGCAAAGAAGGGCTACAAGTTCAAAACGTGGGATAAGGGTCTGATCATTACAGCTAAAACAGACGAGAATATTACTATCACGGCAACTTACAACGAAATGCCGGCAATCCGGAAATTACCGAATGCCATTGCAGGCGCCCCTGAAGGCTATGAAAAGGTCGTATTCGATCCGACGCTTGACGGAAAGCTTGCGGGGGCGAAAGTCGGAAGTGTCAGCATTGGAGAAAAACTTGCATACGCGCTCAGAAAAGACCTGACATGGGGTGAAGTGAAGAGCGAACTTCCGGTGGCTGCAACCTACAAGGATACAACGAAGAAGTTCACAGGTTGGAGTCCGGCATTGCAGTCAGATAGTGAGAAAGTCAAAGAAGCGACGTATGTTGCACAATATGTTGCAGAGCCTGACATAATCGACGTTACGGATCCGAGCATGCCTACACCTTCAGGATATGCAAAAGTAACATTCGACAAGGGCGAGCACGGCGAGTCGCTTGAGGGCACGTCCGCATTCTTTGTGAAGAAGAATACAGAAGTAAACCTCACAAGCAGAGCGCCGAAAGCAAAAGCAAAAGCAGGCTGGAAGTTCAAGGCTTGGGATAGATCGCTCACTGTAAATGCAAGTTCAGACATTACCATAACCGCAACATATGAAGTTATGGTAAAAGTTCAGAAACTCGACAATGCAAGCACAAATGCCCCTGAAGGCTATGTGAAAGCCATATTCGATCCGACATCAAACGGAAAACTCGCAGGTTCAAAAGTCGGAAGCGTCAGCATTGGCGAAAAACTTGCATACGCGCTCAGAAAAGACTTGACATGGAGCGAAGTGAAGAGCGAACTTCCGATGGCTGCAACCTACAAGGATGCAACGAAGAAGTTCACAGGTTGGAGTCCGGCATTGCAGTCAGATAGTGAGAAAGTCAAAGAAGCGACGTATGTTGCACAATATGTTGCAGAGCCTGACATAATCGACGTTACGGATCCGAGCATGCCTACACCTTCAGGATATGCAAAAGTAACATTCGACAAGGGCGAGCACGGCGAGTCGCTTGAGGGCACGTCCGCATTCTTTGTGAAGAAGAATACAGAAGTAAACCTCACAAGCAGAGCGCCGAAAGCAAAAGCAAAAGCAGGCTGGAAGTTCAAGGCGTGGGATAGATCGCTCACTGTAAATGCAAGTTCAGACATTACCATAACCGCAACATATGAAGTTATGGTAAAGGTAATCGACGTTACCGATCCAACCATGCCTACGCCTTCAGGCTATGTGAAAGTAACGTTTGACAAGGGAGAACATGGTGAATCTCTCGAAGGAACATCGGCATTCTTTGTGCTGAAAAACGTTCAGGTAGATTTGACTGCCAAGGCACCAAAAGCAAAGGCAAAGAAGGGCTACAAGTTCAAAACGTGGGATAAGGGTCTGATCATTACAGCTAAAACAGACGAGAATATTACTATCACGGCAACTTACAACGAAATGCCGGCAATACGGAAGCTTCCTAATGAGATTGCACTCGCACCGCAAGGATACGTAAAAGCCGTATTCGATCCGACATCAAACGGAAAACTTGCAGGTTCAAAAGTCGGAAGTGTCAGCATGGGCGAAAAGCTTGCCTACGCACTCAGAGATGATTTGACATGGAGCGAAGTGAAGGATGAGCTTCCTACAGGCGCAACTTACAAGGATACAACGAAGAAGTTCACAGGTTGGAGTCCGGCATTGCAGCCAGACAGTGAGAAAGTCAAGGCAGCGACGTATGTCGCGCAATATGCCGTAGAGCCTGACATAATTGATGTTACGGATCCGAGCACTCCTACACCTGTCGGATATGCAAAAGCAACGTTCGACAAGGGCGAGCACGGCGAGTCACTTGAAGGAACGAGTGCATTCTTTGTGAAGAAGAATACAGAAGTAAACCTTACAAGCAGAGCGCCGAAAGCAAAAGCAAAAACAGGCTGGAAGTTCAAGTCTTGGGATAGATCGCTTATTGTAAATGCAAGTTCAGACATCACCATAACCGCAATATATGAGGCTATGGTAAAAGTGCAGAAACTCGACAATGCAAACACAAATGCCCCTGAAGGCTATGTGAAAGCCGTATTCGATCCGACAAGTGACGGAAAACTCACAGGTAACAAGGTCGGAGTTGTAAGCATTGGCGAAAAACTTGCCTATGCACTCCGAGACGATCTGACATGGAGCGAAGTAAAGGATGAGCTTCCGTCAAGCGCAACCTACAAGGATGCGACCAAGAAGTTCACAGGTTGGAACCCGGTGCTTCAAAATGACTCCGAGAAGGTCAAGGCGGCAACGTATGTTGCACAGTATGCTGCAGAGCCTGACATAATCGACGTTACGGATCCGAGCACGCCGACACCTTCAGGATATGCAAAAGTAATATTTGAGAAAGGCGAGCACGGCGAGTCGCTCGAAGGAACAAGTACGTTCTTTGTGAAGAAGAATACAGAAGTAAACCTCACAAGTAGAGCGCCGAAAGCAAAAGCAAAAGCGGGCTGGAAGTTCAAGGATTGGAACAGATCGCTCACTGTAAATGCAAGTTCAGATATTACCATAACCGCAACATATGAAGTTATGGTAAAGGTAATCGACGTTACCGATCCAACCATGCCTACGCCTTCAGGCTATGTGAAAGTAATGTTTGACAAGGGGGAACATGGTGAATCTCTTGAAGGAACGAGTGCGTTCTTTGTGCTGAAAAACGTTCAAGTAGATCTGACTGCCAAGGCACCGAAAGCAAAGGCAAAGAAGGGCTACAAGTTCAAAACGTGGGATAAGGGTCTGATAATTACAGCTAAAACAGATGAGAATATTACTATCACAGCAACTTACAACGAAATGCCGGCAATCCGGAAATTACCGAATGCCATTGCAGGCGCCCCTGAAGGCTATGAAAAGGTCGTATTCGATCCGACGCTTGACGGAAAACTTGCAGGTTCAAAAGTCGGAAGTGTTAGCATGGGCGAAAAGCTTGCCTACGCACTCAGAGATGATTTGACATGGGGCGAAGTAAAGGATGAGCTTCCGTCAAGCGCAACCTACAAGGATGCAACCAAGAAGTTCACAGGGTGGCAACCGGCATTGCAGTCAGACAGTGAGGCAGTAAAGGCAGCGACGTATGTCGCGCAATATGCTACAGAGCCTGACATAATTGATGTTACGGACCCGAGCACGCCGACGCCTTCAGGGTATGCAAAAGCAACGTTCGACAAGGGCGAGCACGGCGACTCGCTCGAAGGAACAAGTACGTTCTTTGTGAAGAAGAATACAGAAGTAAACCTTTCAAGCAGAGCGCCGAAAGCAAAAGCAAAAACAGGCTGGAAGTTCAAGTCTTGGGATAGATCGCTTATTGTAAATGCAAGTTCAGACATCACCATAACCGCAATATATGAGGCTATGGTAAAAGTGCAGAAACTTGCAGATGCAAGCACGAGTGCACCTGAAGGCTATGTGAAAGCCGTATTCGATCCGACAAGTGACGGAAAACTCACAGGTAACAAGGTCGGAGTTGTAAGCATTGGCGAAAAACTTGCCTATGCACTCCGAGACGATCTGACATGGAGCGAAGTAAAGGATGAGCTTCCGTCAAGCGCAACCTACAAGGATGCAACCAAGAAGTTCACAGGTTGGAACCCGGTGTTTCAAAATGACTCCGAGAAGGTCAAGGCAGCAACGTACGTTGCTCAGTACGAAAGCGAGACTGACGTAATAGACGTCACAAATCCAAGCACTCCTACGCCTGCCGGATACGCGAAAGTCACATTTGACAAGGGCGAACACGGGGTAGCAATGATCGGAACAGAAGTATTCTTTGTTAAGAAGAATACGCAAGTGAATCTTTCGGTCAAGGCACCAACGGTCAAGGCAAAAGCGGGTTACAAGTTCAAATCTTGGGATAGAAACCTTGCAAACTTCAACGCCGGCTCGAATGAAGCAATTACCATAACCGCAACATACGAGGTTCAGGAAAATATAATTGACGTCACTGACCCGAGCATGCCGATACCTGAAGGCTATGTTAAGGTTACGTTTGATAAAGGCGAGCACGGAGAGTCGCTTGAAGGAACAAGTGCATTCTTTGTACTGAAAAACGTTAAGATAAACTTGACCGGCAGAGCACCAAAGGTGAAAGCGAAAAAAGGCTATAGGTTTAAAACGTGGAGTAAAGGACTGATCTTTACGGCAAGTAGCGATGATGAAATTGTAATTACCGCAACTTACAATGAGATGCCGGCAATACGGAAGCTTCCTAATGAGATTGCACTCGCACCTGAAGGATACGTAAAAGCCGTATTCGATCCGACATCAAACGGAAAACTTGCAGGTTCAAAAGTCGGAAGTGTCAGCATGGGCGAAAAGCTTGCCTACGCACTCAGAGATGATTTGACATGGAGCGAAGTAAAGAGTGAACTACCTACGGGCGCAACCTACAAGGATGCGACCAAGAAGTTCACAGGCTGGAATCCGGCGCTTCAAAATGACTCCGAGAAAGTCAAGGCAGCAACGTACGTTGCGCAGTACGAAAGCGAGACTGACGTAATAGACGTCACAAATCCAAGCACTCCTACGCCTGCCGGATACGCGAAAGTCACATTTGACAAGGGCGAACACGGGGCAGCAATAATCGGAACAGAAGTATTCTTTGTTAAGAAGAATACGCAAGTGAATCTTTCGGTCAAGGCACCAACGGTCAAGGCAAAAGCGGGTTACAAGTTCAAATCTTGGGATAGAAACCTTGCAAACTTCAACGCCGGATCAAGCATCTCGATTACCATAACCGCAACATACGATGCTATGGATAAAGTGCAAAAACTTGCAAATGCAAGCACAAGTGCACCGCAAGGATACGTAAAAGCCGTATTCGATCCGACATCAAACGGAAAACTTGCAGGTTCAAAAGTCGGAAGTGTTAGCATGGGCGAAAAGCTTGCCTACGCACTCAGAGATGATTTGACATGGAGCGAAGTGAAGAGCGAACTTCCGGTGGCTGCAACCTACAAGGATGCGACGAAGAAGTTCATAGGTTGGAGTCCGGCATTGCAGCCAGATAGTGAGACGGTAAAGACAGCGACGTATGTCGCGCAATATGCCGCAGAACCTGACATAATTGATGTTACGGGTCCGAGCACGCCTACACCTTCGGGATATGCAAAAGTCACCTTTGAGAAAGGCGAGCACGGCGAGTCGCTTGAGGGCACGTCCGCGTTCTTTGTCAAGAAGAATACAGAAGTAAACCTTTCAAGCAGAGCGCCGAAAGCAAAAGCAAAAACAGGCTGGAAGTTCAAGTCTTGGGATAGATCGCTTATTGTAAATGCAAGTTCAGACATCACCATAACCGCAACATACGATGCTATGGATAAAGTGCAAAAACTTGCAGATGCAAGCACGAGTGCACCTGAAGGCTATGTGAAAGCCGTATTCGATCCGACAAGTGACGGAAAACTCACAGGTAACAAGGTCGGAGTTGTAAGCATTGGCGAAAAACTTGCCTATGCACTCCGAGACGATCTGACATGGAGCGAAGTGAAGGATGAGCTTCCGTCAAGCGCAACCTACAAGGATGCAACCAAGAAGTTCACAGGTTGGAACCCGGTGCTTCAAAATGACTCCGATAAGGTCAAGGCGGCAACGTATGTCGCGCAATATGCTACAGAACCTGACATAATCGACGTTACGGACCCGAGCACGCCGACGCCTTCAGGGTATGCAAAAGTCACATTCGACAAGGGCGAACACGGTGAGTCGCTGACCGGCACAAGCACGTTCTTTGTGAAGAAGAGCACAGAAGTAAACCTCACAAGCAGAGTACCGAAAGCAAAGGCAAAGGCAGGCTGGAAGTTCAAGGCTTGGGATAGAAACCTTGCAAACTTCAACACCGGCTCGAATGAAGCAATTACCATAACCGCAACATATGAGGCTATGGTAAAAGTGCAAAAACTTGCAAATGCAAGCACAAGTGCACCGCAAGGATACGTAAAAGCCGTATTCGATCCGACATCAAACGGAAAACTTGCAGGTTCAAAAGTCGGAAGTGTCAGCATGGGCGAAAAGCTTGCCTACGCACTCAGAGATGATTTGACATGGAGCGAAGTGAAGGATGAGCTTCCTACAGGCGCAACTTACAAGGATGCGACGAAGAAGTTCACAGGTTGGAGTCCGGCATTGCAGCCAGACAGTGAGGCAGTAAAGGCAGCGACGTATGTCGCGCAATATGCCGCAGAGCCTGACATAATTGATGTTACGGATCCGAGCACGCCGACACCTTCAGGATATGCAAAAGTCACCTTTGACAAGGGAGAGCACGGTGCTGCACTGATTGGAACTGAAACGTTCTTTGTGAAGAAGAATACAGAGATTGACTTCGAAGGATTAGCACCTAAAGTCAGGGCAAAAGCAGGATACAAGTTCAAGGCATGGGATAAAGGGCTTAAGTTGAATGTGAATGCCGATGTTACTATAACTGCACAGTACACTGTTATTCAGCAGGATGAAGGAATCGCAGATCCTGTAGCGCCGAGCATCATCGAAGATCCTGAGACGGACAAACCTGCCGAGGGATATGTCAGAATCGTATTCGATCCTACCGTTGACGGCAGACTTGATTTGGAAAAGAAAGTTTCCGAAGGCAAAGAAGATAACAAGAAAATCAAAACAACGCCATATGCTCTTGGCGTGAAGAAAGTGTACGACATAAAAAATCAAATATTGTGGAAACATGTGAAAAACATGATTGCGCCTGCTGTTTATCACAAAGATGACAGCAAAATCTTTGCAGGTTGGGACGAGCTTTTCCCTGAGGACAAGGAAAAAGTGAGGAGCACCACTTATAAGGCACAGTTTAAGAAAAATCCGGGAATGAAGATTGAGCCGGGCGACGAGCCGCCGGAAAAAGGGTATAGTCGAATAGTTCTGGAACCTACCGCTGAAGGTAGATTCAACAACAGAGAAAGACAGCAGAAGCTGACCTTTGATGTTAAAGAGGATCTGCGCTGGAAGGATGTAAAGGAGCAGATCAAATGCAACATTGCAAACTATACGGTGAACAACCCTGTTGCAGATAAGGTGTTTGACGGCTGGGACGGCTTTGATGCCCCGAATCTCGACAATGTTATGATAAAGAGAATACTCAAAATAACCGAGCCGCATGAGGCGAAGTACGTGGAGAAAGGGAAAGAGAAAGTTGAGTACAAGGTTGATAAAAATGTCGTGAATGTTGAGTATGTGAGCATCTTCAGGAAGCCTGAAAATGTTCCGAAAGATCCTGCGATCTTCGGCAAAAAATTTGTGGGATGGCAGATCGAAGGTGAAGGACGGGCATACACGAAAGAAGAAGTGGAGCGGATTGAGATTATAGAATCGATAACCTTCGTCGCAAAACTGGAAGACGAAGAGCATGCTCCACAAAATCCGACGCCTCAACCGCCTGAAAAATCCGTGCTCCCGGCACCGACACAGCCGCGGATGCAACAGCCGTTGGCACCGGCGCCTGAATCGAGAAAACCTCTGATTATCAGAAAATCGGGTATAATAAGACTGACGCCGAAACAGCAGCAGGATATAGTGGAAGGCAAATACTCTTACGTTGAGCTGATTACGAAGAAAGTTTCGCTTCTGATAATGCCTGAACAGTTCAGTAAACTTTACAAGAAGGGTAATGTGAAAACCTTCCTTAAAGTAATGACCAAAAGTAAGAAGAAAGTCGCAAGCAAGACTTTGATGAGGAGAATTGCGGGCGGAAAAATCTTCGGCATCAGGTTTATGGTGTCAGGAAAACTTGCGAAAAAGTACAGCGTAAAACCGATAAAGATAGGACTCCCGCTCAAGGGTAAGAAGCTGAAAAACAGAGCAAAAGTGTATATTATGAGGTTGTCGCAGCCAAGGAAAGGAGCAAAGGCTGCAGAGAAGTTTACCGGACAGGGGAAACTCATCAAAGGAATTTATGACAGGAAATCCGGGAGGGTATTCTTCAAGACTAAACAGAATGTCACTAAAAAATACTTTGCAGTATTGAAAAAACGTTAATGACCGTTCAATATCACCGGTAAGACGTGTGTACTGCCGGCGCGCTCGTGTACTTTGCATGAGCGCGCCGGCAATTTTCGCCGTAAAAGCATACAAGTCCCGCGACATAGTAAAAGCATACAAAACCCGCGACATAACACCGCAGGCAGCCACGGTATTTGAGAACAGGATCGTATGTTTCGATCGGATGCCACCGTGCCGTCCGTTTCTTTGAACGAACTTGCATATATTTCGATCGGATGCCACCGTGCCCCGTCCGTTTCTTGGATAGTGTAAAATAATTGTGGAGTTTTTAATAAAAAAATATAGAGATCAACCCAACGTGGTACAATAATGAACCATCCCAAAATACGAAAGGAGATCTCTATGGAAACAATTATACAACAAATCACATTGGAATTGGGAAGAAAAATAACAAAAAAAGCACTTTCGGGAGGACTAAATGATATAGATGCATTTTCTCATGATATTTTCACGGACTGTAAAGAAGCATCGGTATTGATGATTGAGACGATATGCAAAGAACTCAACCTCAAGATCAGACAAGACAAGGA
>CP016202.1:1204018-1205827 GCA_003433295.1 Eubacterium minutum ATCC 700079 | reverse complement strand
TATGCAAGGCGGGTGCTTGATGAAGCGGTGGCTGAGCGCATGGATTGGAGCATCTTTGATAAAGAGCCGCCAATCTTAAACGGAGCAAGTGCAACGCAGAGTTTAATACAGGGAATGGGGAGTTTAAAAAATACCTTTTGGAGTTGATGTCAATAAAAAACTCCACAAAAACTTGACACCGTCAAACTCCGCAAAAAACTTGACACCGTCCCATGTGTATGATAGTGTAAAATAATTGTGGAGTTTTTAATAAAAAAATATAGAGATCAACCCAACGTGGTACAATAATGAACCATCCCAAAATACGAAAGGAGATCTCTATGGAAACAATTATACAACAAATCACATTGGAATTGGGAAGAAAAATAACAAAAAAAGCACTTTCGGGAGGACTAAATGATATAGATGCATTTTCTCATGATATTTTCACGGACTGTAAAGAAGCATCGGTATTGATGATTGAGACGATATGCAAAGAACTCAACCTCAAGATCAGACAAGACAAGGAGGCAAGAAAAAGCCTAGGATTGACCTTAAAAGAAAAGGATCGTAAAAGGGAACTGCTCACTGAGCTTGGAAGGATTGAAATTGCACGTGATTACTATCAAGACAAGAAGAACAACAGGTATGTTTACCCGCTTGACCATGCTGTGGGAATCAGAAAATATGAAAGAGTGGGCGACATCATAAGTGCAAGAATGGTAAGCCTTGCTACAGAGATGTCCTATGCCAAAAGCGCTGCTATTGGAAGTGATAACAAGTTAAGCAGGCAGACCGTAAAAAACCATATCAAAAAACTGAAACCTCTTGAAAAGAAAGTGGAAAGCGAAGAACAAAAGAGAATCAAAGAACTGCATATATACGCAGATGAAGATCATGCGCATATGCAAAGACCTGGCAAGAAAAAGGGCAAGCGCAGTAAGATTGTACCGCTTGTAACTGTTACGGAAGGGATACGAAAAGAGAGCAAGGGAAGAAACAGAACAATAGCAAGCATGCACTTTGTGGATGAAAACTTTGATACAAACAGGCTATGGAAAAGCGTACAAGGATATATAGAGAAAGAGTATGACATAGGTGCGATTGATAATATCTATATACATGCAGATGGGGGCAAATGGATCAAGAATGGGCTTGAGGATCTGTCAATGGTAGTCCGTGTGATGGACGGATACCATGTTGAAAAGAGGATAAGAAGCGTTGCGTGCAAATTCCCGAAAAAGAATGTGGCAACAAGGATAAAGACAGCGATAAGAGCAAATGACAGAAAGCGTGCAGATGAGATACTGCAAAGCCTATACGATGTATGTGAGGATGAGAAGCAGACAAAGAGCGTAGAAGAGTTTGGCAGGTATCTAATGGGCAACTGGAAAGAGATAGTGAGTCGAAAGACCCTTGATATTCCGGGAAGCTGTACGGAGGCACAGGTAAGTCATGTGCTATCTGAGAGATTCAGCAGAAACCCTATCGGTTGGAGTGAGGAAGGTCTTGGGAAACTCAGTAAACTTCGCGTATACATGAAAAACGGAGGAAGGATCACGGCAGATGAGTTCAAGCCCGGGAGTGATGATAAAGAAAGCTACAGCGATTATGCAAGGCGGGTGCTTGATGAAGCGGTAGCTGAGCGCATGGATTGGAGCATCTTTGATAAAGAGCCGCCAATCTTAAACGGAGCAAGTGCAACGCAGAGTTTAATACAGGGAATGGGGAGTTTAAAAAATACCTTTTGGAGTTGATGTCAATAAAAAACTCCACAAAAACTTGACACCGTCAAACTCCGCAAAAAACTTGACACCGTCCCATGTGTAT
>CP016202.1:1164314-1203993 GCA_003433295.1 Eubacterium minutum ATCC 700079 | reverse complement strand
GAAGGGCTTGGGAAACTCAGTAAACTTCGCGTATAAATGAAAAACGGAGGAAGGATCACGGCAGATGAGTTCAAGCCCGGGAGTGATGATAAAGAAAGCTACAGCGATTATGCAAGGCGGGTGCTTGATGAAGCGGTAGCTGAGCGCATGGATTGGAGCATCTTTGATAAAGAGCCGCCAATCTTAAACGGAGCAAGTGCAACGCAGAGTTTAATACAGGGAATGGGGAGTTTAAAAAATACCTTTTGGAGTTGATGTCAATAAAAAACTCCACAAAAACTTGACACCGTCCGTTTCTTGAACGAACTTGCATTTTAAATGCTTTGGGAGTATCATAAATGCAGTTTGAGATGCAGGTTGCGGATTAATTGGGGAGCAGGATTTGTGAAATTAAATGGATGAGCAGAAGATTGTAAATATCAGCGTGAAGAGCCTGATATTATGTGTTGTGTTTGGTACGGTTTGCTGGTTGGTTTCACTGAAACCGGCGGGCTTTGATAAAGGACTTCTCGCCGGAATCCTCGGCGGAATTGCCACAATGACAATCAATTTCAGCCTTTTAAGAGTTCTGATCACACGTTTTGTTGCCGACGCCAAAATCGGGGTTTCGGTTCTTTTTTACATAATCAGACTTGTGATTTATGCGGCGGGAGCGGTTTTGTCATATATGGCGGGATTTTTGGCTCTGATCGGATTTTTGATCGGCATTTTATGTGTGATCGCAAGTGTGATTATTACATGGCAGATTACGATTGCCGGGGATAAAAGACGATGCGGGCTGAGCGATGATAGAGAACTTGGAACTAATGTAGGGGAAGGGGGCGATTCAGAATGATTAACGTGAATGAACTCGGTCCCGGGATAGCAATATACTTCGGAAAAGGTCTGAAGTTTCATCTTGCGGAAACCACGATATACGGGTTTATTTTGGCGACGGTGCTTGCGGTGCTGGGGATCTGGATGGGAAGAAACCTTGAGAAAATCCCGAAGGGTAAGCAGGTTCTCGCGGAGGCGTTGGTATCATGGGTGTATAAATTTTCCGATGAGATTATCGGCGGGAGATTCGGTAGGAAGTTTGCGCCGTACATCGGGACACTTTTTGTGTGGCTGGTCTTTGCAAACAGTTTCGGTCTGCTCGGGCTGCGCCCGATAACCGCAGACATTAACGTAACTGCGGCGCTTGCCGCCATATCGTTCATAACGATTCAGGCGATGTCTTTAAAAAACCTCGGGATACGTGGAAGACTGAACGGTCTGGGCGATCCGTTTTACGCAATATTACCGATAAATGTGGTGGGCGAACTGGTTCTGCCGACTACACTTGCACTTCGACTTTTCGGAAACATATTCGGAGGGATGATCGTTATAGATCTCTGGATGAAACTTATGGAATACCTGAGTTTTCAATTCACATCAGTGCCGATACTCAGGTGTGTGACGGTGATACCGCTGAATCTTTTCTTCGATATATTTGAACCTCTGGTGCAGGCGTATATATTTACGATTCTGACCGGAATCAATTTGAGAGAAAATATCGAAGGAATGAGTCCGGAAACCGCGGAAAAACGGAGGTTGAGGCGTAGTGCGCGCAAGCATGGAAATGCGGGTTGACGGGCGAGTAAGACGATGAACGAAATACGGAAAAAGAACAGGAAAGAAAGCCGGGAGAAGAATAACCGGGAAGCAACCGGGGAGAAGAATAAAGAAATAAAAAGAAGTGATGAGAAACAATAAGAAAACTTTATTGGAGGTAGAGAAATGGGAATTATAGCAATAAGTGTAGCAATCGTTATGGGGATGGCGGCTCTCGGCGTAGGTATCGGTCAAGGATTTGTCGCAAGTAACGCACTTCAGGGCATGTCGAGACAGCCTGAAATATCGGGAAAAATTATGACAACGATGATCGTCGGTATGGCGATAATGGAAACGGCGCTTGTGTTTGCTTTTGTCATTGCAATTCTGCTGTTCGGCAAGCTGTAGAACTGCCCGGCGGGATGCAAAGATGATTTGAACCGGAAGTCAAAGGTAATCTGAACCGGAATGTAAAGACAGATTGGATCAGGATATGAAATTTGAAAAACTAATAGAGTTCAGCAGTTGGGATTTTATATTTTCAATGATAACTTTCCTTGTGCTTTTTCTGATTTTGAAACACTTTTTCTTTGAAAAGGTGCATAACTTCATGGAGAGCAGGAGGAAAGAGGTTGAGGATGCGCTCGACAATGCGGCTGAAGCGAGCAGACTTGCGGACGAAAAACTGGCAGACTATGAAAAGAAGATCGCTGATGTTTCCACGGAGAGCAGAAGGATTATAAAGACCGCGAGAGATGAGGCGAAACTTGAGGCTGACAGCATAATCTCCGAAGCGAATGAAGAGGCACACAAGATGTTCAAACATTCACAGCAGGAAATTGAGCGGGAGAAATTCAACGCCGAGAAGGAACTCAGAGAAGAAGTGGGAACGCTTGCCGTAATGGCGGCACGCCGCATTTTAAAAAAGGAAATCAAGCCTGAAGATCACAAGGGGATTGTTGACGACGTCATAAAAGAAGTAGAGGCAAAACGATGGAATTAGAGGTTGCGATGATCTATGCGAGGGCGCTTTACGGTGCTGCTACAGATAATGGCTGCGCGGCGGAAATAAGAGACGAGATCCTGCAGATAGACCATATTTTTCGCGATGAAACGGATTTTCAAAAGGTAATGGCAAACCCTGCAATTTCAGTTGTGAAAAAAAGGGATATGCTGAAGAACGTTTTTGAGGGCAGAATACATAGAGAACTGCTCAATTTTATGTATGTTCTGGTCGATAAAGGAAGATTTTACGGACTGCATAAGATGATAAAATTTTATTACGATCTCGATGACGAGGCGAGAGGAGAAGGTTACGGAATCGTATATTCGGTTTGCCCTCTGGATGAGAAGCAGATCGGCAGGTTTGAAGACGAGGTGAGCAAACTTTTCCGCAAGAAAATCCACCTGAACAATAAGATTGAGAAAAAACTTATCGGCGGGGTCAGACTTCTCGTAGAGGGGAAAATTCTCGACGCCTCGATGGCAGGTCGTCTCGATCAGATTGCAGAGAAGATCGGAGTGTTCGGATAGCGGATTATGCCGGTGCGGGAGGCTTTCAATTTAAGTATATAAGGAGATGTTTCGATGAATTTGAGACCGGATGAAATAAGCGGGTTAATCAAAGAACAGATAAAAAATTATACAAGTGATCTTGAGATATCCGACTACGGAACCGTGATGCAGGTGGGCGACGGGATTGCAAGAGTATATGGCCTGAATCGCTGCATGGCGGGAGAACTTCTGGAATTTCCCGGCGAAGTTTATGGTATGGCGATGAACCTTGAGGAGGATAACGTCGGTGTTGTTGTGCTCGGCTCCGACAGAAAGATCGGCGAGGGCGACATAGTGAAACCGACCGGAAAGATAATGGATGTTCCGGTCGGAGAGAAGATTGTCGGCAGGGTCGTTGACGCGCTCGGAAGACCGATTGACGGAAAGGGCGCGATAGACACCGTCACGTTCAGACCGGTCGAACATCCCGCGCCGGGCGTGCTCGACAGACAGCCGGTGAAGGAGCCTTTGCAGACAGGAATAAAAGCTATCGATTCCATGATCCCCATAGGAAAAGGTCAGAGAGAGCTTATAATAGGAGACAGGCAGACAGGGAAAACCGCTATCGCCATAGACACTATTTTAAATCAAAAGGGAAAAGACGTAATCTGCATATATGTTGCAATCGGGCAGAAACAGTCAACGGTGGCACAACTTGTTCATACACTTGAAGCAAAAGATGCCATGAAGTATACAACGGTAATTTCCGCAACGGCAAGCGCAGTGCCCGCCATGCAGTACATCGCGCCGTACTCGGGGAGTGCAATAGCCGAATATTTTATGTACAAGGGAAAAGACGTTCTCATAATATACGACGATTTGTCCAAGCACGCCGTCGCATACAGGGCGATGTCGCTGCTACTGAGAAGACCGCCGGGGCGAGAAGCTTTCCCGGGTGATGTTTTTTATCTTCACAGCAGGCTGCTTGAGCGTGCGGCAAAGCTTTCCGATGAGCTTGGCGGAGGATCTATTACGGCGCTGCCGATTATAGAAACCCAGTCAAACGACATTTCCGCATACATACCGACGAATGTGATTTCAATAACGGACGGGCAAATCTTTCTGGAAAGTGAACTGTTTTTTGCCGGGCAGAGACCCGCTATAAATGCGGGGATTTCGGTTTCCCGTGTCGGAGGCAACGCACAGACCCCGGCAATGAAAAAAGTTTCCGCCAGGATTAAGCTGATGCTCGCTCAGTACAGGGAACTTCAGACGTTTGCGCAGTTCGGCTCGGACATAGACGCGGAAACGAAAAAGCGTCTCGATCACGGTGCGGTTCTCATGGAAATACTGAAACAGCCGCAGTATAAACCTTTAGATGTCGTTCATCAGATAATGATTATTTATGCGGCGACGGACGGTATGCTCGACGATGTCGCGATCGAGGACTTAAAGAACTTTGAAGAGGGCTTTTACCGCTATATGGACGATCACTATCCCGATGTCAAGAGGGAAATTTCCACCGACGGAAAATTCTCCGACCGGTCGGCGGGGATGATAAAAAAAGCTGTTGAAGATTTTAAAAAGGTGGGGTTTTCGCATGGCTGAGCAAATTCAGGGTATACAGCGCAGAATCAAGAGCATCAACAGTACCGAGAGGATAACAAATGCGATGAAACTCGTCTCCGCTTCCAAATTGAGGAAAGCCAAGGCGATTTATGAGCATAGCAGGGAATACCTCGGACGAATCGTTGAGTCGATAGAAGAGGCTTTTGACATACAGGAAAGACTTCCCGAAAAATATCTGCTCGGAAATCGTGAGATAAAGAATACCTGTTACATAATAATTACGGGAAGCAACGGACTTTGTGGAAGTTTCAACGGAAATTTGATTCGTCACGTCGATGAGAACATCACCGGAAGTTGTGGCAACATAAAGATGGTAACGATAGGGAGCAAGGGGCGAGAACATTTTGAGCAGCTTTGCTATGAGATTATAGACAAGCACGACCCTCCGGCGGACACCATGGACTACGAGAAGGTCATCACAATTGCGGATCCGCTTCTGAACAAATATCTGTCCGGAGAGATAGATGAGATTATTCTTGTATATACGGCATATATAAATTCTTTAAAGCAGGAAGTGGTCGAAAAAAGAATCCTGCCTATCGACCTTAAGTCCAGAGAACGCAATATGCGTGGCGAAGTGAACAATATTGAATTTGAACCTTCAATAGATGAGGTATTTGAATATTTGATGTATAAGTATTTGGAAATGAATATTTACAGCGCGGTTATAGAGTCGGCGACCTGCGAGCATGCGGCGAGAAGACAAGCCATGGAGAATGCGAACGACAGTGCAAATGACATGCTCAGAGGATTGGAGACAGAGTACAACCATGCAAGACAGTCCCGTATAACGGATGAAATCATAGAAATTGTTTCCGGCGCAGAGGCGCAGGAATCATAAAATCCTGCGTCTGCTTTTGCGGGGATTGAGTTTCGATGACTATTGAAAACTCGCTGGTAGGGGGAATGCGCCGCCCGGGAGAAGTCGGAAGGTGAGTTGGATCTGAGTATTGAAAGAGAGGCTTGATTTGAATAAAGGAATTATTCATGAGATAATCGGACCGGTTATAGACATAAAATTTGCTCCGGACGAGCTTCCGGAACTTCTGAATGAAATAAAGATTGAAATGAACAACGGAAAAAGCGGCACTATCGTTGCGGAAGTTGCACAGCATAAGGGCGACGATGAGGTAAGGTGTATAGCGCTTTCCTCCACGGACGGTCTTGCGCGGGGAATGGAAGCCCTCGATACGGGAAAACCGATACAAGTTCCCGTGGGGGAAGAAGTCCTCGGAAGGCTTTTTAATGTGTTGGGGGAACCCATAGATGAAAAAGGTGTGGTGGAAACGAAGCACAGAGAGCCGATACACAAGCAGGCGCCGGCCTTTGAGGACCAGAGCACATCTTCGCAGATGTTTGAAACCGGGATCAAAGTGATTGACCTGATCGCACCTTATACCAGGGGCGGCAAGGTTGGACTTTTCGGGGGCGCCGGAGTCGGAAAGACCGTACTGATTCAGGAACTTATCAACAACATCGCCACCGAGCACGGCGGCATATCGGTGTTTGCGGGAGTAGGAGAAAGAACGCGTGAAGGCAACGACCTATACGGAGAAATGACAGAATCGGGTGTTATCAAGAAGACCGCGATGGTTTTCGGGCAGATGAATGAACCGCCCGGAGCCAGAATGCGTGTCGCGCTGACGGGACTGACCATGGCGGAGCATTTTCGGGATAAGGAAAAGCAGGATGTACTTCTTTTCATAGACAATATTTTCAGGTTTACTCAAGCAGGCTCCGAAGTTTCGGCGCTGCTGGGAAGAGTGCCGTCGGCCGTCGGATACCAGCCCACCCTTGCCAATGAGATGGGCGCGTTGCAGGAGAGGATAACATCGACAAAAGACGGCTCAATAACGTCCGTGCAGGCGGTATATGTGCCGGCGGACGATCTCACGGATCCGGCGCCTGCAACCACATTTGCGCACCTTGATGCGACGACGGTTCTCGATCGTTCAATCACGGAACTCGGTATATATCCCGCGGTAGATCCTTTGGCATCAACGTCCAGAATTCTTGATCCTTTGATTATAGGAGAGGAGCATTATGAAGTTGCCCGCGGAGTACAGCAGGTTCTTCAAAAATACAAAGAATTACAGGATATAATAGCGATACTCGGAATGGACGAGCTTTCAGAGAGCGATAAACTTACGGTTCTGCGCGCCCGCAAGATTCAAAGATTTCTTTCTCAACCGTTTACGGTCGGCGAACAGTTCACGGGGATCAAGGGCAAGTACGTTCCCGTTGCCGAAACGGTTCGCGGTTTCAAGGAAATTCTGAACGGCGAACACGACGATATACCTGAAGAAGCGTTCCTTTTCGTGGGAGGAATAGATGAGGTCGTGGAAAAGCACAATGCCCGGACAACGGCGTGAGAAGATGTAGGGGACGGTGAGCCATGAAAAGTGTAAAACTTGAAATTCTAACGCCTCACAGCATGTTCTTTTCGGGAGAGGTGGAATCGCTGACCGTGGAGACCCCTGACGGAAGCGAGGGCTATCTGCACGGACATATCTGGTGCCGTAAACTGCTGAAAGAAAACAGCAAAGTGAGCATACGGAAAAAGGGTTCTGATGAACGAATCGAAGCCAAGGTCCAGGGAGGCTTTGTTGAGATTAGGGATGTATTTACGCTGTTCACCGAAGATGCCGAATGGATGTGAGAAAAGGTCGAATTGATATGACCGGTTTGGGAAGAGCCGCAAGGGAGTCTACGTATGACCGCTAAAGCACGCTGAACTTTTTTGTGGCGTTTACGTATTTTCCCAGAACCCCCAGATTGGCGTAGAAGTAGCTGAATTTTTCTATTTTCTTCACCTCGACAAGTCCTGAACGGGTGAGTTTTTTCATGTGCTGAGAGATTGTCGCCTGGGCATAGTCAAAAACGCCGACAAGGTCTTTGGTGCATACGGGGGTCATTTCCTTGTTGCAATGCATGATGTGTCTGAAAAGTGCCAGCCTGACAGGATGCGCCAATGCATCCGAAACATTTGCGATTAGCTCTGCCTCGATCCCCTGTAATTCTTTTGCCACGCTTTTGTCGCGTCTTATTCTCATACTTTCGCCCTTGCCCCTGTTTAAGATTTAAAAATCGGTTCTGCGGAGGTTCATATTGACCGGCGCGAACTCTTCAAAGTTTGGAAAAACTCTATCATAGGCTCATTAAGTTCGGTTGGAAATTAACGAGTAGACATTAATTATACTTCAGGAAACAGTGCTTTTCAAGAATTTCATTTACGGGTGGTCTAACGAAAATGTGCATTAGTCAATGATGTGAGACCAAGATTGTCAAAAAGAAAAGGCAACATGATTTCATTTCCTTGAAGGAGTAGAAGTTTATAAAGTTGTAGAAGCGCTCCTGATCGTTTCTATGGCTGCGCTCAATCTTTCCGTTGTGCCATGGAGTTCTTGGACTGAATCAATTTGTGATAAATTTCGAGGCCTTCACAAAAGCGATCAAAAGGATGTATGCGCTTGTAATCCTTTTAAATCCGATGTAATTGAATTTTCGACGCAACGAGTCGAAAATCTTTGAAACGAGAGGAAACATTATGTCAGATATCAAATTCATGACGCTTGCAGACAGCATAAAAAAGCTAAATGATGAAGCAGGCAATGTAGCAAAAAATGCCGTTAATAAGCTGATGACGCTTAGAAACTGGGCTATCGGCTACTATATAGTTGAGTATGAGCAAGGTGGCAGTGATCGAGCTGAATATGGAGCTAATCTTTTAAACAATCTGGAGCGACAGATTGATCAAAAGGGATTAAATTCTACGCTGTTTAAGTGGTGCAGACAGTTTTATGTGATGTATCCGCAGATTGGTGCGACAGTGTCGCACCAATTCGGCTTGCTTGACTTTCAAAAAAGTGCGACAGTGTCGCACGAATTTATGATGAAACCAGAACTGCTGGTTAATAATCTTTCATTTTCACACATACGGGAAATCATGATTCTGGATGACCCGATGGAAAGATACTTCTATGAAGCAGAGGCGATGAAATGCAATTGGAGCGTTAGAGAGCTCCGCAGACAGATTAAGACAAATCTATTCGCGCGAGCTGGAATCAGCAAGAAACCAGAGTTATTGATGAAGCCATCAGAGGATAATGCCGGAAGCACTGCGCTTTCGATAAAGGATCCTTTTACATTTGAATTTCTTGGACTGAATCCGGGCGATGCGGTATCTGAATCGGATCTGGAACAGGCGTTAATGGATCATTTACAAGAGTTCATACTTGAACTTGGTGAAGGCTTCTGCTTTGAAGCCAGACAAAAGAGAATTGTTATAGATGATAAGTATTATTTCGTCGATCTGGTTTTCTATAACAAGTTGCTTCATTGCAATGTCATCATTGAACTGAAGAATGATGAATTCAAGCATGAGGATCTTGGACAGCTTAATTCCTATGTGGCGTACTACAAAAAGAACGAAATGGTTGAAGGTGACAATTTGCCGATAGGCATCTTGCTATGTACGGACAAGGGATCCGAGATGGTCGAATATGCTCTATCAGGTATGGACAATCAGTTGTTCGTATCGACATATATGCTCCATTTACCTACAAAAGAACAATTGGTTGAGTTTATGCGTAGAACGATGCGCGAACTGGAATAAGCGCAAACACTGAAGAAACAAAGATTGGCGAGAGCCGTCGCAATTAATAATACTATTGGAGGCACAAGAAGGGGGTGCGGACAAAAACCTGGACAGATACAGGGCTCTGAAAGGAGCAAAAATATGTACTCGAAAGAGCAACAAACAAAAGCATTAAGGATGTATCACAGGATCAGATCCGTTACTGAGACTGTGCATCGACTTGGTTATCCAAGCTGAGAACATTTGTATGCTTTGCCATAACCTGTTTGTATCAAAGTTTCGTTTTCCTCGTTTTCTTCTCGTTTTCCACAAAGTGCATGCTTGCTATTGTTCTGTTTCTTCCCTTGCTCTCTTTTCGTATCCCTTCCGTAACAGTTACAAGCGGTATAATCTTACTGCGCTTGCCCTTGTTCTTGTTGGGTCTTTGCATATGCGCATGATCCTCATCTGCGTATATATGCAGTTCTTTGATTCTCTTTTGTTCTTCGCTTTGCACTTTCTTTTCAAGCGGTCTCAGTTTTTTAATATGGTTTTTCACGGTCTGCCTGCTTAACTTGTTATCACTTCCAATAGCAGCGCTTTTGGCATAGGACATCTCTGTAGCAAGGCTTAACATTCTTGCACTTATGATGTCGCCCACTCTTTCATATTTTCTGATTCCCACAGCATGGTCAAGCGGGTAAACATACCTGTTATTTTTCTTCCTAATTCCAATATGATTTGTTGTATAATTGCTTCTATAGAGGTCTTCATATGGAAGCAAAGGTTAACGATCGACGCCATGAAGAAAAATCGTCCGATATCTAAACTGCTGCGGATGACGGATCTACCAAAAAGTGGCTGCTACTATCAGAATCAATGCTATATCGAGAGAATATATGTAACCCTCTCCGGAAAGGATATGTGACATGAATCTTCGTCTTAATAGGAATCATTTAAAAATTGCGGCTTTGATAGCTATGACTTTTGATCACATAGCAATATTTTTCCCCGAGAGGTTTCCAATATACTTCCACTGGATAGGACGTTTGGCAGCCCCAATTTTTATGTTTCTTTGTGCGGAAAGTATAACATATACCACCAATAAGTTCATGTATGTCCTCCGCCTCTACTTGGCATCCGTTATAATGGGATTGATACAAAGTTTCACACAGATAGAAATGAATATCTTTCGAAGCATATTTATGACTGCCGTATCATGCTGCATCATAGCAATCCATAAGACAGATAAGAGAACTGCCGCAAAGTACGCATCACTTTTCTTGATTTGGCAAGTAGCCACATCTGTGGTGGTTCTTTATATAAATCAACATTCCTCTGCGGCAATGGAGGATTTTGCCGCTTTTCTACTACCTGCTATTTCGGGCAACTGCCTAAACTTAGACGGAGGCATTTTTTACGTTATCTTGGGTATTGCATTTTATATTTTCAGAGATGACAAGAGAAACCTTGCTTTCTCATTCTGCGGATTAACCGCAATTCATACTTTCTGCAATACCACACACTACCTTTTTGCACTGCTGTATAGGGTAAAACTTGTTCCGGTTATAGGAAGTGAACTTTCCGATGCTCTGGAATTTTTCTTTGAACTTGGAATGGGCCCTCTGATAGGCATAGGCGAATCCGCCCTCTACGTAAACTATTCATGGATGATGATATTTTCCCTTCCGATAATATTGAACTACAAAAGCCAAAAAATCAGATACGTGAGATTCGTTAAATATTTTTTCTATTTTTACTATCCTTCGCATATCCTGCTTCTACATTTTCTTGCTGTCTGATTAGTTGTATGAGTGGATTTTGAGCTTTTTCGAGTAGAATTAAGGCTATAGGAGAAAAAGTGTGTGTGGCTAATCCTGGTAAACCGGATAGTTACTATAATGGTGAAACTCACCCCATACAACTAAATCTCAGCACATAGGAATAGTACTTTCAAGTTGTTTTTTAGCAGTCATCTTCTCGTAGATATCATCTATGCTCTTGTTTGTAGACATTGTTTTTAATATTTCGGAAGCAGAAAGTGGTTTTGGTGAGTGCAGTACCACCGGAAAACCGCTTTAATTCTTCTCCCCACTGATAAGCCTCTATGATTATGCAGCATACCTCTTCTGGAAAGAGCGGTGGCTCAATGAGAACGGCATAGAGCAAAGACTTATTGTCACCTTTTGCCCCAAGTATGAAAATTACGAGAAACAGATTCGGCAAAAGCGCGTAGCACGAGCTTCTAAGATGATTGAAAAAGGTACGGCAAAGATATTGCGCAAAGGTCAAAACGATGTTAGAAAATACATAACTTCGGTGAACATTACAGATGACGGTGAGGTGGCGGAAAAGGTCGTCAGTTCCCTGGATAAGCAGACCTTTCTTGAAGATGCTTCTTTTGACGGTTTCTACGGTGTATGCACTAATCTGGAGGATGAACCCGAAAAGATCATCAACGTCATGAAGGGCAGATGGGAGATTAAGGAATGCTTCAGGATAATGAAATCCGAATTTGAAGCAAGGCCAATATATCTCAGTATTTCAGGCTTTTGTACTGATTATGAAGTCATTACGGCTAAAAAAATTAGAAAAATTATTAAAGCCTCGAAAAAAGCATGACATTGTGCAAAATCTGTACAATGCACAAACTCCCGTATATCCCTTTTTTCAAGGGTTAGCGGGAGTGTTTCTTCCTCTAACTGTCAAAGACAGGAATTATACTTCAGGAAACAGTGCTTTTCAAGAATTTCATTTACGGATGATCTAACGAAAAACTCACAAAAACTTGGCACCGTTAAATAGTTTGGTCGATGCGGTTTTAATCGAAGGATATGATATAATGAACGCACGATTCTGGGCGGCTCCGACACGGAAAAACATTCACGGTTCCGCCGGGGAAACGTCCATAGCTCTGTCACAGAAAGACGTCCATGGCGCCGCCACAGGGAAATGTCCATAGCTTTTGCCCGGAATACGGAATACTTATATGTAATAATTTGATGATAAAAGATCTTGAGCAGAAGGAGTTCTTTATGAGTTACGAGGATTTGAGAAAACGGATAGATGACATAGACGAAAAGTTCGTATCGCTTTTTGTGGAAAGGATTAAACTTTCGGTTAAAGTGGCGGAAGAAAGGAAATCAACGGGAACGCCCGTACTCAGCGGAAAGAGGGAGAGAGAAATTTTAAGCAGGATTTCGGAAAACGCAGGAGAAGAGTTCGAAGGATATGCAAGGCTTCTGTACAATACTTTGTTTGATATAAGTCGCTCCTATCAAAACAGGTTGCTGCACTCCGAGAGCCCGTTGAAAGATCGAATTCTAACTGCATTATCAAATACACCCGCGCTTTTTCCCGGGAGAGCCACAGTGGCATGTCAAGGCATAGAGGGAGCTTATTCCCAGCATGCGGCGGAAAAGATTTTTTCCGTGCCTGAAATCATGTATTTTGACAGTTTCGACGGGGTATTTTCCGCGGTTGATAAGGGGCTGTGCCAATATGGAGTGTTACCTATAGAAAACAGTTCTCACGGGTCGGTGGAACAGGTATACGACCTAATGAAAAATCATAATTTTTACATTGCAAAGTGCTTTAAAGTCCATATTTCTCATAAACTGCTTGGAAAAGCGGAAGCGAAAATTTCAGACATAAAAGAAATTGTTTCTCACAATCAGGCGCTGGGGCAATGTGCAGAATTTATAAAATCGCTGGGGAATATAAAAATTACAACTTGCCCCAACACTGCCATGGCTGCTGAAATTGTTGCAAGTTCAGACAGAACAGACATTGCGGCAATATCTTCCGCAGATTGCGCCGAACTCTATGGAATTACGGTGCTGAAGGACGGAATACAGTTAAGCGATAACAATTATACAAGATTTATTTGCATTACAAGGGATCTTGAAATATACCCGGGGGCGAATAAAATCAGCTTGATGCTGTCTTTACCGCATAGACCGAACTCGTTGTACAGCATGCTGTCGAAGTTTTCGGCTTTGGGGGTGAATTTAACCAAGCTGGAGTCAAGACCGATTCTGGGCAGCGATTTCGAGTTTATGTTTTATTTCGATATGGAGGCGTCTGTACTTCAACCGGAGGTGTTGGACTTGTTGTCGGAGCTGTATGCTCAACCTGAGCAATTTGCGTTTTTAGGGAATTACATCGAAAGTTAACCAGTACCATGGAATTTTTTCTCCATTTCCTTTACGGTTTCTTGCCCGAGTTTCTTTCTTTTGCGCAGTATCCGCTTCAAATCATATGTCTTTTGTTTTGATTTGCTGCCGAAAAAATCTTCGTAAGCGGATTTTTTCGAAACATCTTGAGTAAGTACTTCGGGGAACATGATCCCGGAGGTCAGGTCGTTTGAATGTATATCTTTTATTTTCCATCCGTTTGATCTGATTAAATGAACTATGTAGTCCGCGACTTCTCCGGAACTGCTCAATTTTTTCTCATGCCCGTTTTTGGTCACATAAAACTCGTCATAGTCATATTCGGCTTTTATTTTCAGGATTATACCATTGTCTTCGGACAAAACTTCCGGCTTCTTGTAAACAGCCTTGCGCAACGATTCCTTTGATGAAAAATACCTGTCGTCACGCTCCTTTATGAGTTTTTTGTCCAGTAAGAGTTTCCTGAAGTCATGAGAATCCGCGGCAACGTACATTTTCACGTTACGTTCGAATTCCTTGTTATCCCGGTCGCTTCTGAAGTCAGAATAAACGTGTTTGACAAAATACAGCGCCAGCGACTCGGGCTTTGCCGCCGGGGATCTCAAGTGAACCACTATAGCCGCCAAAAGCAAAATGAGAGATATTCCCGCGATGAGAACCCATATTTTTTTATTGAATATATTCATTGTAAAACTCCCTTCAGTAGTTTTAATCAGCGGTACAAACGCTTGTAGAGAACTGTTTGTGCCGCCGGATCGTAGAATCGAAATTCAATGTCGTTTAGCAGGCACTGATTCTTATTTCGTATCTACCATTTTCCCTATATTTTAAACCCTTGGAAATAGCAATTCCCCATACACAAAGCGCATGGGGAATTTCCGCCTAATTTAGGGCGGAAATTGTTGATTTTGTTGAAATAGCAGTAAATTATACAAATGGTCTATACTTCTTTTTGTCAATAGGCGAGGAATATTCCACAGTCTGCGGAGTACTTATGCCATTGATGAATTCCCATTTTCGATTCAATCTATAGAGCTTCAAATTCATGCTCAGCAACTTTTTATGGCTGAAGGTTTTTTGCACCTTGACAGCCTTGTTTTGTTTTATGTTATAAACATAGTGATACTTATTACGTTCATTCATGTTGAATATGATGATTTTGGTGTGCTTCTTGTCCATCAAGGTTCCGAAAGCATCGCTACCTTGCCCGTTGATAAAAATCTTCCCGTGCATACCCCAATCTTCCGATGGATCAATCAACTCGACAAATCTCGTTATCTTCCCCCTCTTCTTATCGTAAAGGGTTATTCCACCATGCACACCCGTTATTATCATTTTGTTTTTGCTTTCATAAAGAGTAGCGGGATTAAACGGCTCGGATTTTTTCTTTTTCAATCTCAACCTTTTCACCTGTATAAGCTGTCCTGAACCCTGTTTGCCGCCCTCCGCGGATTCTTGTACGTGCTTTTGCCCGTCGCTTGAGGAGTTTTCTTTTTTCCCGCACGATACAAGCATTGCAACCATTGTCAACAGGACGACGACAAGCATAAGTGATTTCAATTTTCGCGTTTGAATCTTAAACATAAATCAACCCTCCCCCGGATTTGCTTGATTTCCATTTATGTCCGTTTTTTCACATAAAAATCATCACAACCATAAGCCCATACATTTATTTAATACCCCATTTATTATAGTATAAACATACTTGTTTTAGTTTGAACATTCATCGGCAAACGACAGTGGTTTGGGCGGACAAAAGACCACCTCCGCGAGTGAGCCTTTTGACTCTCTGCGAGGAGGATATTGTTGCAAGGAATCGGGCTATTGCTTTTGTATTGAAGCCTTGAATGGTTCAGTAGCCCCGGGCAGGGATGAGGACCTGACTTGCGGGTGCCACCCCTGCCCGGGGCAAGTAACATCTATGGTGCAAAAATGTTTGCACCGCACCCTGAAATATGGTACTATCGTAACGAAAAGGAGTGGAAGAATGGACGACAACGGATACAGAAAGATAATAGAGGAACTCATAGACCTCTTGCAGGAGGGCGTCTACATAGTTGATGAAAAAGGCATAGGTCTTTTTTACAGCGACGAGATGGCGAAAAATGAACAAATAAAGGTTTCAGACGTTATAGGAAAGCCTTTCAATATGGCGTTTCCGAGAGTCGGCCTTGATGAAAGTACTATGTACCGGGCACTCAGAAAGGGACTTGCGACCAGAAACAAACAGCAGACATACACCAATCTGTACGGCAAAGAGGTCACCACGCTGAACAGCACCGTACCGGTTAAACTTGACGGAAAAACGATAGCCGCCGTCGAAGTGGCAAGGGACATAACCGATATAAGGTCGATGAGCGATACCATTTTGAAACTGCGGGAGGATACATTGCCGCAGCCGCAGGGCGCGGCTAAAAGCGGAACCAAGAAGATAAAGAGGTATACATTCGATGACATAATCGGAGAGAACCGCGAGTTCAGAGGGGTTGTGGAGAGAGCGAAAAGAGCCGCAAAGAACAACGCATCTGTTTTTATATACGGAGAAACCGGAACGGGCAAAGAACTGTTTGCCCAGAGCATACATTACGGCGGGAGCAGAGCGGGCAAACCTTTTCTTGCACAAAACTGCGCAGCGCTTCCGGAGTCGCTGCTCGAGGGGATTCTGTTCGGCACCGCAAAAGGAGGTTTTACGGGAGCCGTGGACAGAGCGGGACTTTTTGAGCAGGCCAATGGCGGAACTCTGTTGCTCGACGAGATCAGCGCCATGCCTTATGAGCTCCAAAGCAAGCTTCTCAGAGTTCTCCAGGAAGATTACATAAGGCGTGTGGGCGGCACCAAAGACATCCCGATAGACGTGCGAATAATTGCGACGGTCAACGAACCTGCGGAAAAACTGATAGAGGAAGGGAAATTAAGGAAAGATCTGTATTACAGGCTTAATGTGGTAGGATTGATCATACCCGATCTGAGCAGCAGAAAAGATGACATCCCGGTTTTGGTTGAAAGATTTCTGGAGAAGCACGATAAAGTTTTCGGCAAAGAACTTTGGATGGTTTCAGACAGAGCAATGAAAAAACTTATGGAATATAACTATCCGGGAAATGTACGCGAGCTTGAGAATATCATAATGCAGTCGGTTTCAATGGCGGAAAATGAGCATGTCCTCACGGAAAAACTTCTACAAATGCCCAAGAAAGTCGGAGGAATGGGAAAAGATATAGAAAAATGGGACGGCAGAGAACCTTTGGATGTGTACATGGCGGAGATAGAGAAGGCGATAATAAAGAATGCAATGATAGAAGCTGGCGGCAACGTATCGAAAGGGGCGGAGAACCTGCAGATCAAGAGGCAGACTTTGCAGCACAAGCTCAAAAAATATGAGATAAAACCGTAAGACAAACGGTGTAACCATTACGCCACAGTGCAAAATATTTTGCCATACAAACGCAAAGTATTTTGCACCGCGGCGTAATTTTTTGTTCGGGTCGTTCTTGTAAAATGCAGCGGAATGGAGGAAAAGACAGATTAGGCGGGAATAAGAGAAAAAGAGGAAAAGCACCTAAGAGGAGTGAAAAAGAAAACAGTGTGCAGTGCACTAAAAAAATAAAAAAACTGATGTCGGGGGAACAAAAATAAAAAACTCATCGGAACTCTGTGGCAGATCATGGCAACGAGAAACGGATTCAGAGAAGTTTGGGGCATTTATGGACACATAGCGGGCACGTAGATGAATCCGTAAGGTGACGCCAAAAAGTTTTATGACAAAACTTTTTGGCGTCCGAATCTGGCACGGAACTTGCTTACTATTTAAGTGCGGGGATTTTTGTTTCGACTCGATCCGTAAAAAAAGTAAGTAAAAGATTACAGGGTAAATCCATTTGAAGAAAACCCGGGATAAGAGCCCGAAAGTTGAAATCACCGCGCAAAACAATTCAATTATTGATTTCTTAATGAAAATGAAAAGGAGAGAAAAGCAAATGAAAAATGTAAAAGTAATCCTTTGGGGATTAGGAGCAATGGGCGGCGGAATCGGAAAAATGCTGGCTAAGAAAAAAGGCGTCGATATCGTTGGCGGTATTGATATAGGCGACAAGATCGGCAAGAATCTCTATGACGTGGTTCCGGGAATACAGCAGGGGGATCGTCCTGACGTAATAGTCGGAACACCTGAAGATGTTATCGTTCCGGGTGCTGCCGATGTCGTTGTGGTTTGCACCAACTCTTTCACGAAGGACGTATACGACAAACTCGTTTTCGTTATGGAAAAAGGCATGAACGTAATTACTTCCGCGGAGGAAATGGCTTATCCACAGGCACAGGAACCTGAACTTGCGAAGAAGCTCGACGAATGCGCGAAGAAGAACGGCGTGTCGGTAATGGGTACAGGTATCAATCCGGGCCTGATCATGGATCTTCTCGTTATCCTCTGGACGGCAGCTTGTGAAGAGGTAAACCACATAACATCGAGGAGAGTGAACTCGCTTTCACCTTTCGGACCTGCCGTAATGGAAGAACAGGGCATCGGTATTTCCGTAGATGAATTCAATGCAAGAAAGGCTGACGGAACTATGGCCGGACACGTTGGATTTGCTGAATCCGTAGGCATGATGTGCGAAGCTTTGGGATGGAAACTCGACGAGTTCGGACAGGACATGGAACCTATAGTTACGGACGTTGACAGAAAATCCCCTTACGGATTTGCTCCTGCCGGAAGCGTTGCCGGAGTTGCAATGAAAGGCTGGGGAATAGTTGACGGCGAGAGAAAACTCGACATGGATCATCCACAGCAGATTGAACCTGAACAGGTTGGCGTTGACACCGGAGATTATGTAATTCTCGATGCGGTTCCTCCTGTAAATATGGCAAACAGCCCTGAAATCGAAGGCGGAATCGGAACGATGGCTATGATCATGAACTGCATTCCTCACGTTATCAACGCGAAACCTGGTCTGAGAACGATGATCGATATTCCTGTACCTCATGCAATCATGGGAGACTTTAGAGATCTGATCGATGAAGACAAGAAACTGGTAAAATAAGGAGGACGTGATGGCGAAAAAAGGCGATTGGGTACGCATACACAAGGTGGTTTTGAAAGCGGATGAGAGAACTGCAAAGCTACCGGACGATACGAAAGCCTGCGATCTGGAAATGTGGACAAAGGGAACTTTACTCAGCGATGCAAATGTCGGCGATGAAGTTGAAATTGAAACCATAGTCGGACGCAGAGAGAAAGGGACCCTCGTTGAAGTGGGACCATACTATACCCACAGTTACGGCAAGTTCGTTCCTGAAATAATAGAGATAGACAAGCAGCTTAGAGGCATAATGAAAGGAGAGGGCAAGTAATGGCACTGGCAAAAGATTATAAGTCCGTAATGGGAAGATCCAATGAAATTCAGAAGAAGGCATTGGGTTTGGACTATGCGGGGTATGAGTCGGGCTCAATAGCGTTTGATTACGAAGCCCTGATGAAGGACACGGGATATACGCTGGACGAGATCAATAAAATCCAGTCGAGAACCGATGTCGGAAACACACCTCTGATAGAATTGAGAAATATATCGGCGCTGTCGCGGAAGTATGCGAAGCCGGGATATGGTGCAAGAATTTTTGCGAAAGATGAAGCATGCAATGCGTCCGGCAGTTTCAAGGCGAGGAGGGCTGCATGTGCGGTTGCTCATGCCAAGAAGCTGGGCTACAAAGGTGTAATCGCCGCAACCTCGGGAAACTACGGCTCTGCGGTCGCATCACAGGCGGCAATGCAGGGACTGGACTGCATCATCGTTCAGGAATGCTACGATTCCAAACAGATAGGACAGCCTGAGATTATTGAGAAAGCAAGAAAGTGCGAGGCTTACGGTGCGGAAGTTATCCAGCTTACGGTGGGACCCGAACTTTTCTACACTTTCCTTTCCGTGCTTGAGGACACGGGTTATTTCAACGCTTCGCTGTATTCACCGTTCGGGATTGCCGGAATTGAGACCCTGGGATATGAAATCGCAATGCAGTGCAGAGAAATCGTGGGCAAAGACCCTGAGATGGTGGTCTGCACCAATGCCGGCGGCGGAATGATGACGGGAACCGCGCGCGGTCTTCAGAAAGCGGGATCGGTGGACACTACCATGGTTGCCGCATCTATAGATTTGACAGGCCTTTCCATGGCGTCGGATCGTCAGTTCAACATGAAGTCCTGCACTACAGGTCACACGGGATTCGGTGTTCCTTACGCTACGGATCCGGATCACTCCGATGTTCCGAGGAGTGCCGCAAGACCGCTCAGATACATGGATCGCTACGTGACGGTAAAGCAGGGTGAGGTCATGTACATGACGGAGGCGCTCGCGAATCTGGAAGGAATAGAAAGAGGACCTGCCGGAAATACGGCGCTTGCCGCAGCATTCTCGCTTGCGCAGGAGCTTCCGGAGGACGCTGTGATCGTGATAAGCGAAACGGAATATACAGGAGCGGGAAAACATATTCAGCCCCAGATGGCATTCGCAAGAGAGAACGGAATCGATATTCGCTTCGGAAATCCTGTCGAAGAGGACAAGCCGGGCGAAAATCTCGTTTTGCCGGCAGATCCGGGCATGATAAGGATTCAGGAGGCGGACCTGAACCGTTTCAGAAAATCGTTGATAAAAAAAGCTGTGAAAAAAGCCGAAGGAGCTAAGCCTACGGAAGCCGATTTGCAGTTCCTGGCCGAGGAAACCAAAACCGATGCGGATTTTGTAAAAGCTGCATTGAAAGAATTGGGACTGTAAAGACTCCCGGCGCAGATCAACACGGTTTTTCTGCAGTAGAGTAGAAAGGAAGAAAAAAGAATGATAAGAGAAGACGATTTTGCAAAAAGAAGAGTAGAGAAAGGTATCGCAGATCTTACAGACGAGCAGCTCTATGACAAGTTCTGGGAAATGTGCTCCAAAGTCGTGGATCCGTTGCTTGAACTTGGAACGAAGAATACCACGCCTTCAGTTGAAAGAGCGGTTCTCCTGCGCATGGGAGTATCGTCGCTGGATACGCAGAAGATTGTGGAAGGTGCGATTGACAGAGGCCTCATGGGGCACGGTACGGGTCATATCGTTTACAGAATTTCAAAGGATAAGGGAATTTCTATCCGTGAAGCTTCGGCAGCATTGGCACAGGGAGAATACTGGGACGATGCGGTGGCGATTTTCAGTAAGGAGGGCAAGTAAGATGGCAGATATGGTACTGAACAAGAATGAAAAGCTTGATGTTCGCGAGATTCTCAAGGATCTTGAACATTATGAACCGAGAAGACGCGGCTGGCACTGGAGAGAGGCCGCTCCGAATCTGACGATGGGACCTTTCACGTTCCACGATATGTCAAAGCCGCTTAAACAGGGCATCGGACTGCCTCCCGCGAAGTTCTTTGACAACATCGACCCTCAGCCGCAGCCGGTAATCACGACCGAGATCGCGTCGGGACGCTTTGAGGATGACATCAGAAGAATGAGAATGGCCGCATGGCACGGCGCGGATCACATAATGGTTATCCGCCACATGGGTCAGTCTCACATCGACGGACTGATGGAAGGTACCCCGCAGGGAATAGGCGGTGTCCCTATTACGAGAAAACAGGTCAGAGCGCAGAGAAAAGCGCTGGATCTGATAGAAGATGAAGTCGGCCGTGAACTGAACTACCATTCATACGTATCCGGCGTAGCCGGACCTGACGTTGCGGTAATGTTTGCGGAAGAGGGAATCAACGGAGCCCATCAGGATCCGCAGTACAACGTTCTTTACAGAGATATCAACTGTGTGAGATCTTTTGTAGACGCCTGCGAATCCAAGAAAGTTCTCGCATGGGCTGAAATTTTACAGATTGACGGTGCTCACAACGCAAATGCTACGGCAAGAGAGGCATGGAAAGTAATGCCTGAGCTTATCGTGCAGCATGCTATCAACTCGCTGTTTTCGGAGAAAGTCGGCATTTTGCCTGAAAACATCAGTTTGTCAACGGTACCTCCGGATGCGGCGCCTGCGCCCGCAATGTACCTCGACCTGCCTTACGCGGTGGCTTTGAGGGATATCTGTAACAGATACAAGATGAGAGCGCAGCAGAATACGAAGTATGTCTGCTCGTCCGTAAGAGAGGCTACTGTAACGCATATCATGAACATGGTGATTTCCAAGCTCACGAGTGCAGACATACAGTCCACGATTACGCCGGACGAGGGAAGAAACGTTCCTTGGCACATATACAACATGGAAGCCATCGACAACGCCAAGCAGGCATATGTATATCTTGACGGTTTCAACGAACTTGTTGAACTCAAGAAAGACGGACCTCTCGTGGAGATGGTCAGGGATCTGAAAGAAAGAGCCACACTGTTTATGATGGAAATCGTGGAAGCGGGCGGCTACTTTGAGGCTGTTGAACAGGGATTCTTCGTTGACTCGGCAAAATATCCGGCAAGAAACGGCGACGGTATCGCAAGAAAGATCAAAGGCGGCGTAGGCTATGGATTCATATTCCCGAGAGAAGAAGATTACATGGCACCGGTAACGGCACATTACGGATACAACAACGTTGAACAGTACGGCGGAGATCCCGACGATCCTGCGGCACTTATCGGAGGTTGCACCTTTGAGGACAGAAGCAAGATCGTCTACATAGACGAGCTTGACGAAACGGATACCGTTGATATCAGACTTGACAAGGTTAAGAAATATCTCGACGGCGATGCAATAATCCCTGAGATGGAATGGTGCGGAGACGGTATCGTAATGCTGACCATGATGATCCCTGCAAATGTCAGAACGGCGGAAGCCACGGGACTTCAGGTTGCCGAGAAAATGGGTCTGGAAAATCCGGAAGTTATTTCAAAGGAAATGATGCATCCATCCGAGGGTACAAGGATCGAAGTCAAAGGAAGACTTACATTTGACATAGACCCCGACTCGCTGGTATTGCCGCCGCCACCTCATCACCTCGCTGATTCAGTACTCTTTGAGGAGTTCAAGGATCATCATATGAGAGTCGTTTGCGGAACGGTGGGCGATGACGAACACTCCGTGGGATTGCGCGAGATCATCAACATCAAGCATGGCGGAATAGAGAAGTGGGGTATAGAAGTTAACTACCTTGGAACTTCCGTGCCTGTGGAAAAACTCGTGGACGCTGCCGTGGAGCTCGACGCGGACGCTATACTTGCTTCGACGATAATCTCTCATGACAACATCCATTACAAGAACATGAAGAGGATCAATGAGCTTGCGATAGAAAAAGGAATCAGAGATAAGGTTATCGTTGCTGCCGGCGGAACACAGGTTTCCCCTGAGGACGCTCGTGCAACCGGTATAGATGAGGGTTTCGGAAGAGATTCACACGGTATAGACGTTGCAACATTCCTTGCGGAAGAAGCTATGAGAAGACGCGGAGAATTACCTCCGGGCGGACACCTCAAAGGCATAGATGAGGAATAATAACAAATAAAATCCATGAATGTCCGACATTGCCGACTGCGACTGTCCGGGCCCCATGGTTACGAATATCGTAGCATAGGAAGAGGGAAGCAATTTCTGCTTCCCTCTTCTGATTTGGCGCAGGGTTTCCGCGCTTTTAGTTATTGTTCTTTTGATTTCTTTTCCGCAACAGGAGCAGGATCGTAAGCGTAAGCGCAACGGTGATCAGCAGCCCTGCATACAGGATTAAGTTCGTATTGTCTCCGGTTTTCGGTTGTCCCGGGTCGTTTGACCGTGAAACCTTTTTCTTGTCGGGATCTTTGAGATTTCCCGCATGTTTTTTACGCGCTTCCGACACTTGCTCCTGTTTAACGGGAGTCTTCTTTTTAGCCGTTTTCTTAACCGTTCCCTTTGTCGGGGGAGTTTTCGGTTTAGGCTTTTGCGGCGTATTAGGCGTTGCCGGTGTGCCGGGCTTTGGATTGTCAGGACTGTTCGGTACCGGACCGCCCGGTTTATTTGGGGTCGGGGTCGGCGCGGGAACCGGACTGTAATTGACGTGCCTGACTATATTCATCATCGTCACGGTTTCCTCGGTTATCGATCTGATATCTGCGGTATATCCCGATATAACGGGAGAATCCACCTTATTATATTTTGCTTTGTCGGAAATCCACTGTGTCGCGGAGATCTCGCTACCCGTGACCTTGTCCTTGGTCACAGAACGTGTCCATTTCGCGTGCTGGACGTTGTCCGGGGGCGTTTGGTTCCCGGCGCCGTGGTAATGCACGGTCAGCGTAACGTTTTTTTCTTCCGCTTCGATTTTTGTTCCATGCTTCAATCGTATTTTGACGTTCTGGTCAACGGCGGTATCATTGTCGAACTTTGCGGGCAGGGAATCCTTGGATACGAGTTCATATCCCTGATTCTCATATCCTTTGACAACCTGCTCATAATCAGTCTGTGCGCTTGCCGGCAGATTGGTGTCGGACGGTCCGCTGGCCAGCATTGAAGAATCTTCAAGCGTCTTGTTTTCGGTCTCGTCAATTACGGTATAGGTCACGTGCTGACCGTCTCCTCTGTAATTGACATCTTTATATATATCGTCCTGAGTCACGGTCTCTGCCGGAACTTTTAGAGGATCCGCGGTATAGCCGGGTATAACCGGTGAAAGAACTTCATCATATGAATTTTTGGCCGGTGTCCATGGCACGGTTTCTGTTTCCGTACCTGTTACCTTATCGACTTTAACCTTGCGGGTCCATTTTACTTTCTGTACATTATTCGGCGGAGTATTGCTTCCCGCACCGTGATAACGAACGGTGAGTTTGGATTCTTTGTCGTATGTTTTTTCCTCTGTTTTGTGCCGCAGATGAACTGTCACGTTCTGGTCGACCGTCGTGTCATCGTCAAAGTTTGCGGGAAGAGGATCTTTGGATACGAGCACATAGTTGTTGTCTTCATAGCTCTTTATTATGTTGTCGTAAGTTCCCTGTGCCGATGCGGGGAGCGGCTTGTCGGAGTTTCCGCTGACGAGCGGTTCTTTATCCTTCAGTTTACTCCCGTCGGTATCGTCTATTACGGTGTAGGTGACTTTCTGAATTTGACCGGTATATACGACGTTTCTGACTATATCGCTTTGGGTCACGGCTTCCGCGGGAACTGTCTGCAAGTCCGGCATATAGCCTGCGACAGGAGGGGAAGGTACCTCGTTGTACATGACCTTGTCAGGCGTCCAAGGCAGGATCTCCGTAACCGCATTAGTAACTTTATCTGTTTTGATTTTTCGTGTCCAGACAGCATTCTGTACATTGTCCGGAGGCGTTTTGCTCCCGGCTCCGCTGTATCTTACGGTAAGTTTTACATTTTTGGTTTCGGTGCTTTCAACTTCCTTGTGTTTCAGGTGAACCTCAAATTTCTGCAACTGTGCATTAAATTGCACCCCGCCCGCCGGATAGTTGTCGGAAACCTTTTCATAACCCTGATTCTTATATTCGTTGATTTTGTCGGTTGTTCTGTAAGTGCTCGTACTGCCGTAGGTTCCTTCGAGATGTTCAGTGTGAAGTACGGTTCCGCCCGTCGTATCGTCAATATACGCGACTTCGGCTTTCGATTTGTTTCTTGCATAAACAAAATAGAAATTTTTGTCGTTGCTTTCAAAAGCTATGTTGCCCCCTGCGGTGAGCTGCGTTCCGGGGACGCTCGCTATACTGTTGGCCTCCGTTACAAGAGTGTAGTCCGCGATTGTTTTCGGTGCCGCCGGAAAATCCGGAGATGTCGGTTTAAGTCCGTTGCCCGGATAATAGCCATACTTAAAATCCTGAACCTCTATTTCGTGACCGTCCGTATCCACATGGCGCACGGTTATTTTGCTCTGCCCGGCGGAACGCGCGACGGAAGGAGTCGTATGAGCTGTGTTGTTCTCACTCTTGAATAGCGTTGCGGAACCGTTGTCCGGCACATCATAGTGCTTTGAAACAGAAGAAATATGATTTGCTTCCGAAGCACTTGTGAACCGGATTTCTGCAGACACTCCGAACCCCTGCAGGGCACTGGCGGTAGCCAGTTTTGCATTCAGAATGTTGTTTACGGCATCCGTTCTGTCAATCTCCTGGAACTGATCTCCGAACGTTCCGAAGTCGTCCTGAGGGCGGAAATCGTGATAAGTTGTCGCATCCGGGCCGCGAAGCTTGCCCAAATTGGTGGCAAGAGTGTAGGTTCCGTCGCTGTTCTTTATCACCGCTCTTGCGTTTTTACCTGCCGATTTGAGCGCGCTGATGATCTGTTCGTCTGTCGCATCGGCGGGAAGTGTTATATTTTTCGGAGCGAGGCTTGTGAGCGCGATCGAAGTCGATGTATCGCCCTTTACCATGTATGTTCCGTCCTCACTTATGGTGAGCGTACTGGTTATCATGTTCGGTTTGATGTTTGCTTTCAGGATTTCCGATCCCTGCGTCACTTTGACCCTCTTGATTACAATGAACTGACCGTGCGGGATGCCGGTTTCTCCCGGATTTCCGGTACCGAGCAGGTTGTTATAGTAGTTCGCATCGCCGAGAGAAGTACCTACATTTATGAGGTTTGCGGCGGTGCTGTTCAGTATGTTGTACGAGGTAAAAGGCCCGCTTGTTTTAGGGAATTGCCTCGGAACAGGTTTGAAACTGAACGTGGAACCGTCGATCTTCAAAACCACATTGGATTTACTGGATTTTGCTTTGAAATTTGCGCCTGTCGCAGCTTTCTGAGTAACCGCTGCCGCACGCTGAAACCCCGCCGGCTTGGAGCCGAAATCACTGTCGATGGTTATTACGTACGCAAGTTTGTCGGGTGCGGGATGCTCAAACTTTATACTTCCCACGCCCTGTATCTTTTCATCCACGCCCGAACCGAGGTTGGCATAGTATGTCGCATTTGCGTTGTTTGTGAGTTCAACCGGTATCCTGATTTTGTCGCCGGCTTTCAACGTGCCGTCCTGGGTCACGGTAAATGCCAAGTCAACTTGTTTCAGATTGACCTCTTGCGCGGGCAGGTTGAACACGTCGCCGTTATTCATAACCGTACCGCTGCGGGTGGTGACACTGATAGAAAGGTCACTGAGCGCATCGTACGGATCCGTATATGCGTGCGATCTCTGCAGGTTCACGTTCATGCCGCAGAAAATCATGCAGCTTATTATAAGTAAAGTTAAAATGTTCTTCTTCACAAGACCCGGATGCGTTATATGATGCATGGGGTTGTTTCTCTTTTTCATAAATAAGTGTTCTCCTCTCTTTTATTTACACCTGTTTTTCTTCTTTCGATTTAATTTCGTGCCGTTTTATACAATGAACGATTCCGCGAGAGATGTATGTCGGAAGACTTTCATACCCAGAAGCATCGGGGTATAAACAATACGATTCACCGTCAATCAAGATACTGAACAGAAAACCCCGAGCATCTGAGTTTAAAATTCATTTCGGGGTATGTGATTTTGCCCGTCGTACGATGATTTCTTCCCACCTGTCGCGATGTTCGGTAAAATGGCGGATAATGCTAAAGTTTACAATGTTTGATAAAAGTGGTTTTAATGAATAAAATGTCGTGTTTCACTTTTTAATCGACAATAAATCAATAGAATTTCTATGCTGGAACAGTCTAACATAATTGCATCAACTTGTCTATAAGAAGAATTGAGATATTTTTTGGAAATAGCACATGGATTGACTTCCCGACAGTGTAAAAAATTAAGGAGTTTTATCATCGGAATAATACTTAAGTGTTTGTTACCGGAGCTTTCGCAAAACTTGACAGCGGCATGACCGCTTTTGCAGTTGATTCTTTTATAAAGAGAGTGTAGAATCACAGAAAAACGCATAACCGAACACTGCTTTGCATGCGCCGTAAGATGCCCGTTGCGGCATTTTGATACCGAGATACGGTTCGCGGCAATGGGCGGTGAATGGTTTACGGGAGTGAGAAAAAAAGGGAAATTCATCATGATTGAAAATAAATTAGATCTTACAACTTCTGCCGAGCTTGCCCGTGAAGAAGAACGCATAAGCAAGAAAAGGGCTGCCGAGCTGTTTGAAAGCGATATACTCGATGGATTTGTGCCGGGCAAGATCTCGACCCTGAAAGAAATTCACAGATATCTGTTTCAAGACATTTATGATTTCGCAGGCAAAATACGTACGGTGAATATCGCAAAGGGTAACTTCCGATTCGCTTCGGTCGTGTACCTGAGGGAGGCACTTGAGAATATTGACAAAATGCCTCAGTCCGATTTTGGTAAGATAGTCGAAAAATATGTGGAGATGAACGTTGCGCATCCTTTCCGAGAAGGTAACGGTCGCAGCATGCGCATCTGGCTTGACCATATATTGAAAAATGAAATCGGAAAGGTAGTGGATTGGAGTAAAGTCAGCAAGGAAGACTACCTTACGGCTATGGAACGCAGTCCGATCAAAGATATTGAAATAGGGCACCTTTTGAAAAACGCCTTAACGGACAAGATAAACAGTCGTGAGTTATACATGAAAGGCGTTGACCACAGTTATCATTATGAAGGTTATTCGGCATTTAAGACGGAAGAACTGTAAGAGTCGTAAAGGAGAATATAAGGCATGAGCAGGAGTTGCTCATGCCTTTTGAGGTTCATTCGCTTGCAAACCTGAACCTCATGAGCCTCAGCGGCTTATTTCCTTAAAATATTTATATCGTGCATGCCCGTGCTGAGCAGGAGACTACGGTTTTCTACGGAATTAAATCCCCCGGCCTTTGCCGCTTCGGCAATCTGACCTTTAATGACGCCTATCGGCATCCCCTGTAGATTAAAAGCCATGTACCCCAACACCATATCCCAAGGTCCTGAATGATCCGGTTCGATTCCTTCGTTTAAGCACACGACAACGCCTCCGGGGTTCAGCGCGTTTCTCAACTTTGAGAAGAAATCCGCGCCGCCCGCAATAGCGAACAGCATAATGGAAGAACAGAGAATCAGATCATAGCCGCTCCCGATATCGTCCTTCAAAAAATCTCCCGTTTTGACGGAAACTCTCTTTTCCATACCGGAAAGTGTAACTGTTTCTTCAATCAGCTGCCGCATGGCAGGACTGTCAAAAAGAACTCCGGTGCTGTTTTCCGCATCCTGTATCACTGCAATTCCGAGACAACCCGCTCCGCAGCCGAGATCCAACATTTTTTGAATTGATTCATATTCGGGAAGGGAGTGGAGAATTTGAAGAAGTTCATATTGCCGTATTCCCGATTGAGCCTCACGCATTGCTTCGCCATAGGATGTGAAATCCATAGACTGCTGTGTTTGCTTCATTGGCTCGGGGCCTTCTTTAACCTGCTTTGCAACATCCCCGAGATCCATCCCCTGATTATTGCAGAAAAACATAAGGACATTTCCCATGTATTCAGGATTTCCTTTGACCAGGTACTTTGAAGTTTCCGTTTTATTGCAGAATCTATCTTCCTTCCTCTCAAGGTAACCCAGACTGTACAGTCCATGCAGAAGATTAAGGGTATTGGATTCATTCCAATCCATTTTTTCGGATAGTTCTTTTGCCGTAACGGGAGCCTCAAGCTGAGAGAATACATCTAATTCAACAGCGCCCTGTACCAACTGCCGATAAGCCGAAAGATATGGCAGAGAAGTAAGTTGTTCATAAATATTTGTTTTGTTAATCATAGTGGTTTATCCTTTCCGTTTATCATCAAAATAATAGTGTCTTCCGTTGTCGTGCTCCCGTCTCCTGCATCTGATAAAAAATACAATCCGGCAATTACGATTGCACTTTCACATCCTTCCATATACAAAAACTTGAAAGCGCATTTTGCTTAATATATAATTTGATTAGTCGCGCTTAACTTATGTTTTATCTTACTTATTCATGCTCTTGGCGTCAATAAGAGTGTGCGATGATTAGCCGTTAGCCTAAATTATTTACCGAATGGAGAAAATGGATGTTATGAGTAAGCAATTAGAAAAAATGTACGAGGATATTTTTGCGGATCGGGGACTTATCCCATGTGGACCCGTCCCGGGATTTAATACGAACGGCGAATTTTATAAAATGAAGCCTGAACTCGGTGAAGGATATTGCTGGGTATATCAGTGTAATCCATACGTGACTGTGACCATTATGAATCAGATTCACTATGCGGATACATGCTGTACCTTTGAACAGCCGGAATATATTTGTGTCGGTTATTTTTACTCTGTTTCCGGAGAAATCCTGACGCCGTATCGCCGTTTGACGTCGGGAGCAATTCAGGCATATGTGGGGAAAAAGAGCGAATACCGTATGGTGCTTCACAAAAAAATCCCTATAAACAGTGTAAGTATCACATTTATGCCTGAATATTATAAGGAATATTTAAGCGAACGGTACCCGAATCTTTATGAAGATCCTTCAGAAGCCTTCGGGCAGGTAGACGGATGTACCGACTTCCCCGAGCTTGTCACGGTTTTTAATCAAATAAAAAATTATACGGGGGAGGGTATATCGGCAAAACTGTTCTATGAAAGCAAGGCAAATGAAGCACTCTCCATAATTCTTGAAAAAGCCGGGAAACAGAACGGAGAACAAGGAAGACGAAGATTTTCAATACCGAAAGATGATCTGGATGCCGTCATATCCGTGACTAATTATATCAATGAGCATTATGCCGCGGATATCAGAATGGATTTTCTTTCTCAAATCGCATGCATGAGTCGGGCCAAGCTGAAGTACATCTTTAAGGATGTGTATCATATGAGCATTCAGCAATACATAGTTACGCGTCGTATTGCGCATGCTGAACATCTCCTTAGGGATACGGCGCTTCCGGTATCTCGGATTGCCGAAATGGTCGGTTACAAACATATTGGCAGTTTATCCGATATGTTCAGACGGCGCACGGGAATGAAACCTACCGAGTACAGAGAAAAAATGCAAAAACCGTCGGATAATTGATCGGATTGTTGGGCGGCAGGGCTTGATTTTATGCAGGATAGCGACTAAACTTGATAGGGCGAAGCGGACAACGAAATAAAACAAGCAAGCACAGATCAATCACAGATACAGATAAAACCAGGGAACAGTAGGAGTGAAGTTATGAGAGTAGACGTATTAGTGGCAGAAATCGGTTCGACAACGACCGTGGTGAACGCATTTACCGATCTGGAAACCGACAATCCGTGCTTCTGGGGACAGGGGCAGGCGCCTACGTCAGTCATGGACGGAGACGTGCGTATAGGTCTCCAAGGGGCCATAGACGATATGTGCAGGAGCAAGGGCATTTCCGGAATAGAATACGACAAGATGCTCGCCACATCATCGGCTGCGGGCGGACTCAAGATGACGGTTCACGGACTTGTATATGATATGACCGCAAAAGCCGCAAAGGAGGCGGCGCTGGGCGCGGGCGGGATCATACACTACATAACCGCGGGCAGGATAAGAAGAACCGATATCAAGAAGATAGAGGAGATAAAGCCGAACCTGATACTGATAGCGGGCGGAGTAGATTACGGAAATCGTGACGTTGCGCTCGACAATGCCGAGATGATCAGGAGTATGGGGCTGAAAGTTCCCGTTATCTATGCGGGCAACGTGGAAAATCAGGAAGAAATCAGATTGATATTTGAGGACAGCGGTCAGGAGTTGTACATAGTGGACAATGTGTATCCTAAGATAGACAATCTGAATGTCGAGCCGTGCAGAAGGATCATCCAGAGAGCCTTCGAACAGAATATAACGCATGCGCCCGGGATGGAACACGTGAGAGATATGGTCACAGGACCTATAATCCCGACGCCGGGAGCCGTTATGGAATGTACCAAAGTTTTATACGACTGCCTCGGCGATCTGATAGTCCTTGACGTGGGCGGGGCGACTACGGATCTGCATTCGGTAGCCGTGGAGTCCGACAAGGTGGCGCGCATTATGACAGCTCCCGAACCTAAGGCGAAAAGAACGGTAGAGGGAGATCTCGGCGTATTTGTAAATCGCCATAAGATAATAGAATCGATAGGAGAAGATGTTTTGCGAGAGGAATGCAGAGATGAGTTGCATATCGATCTGGACAAAACCCTTGAAACATATTATGCGATACCTAAAAACGATGATGAGATTAAACTGGTGGAAAGACTTACAAGAGAAGCGGTATTCAAAGCGATTGAGCGTCATGCGGGACAGTTGCGGCACATATACGAACCGTCCGGCAGAACAACGGTTGCCGAAGGTAAGGATCTGACGCAGGTCAAATACATAGTGGGGACCGGCGGTGCGCTGACAAGACTTCCTCACAGGGTCGAAATAATGAGCGAAATTCCTGATAAGAACGTAACCGGTATGAAGTTATTTCCGACATCACATGCGGAAGTTCTTGTGGACAATGACTATATAATGGCGTCGCTCGGCGTTTTATCAAAGACGAACAGAGAAGCTGCAATAAGACTTCTTGAACAGAGTCTTGACTTTAAATTTCCGGACAAGGTCGAGGATGAAATATATACCCTCAACACAAAAGCGATGGCTGAAGTGGAGGAAGAATATAACGAAGCCATGCAGAGGGAACATGATTATCTCGAGCATATAAAAGAAATGGAAGAAATGGGATATGATATGACCGCCTACAAAAATGAAGAGCCTATAGGCGGCGCGAACGCACGCGGCGCCCAAACACCGGAAAGCGCCCCGGCTTCGTGCAACTCCGGCGGTATGACAGAAGCCGGAAATCCGGAAACCGCGGAAGGAACGACAGCCCCGGCAAAATACGGTTCGGACGGGAACAAACCTGCTGCAAACGATAAAGATTCCCTCATAGCAGGAAAAGGAATCAAGGGGAAATGGGAAGAATAGCGGTGAAGCGGTGCGAAAGAGCAACGGAGAATCACAGAAAGTGTAGAACCGTAAAGAATTAGAAAGCATAAAACTAAAAGGCGTATGAAAGTATAAAGTTGAGTATCAAGAAGAAAGAGGAGAAGTATGTACCCGAGACTTGTGATAAATTTAAAGAAACTTAAACAGAACCTGGATGCGGTTGCCGAAATAACGAAGGACAGAGGCGGCTGCTCGCTGATGATAGTTACGAAAGGCTTGTGTGCCGACAAGGAGTATGTGAAACTCGTTGCGGAGCATGAGAAAGTAGACTATATGGCAGACTCAAGAATACAGAACTTGAGAAGTTATGCCGGGATTGCAAGAGAAAACGGTAAGAAAACGTTGCTTTTGAGGATCCCTATGAAGGATGAAGTGGCGGATGTGGTTGGATATGCGGACGTATCGTTTAATTCCGAACCGACAACGATAGCATTGCTGAACGACGAGGCAAAAAAAGCGGGCAGAATTCACGACATAGTTCTGATGATAGATCTGGGAGACCTTCGCGAGGGTATCTTCTTTGAAAATGAAGAGGATATAATGAACGCTGTCGAAAAGGTTTTGAAGATGGAGAATATAAATCTGCACGGAATTGCGGTGAATCTGACCTGTTACGGCGCAATAATTCCTAAGAACGACAACCTGTCACAACTTGTGACCATTGCGCGTAAAATAGAAAAACGTTTCGGAATAACCCTTGATATGATTTCGGGCGGAAACTCAAGTTCGATTTATCTGATAGACAGGGGAGAGATGCCTGAGGGAATCAATAATCTTAGACTGGGCGAGGCTGCACTTTTGGGAAATGATACCGCATATGAAACGGATCTTCCGGGAACTGCGGGCGATACCGTGATTCTCGAGGCTCAGATTGTGGAACTCAAGGAAAAGCCGTCGCTGCCTATCGGTGAAGTGGGAGTCGATGCTTTCGGTCAGAAGCCGTATTATGAAGACAGGGGAATAATGAAGCGCGGCATAATTGCCGTAGGCAAGCAGGATACTGATCTCGACAGTATGACGCCGGTCGATCCTCAGATAGAAATCATGGGAGGAAGTTCCGATCATACGATTCTGGATCTGACTCACTGTGACAGGCAGTATGCGGTTGGAGATGTAATTGCATTTGAACTTGGTTACGGCGGGATGCTCAAGACCGCAACCAGTCCGTACGTGGAAAAGAAATATGTCAGATAACCGTACGGCTCACGCGGCAGGGGATAAATCCGGAGGTCATGCGGTATCCGGTGAATCTGCGGCTCATGCGATATCGGTTGAATCCGCGGATCATACGGCATCGAGTGGATCTGCGGCTCATGCGGCAGCGGACATATCCGCGGAATGTGCGACCGCTGCCGTGAAAAAACTTTATATAGGCTGCCACCTTTCCTCCGCCCGGGGATTCAAGGCTATGGGGGAAGATGCCCTTAGAATAGGCGCAAATACATTTGCGTTTTTCACGCGAAATCCCAGAGGCGGCAAGGCAAAAGAAATCGATCCGGAAGATGTGAAAGCTTTGATCGAACTGATGGGAAAACACGATTTCGGAAAGCTTGTTGCGCATGCGCCTTATACACTGAATCCCTGCTCGGCAAATAAAAAGGTCAGAGAATTTGCCTACATCGCGATGAAAGACGATCTCGAGAGAATGGAATACCTGCCCGGGAATTATTACAATTTTCACCCCGGAAGTCACGTCGGACAGGGCTTTGAAAAGGCGGCGCAGCTTATATGCGAGCTGCTGAACCGGGTTATTCACCCTGAGCAGACCACTACGGTTTTGCTGGAGACCATGGCGGGCAAAGGCAGTGAGGTTGGAAGTGATTTCCGGGAGATATCGGAACTGATCGCAGGTGTGGAACTGCGAAGCAAGATAGGAGTCTGCCTTGACACGTGCCATGTGAACGACGGTGGATACGACATAGCGGGAAATCTTGACGGCGTGCTTGAGGAATTTGACAAGGTCATCGGACTGGATTATCTGAAAGCGGTACACGTAAACGACAGCAAAAATGAGATTAACTCTCACAAGGACAGGCATGCGGCGATAGGGGCAGGGACTATCGGGGTGGAAGCCCTGAGGAAAGTGGTGCACCATCCCGCGCTTGTTTCGTTGCCGTGCATTCTGGAAACACCACAGGAGAATCTAAGCGGCTACGCCGAAGAAATCAGGATGTTGAGGAAAGAGCCTTAAGATATGTAGAATTTTATTGATTCCCGGCGGGAAATCAGTGGTATATCATCAAAAGACGGTGGATGTGCGTGAGACATTATCTACACAAAAACGAGGGGCGAAAGAGAGACAGGAGAGAATGAAAATAAGTGAAATTAAAGATGTTTTAGTTATAAACCCGGGTTCGACTTCGACCAAAATCGGGGTTTTCTCCGTGAATGAAGAAACCGCCAAACCCGTGGTCCGCTTTGAAGAAAATATAGTGCACGACGAGGAAAGGATACTTGGATTCGACAGTGTCGCGGATCAGAGAGAGTACAGGGAAAGGACTGTTCTCGACTGGCTCGCTGAAAGGCGGTATGAAATGTCAGATCTTTCCGCGATTGTGGGCAGGGGAGGAATGCTGCAGGAACTTAAAGGTGGCGGCTATAGAATAAACGACGCTCTTTACGTAAAAATGCAGGATCCTGAACTTCCGCAGCATGCTTCCAGCCTCGGAGCGTTGCTCGCTTATGCTATTGCCGAACCGCTGGAGATACCGGCATTCATATACGACTCACCCATGGGTTCGGAACTCTCGGAAGTGGCTAAGATTACCGGGATTGCGGGTCTTGAAAAACAGGGGGCTACACATCTTTTGAATTCGAGGGCGCAGGATATCATATATGCGGAAGAAATCGGGAAAGATTACAGGGATATGAATTTCATAAACTGCCATATGGGCGGAGGAATAACCGTAAATGCCATGACAAACGGTAGCGTGGTTGATGTTTATTCATATGATGACGGCCCGATGGCCCCTGAGAGAACGGGAGGAGTGCCTCTTCTCTTGTTCAAGCGTATGTGTTTTGACAAAAATTCATCTGAGAAGGATATTGAGCGCGTAATCGCCGGAAAAGGCGGACTTTACTCGCATTTAGGCACGAAGAACGCAATTGAAGTCGAGCGGCTGGTGGACGAGGGGGACAGCTACGCAACTCTGATTTATGAGGCTATGGGTTACCAGGCGGCAAAGGCGATAGCGGGACTTTCCTGCGCATTGAAAGGCAAGGTGGATGTCATAATCCTTACAGGGGGACTGGCGAGATCCGGGTGGCTTACGGATAAGATAGAAGAATATTGCTCGCATATAGCGAAGATAAAGGTGATGCCGGGCGAAAGAGAGATGGAAGCGCTCGCATCCGGTGCGGATGCTTACCGAGAAGGAGAATTTCCGCTACTTTCAATGATTCGGAGGTACATAGATCATGTTGGAATTAAAAAATATTTCATTCGGAGTCGATGCGGACGGTCAATATAAGGAAATCATAAAGGACGTTAGCCTGACGATACCGGACGATGAGTTTCTCGTGGTTACAGGACCGAACGGCGGGGGCAAATCCACGCTGGCGCGTCTTATCGCGGGAATCGAGAAACCCACAGAGGGCAGGATTATTTTAAACGGCGAGGACATCACGGAGATGTCCATTACCGAGCGGGCGAAGAACGGGATAGGTTTTGCGTTTCAGCAACCCGTACGCTTCAAGGGTATTCAGGTTTTGGATCTTATCCGGCTTGCAAAGGGGAGCCGTCTTTCACCTGCCGATGCCTGCGAGTACCTTTCCGCCGTAGGCCTGTGCGCAAGGGATTATATAGACAGAGAGGTCAATAGCAGCCTGTCGGGCGGTGAACTCAAGAGAATAGAGATTGCGACCATACTGGCGAAAGGGCCCGCGCTCTCGGTGTTCGATGAACCTGAGGCTGGCATAGATCTGTGGAGTTTTCAAAATCTCATAGAGGTTTTTGAGGGAATGCGCAGGAGTATTGCGGGTAGCTCGATTTTGATAATATCTCACCAGGAAAGAATACTGAATATAGCGGACGAAATCGTGGTGTTGAAGAATGGAATGCTCACGGCAAAAGGCGCAAAGGATGAGATCCTGCCGCAGCTGATCGGAACCGATTCCGCAGTCGAGGAGTGCAGGAAAAAGGGTGTACTCAAAGAATTTAACGGGGCATGCTGAAACTTCAATGTTCAAAAGGAGCAAGTCATGTTTCAAAGAATACGATTACATTGAAACTTAAAGGAGTTGGCGGGACATGGTGAATTTTGATGAAATACAGAAAAGGCTGCTGATGGAAGTGGCGGATCTTCATAAAGTGCCGGAGGGCGCGTATAATATTCGCTCGGACAGCAAGTCGGTAGCAAGGGCGTCGACGGCAAATATAGAGATAACGTCCAAAGAAGATGTGAGCGGAATGGACATACGCATAAAACCAGGCACAAAAAACGAAAGTGTGCATATCCCCGTTGTTCTGATGAAAAGCGGACTCAAGGAGGTTGTTTACAATGATTTTTATATCGGTGAGAACGCCGATGTCACGATTGTGGCAGGGTGCGGGATAGATAACTGCGGAATACAGGACTCCGAGCACGACGGGATCCACAGGTTTTATGTTGGAAAGAACGCAAAGGTCAGGTATGTTGAAAAACACTATGGCTCAGGCAGCGGTAGCGGCAAGAGGATACTCAATCCGGGAACCGAAGTCTACATGGAAGAAAACAGTAGCATGGAGATGGAGATGGTTCAGATAAAGGGTGTGGATGATACGGAGCGTACGACCACGGCGGAACTTGCGCAAGGAGCCAAACTTGTGGTCAGGGAGCGCCTTATGACACACGGCAATCAGAGGGCGATAAGCGTATACGAGGTCGATTTGAACGGTGCAGGAAGCAGCGCCGATGTTGTATCGCGATCCGTGGCGAAAGACACTTCGTATCAGAAATTTGACGCCAAGATAGTCGGCAATGCCGCATGTAACGGACATACGGAATGTGATTCCATAATCATGGACGATGGAAAAATCCTTGCGGTACCGGGACTTGAAGCAAATGATGTCGATGCCGCACTGGTTCATGAGGCGGCTATCGGAAAGATCGCCGGGGACCAGCTTATAAAACTGATGACACTCGGACTGACGGAGGAAGAGGCGGAAGAGCAGATTGTAAACGGTTTTTTGAAATAAGGCGTGTGCCCGCGTGTAATATTTTCAAAAATCCACTTTACAACGGGAATGAATGTGCTATAATTCTTGATAGGTAAAGTTAATTTTTTAACAACTTTTATCATATAAAAATTTAAAGAAGCTGTATTAAGTAGGAGGTTTCAAGATGAAGAAAATTGGAGTTCTGGGAACCGGCACGATGGGAGCCGGAATCGTTCAGGTATTAGCGCAGAACGGCTATGAAGTGGTTATGAGAGCAAGACATCAGGCGTCCATAGATAAGGGACTTGCCAAGGTGGAAAAGGCTTTGACCAAGATGGTCAGCAAAGAAAAGATCAGCGAAGGTGACAAGACTGCAATTCTCGGACGCATCAGCGGATCTACAGAACTTAGCGTGATAAAAGATGCGGATATGATCATCGAGGCTTCCACGGAAGATAAGGAAGCAAAGAAATCTCTGCTCAAGGAAGTTGATGACTTGACACGCCCTGACTGCATAATCGCATCGAACACATCATCGCTGTCGATCACCGAGATCGCTATGGCCACATCGAAACCTGACAAAGTTGTGGGAATGCATTTCTTCAACCCTGTTCCCGCAATGAAGCTGGTTGAGGTTATCAACGGTCTTTTGACGTCGGAAGAAACAAACAAAGTCGTTACGGAACTTTCAAAGGAATTGGGCAAGGTTCCGGTTCAGGTAAAGGAAGCGCCGGGTTTTGTTGTCAACAGAGTCCTCATACCTATGATCAATGAAGCTATTTCAATTCTGAACGAAGGGATCGCAACAGCCGAGGATATTGATACGGCAATGAAGCTTGGATGTAACCATCCGATGGGACCTCTTGCTTTGGGAGATTTGATCGGACTTGATGTTTGCCTTGCGATTATGGAAGTTCTGTATACGGAATTCGGCGATTCCAAGTATCGTCCGAACATTCTGCTGCGCCAGATGGTTGCGGCCGGAAAACTCGGAATGAAAACCGGCGGCGGATTCTTCGACTACAGTAGATAAGACTATAACCGAAAAGATCGGTTCAAAATCTTCATGCTTATGCGAGCCGCGGCATACAGCGGCATTGGAGAGAGCTGTACGAGGGGAGTCCCTTGAGTGCGGCTCTTTTCATTTTGCATGTATTCCGGAAAGCGGTCGGTTGTGATAAAATAGGCGTCGATTAAGGATAATTTATTAGGATTTTACGTTCTGAGTTTGTCGGGAATTGGATGAGCGATGAATGTTGAACTTGTCGGCAATGAGATAGGCGACGTAAACGACGGATGAGGAGAAGGATTCATGAGAAAAGCGAACAGAGAAGTAAAAGACATAGAGAAGATAGTTGAAGTAATGAAGAAATGTGAGGTGTGTAGAATTGCACTCAACGATGAGGAATATCCTTACATTCTCCCGCTCAGTTTTGGAATGGACTGTATCGACGGCAAAGTGACCCTGTATTTTCACAGTGCGCTTGAGGGTACGAAACTCAACCTCATACGCAGAGACAATCGCGCGTCTTTTGAGATGGATTGCGAGGGCGAGTTGGAGTATATCAGAGAGAAAGGTTACTGCACCTATGCATATGAGAGCGTAATAGGCAGCGGCAGAATCATTATGGTCGAGGACGAGGACGATAAGATTCATGCGCTGAGAAAACTTATGCAGCAGTACCACGGCGGGAAAGATGTCCCGTTCAGCAGGGCGGCTCTCCCGAGGACGGCGGTATATAAACTTGTGGTAGAGAAAATAACATGCAAACAGAAACCTAAGATGCCGAAACATTAATAGAGACAGTGTTCTCGGTAAGCGCATTATACGTCAGGAAAGGACATGTATTGAGCGGAAAAAGCAAAAACGAGCAGTTTAAAAAGCAATCAGTCCGTCCTTTAACGGTCGGATAAGATGAAAACCCTTGCGTTTTTTTGAATCGTTCTGTACGGAGATTCAGAAGGTGCAGGGGATTTTTATGTAATTCCGTGCCTGCGGGAAAGACTGTCGATGAGGATTGCCGGAGCAGGTCATCAAGGATGTGGCTGCGTGCCTGCGGGAAAAGACTCATATGGAATTCATACGAAGTTCATACCACGGATGTAAGGTGTACACAGAAAGGAGAACCGGAAATGGCGAACATATTGTTTTTAGAAGACGAGAAGATGATACGGGAAGTCTTGGCGGAGTATATGACCGTAACGGGATATTCGGTTACGGAATGCGAGAGCGGGGATGATGCGGTTGAACTTATAGACGACGAGGAAAACAATTTCGATTTGGCGGTTCTGGACATAAGGGTTCCCGGAAAAACAG
>CP016202.1:1150060-1164289 GCA_003433295.1 Eubacterium minutum ATCC 700079 | reverse complement strand
GGAAGTTCTCCGGCACATAAAGACAAAGTACGGTGACACCGTGGGAACCATAATGCTGACGGCATATGAAGACGTTAACACGCAGTTGGAAGCCTTCAATCACATGGCGGACGACTACATTACGAAGCCGGCTTCACCCATAATACTTTTGAAAAGGATAGAAGCGGTTCTGCGCAGGACCGGAAAGATCAAGGAACTTGAAGAGACGGACATCCCGGAAGCCGCAAAAACTGAGAATCCTGAATGCAACGGCAGGAGTACTGAAGAGGATAAACTGGTAATAGATGAAGAAGGATATCGCGCTTTTTACGGCGAAAGAAATTTGCGACTGACAGTGAGTGAGTTCTCTTTGTTAAAGGTTCTGAAAGACAGCCCGGGTCGTGTCTTTGGCAGAGATATACTCATAAACAAAATTTTTGATGAAGAATATATAGCAAACGACAGGATCATAGATGCGCATATCAAGAACCTGCGAAAAAAACTTCCTAAAGATTACATAGAAACGGTGATAGGTATCGGATATCGCTGGAGAGAGGAGTGGAGAAAATGAGATTGGCAAATAAGACGTTTTTCTACAGCGTGATAATCGCTCTGATCGTCGGAATCGCGATTTTTGCGTACATGCTTCTTCTCATGCCGTCGATGTACATGGATTACAAACAGAAGGAGAATCTGAATTACGCAAAAAAAGCTATGAGAAGCCTTGCGGAAAACGGTAAACCGGAAAACCTGTCCGGCAATGACAGTACCGCAATCGGTATGGTGATTCCAAACAGAGGGAACAAAATTAAGGTTCTGAGCGGAGGTTTTGAGGGTGAGATTCTGCTTCCCGAAGGAAGCGGTTCTGAGCTTCTCGGGAAAGTCAGAGACATGAGAGATCTTAAAAATCTGAAGGATCCGGACCGGTTCGCAAAGGAGTTTGAACCGTTGGTCAAAAAAATGATGAAAGAATACGGAAAAATTTTCTCAAAAAAATTCCGCATCAATATAAAAACAAAGAATAATATTGAACAGTTTTCCACGGAACAGGAAATGATTCATAGTCTCGGCAAAGGTATCGGTCTTGGAGAATTTTCGGTTGAGAACAGGTCTACCGGTACGAAGTACACTACATTTGTGGGAGTTGCGAATAAAAAGAATGCAATATACCTGTTGATAATGGGGACGATCACACCGAGGGCGACAGAGATAAGACCTGTAATGGTAAGAGCGATACCGATGATAATCCTGATGATGATATTGCTTGCCTTCGGAGTGTCCGCGCTGTATTCCCGCAAAATTGTCGACCCTGTAAAAAAACTGTCCATGGATGCGGAAAAGCGTATGTCTGCGGATATCAGGAATTTTACTCCTATTGAGATTGACGGAAAGGACGAAATCGCCGATCTTGCCGGTACGCTGAACCTTCTGTATGAGAGGCAGGCGGAAAACTTCAGGAAACTTGAGGAAGAGAGCAGACGCAAGGAAGTATTCATGAATGCTTCGTCACACCAGCTGAAAACGCCGATTGCGGCATCACTTCTCCTCGTGGAGGGAATGACCTCGAAGGTGGGCAAGTTTTCCGACAGAGATAAATACCTGCCTAAAGTAAAAGAAGAACTTCAGGAGATGAGAAAGATAGTCGATGAAGTGATGAACCTGAACTATATGACGAAAAACAAAGAACTTTCATATGTCGATATGTTCGCACTCTGTGAGGAGGTTGTATACAAGAATAACATAAATGCGGATTCGAAGGACATTACTTTGAAATTTACAGGTGCAGATGATTCGGACGCAACGCCGCCGGAGTGGTATGCAAGCAGGGATATGCTTGAGCAGGTTATCCATAATCTCGTGAGCAACGGAATAGATCATACCGATAAGGGAGGAGAAGTCAGGCTCAGGGTGGAGAAAGACAGGCTCACCGTTGCAAACAGACCGGCACACATAGATAAAAATATTATGGACAGCGTATTTGAGCCTTTTGTTTCAGGTGTAAAAAGGGAAGAGGAAAAGAAAAAAAGACACGGATTGGGACTGTATGTGGCGAGATATTTTGCGGAGAATATGGGTTATGAACTGAAAGCCGAGAATAGGGACGACGGGGTACGCTTCATACTGGCAAAAGCGGAAGCCTGATAAAAACTGTCCCCTGCTTGAAGGCGGAAATTCCGAACAGCAGGAACGCGATTTGTGACAATGGAACCGGATTTGGGTAAGATGCGCCTTGTACGGCATGGAGTAAACATTTAAGGAATAATGACCATAAATATATTGTAGCGGAATGGAGGAAAAAAATGATTAGACTCGATCACGTAAAAGTTAATTTTAAGGAGAAAGTTGCCGTTGATTTTGATGGAATCATCGAAATAGAAGAGGGAGAACGCGTTGGAATCATAGGAAGCAACGGAGCGGGAAAAACCACTTTATTGAAAAGCATCTTGGGGCTGGTTCCGCATAAGGGCAATATAACCCTTGGAATCCCGCAGGAGAAAATTGCGGTACATATGCAGCAGAACGAGTACATAGAAACCGTCCCTGTCAGGATTATAATAGAAATGGTGATGGGATGCAGAATCAAGGACAATCCGCAGCTCGAGAACATGATAGATTTTTTCGAGTTCGGGGACAGTCTGAAGAAGAGGTGGAAGCACCTGTCCGGAGGACAGAAGCAGAGACTTACGCTCATTCTGGTGATGTGCAAGGAAAGCCCTCTCACGATGTTTGACGAGGTGACCTCCGGGCTGGATTTTGAAACGAGGCAACGACTGATGGCAAAACTCGTGGAATGGTATAAAGAGAGAAATGCCACGCTGCTCATAACATCACATTATTATTCGGAGCTTGATAATTTTGCAACCAAAATCTTGTATATGGAAAAAGGAAAGGTTGTGGACTACGGTAAGAAAGAAGATTTGTTCCGCAAATATTGCGGTTCGGCGGTGCTGATTTTTCCCGGCAGCGAAGCCGGAGAGAAGATTGCGGGTGAACACAGGAGAATCGTAGCGCCGGAAAGTCAGATCGCACTTACCTGTGCCGATCGGAACGAGGAAAATGAGATCGCCGGAAAACTGATAGATGCCGACATAAATTACAGAAGAAGCAACAGCGACATAGAAATTATGACGCTGAATGCCAAGGCTAAATGCCGGGAAAAAGTTGCAAGGAGGGCTTAAAATGAATAAATATACGATTAAATACGAGTTTTTGAATACTTTATATAACGGTTATGCATTTTTCTTTGGTGCGGTCTTTCCGATTATGCTTCTGCACCTTATCGTAAGAGGTTCGCTTCAGGATGTTCCGGCGGCGTATAAATCGGAGGCGATCACCGGAGTCTTCATAGGAATGGCGATGTTGATCCCGCTTGCGAGCATATTCCTGAGTCATGCCGCAACTTATTCGAACGAACTGGACAAGAATGTTCCTGAGCGTATTATTCTGTTCGGCTTTTCCGAGAGATCCATCCTCATGAATAAACTGATCTCGAACTTCATCTTTCTTACATTCTGCATGATTATATATTTTGCGGGGACCATACCTTTCCTGAAGATGGAAAAACCGACGGCAGCAGCGGCGGCGCTATGGCTTGTCGGGATGTATCTGCTATCGGCGCTGCTGATGATCCTCTCGCATGGGATCGCGACGCTCATAAGGAAATTCGGCCCCACGTACGGGGTTGTAATGGCACTGTATTTCATTATGATGATTTTGAGCGGATATATGGGAATTCAGACATCCAAACTCCCGGACTTTCTTAAACCGGTTTCGGATTTGCTCCCGACCACTCAGTTAGGCAACGATTACATAAAGTTCTGGATGGGCAAGGAATATAACTTCGGACCGCTCGTTCAGTCGATGCTCTTCTTCGGCGCATTGAGCCTGATTGTGCTCCTTATAGCATTTAAGGTGAGAGGCAGAAAGAGATAGAAAATCGACAGCTGTTGCAGAAAAGACGGCTGTCTCCGGCACAACGCGAGAGGACCGGAATTTCGATGAAAGCTTGGAATTTCAAATAATGCGGCAGCCAATGAATTGGCTGCCGCACTATTGGTTTTGACGTAATCATTGTTCGCTGAATTCGTATGACAACTGAATTCATATAACAACTGAATTTATATGATGGCTGAATTCATATAACAGCTGAATTTATGATCGTAACAGCGGGTTTGGATAAGATATCAACTTAAGCTTCCGTTTGAGTTATTTGAGTCGTTTGAGCGCTCTGATCCGTTTGAGCTGCCGTAACCGCCTGAGCGATTTGGAGGCGTCAGGCGATCTGAACTGTCGGAGTCGTTTCCATCGTCGCTGTCATTGGAACCGTTGGAACCGCCTGACTCGTTAGATTGATCGGGAAGCGCGGAGTTTCCGGTCGCGCTGCTGTCTTTGGAAATGTCCCCCTGCTTTTCGATTATCTTCTTGGCTGACTTGGCGGCGGTGTTTATCGGAACCGCAAAGCCGAGACCCTCAACATTGGAACCTGTGGATTTGGATTCAACGATTCCCAAAAGATTTCCCGATGCATCGAACAACCCGCCGCCGGAGTTCCCCGGGTTCACGGATGCATCGGTCTGCATAAGTGTTAACGTTTTGTTATCTATATTGAGCCGGCGATTGAGGGCGCTGACTATACCGGTAGTTGCCGTGTTGCTGAGTTGTCCTAGCGGATTTCCTATGGCAACTACCTGGTCGCCCACCTTAGTGGTACTGCTGTTTCCGTAGGTTGCGGCTTTTAGACCCTTCGCGTTGATCTTTAGCACTGACAGGTCATTTGCGGGATCTGACCCCACAACTTTTGCTGTATATGATTTGTTGTTGCTTAGAGTGACAGTTATTTTTTTTGCACCTTTTATAACGTGGTAGCAGGTCAATATGTACCCGTTGGATTGTATGACCACACCGGATCCCGCTCCTTTGGTCACGTAATTCCCCGCCCAGGAATCGGTCGAGACGGATTCCGTAGTGATTGAAGCCACAGACGGTTGAGATTTTTTAACGATGCTGTCCGTGGACAGTCCCTGCTTGGCGGAAGTCAGGGTATAATTTGTAGCAGTACCGCTTCCGCTGCTTTCAGGTATCCTCTGCGACAGAAAATACATCCCCGCCACGGATATACCTGAACTGACCACGATGCATGCTATCAATGAAATAATAAAAGTACGTTTGCTTATAGACATGTTTTCCCTCCTGAAGTTTTGTTAACTTAATAGCTTTTGCTACGACAATGATAGTGCCGCAAGGTGAAAGCGGTAGGAAAAAAAGGAGAATGTTAAGGGGTAGATAGCGTCACCGGCGTGACAAGATATGGGAAATAAGTGTAGAAATAATGAAAAGGTGCCGGAAGAACGGGCACGGAAGCAACCGATATGTATCATCCCCACCTACAGCACTGTCCTTGCGAGTTTGATGAAATCCAGCAGCAAGGAGGCTCCATAAAATAATATGAAAGCGCCGCATACTATATTGATGATGCGGAAAATCTTGGCGGTAATTTTTGCCCGGAAAAGAGTGACCACGGTAGTAAGACCGAGCCACCATGAAGCGGAAGCTATGCAGACTCCCAGTATGAACACATATCCCAGATCGGCAGGTACCGCGGCCTTGGAAGCACCCAGAAGCATCGTGCCGTCAATCAGAGCCTGCGGGTTGAACCATGTTACGACACAGGCGGTGGTCAGAACTTTTGCAATCGGTATATCGACGTTGGTGGAGTCATCCATTTTGGCCTCGGAGCGGACAATGGAAAAACCTATATATATCACGACCAGCGAACCTATCCCCATGACTATAAGTTCAAGCCATTTGGAAGCACTCATAATTGCACCTGCACCCATGAAGCAGGCTATCGACAGGGTGATATCGAAAAACATTATTATGAATGCCGTGATATACGCCCTCTTTCTGCTTTGAGTGAGAGAAGTGTTGATTGCGAATAAATTCTGCACACCTATCGGTGCCACGTATGCAAAGCCGAGCATGAGTCCCTTGAAAAAATAAATCATATAATTCTCCGTTGTATTTCTTTAATAAATGCATGTTCAACAGATCCCCGTCGGATCTGCCGGGTCATGAGCATGTTATGCTCATTGCCTTGAAGTTTCTATTCGTTATGGTTGATCGTAAAGCCGAGTCCGTTCACCTCACGCACACTGCTTATTGTCATGAATGCCTTGTCATCTATGGATAAAATCAGATCCTTTGCCATGTTCATATAGCGTACGGATAAAACGCTGACGACGACTTTTTGAGTTTCAAGATTGAAGGCGCCCTTGCCCTCAAGTATCGTCGCCCCGAAATCGGCGGCGATGAGTGCCCCGGTTATTTCATTGTATTTCGGACTGAATATCATGAACTGGACCTGACCGCTGCCCATGAGAAGAACTTTATTTGCCACGATGGTATAGGTTAAGACCATGAGTATTCCCAATATGATCTCGTTGCTTGTGGCGAGGAAACCTTGAGAAATCAGAATGATTACATCTATGCCGTAGAGCATGGGAGCTATCGGCCAGCGGAATTTTTTATTCATGATTATAGGAACGACGTCGGAGCCTCCCATACTCCCGCCTACGCGCAGCACGGCGCCAATGCCCACACCCAGCAGGCAACCGCCGCATATCGCGGCCAAAAGAGGGGTTTCCACAAGGTGACGAATTTGGGGGAATTGCTCAAAAAAGCCGAGCATCACAGGGAAAGCAAAACTTCCCAGCAGTATCGTCACGGCATATCTCTTGCCGAGCACGATGAATGCGAGCAACAGGAGGGATGTATTGATAATCATTACGCATTGAGCCACAGTTAAAGGCGTAAAATGGTGCATTACTCTCCCTGCGCCGGTGGAGCCTCCCACCAAAATATTATATGGGATCCCGAAAGCCTCGACGGAAAAGGCGCAGATGATTGTTCCGAACATAACCACCGCAAGTTTTTTAACTTCACTTACAATTGTTTTCTTCATGTATCCTCTCCTCTTATTTAGTAATTGTTTTCCGGCGGAATGCGCATATTTAACAATATGGTGATGCTCCGCTTCCTCTGTCCTTATATTTGCGGCGTGTCGCCCGTAGTGTCGTTTCTCAACCCTTTTATTTCAGTTTATCGGGATTAAGGCATTTGAGTTCAGGAATCACAAAAATGCCGTCTTTTCTTATGAGTTTGCCGTCAAAGTATATTTCGCCGCCGCCGTATTCAGGTCTTTGTATCATGACCAGATCCCAGTGAACCGCGGAAGAATTTCCGTTTGGAGCATCCTCGTAGCACATACCCGGGGTCAGGTGGAAACTGCCGCAGATTTTTTCGTCGAACAGGATATCTTTCATCGGTTCACGGACAAAAGGATTGACGCCTATGGCAAATTCGCCGAAATATCTTGCGCCTTCATCGGTATCGAGGTATGCGTTTATGCGATCCGTGTCATTTGCGGTCGCCTTGACGATTTTACCGTTCTCTATCTCAAAATGAACGTTTTCATAGGTGAATCCCTCGATTTCCGACGGTGTATTGTACGTGATGTATCCGTTCATGGAATCACGTACCGGGGCTGTGTAAACTTCGCCGTCGGGAATATTTGCTTTCCCGTCACATTTTACGGCGCCGATCCCCTTTATTGAGAAAGTAAGGTCAAGCTCGGGACCTTTTAATCGAACCTCATCTGTTCTGTCCATAAGCGTTTTCAAGTTGTCCATGGCATTGCTCATCTTTCCGTAATCCATGGTGCATACATTGAAGTAAAAGTCGGTGAACTCGTCGATTCCCATGCCCGCAAGCTGAGCCATTGAGTCGTTAGGATAGCGGAGAATGCACCACTTCAGGTTGTTGACGCGATACTCAAGGCTCGGAGAAGTCATCTTATTGTACAGGTTCATCTTTTCTCCGGTTACCGAGGAAAGCTCAGCGGTATTTTTCGGTGCTCTGATCGCGATGTACGCATGCATGTCTTTCAACTGATTCAGAAAGTTGTCATCCATTAGTTTTAGCTGATTTTCATCGCATGATGACAGGATTTCTTTCGTGATTCTGTTATCCGTAATCTTAACAAAGGGTTTTGCCCCCGCCGCATAGGTGTCGCGAATGAGCTGTTTGACAAGAGACAGGCAACATTCTCCCTCGTACTCTATGAGTATATTCTCTCCGGGTTTGAGGTGAGTTGAGTAGTTAATCAGCAAATCTGATAATTTCAATATGTTCTTATCCATAGTTGAGTCCTTTCGATTGATAGTTGAGTTATTCCGGCGTCGGTGCATGCACGTCTATTATAGTGGTAGAAAGGAGAAAATGCCATGTCCAAATTGATAAAAAACAGTAATTTTATTATCTGTTAATTTGCAAAGTAAGTTCCGGTTTGTATCCCTAAAGGAATTTACTCTAAGAAGTATTAGGGGTGCGGACAAAAATCGAGTGTTATTGCACAGATTAAGAAGTGTAAAGAACAACAGGAAAGTATGAGCAAAGAAAAGAGATGAGAGAAGTATATTGCAAAAAATAAAAGCCATAAATTGTAAGCTTGAAAAGAAATATAGATGGATTCAAGAAATATAAAATGCATCAATTGATACATTTTATATTGACGAGTATGAAATAATAGTGTACTATTATTTTACAAAGAGGTAATGTAATGGATTCATATTATAATCAAAATTATACTGAAGAAGATATAACTAAGATTTTAGAAACAATAAAAGAATGTATTGAAAAAAATAACTATACAATCGCCATGAATGAAAACAGATAGGAAAATATAGATTTCATTAATGAATATAATATTCGCAGTGATAGGCAAAAATCGATTTTATTGCAACTTCAGACAGATGATTTTTGCCATACATTACAAAATACAAAAGTTGGATACGAATATGAAGTACTGTATGTTTTTGTTCCTCAGGTGAATTTGTTTGATGCCGATGGGATAGAGGCAACTGTAGATATTTATATTAAGATTAATATTATTGATACGCAAAGGGGAAATCGAGTTGCGATAATTTCTTTCCATAAACGCAACAAGCCAATAGATTATTTATTTAGATAATCTAAAATTGAAAGGAGGTATTGTTATGAAAAATAGAAAAGTATTTTGTGAAGAATGTAGAAGTGATGTTGGTTTTATAGTTAATGATAAACAAATGGTAGGTACAATTAAAGGTGAAACGTACAACTATATAGGGAAAATTGCTTATTGCATCGACTGTGAGTCCGAAATTTATGTGGATGAGGTTAATGATTTTAATTTGAAAGCTTTATATGATGAGTATAGAAAAAAGAATGATATTATTTCATTGGAGGAAATATTAAAAATATGCTCAAAGTATGGGATTGGCAAACGCCCACTATCATTATTGTTGGGATGGGGGGAACAAACATTTTCTCGTTATTGTGATGGAGATATTCCTACTAAACAGTATTCTGACATACTTAAAAAAATATATGAGGACCCCTGTTTTTATAATCAAATTTTAGAAGAAAATAAAAATAATTTCAAAACAGAAGTAGCATATAAGAAAAGCAAAATGACTGTTGAGAAACTTATTGGGAAAGATTCAAATGGAAAATCGAAAATTAACATGGTGATTGAGTATTTATTAAAGCAATGTGAAGATATTACACCATTAGCATTACAAAAATCATTGTACTATGTTCAGGGGTTTTATTATGCATTTTATAATAAATTTTTATTTGCGGAAGATTGTCAGGCTTGGGTGCATGGACCTGTTTATCCGGATGTTTATTATAGATATAAAGATTATAAATTTGATCCTATTGAATGTAATGCGGAATTTGATGATTCGGTTTTTATATCATCAGAAATAGCAATTTTAGACAGCGTTGCAAAAAACCTTAGTTGTTATAGTGGAAAAGTATTGGAAAAATTTACACACTCGGAGCTTCCATGGTTATCTGCAAGGGGCGATCTTACAGAAACAGAGTCATCTAATCAAATAATTCATAAGGAGGATATAGGAAAATATTTTGAAAGTGTGAAAAAAAAGTATGATATGATAAACCCTAATGATATTGAATCATATGCCCAAATAATGTTTAAACAAATTTAAAGGAGATAATCATATGGCAAGAAATACGCACCATGTAGTTCATAACCCGAATGGCGGGTGGGACGTAAAGCGCGGAGGAACTAAAAAAGCCAGCGCTCATGCAAATACTAAAGCAGAAGCTGAAAAAATAGGAAGAGGGATTAGCAAGAATCAGGGAACCGAATTTATTGTTCATGGACTTGACGGGAAAATTCAACGTTCTGATAGTCACGGAAATGATCCTTGTCCTCCAAAAGATAAATAGATAAAAGAACGAATCAAATTTTATTCATAAAAAGTGTAAGTCGTCTTGCTTTTAATTAAGGTTAGAAGTTTAATAAAAACTTTAATAATTAGCCCTCAAACCCCTTGAAATACAAAGATATTTGCAAGAGTGCAGTTCGAATTTACTACTAATTTACTACTTTTGAGGAAAAAGCCTTGATGTGCTGTAAAAACTCTTGCGAACAAAGGTATTTTACCACAGATGCCATAAGGCATGTTGCAAGGATCAAAATTAAATAGGAAATCGTAAAGGCGGTGATCTTTCGCTTCTGTCAAAGGAAGCGTAAGTACACCGCTTTTTTCATGCCCATGTTACGAAGTTGTGGCATATACAGGTTTGAAATACAAGACTTTTAGAGGGCTATTTTGAAAGAAAAGGCAATATTAGCTTTTCTTTCAAAATAGCCCTTTAACTGCGTAACAAATAAAAAATGAAAGGAGCTAAAATCATGGCAGTTTTCAGAGTGGAAAAAGCAAGGGATATACCGTCATGAGTAATCACCACCGGCGAAACAAGGAACTGACACTAAAGGCGAAAGGATTACTTTCTCAAATGCTGTCGCTTCCGGAAAACTGGGACGATACCCTTGCAGGACTTTCCCATATCAACAAAGAAAGTATAGATGCTATTCGTACAGCAGTTTTGGGGCTTGAAAAAGCGGGATATATCGAAAGGTCGCAAGGCAGAGATCAGAAAGGGAAAATGACAGCCATTACCTACACCATTTATGAGCAGCTGCAAAATCCAATGCAATTAAATAAAGATATACAAAAAACTGATCTATCAAAAAAAGAACGCTGATGTCCATTCCATAGTCACGCTTTAAAACACAAGTGATCTTGTAAGCCCCGAATCTTTTGTTGTAGTCTGCGTATATATGAAGAATCATTGAAACAATGTTATGATTCTTTTTAATGCGCGGAGCCAGTTCAGCATTGAAATGTTTGTAATAAGTGCTTCTGTTTACTCGTAAAACACGGCAAAGCTCTTTAATGCTGTGCAGAAAACGAATCTTATGTACAGCCCTTCAATATTTGTTTGAGTATGGCGCGAATATGGCAATTTTTTTTATATGAGGTTTTAATCCTCAAACTGAGCATTGCGTTTTTGAAGCTCCTTTACCTGCTTTACCGTAAGACCTTCGCCACCATCAATTTCAACGGTGGAGTATTGTTTTACCCATTTACCAAGTGCAGACTGTTAAACACCATATTCTTTACAGAGTTGAGTTTGGATTTTTCCGTTTTGGTGGAGAGAGACGAGAGATTTTTTAAAATCGTCATCATACTTGTTGTAATTATTTGTAGTCATGATAATACTCCTTCTTTGTGTGTAATTTATTGTAATAGATTGTACATATATGTGTCTATTTTTATAAGTATAATCCAAGTTCAGGTATAATTATATAAATAAACCGGGATTTATTAATGCACGTTCTCTTTATATGACTTATTAAGCAGCTTCATCCACTTTTTTTGTCTGTGCGAGTAAAATGCTTTTGCCCACAAATATACAAACGGCGTTTTCAATCCTGCCCCGATTTCCACCTCGTCGGTGTATTCCGTTTTGCCGTCAGCAGTTTCTTTGAGAATAATTCGATGATTCCATACGGGGCAAAAAAGATTGCCTTCATTTGTATAGATGTTGTCCGGGTTGAATTCCTTAACATTGATAACATGAACACCGAGGGGAATAAAGCCAAACATCTTAAAATCGAAAGAGAAACTTCTGCCAACTTCCCAAACCGGTTCGGTTTGTCCATCGACGCTTTCGAATGTAGCATAAGGCTTGGCAATATATGCAAGCGTATTGAATCTTTGCAGCAGTTCAAAAACTTTGCTTTTCTTAACCGGAAAAGCGACAGTCTTTTTAATAGTCATTTTCATTGATCATTCCTCTTTTCCAAAGCGGGTAGTTGCCTCGACAGATTCATGTCTATCGAATTTTACAAATTGTAACTTATTTTGACATTCAAAAAATCAAAACAACCAGACCGGCAATAATCGCCGCACCGACGATTCAGATCTGAGTCAGTATCCCGCGTTTTTTTAACATCTGTTTCCAAGTTTGAACATAAGGCATATTTACATTCGGAATCTTCCAGAATTTACTTTTTCCTACCAATACCTTATCAATTACGATTCCGTAATACCAATTCATGACCTCAAGAAACAAAGGCGCCTGTAAATACGCCGAAAGAAAATTGTCTGCCTTATTCCATAGCCCAACGATTAAAAAAGTGCAGCTGTCATCACGATGAGAAATGCAGTCATGAATACTTTTCGCCTCCTTTTAATGACCTCTCTGTCAGCCAACCCCATCTCATATATTTTTTCCTGATAAGCCCTCGGATAGAAATACAATACATTCAGGGCACCATTCCCGACGCCTATCTTTACCATTACAGTGAAAAGAAGGCAGTACAATATCAGTTGAAATACGATCATTAGCTTGCTTCTTATAAATTCAGGCTTTAGGAATCTCTTATTTTCTTTACTTTACAATTCATTAAATGTCGTCCCAAATATCTGTACGCAAAAGTTTTGATTACGGATATCTCCTGATGATGATTTTTCAATAGTTCATCCGGAGAATCATATACGCCAAAATCCTGTTTAATTCCTTCGCTTTGTATATATGTATTGTTTCTGTCAAAATTAATTGTTGGATGTCGAAAATCCTTTACCGCTACTCCATAACCACAAAAATAACCGGTGCAGCCTGCAAATTTTTTCTGTAAACTAGATAAATATTTTTGATCCAATATAAAAGCCTCCAGTTCATACCATTTATCTTCAAAATATACTTCAACCCAGCTGTGAAGTATGTTCTGGGGGGCGTTCTTGTAAACAAAACCGCTCATTGCACCCTTTTGCAGTTGTTTATCTATCGTAAATCCATGCACACGGCAAGGGATTTCGCAGGCACGAAGCAATGCCATAAACAGAGTTCCTTTTGTATTGCATTGACCATATCCGTCTTTAAGAACTCTGGATGCCGGAATATTGTCATCAACATTGTATCCGAATTCAACATCGTCTCTTACAAAGTTATAAATGGATTTAAGGCAGTCAAATTTATTTTGTTTCTTCCAACGCTTCGCCTCTATTAGTTTTTGAATGCTCGGATTTGAAAAATCCAGCATTTGAGTTTCCCTCAAGTATTGATTCATTTTATGCCCCTTCGCAAATTCGCATTAGTTGTATTGAAAGTCTGATCCGCCTTTTCACAGTGTCAGCAGACGATAGATTGTCAGCGGGACATACCATGCAGCTACAAGCAGTTTCCACGCAAGAACAACAATTCCGACCATTCCGTCTACAATGAAGTTTACGGCGATAATTCCAATGGTAAAGGAAATGCTACTGCGTCCGGACGGAGTAAGCCATAGAAACATTCTCTGTATACCGAATGGAATGCCGCGAAAAATAACTACATAGAAGTATTCTATCTACCTGTCTTTTAACAACAGGATCTTACCTCAAGTAAACAAAAGATAGGCAATAACCACAGTCAAAACCGTTTTCTTGAAAAATTCCTTTAAGATTTCTGCCCGCGTCATAGTCCCAATTCCTTTTATCATGCGGAATATATCTAATCCACACCACTCCTTTAGTTAGCCACAGTATACCACAAAAGACAGGGTGCATCTATAAGAACATTATTAGCGACGGTGTCAAGTTTTTGTGGAGTTTTTTATTGACATCAACTCCAAAAGGTATTTTTTAAACTCCCCATTCCCTGTATTAAACTCTGCGTTGCACTTGCTCCGTTTAAGATTGGCGGCTCTTTATCAAAGATGCTCCAATCCATGCGCTCAGCTACCGCTTCATCAAGCACCCGCCTTGCATAATCGCTGTAGCTTTCTTTATCATCACTCCCGGGCTTGAACTCATCTGCCGTGATCCTTCCTCCGTTTTTCATGTATACGCGAAG
>CP016202.1:1148227-1150035 GCA_003433295.1 Eubacterium minutum ATCC 700079 | reverse complement strand
ATACACATGGGACGGTGTCAAGTTTTTTGCGGAGTTTGACGGTGTCAAGTTTTTGTGGAGTTTTTTATTGACATCAACTCCAAAAGGTATTTTTTAAACTCCCCATTCCCTGTATTAAACTCTGCGTTGCACTTGCTCCGTTTAAGATTGGCGGCTCTTTATCAAAGATGCTCCAATCCATGCGCTCAGCTACCGCTTCATCAAGCACCCGCCTTGCATAATCGCTGTAGCTTTCTTTATCATCACTCCCGGGCTTGAACTCATCTGCCGTGATCCTTCCTCCGTTTTTCATGTATACGCGAAGTTTACTGAGTTTCCCAAGACCTTCCTCACTCCAACCGATAGGGTTTCTGCTGAATCTCTCAGATAGCACATGACTTACCTGTGCCTCCGTACAGCTTCCCGGAATATCAAGGGTCTTTCGACTCACTATCTCTTTCCAGTTGCCCATTAGATACCTGCCAAACTCTTCTACGCTCTTTGTCTGCTTCTCATCCTCACATACATCGTATAGGCTTTGCAGTATCTCATCTGCACGCTTTCTGTCATTTGCTCTTATCGCTGTCTTTATCCTTGTTGCCACATTCTTTTTCGGGAATTTGCACGCAACGCTTCTTATCCTCTTTTCAACATGGTATCCGTCCATCACACGGACTACCATTGACAGATCCTCAAGCCCATTCTTGATCCATTTGCCCCCATCTGCATGTATATAGATATTATCAATCGCACCTATGTCATACTCTTTCTCTATATATCCTTGTACGCTTTTCCATAGCCTGTTTGTATCAAAGTTTTCATCCACAAAGTGCATGCTTGCTATTGTTCTGTTTCTTCCCTTGCTCTCTTTTCGTATCCCTTCCGTAACAGTTACAAGCGGTACAATCTTACTGCGCTTGCCCTTTTTCTTGCCAGGTCTTTGCATAGCGCATGATCTTCATCTGCGTATATATGCAGTTCTTTGATTCTCTTTTGTTCTTCGCTTTCCACTTTCTTTTCAAGAGGTTTCAGTTTTTTGATATGGTTTTTTACGGTCTGCCTGCTTAACTTGTTATCACTTCCAATAGCAGCGCTTTTGGCATAGGACATCTCTGTAGCAAGGCTTACCATTCTTGCACTTATGATGTCGCCCACTCTTTCATATTTTCTGATTCCCACAGCATGGTCAAGCGGGTAAACATACCTGTTGTTCTTCTTGTCTTGATAGTAATCACGTGCAATTTCAATCCTTCCAAGCTCAGTGAGCAGTTCCCTTTTACGATCCTTTTCTTTTAAGGTCAATCCTAGGCTTTTTCTTGCCTCCTTGTCTTGTCTGATCTTGAGGTTGAGTTCTTTGCATATCGTCTCAATCATCAATACCGATGCTTCTTTACAGTCCGTGAAAATATCATGAGAAAATGCATCTATATCATTTAGTCCTCCCGAAAGTGCTTTTTTTGTTATTTTTCTTCCCAATTCCAATGTGATTTGTTGTATAATTGTTTCCATAGAGATCTCCTTTCGTATTTTGGGATGGTTCATTATTGTACCACGTTGGGTTGATCTCTATATTTTTTTATTAAAAACTCCACAATTATTTTACACTATCATACACATGGGACGGTGTCAAGTTTTTTGCGGAGTTTGACGGTGTCAAGTTTTTGTGGAGTTTTTTATTGACATCAACTCCAAAAGGTATTTTTTAAACTCCCCATTCCCTGTATTAAACTCTGCGTTGCACTTGCTCCGTTTAAGATTGGCGGCTCTTTATCAAAGATGCTCCAATCCATGCGCTCAGCCACCGCTTCATCAAGCACCCGCCTTGCATA
>CP016202.1:1120664-1148202 GCA_003433295.1 Eubacterium minutum ATCC 700079 | reverse complement strand
GTCCGTGAAAATATCATGAGAAAATGCATCTATATCATTTAGTCCTCCCGAAAGTGCTTTTTTTGTTATTTTTCTTCCCAATTCCAATGTGATTTGTTGTATAATTGTTTCCATAGAGATCTCCTTTCGTATTTTGGGATGGTTCATTATTGTACCACGTTGGGTTGATCTCTATATTTTTTTATTAAAAACTCCACAATTATTTTACACTATCATTATTAGCTAGCCGTTAAATGCTTTTTGTTCAGACTTTCTTTTTGAAGCAGACTGTCGATATTCCTCTTGATAACCTCGTATTCCCTGATTTGCTTTTTCAGTTTCCCATAGTCCGCGTACAGTGCTTCTTTCTGTGCTTGCAGCTCGGCATACTCCGTTTTTAGAGCGGCCATATCTGGCAGCTTTGTAATGCCTGATTCCTTTAGCACCTTTGTAGCCGTTTCATAAAGTATCAGGCTGCTTTCTTCTTTCGTAACCCGAAATTTAATCTGCACGTTTCTTTTTCTGTTCTTCATAGGTGAATTTCCTTTCTGCTTTTATAGAGGGTTTGGGACACTTCCCAACAAGCAAAATCTCTGACGCCGGAAATGCGGGAAATAGAGTTTTTTTACGGAAAGGGTACCCCTTTCCTATGCTTGCTATTCCACTTATTCCTTAATCTCTACAACAATGGAAAGTTGCTTTTTGCCAAAAATTCAAAAATCCAAATTTCTTGAAAAAACTTCAAAAGGTAGGTATGGAGAAATAAAATTTCATAGAGAGTTGGGATGATAATCAAACTTGATTTTCGTGCAAAGATTTTTATGATGATAGTTTTCATTGATAAAGTTTGTAGGTTTGTCAAATAAAAATAACACTGCTATCTTGACAAGGGTGTAAATTTAGGTATAATAAAAATAGCACCGCTATTTTTATAAAAAGGAGTTCATAATGAGTAAAAGCGACGATACAAAACAATTGATTTTGGATACGGCAAAAATCGAGTTCATGGATAAGGGTTATAGTGATGCTTCGGTTCGTAACATTGCAAAACAAGCCGGACTGACCACCGGAGCAATCTTTCGATATTTTGCTGATAAGGAAAGTTTGTTTGCGTCACTTGTTTCACCTGTAGCAGACCATATGTTGGAGTTATATCGCAAAGGTGAAAAAAGAGGATTTGATTCTCTAACAGATGGATGCCCTGAAAACATGTGGAACATTTCGGAAGAGGTCATTTCTATGCTGGTGGAATACATTTTTGCTAACAATGATGCATTCTATCTGCTCATCAGCAAATCAGCGGGAAGTGCTTACGAAAACTTTGTAGATCAGCTTGTTGCGGAAAGAGAAAAGCAAACTTATGAATTTCAGCAGGAGATGATCCGGCGTGGTTACCCTTGCCGTGCGTTAACTCCGGATGAAATCCACGTTCTACTTAGTGCACAGTATTATGCGATCTTTGAGATTGTACGTCATAAGCTGGAAAAAGAGGAGGCACTTGACAGAATACGCCTCATTGCGGATTTTTTTGGCAGTGCATGGAAATTGTACTTTGCGTAAGGAGGTGTTTTTTTGTACGTTAGTTAGCCTAATCTAACTTATCGCTTTGTGTATCCTACAGATCTATTTTTTGAAAGGAGTTATCTATATGAATACTACGACTGAAAAGAAAAAATTTGTTACACGAGATGTGATGGTGATTGCAGCCATGATGGTCTTGACCTTTGCAGTATACGGAGCCGTTGGCACGCTGACACTACCGTTTCCATTTTTCTACCTCTACCTTGCTGCCGGCATTCAGGAGTTTTTCTGCGCAACATTTTACCTCGTTGTTGCCAACCGTCTGAACAAACATGGGATTTTGCTGATTTGGAGTACTGTGTTTGGCATCATCAGCGCTCTCGGAGGTTATGTGTTCCTGCTTCCTTATTTCTTGCTGGTAGGCGTTCTTTGCGAGCTTGTTATGCTTGGTAAGGACAGTTATCGGAAACCTTTGCGCAACGCTATTGGTTGGTCTTGCTACGGGCTTGGTATGATTATCGGAAACGCTGTTCCAATTTGGGCAGCATGGGAAAGCTATGTGGCGAAGGCATCTACGGAGGGATTTTCAAAGGAAGTATTTGATATGCAACTGGGTATGCTCTCCAATCCGTGGCACATGATTGGAGCCTGCGCTATCACGGTGGTTCTTGCCTTACTCGGTTGCCTCTTCGGACAGCGGATTTTGAAACGCCATTTTCAAAAAGCCGGGATCGTGAAGTAATGGGGGAAATAATAAACAACGGAAAAATAATTCGCCGTGTCAATATTTTTACATTGCTGATACTGTCCATCTGTGTTTGTACCGTAGCCTTTTTCTGCAAAAATATGTGGCTGCATATTGCTTATACGACTGCGTTGTTTTTGGTGATGGCGATATTCGGATGCTTAAAAACGGGATTAAAGTTTTTAATCTCTTTTCTCATCAGCTACGGATGGCTCATTTTCAATGTGCGATATGGGATCAATATACCCTCTCCAATGCTCTTTACCTTTCTGATTGAGTTGATTCCCGTTTTTATGGCGGTCTACCTGCTTTCACAGGCACCGTCTGGCAAACTCACAACAGCGCTTCGGCAACTGCCGTTGCCATCCTCTATAAGGTTGACGGTGATTGTTATCTTGCGTTTTATTCCTACGGTCGCTTCGGAGTTTTCCGATGTGCTGGACGCTATGAAAACACGAGGACTTATGCGTTCTCCTTTTCAAGTCATCTTACATCCTCTTAATACCTTTGAGTATGTGATTGTACCTATGGTCTTTCGTTCGCTAAAAATTGCGGACGAACTTGCCGCATCCAGTGTTGTCCGTGGGATTGAGAGCCCATATAAGAAAAAGGGTTACTATCTGAATAAAATGGCTGTAAGCGACGGCATTATGATCGTTTTGTTTGTATCAACAGCGATAATATGTATCTTATTGTGAGGTGAGAAATTGAATCCGACAATTGAAATAAAAAATCTCAGCTTTTCTTATACAAGCACAGATGACCAGTTAAAAAATATCAATCTCAACATAAGACCGGGAGAGGTCATTGTACTTACAGGTACATCCGGCAGTGGGAAGAGTACGCTAACCCGCGTAATAAATGGTTTGATTCCATATTTTTTTACAGGAGAATTGAGTGGCGAAGTCAAACTTTTCGGAAAAAACATGAATGAAATTCCCTCTTGGGAACGCGGCAAATATGTGGGGAATGTATTTCAAGATCCACGCAGTCAATTCTTTGCCAATGAGGTGGCCGGAGAAATTGCTTTCGGCTGTGAAAATTACGGTATCTCCCATGATGAAATTGTAAAAAGAGTTCAGGGTGCAGCGGAGACGCTGAGTATTACAAACCTGTTAGAACAAAAGGTCAGGTATCTTTCCTACGGTATGCGTCAGCGTGTAGCAATCGCCTCCGCCGAGGCCATTGACCCAGATATTTATGTTATGGACGAACCCTCTGGCAATCTGGACATGGGAGCCACGGAGGATTTTGCTGCATTTGTACGTCTTTTGAAAAAGCAAGGAAAAACGATTCTGATTGCGGAGCACAGACTCTACTATCTTCGTGATATTGCGGATAGGTTTGTCTATATGAATAATGGCGAAATTATCAGCATAATGACTCCGCAGGAAATGAAGGAATTATCCTACGAACAGATTTCGGAGTGGGGGCTTCGCGGTATGGAGCTTTTACGTTTGCCGATTTCTGCACAGATCTATAAAGAAACTGCATCCGGTCCGGTACTGAAAGTGGAGAATCTGTGCAAGCATTTTGGAACTCAATCGGTCTTGTCGAATGTTTCGTTTTCCTGTGCACCGGGAGAGATCGTTGCAATAATCGGTCCAAACGCTGCGGGAAAAAGTACGCTTGGGAAACTGCTGTCCGGACTTTTACAGGAGGATGCAGGTATGATTCGTTTCGCGGAAAAACCGATGAAAAAGAACAAGCGACGCGGACTAATCTGGTATATCATGCAGGATTTGGACAGTCAGCTGTTTGGAGAAAGTCTGACCGATGAGCTTTTGATCGGCAAAAAGGAGACATCCGCTTTGATGCAGCGGGCGAATAAGCTGTTGGCGCTCCTGAATTTAGATGAATTCTCAGAGCGTCACCCGGCTACCCTATCAGGTGGACAAAAACAGCGTCTTGCCTTGGCGATCGCGCTTTTGAATGAAGCTCCGGTGATTGTTTTGGATGAACCTACCAGCGGTCTGGATGGTCGCAATATGCACGCTGTAAGTGAGCAGCTTCACGCACTTGCGGCAAAGGGACACATCATCCTTATGATTACCCACGATCTGGAATGTGCTCTTGCCACTTGTAGCAGGGCTCTGGTGATCCGTAATGGTACTTTAATTGATGATTTTCAAATTGAGGAGGCGGCGAAGCTAATGGCTGCCATGCGGGAATAACAGGAGGAAATATGGAAAAGAAAAGAAAATCCGGCGCTGCTTACCTAATGCAACTGGCCGGGAAATACAAATTACATCTATTTGTATCTGCGTTGTTTGGAATAGCCAGTGCATTATGTACATTTTTGCCTTATGTTATGGTGTACCGAAGTATTCTGGTTTTGCTGGGTGGTGAAGGAAATGCCCTGTACTATGGTCTGATTGCCACAGTATCGATCCTTGGGAAGTTTATTTTCTCCATCATTTCGGGAACATTTTCTCACGTTGGAGCTTTTAATACGCTTTACAATGTTCGCGTGCAAATTAGCCGTCATATTGCGAAGATAAACTTGGGATTCTTTACAGATCATGCTTCGGGAGAAATCAAAAAAGTCATCATTGAGGATGTGGAACGGATTGAAAAATTCTTGGCTCATCAGATTCCGGATGTGACCGCAGCCATCTGCGTGCCGATCATTGTCTTTATTCACCTGCTGACAATCAATATCCCGATGTCCTTATCTCTTCTGGTTCCGGTGATATTGGGGCTCATCATCCAAGGCACGGCTATGGCGATTACCGGCAAGCAAATGCCGACCTATCATCGTCTGTTGGAAAAATTGAACACGGCAATCATGCAGTTTATCAACGGAATGCCTGTTATGAAAGCCTATAATATGACGGCAGAGAGCTATCGTGATTATGCAAGCACCGTAGATGAATACAACGCCTTTTGGAAGCAATGCACCAAGAGTCAGGGCTATACCTATGGACTTTTCGTCGCTCTCGTAGAAAGCGGAATCCTATTTGCACTGCCATTGGGCGGTATGCTCTACTTCCGTGGAACACTACCTAAGCAAGATTACCTTTACTTTATGATTATGAGCATAGTATTTCTCTCCGGCTTGCTGAATTTGTTAAACCTCGCCATGATGTTCAGTCAGATCATGAGCGGCGTGGGACGGATACAGGACATCATGGAGTTGCCTTGCACGACCGAGGGAGACAGTACACTAGACCGCACACAGCCTCATGGCGTAAGCTTTGAGAATGTTACTTTCCGCTATGATAAGTCCGACGTGCTAAAAAATATCAACCTCACCATGCCTGCGGGCAGTCTAACCGCTTTTGTGGGAGCTTCCGGAGCAGGAAAAACGACCGCCGCACAGCTGATTCCCAAATTTTGGGAAGTCACCGACGGAAAAATTTGCATCGACGGCAAGAATATTTTGGATCTGAAAAATGAAAATCTGATGGACTTGGTATCCTTCGTCTTTCAGGAAACCTTTACTTTGCACGACAGCATTCATGAGAATATCGCCATAGGAAACAAAAATGCTACTCGCCAACAAGTGGAGGATGCCGCTAAGGCCGCGCAAATCCATGATTTTATTATGAGTCTTCCAAACGGCTACCAAACCAAGCTGGGCGAGGACGGAGTGAAATTATCCGGAGGTGAGAAGCAGCGTATCTGTATTGCACGAGCAATCTTAAAGGATTCGCCCATCATTATCTTTGATGAGGCAACAAGCTTTGCAGATTTGGAAAATGAGCATAAGATCCAGCTTGCCCTGTCACACTTGTTGAAGGGGAAAACAACCATTATGATCGCTCATCGGCTTCATACAATTACCGGGGCGGATCAGATTTGCGTATTCCACGAAGGACAGCTTTCAGAAAAAGGAAAGCATGATGAGCTCCTGTCCGAAAACGGGCGATATGCTGATATGTGGAAAAGCTATACTCAGGAGGTAGCCATATGATGTATATATTCAAAATGATTCAACAGGTCGCCGGCAAAAACAGCAGATCTTTGTATTTACCGGTTGCATTGTCCTGCGTGGACGCTTTGCTTCACATGGGGATGTTCAGCACGATGATATTGACGATTATTGAACTGATCGGCGGCATCTTTACAGTGGAAAAACTGACTTTATACAGCATTGTCCTCGGGATTCTGTTTTTGGTGCGTGCGATCCTCTTTTCTATAAACTATACACAAGTTCAATATCGGGGTGCGGATATTTCGGCACAACAGCGTCTTTTCCTCGGAGACCATATCCGCAGCTTAAATCTCGGATATTTCAACAAGAACAGCATTGGACGACTGATGAGCACATTGACAACCGATATTACGGACTTTGAACAGATCTTAACCCATTCTTTGGCAAGCTTAATTAAAGTGCTGTTTTTCAGTGCTTTGACGCTCTTGTTTGCCTTCATGGTTTCGTGGCAATTCGGATTGACTGCTACCGTGCTGATTCTAATTGCTTTTCCCTTGATGCAGCTCAGCGGAAAAATGTCTCAGAAGTACGGCGGCAATCAGCGCACGAGTATCAACCGAGTGATTTCTCGAATCGTGGAATACATTAACGGGATCAAGACATTTAGGCTCTATAATTTGACCGGAGAAAAATTTGAACGATTGGATGACAGCTTTACCACCTTAAAAAGAGATTCTGTAAAATTGGAGCTTGCGATTATGCCGTTCTCCGTTTCCTTTGGCTTTGTGACATCGTTGATTCTTCCTGCCGCATTGATTTTGGCTCCCGGTTTGTATCAATCGGGAGTGATTGACACAAACCGGATGGTCGCTCTTCTGATGATCGGCGTTTCTCTCTCCAGCATGATGGCGACACTGGGCAGTCTGTACCCGGAATTAAAATATTTGAGTAAGGCGGCAGAAAATATCTTGGCGGCTCGTCAGGAGGAGCCCCTATCGTATCGTGACGATGCGGTACAGCTCAAAGCATTTGACATCAGTTTTTCTCATGTAGATTTTTCATACGAGAAAAATGTTCCTGTGCTACATGATGTCTCTTTTTCTGTAAAACCCGGAACGACCACGGCTTTGGTCGGTCCGTCCGGCAGCGGTAAAACCACAATTATCAGTCTGATTTCACGGTTTTGGGATGTGACGAAGGGCACGATTACCATCGGAGGCTGCGATATTCGAGAACAATCGCCGGATACACTCGCTGAGAATATCGCTATTGTCTTTCAGGATGTATATCTTCTACACGATACCATTGCAAACAATATCCGCGTCGGAAAGCCGAACGCTACGATGAAGGAAATTGTCGAAGCGGCAAAGGCGGCACAGTGTCACGAATTTATTTCCGCACTGCCGGACGGCTACGATACGATGGTGGGTGAAGGCGGCAATACACTTTCCGGAGGGGAAAAACAAAGGATTTCCATCGCCCGCGCTTTGATTAAAAATGCACCCGTCGTTTTACTTGACGAAACCACTTCCAGTCTGGATGCGGACAACGAAAAAGAAATTCACAAGGCATTGGACGCGCTGATGAAAGACAAAACGGTAATCGTCATCGCTCACCGTCTGAACACGATTATCGGCGCCGACCAAATCCTTGTGCTGGACAAGGGGAGAATCCGTGAACAGGGAAATCATGAGCAACTGTTAGCACAAAATGGCTGGTATGCTCGCATGATTGCGGAGCAAGCCAAGGCACGAAACTGGAGTATCGAATGAGTACAAAAAATATACAATGCAAAAAGAGAAAAATTGTTGTATGGATTATTTCTATCGGCATTATCGCGGCATTGTTCTTTGGTATAAGTAAGTTTATCTCATATCGAACGATGCCACCTTTTGCTGCGGAACGGGAAGCTCTTGAAATAGACTATGGTGATTATTTAGAAATCGATGGCTTCAAACTTTGGTTTGAACTTCTGAATGAAGATTCAGATAAAAAGCCAATTATAGTGATTGCCGGAGGCAGTGGTTTATCTTCGGATTACATGGAAGATTCACTTTGATTTCTATCTATTGACCATCCTCTTTTATTTTACGATGCCAGAGGATGCGGGCGTTCACAAATAAAAAAAGAATTATCATATTACAGCACAAGCAAGTTTGCTGACGAGTGCAAGGCAATTAAAGATTACTTTTTCCCCGATAGGAATGTCATTGTTTTAGCACATTCTTTTGGTGGACTTATTGCTATGGAATATGCCGCAAAATACGAAACTTCACTAGAGGGATTGGTTTTAATATCTTCTGTTTATACGGATTATAAACCACAGAACACATTTGCATTTTTGAAAACAGGACTTCCACCAAAAAATCAGATCGATGCAAATAAATGGTATATGGAGAATATAGATGCTTTTCTTGGTGGATATTTTTATAATACTCAAGCAAAAAACATCTTTTCAAATACTGTAACATCTTATTCGGTGAGTGCTCATGTAGGTGGAGCAAAAAATGATATTTCCACAATGGTACGGGGATTAGATATTCCAACTCTGATTTTGGTTGGTGAAAAAAACGAACATCCTCTTACTACAATTGATACAGCACAAAAGCTCAATCGTTTATTTCTAAACTCAGAATTGCAGCAAATCAAAAATTGTGGACATTTCATGTTTGCTGAAGCTCCCATAGATTTTCAAAATATTGTGCTGAATTGGATTAAGCAATATTGATAGTCACATAAGATGAAGGAGAAGGCAAACTCAAGATAAACAGTTAAACAAAGGAGATTATACAAATGACAGATGTAAGAGAGCGTCTATTGACGGAAAATCCATGGAAGCTAATGATAACATTATCGCTTCCTGCAATTTTGGGACAGTTTGTGGTAGGGCTTTATGCCTTCGTCGATTCAATTTATGTTGGGCAGATGGTGGGAACATCTGCCATGAGTGCAGTTTCGGCTGCATCACCTTTTGTCCTTATCAATAATGGCATTGCCGTTTTGATAGGTATAGGCTCCAGCTCGGTACTTTCCCGTGCCATTGGGAAAAAAGATATGGACACAGTAAACAGAATTATGGGAAATCTTACTTTTCTCGTGCTGTTACTTTCATCTATCAGCATGGTGGCGGGAATTACTTTTGCTCCTATTTTGCTGAGTCTTTCTGGTGCAGAGGGAGCTGTTCTGGAGATGGGTGTGGTATATCTGCGCACCGTATTTTTGGGTTCTATTTTTGTCAACTTCATGCAAAGTGCCAATATGGTTATACGTGGAGAGGGTCGGATGGGTCTTGCCATGGTAATCATGGCCGGTGGCGCGATATTAAATATCGTTTTAGATCCGATCCTTATTATAATTTTTCCTGAAAGGGGACCTCAGGCTGTGGCGATTGCAACAGTTATCTCCCAGTTTTTCCAAGCTACTGTCACCCTTATTTACTTTCTGAAAAAGAGTCCTATCGTTCGTTTTCATGGGGTGCGTCCGGCAAAAGATTTGATTCCTGAAATTCTCTCTGTCGGAGTCAGTGCCATGTTTATGCAGGTCATGATGTTGATACAGATGACAGTGGTGTATAATACAGCGGTAAAATATGGAGGAGAAACGCAAATTGCATTGATGGGTGCCTCTCAGCGTGTTATGCAGCTTGCTTTCGTTCCCATTTGGGGGATGAGTCAAGGTCTGCAGCCTGCTGTCGGCACGAATTACGGGGCAAAAAATTATACGCGAGTAAAACAGCTTACTAACATCTTCATTATTGGCTCTACTGTCCTTTCCGGAATATTCTTTGCCGTAATTGAGCTTTTTCCAAATCAAATATTGTCGGCATTTATTACAGAATCAGATATTGTTGAATCAGGAATTTCATTATACCGTTTGATGTTTTGTGCATTTTTTACTTACGGTCTGCTGATTATGACACTTACCTATTTTCAAGCACTTGGGCGAGCAAAACTGGCCGGTTTCATTGTCGTATTTCGCCAGTTAGTTTTGGTGGTTCCTATGGTTCTTTTGCTTCCTGTCTTGATGAGAGGGAATGTCTTGGGAGTATGGCTTGCTCTTCCGCTGAACGATATAGTTATCCTTTTTATCGCTGTCATCCTGCTTATGCGTGAATACAGACTTCTAAGAAAAATGCAAAGCGAGCTCGTATTGGACACAATGTAATTTATATCATGGCGATGATAAAAATGAATTTATAGATTAATCTAACGATAAGATATATGAGCTTATAAAATGAACGTAGAAGGATTACGCAATGAAGAATAAAAAAGTTAAAAGGCAATGGTTACTCTGCCCTGTTTGCAGAAATAAAACACGATTGCAAATCAGAAGCGATACAGAGTTAAAAAGCTTTCCCTTGTTTTGTCCGAAATGCAAACAAGAATCTTTAATCAATGTCAAACAATTTAATGTATCAGTTATCAAAGAGCCAGATGCAAAGACACAGAGCCGGTGATTTACAGCTACGAAACTGTAATTACCGGCTTATTTTATTTAAGGAGAGAACCATTTATGCAAAAGATAGAATATATAATATTAAACCGCCTATATTATTCTGCTTGAATAAGGGAGTGAAGACTCAAAATCAATCATAACTTACGAAAAAACATGGCGGTATCAAAGGAGGTATCATCGTGTTCATTTTTTATTATGATAAAGCATTATTAAAGGGAATATGTTCTATTTACATGTTTCTATGCTTATATAGATGATCTGTTAAATCATATTTATATAGCTATCTTTTCATGTCCAATCCCGGCTGCCTTATGCAGTCGGGATTTTTTGCGTCTACAAAAACTTTTTTTCAAAAATATTCGCTTTTCTTTGGCAGTTTTCATCTGCCCGTTGTTGAGGGTTTGTGAAAGGGGAAATTCTGCCCGATTTCGCGGCTGCGAAAGGAGGTGAATATCATGAATGAGCCTGAACGGACTGAATGGCAGATACGCTGCGCATTTAACGGTTTTTGTAAACGTGCATTGAAAAACGAAAGTATCAATGCACATAAGGAAATCAAAAGAAGGCAGGCACGAGAAATCAGCTTTTCCGACCTGACACCGAAAGAGGAAAATCAGCTTTATACCCGTGAAGATTTCTTTGTAGGCAGTGAAGAAGAACAAACCTTTTTCGCAGGCGGTAAAGAATGGGATGCAAAGACGATTGCCGATGCGATCCACAGCTTGCCGGAAGAAAAACGCAGAGCCGTCCTGCTCTATTACTTCTTTGATATGAGTGATGCGGAAATTGCGAAGCTCTATCAGATTCCAAGAAGTACAGTGCAGTATCGGCGTACCAGCTCTTTTGAGCTATTAAAACGCTATTTGGAGGAACATGCCTATGACTACCCTGACTGGTAAAACAGGAAACGATGAACGCGGCTTGTTGCCTTATCCGGTAATCATAGCCGCAACTAAAGGAGAGCCGCAGGCAATGAATATTGTCTGCCAGCATTACGTAGGCTATATCGCCCACCTTTCTATGAGAAAACTCCGTGATGAACGGGGAAATACCTATTACGGCATAGACGAGGATATACGAGATCGCCTTCGCTCAAAGCTCATGCAGGCTGTCCTGATTTTCAAGATTTAATAATGTAGCTGTCTGCGTTCCCCTTTCCGCAGACAAGGCAGAAAGAAGCTGCCGCCTGTTCTTTGACAAATATACCCGCAAGATAACGGCGGCGTATCATAGGGCAAACCGGATACTTTCCTTTTGTGCTTTAGCTATGCGGAAAATGCGCCATGACACTTCCCTACCCGGAAGCCGAGCGAGAAACATTTTGCCGTAAAGCAAGCGTAGCTGCTTGCGAGCCATGACGGCGCAAAATATATAATGATACTCCCCTATAGCCACAGTCCGAGCGTTCAAAGCGTCGCAGGCAATGGGTAGGGCTGGATGAGATCCATGCAGGGGTGAAATTCCCGTGAGGCTAATGCTTAAAGCCGTCCGGTAGTGCCTTTCTTAAAACATACAAATATCAGAACTTTTACTATACCTATTTTGAGAAAGGGGGCGATGAGATGAATCATACTGATGTGCCTATCTGGGAAAAATATACCCTTACAATAGAAGAAGCGGCAAAGTATTTTCGCATTGGAGAAAATAAGCTGCGAAAGCTGGCAGAAGAAAATCCTAACGCAAATTGGGTGATATTAAACGGCAACCGTATTCAGATCAAGCGCAAGCAGTTTGAAAAAATGATCGATACGGTTGACACAATCTAATGGAGATCGAGCCTTGACGATGTTATAATAGATATAGCATATCAAGGCTCTTTCCGTCTTGGAAAGGAGCATAACATGTCAGAAAAAAGACGGGACAGCAAAAACCGAGTTTTGCGGTCAGGAGAGAGCCAGAGAAAAGACGGGAGATATGCTTACAAATATATAGACACCTTTGGAAAGACGCAGTTTGTGTACGCATGGAAATTAGTTCCAACGGATAAGACCCCGAAAGGAAAACGCGAGGATAAATCCCTGCGGGAAAAGGTCAAGGAGATACAAAAAGACCTTGATGACGGGATTGACCCGGTGGGAAAGAAAATGACCGTCTGCCAGCTTTACGCAAAGCAGATACGAAACCATGCAAATGTAAGACACAGTACAAAGCAAGGCAGAAAACAGCTTATGAGAATCCTTGAGGAAGATACTATAGGCACTTGCAGCATCGAGAATGTAAAAATGTCTGATGCAAAGGAATGGGCTTTACGAATGAAAGAAAAAGGCTATTCTTTCAAAACCATCAGCAATTACAAGCGTTCTCTAAAGGCAGCCTTTTATACCGCCATTCAGGATGACTGTATCAGGAAAAATCCCTTTGACTTTCATATCAACACAGTTATTGAGGATGACACCGAGCCGAAGGTTCCTCTTTCGCCTGCACAAGAAGAAAGTTTACTTTCCTTTGTGAAAAGCGATAAGGTCTATCATAAGTATTATGACGAGCTTATCATTCTGCTTGGAACAGGACTTCGTATTTCAGAGTTTTGCGGATTGACGGAGAGCGATATTGATTTTGAGAATCGGACAATCAATGTGGATCATCAACTTCAATACTCCGGTAAAAAATCGTACCGCATTGAAACACCGAAAACGGAAAACGGTATTCGGAAAATTCCAATGAGCGACCGAGTTCTTGAGGCCTTGCAGAGAGTTGTGCAAAGCCGAAGAAAAAGTAGTTTCGAGGTTGACGGCTACACAGGCTTTCTTTTTCTCACAAGGAACAGAACACCACAGGCTTGTATCAACTATGATGCTATGTTTCGCAGACTTGTAGAAAAGTATAACAAAAATCATGAGGAAGCTTTGCCGGCGGTAACAACGCCCCATACCCTGCGACACACGTTCTGCACCAACATGGCAAATGCGGGAATGAATCCGAAAGCCTTACAGTATCTTATGGGACACGCCAACATTACCATGACACTGAACTATTACGCACACGCCACATTTGACAGCGCACAGGCGGAATTTTTCAGACTGGCGGCTTAAAGGAAAAGAGAGGTTTTACTACTTCTTTACTACCTTTCAAAGCGAAAATACAAGCAGATTTAAGAAAATATGTGAGTATCTCCCGATATACAAAATGCCGAAAATACCTGTAAAGACAGGCTATATCGGCATATAAGAACTTTTGAAAAGATAGTTAAAAATCATATTAGAGTTTAATTAAAAATCGAATTAGAATCTATATAAAAACAGTAGGTGAAGGTTTACTGTTTTTTCTTTGACTAAAAATTAAAAAGAGGACTAATGAAAGAAGAAAAAAGAGAGATAAAAGAACAACAACATATGACAAAATGTATCGGCGCTTGTCTTTTTCGAGGCCATAGAGTATAATAAGTTATACAAATCATACCATGGAGGAGGGGCATCATGAAAACGCCAAAAGGTAAATATGCTTGGACAGCTACAGTTGGTGAAAAAGGTCAGATAGTAATACCGAAACAGGCACGAGAAGTATTTAATATCAAATCGGGTGATACAATTCTGCTTCTCGGCGATGAAAAACGAGGTATCGCCATACCGCCGAAGGGAGCCTTCGCACACTTGATGGAAGTGGCCTTTGAAGAGAAAGAGGGTGAATAATATGGGATATATTCTGGAAGTGAATGATCTTACGAAAAATTATCCGGCTTTTGAATTAAAACCTATCAGTTTCCATATTGAGGCCGGTGAGGTTATGGGATTCATAGGCAGAAACGGCGCAGGCAAAACTACGACGCTAAAATCTATTTTAAACCTTGTACACCCCGAAGCAGGTAGTGTTCGTATTCTTGGAATGGATTATCTGAACAATGAGGGTAAGATTAAACAGCAGATCGGCTATGCGGTAGGCGGGATCAATTATTATAAAAGAAAAAAGTTAAAGGATATCGTAGCCATTACTCGTATTTTCTATGAAAATTGGGATGATGAGGCGTATCATCACTACCTTGCCGCATTTAAGCTTGACGAAAACAAGAAGATCATAGAACTTTCCGAGGGAATGAAGGTAAAATTCTACCTAACACTGGCTCTTTCTCATCATGCAAGGCTTTTAATCCTGGATGAGCCGACAAGTGGACTTGATCCGGTATCCAGAGATGAAATGAATGAAATTTTTCGAAAACTTGCCGAAAAAGGTGTAGCAATCTTGTTTTCTACACATATTACCGGTGATTTAGATAAATGTGCGGATACTGTCACCTATATCAAAAATGGTGAATTACTTTTATCTGCAAAGAAAGAAGATTTTATCCGTTATTATACAAAAGAAACAGGAGGTGCACCGACACTTGAGGATATTATGGTGCATATCGAAAGAGAAGAGGTGAATCTGTGATGAAAAAACTTCTTTATAAGGAAATGAAGTTATCAGCAAATCCTTTGAGCTATTGGTTTATTGGATTTTCGGCTATGACAATGATTCCAAGATACCCTATTCTTGTCGGTTCTTTTTTTATCTGTCTCGGCATTTTCCATACTTACCAGCAGATTCGGGAATACGACGATATCACGTATACGGTTATGCTGCCGGTTAAGAAACAAGACGTGGTTACAGCCAAATATCTGTTTGTTTTCTTAATCGAATTTACGGCTTTTATCTCATGCGCATTGCTGACGATTGTAAGAATGAGAACTTTGGGAAATGCCGTTCCATATATCACAAATCGGTTGATGAATGCAAATGCAGCTTATCTTGGATATGTAATGATCGTATTTGCAGTATTTAACGGCATTTTTCTCACAGCTTTTTTTAAGACAACCTACAAGATCGGCAAACCTTTTGTGATATTCTGCATAGTCGCTTTCATCGTAATAACCATAGGAGAAACGCTACACAATGTCCCCGGTTTGGAAAGCTTGAATGACCCTTCGAACGTAAGTATGCCGCAGATTGCCGTACTGGTAATCGGTGTTGTTGCGTTTATCTTATGTACATGGTCTTCGTATCGAAAAGCTGTAAAGGACTTTGAAAGAATCGATTTGTAAACAGATGTTAGGTGATAATACATATGTGACAAAAAAATAGAAAAATAGAAAGCCATCTGGTAAAATAAGTTTTAACAGAAACCAAATTAACAGAGAAAGGCTTTCTACCAGAACGGGAATAGTAATATGAAATAATAAAAGACTTGAATGCACTACAACTTATTGTGAATTCTAAATTAAATTGATAAGCAAGTGTCGTGATTTTTAGCGATAGTTGTTTGAACCTTATGCTTTTGATGTTTTTGCTTCAGCTTGTTCGCAGGTTGCTCAAGTGCAAGAGATTTCATTGAGGAAAGGAATAGGAAATGAAATTTTTAGAGAGTGTCAGGCGTATTAACACAAAGAGAGCTATGATGGTATTTCTGATCGTTTTGGATACAACTGCGTTTCTTGCAAGTGCATACTTCTATTCTTCAAGACTTGCATTTGCGATTCTTCGCGGAAGCACCTTCTTAAATATATTATGGTTACTTCAGATTCTGCTGATGGACATAAGAGAAGGCAGGCGGGTAAAAAAGTGATTCTGAACCGGAATGCACGGGCATGCATTTGGCAGAAGAAGAGTAAACGGAAACGGAAAGATTATGGATATAAAGGAAATCAGAAACAGTAAAGCCATTGACTTCCTGTTCAAGGGGAATTTCGGTCTTGAGAAGGAATGTATCAGAATAGATGAGAACGGCAGAATGGCGGATACACCTCATCCTTTTGGACGCGATGAAAAGATAAGCCGTGATTTCAGCGAGAACCAGACTGAATTTATTACCGGAGTGAACGATACGCCAAAGGCGGCTTGCGATGAACTCACGGTTCTGCACAGAAAGGCTGTGAAAATTTTAGACACGCTGCCCACGGGGAAAGAATATTTTTGGCCTTTTTCCAACCCGCCGAGGATATTCGGAGAGAACGATAATCCCGTTGCGCGATTCAACGGAGAAAAAGAATGGAAAACCGAATACCGTAAATACCTTAAAGAGAAGTACGGAAGCAAACTTATGCTATATTCCGGAGTGCATATCAATTTTTCACTTTCGCAGGAATGGCTTAAAGGAATCTATGAATGGCTCTGCCTCAATGACAGACCGTGTGCGGAGAACAGGCTGTTCAAAGAGTGCGGAGAATACACGGAATTTGTAAATCGTATATATATGCGACTTGTGGCGTGGGGAACCAGATACAGCTGGCTCATTGTATATTTATTCGGTGCAAGCCCGGTGTTTGATGCCAGTTTCTTCGATGAGACGGGCGATAAGAAAACGTCGGATGATTTCTCGAGTACGGTGGTGAGTAAATATGCAACTCCCAGGTGCAGCGAAATCGGATACTGGAATGATTTTGATCCGATTTTGGACTATGTATCCCTGGAAAGATACATAAAATCCATTAATTCATATGTGGAAAACGGAGCGTTGAATATACCGGCAGAACTGTATTATCCCGTCAGAATAAAGTCACGCGGCGATTTCAGCATGCAAACGCTTTTGGAAAAGGGGATAGACCACATTGAATTCAGAATCATCGACGACAACCCGTATGAACCGACCGGCGTCTGCCGCAGCGACATTGAGTTCATGCATCTGCTCATGATATATTTTCTGTTCAGACATGAGAGTGACTTTACGCCTGAGAAACAGAAAAATGCACTGTCGGATATGAAGAGGGCGGCGCTTTTGGATCAGAACGCAAGACTGTCAAACGGGAGAAGCATAAGGGAAAACGTTAAAGAAATCTTGGCCAAAATAAAGGCCTTTTACAGAGAAGAGGGCTTCACCGAAGAGCATTGTGCTTACATCGAATCAGCGATAGAATACCAAGAAAGCAAGTTGACGGGCGCCCGTTATGCAGACAGAGTCGTGAAGGATTTTTCCGGTGATTATTGGGAAAAAGGATTGGAACTTGCAAAAGAGCATGCGCGAACTCTTTTGAAATGAGATAAGAGAGTGTACAAGTGTCGGGCCGTGAAGCGTCGGGCGGTGGATTCAAAGTCGGAGGAGAAAGGAAAAGCAGTTGAAGAAGAACCTCGTATATGCTTTGATTTTTGGAATATCCTTGCTTTGGGGATTTTCTTTTATTGCCCTCAATGTTTTGATGCGATGGCTCGACCCATTGCAGATAATCGCTGTCAGATGGACGATAGCCGCATGCATTTTTATTGGTATGATGTTGGTGGGGAAATTCAGGATAGATATCGGGAAGAAAAATTTCAAGTTTCTGATGCTGGCAGGAATGATAGAGCCGGGGATGTATTCGGTTTTTGAAGTATACGGACTTTATTATACTTCACCGTCCGTAAGTTCCATATTCATTGCCACGATTCCATGCATGTCGCTGATATTGGGGTTTCTGTTTTTCAGAATGCCTGCCACAAGGATGGGCGTGATAAGTATTTTCGTTGCATTTGCCGGAGTCGGTGTATGCACGTGTTTTGCTCCCGGCTTTTCGGTCGGCGGCAATCTGAAAGGGTACGGTCTCATGATGTGTGCCGTGGTCGCAGGCGCTCTTTTTTCGTTCGTAAGCGCAAAGGCGAGCAGAGATTATTCCGCGGTTGAAATCACTTCGGCGATGGCAATCGTCGGGTCTGCCGGCTTCAATACGGTCAATATCTTCCGAGGGAATTTTTTTCAATCCTATTCAGCCATATTCATACATTGGGAGGTTGCGGTTGGAATCCTGTTTCTTGCCGTGTTTTGCTCGGCATTGTGTTACATAGGTCTGAATAAAGTCCTTGCCGTGCTTAATCCCGCCATTGCAAACAATATGATAGGGAGTTCAATCACAATAATAGGGGTGATTGCCGGAGTTGTGATAAACGGCGATTCCGCAGGAGTATATACCGTGATCGGCGTAAGCCTGACGGTAATAGGTGTATGGCTTTCATCAAAGGGAATAGAGGAATTGGAACAGGAAGAATCGGGATAGGGATTTCAGATTGATTTATTGTTGCGGAAAGACAAATCCCTTCGACTGATTTGAGAATTTTTAAGTAGCGCTACAAGTGGCGGCTGCTCAATAAGTCCGACAGGGTCTTTACGGAGGTCGGCAAAACCTGCACTTCGGCAAGTCTTGAAAACCGATTGAAAATACAGGATTTCAAGACTTGCCGAGCACGCGTTGAGCAATTGAGGCGGTTGAATACAGGTCTGTTTTCATCTGATCTATAATCAATTTATGACTACTTTCCTATGTACCTGCATTCTATGTAATAGCGTTTTTCGTTGGCTTCGCCCATGGAAAATGTCTTTCGAGGAAGGGCTCCGTCCGCCGCAACCGCAGGGAAGAGCAGCGATTTATCCATTGCCGGAAGCATGAACCCGGCGTTACCGTCTTTCAGGGAAAGTTTGCGAACCGAGTCCGTGCCGTGGATGTAGTCGATGTCTGCGGATTTTCTTTCTTTTACCATAACATCGAGTGCATTTTGCAGCGCGCCGACCTCCAATTTGTTTGAAGGATTTTCAATTATGATCAGACCGCTCTGCTCACGGGTGATGTATGGGATTGAGAATGCGCCTGCGGGCGGAGTGTCGTTTTCCAAAACAAGATAGGCTTTTCCGTTCTGTTCGTCCAAAAGCTTGACGGTCTCACGCACCAGATCCATACCGTTGCCGCCGTTTTTCGCAAATATGACGCGGTGTATCGGTTCAAAAACAATACCGTCGTCGTGGATGTTTTCGATTTCGCACAGGGCGTATCTGGCCGGATGATTTTCGATTTCTTCCGGCGAAAGGCTCTTTTTAAGATTCTCCCAGTTAGTTTTCGCTGTGGCGAGGGAATGATTGCCGTCGCCCATCGCTTGGAATATAACGTTTCCGTTTCCGTACTTTTTGACTGCCTTGTCATAGAGCGCAGAGAGAGCTTCTTTCATACCACCGAGTTCCTTTTCATCAATGAAAGAACCGCTTATGTGTCCGCCGTCTTTCATCAGGTCTGTATCATATATTTTTTCCTGAGGAACATTTTCAAGAGGCTCTATGACGCTCTTGTCGGGATCATCGATTAGAATCAGGATATGAGGAAGCTCAATAGGAGCGCCGTCTCTGATCCTGAGTCGCGGAGGGATCCTTTCCACAACGGTACCCTCTGTTGCCCGGGTCAGTGAAGATGAGCCTTTGTTGAAATCATAACTCTCCAAATCAGTTGCGATTACAAGACCTATGCGACTTCTGCCCTCGGCTGTTCTGTGAACCAGCATACAGCCCTTGGGCATCTTGCGCAGAGTGCCGTCTTGCAGATATTTCTTCATATTTTCACGGATCGCGGCTATTTTCTCGTCTTCTCCTTTTTTTTCAAGATAGATCTCGGGAAGGATCAGGTGCAAAGTGGATGGTGCATCGCCAACAATCCTTTCCGCATCTTCCCAGTATTCAGGTTCCGATGTGTACTGATCGCAGGCTACCACCGCCCACTTTCCATAGTCCGTCCCTTCCCTCGGAAGCATTATCTCCGGTATATGGAAACCGAATTTTCCCCAATCGTATGTTGTCATTTCTAAAACTCCTTACGCATATCAAACTAAAGAAACTGTTTTTCTGAAAGAAATTATAGGGTCAGCAGGGAAAAAAATCAATACATATCCCGTGAACGGGCTGTGTCAATTTGTGCAGTTAATTTGTGCGATGAAGACTTGACCTCCGGCCGGATATGCAAGTCGGAAAGAGAAACAAACATGACCGATCCCGGGCTGAATTATAATTTACAAAGGTGATTCAAGAAAACGTATCAGGTTTGCCATATTAAGGAGCGGTTTATTCGAGTTGAGAGGACAAAGAATCGAGATATTCACGGAGAATCATGTCCTCCTGTTTTTTAAACTGCTTGATCTGTACACAGGCGTGGCAAGCATCTATTCCTCGCATTGAGTCTATCTTGGAACTTGCAATCATATCCACTTTTTTTAAAGGGATGTTCTCAAGGAATTTCTTTACCGTAGGAGGCATCCTTGAACCCCAGACAGGCGAAACCAGAATGATACGATCCATGCTTCGGGGATCTCCTTCATAGTGAAGCTTAAGTTCTTTTTTCCCTTTTGCATAAGACTGAAATTTGAAATAGACTTTGAATCCTTTCCAGTCCACATCATCTTCAATAGTATACGGGTGAAGATGCAGGCGGGCGGCAATTTTCTCGGCGATTCTTTTGCAATTGCCGGTTCTTGTAAAATAGTAAATTCCGATATTCATCATCAGTACTCCTTGCATAATATATTCCATGAACGCGGTATCTTTAGATGTATAGAGGATACGGTATCCCTCTTCGCAGTTTCGTGGACTAAAAGTAAATCCTATACATTTGGGTTCGTATTGGCATTAAGTTATATTTTAGAATCACTGAAAGCGAATAAGTTATCTATGATTTTCTGGTTTAGGTTTTGGTATATAGTAATTTCCTCTTGGCTCAGTCCTTGATAGCACTGCTCCTGCCAAAGCCTCAGCTGTTCATGAAGCCATGGAAGAAGCTTTCGAGAGACAGAGGTCAGATAAAGTCCTTTGTAACGACGGTCCTTTTCGCAGGTCTTTCTAATCAGGAAAGTTTTTGTTTCCAAGCCTTGAATGATATGTGTTACATTGCTTTTGTCGGTTTGTAGAAATTTCCCCACAAAATTTTGGGTTGCGCCCGGTTTTTTTTCAAGAACCATTAAAACGACCATTTCCCGCCATGAAAAATCGATGATTTGAAGCATTTCATCCAAGGATGCCTTTCCCAGTCGGTTTAGCATGCTTATATCACATATGAACATAATTCACTCCCTACATATAGTTGTATTATACAACTATATGTAGGGAAAAACAAGGGGGAGTCTGATCTTTTTATTGTACTTTTTTACAGGAGTCAATTTTGTTACCTTTGATATGCCATATATCATCTGAGATATATGTTTGAAATTTTACGGCATGCACTTGAATAGACGTTTTGTCTGTATTACAATCCGATTGTGTTGTTAACCGACAATAATATGAAATTTTGAGGAAGCGGGTATGGAACATTTATCGCGTACATCATTGATCTTAGGGGAGGACGCCGTAAGGGCGCTGAGAAATTGCAGGATTGCGATTTTCGGAGTCGGGGGCGTCGGAGGTCACGCAATGGAGGCGCTTGCCAGAACGGGCATAGGAACACTCGATTTGATAGATAGCGACACGATCTCCGTCAGCAACCTAAACCGCCAGATAATCGCGACACGGGAGAACCTCGGCAGGCTTAAGGTGGATGTGGCAAAGGAAAGGATACGCTCGATAGATCCGGAAACGGAGGTCAATGCGATTGCAGTATTCTATTTGCCGGGTACTGCCGTGAAAATCCCTTTTGAAAAGTACGATTATATCGTGGATTCCACAGATACCGTCGCCGCGAAAGTGGATCTCGTTTTGCAGGCTGAAAAGTACGGTATTCCGATAATTTCCGCCATGGGGTGCGGCAACAGAATGTCTCCGGAAAAACTTGTTTGTACGGATATATATAAGACGGAAACAGATCCGCTGGCGAGGATTATGCGAAAGGAACTGAGGGCAAGAGATGTAGTGGCTTTGAAAGTCGTATACTCAACGGAAACCCCGATCAGACCCGCGCGTGATTCTGCGTGTGATATGGAAGACTCATTTGAGGCGAATAGTGAGGAGGCAACTTGTGAGAGTCGCGAGTCAAAGGAATATTCAGAACCGATGCCCGGCGGCACTCGGTTCAAGCGGATGCCGCCCGGCTCGAACGCTTTCGTTCCGGGTGCGGCGGGTCTTTTGATAGCGTCGCAGGTGATCAAGGATCTGACGGGGTTTGAAGAATGAATTTCGTGGTAACAATTCGGGTATGATACAGAAGACACTTGCCTCGGAATGTAAAGGCTTACGAAAAATAAAAGTTTTGAGCGGAGCACAGTTAAAGTACATAGCATTTATATCGATGGTTATCGACCACGTAAATCAGGCGCTGATTACTCCGTATTTGAGTGGTGAAGGATTTTTGCTTAAGTTGAGCCTTCTGTTCAATGTGCTTGGCAGAATCGCTTTTCCGCTGTTTGCGTTATTTTTGGTAGAGGGCTTTTTCAAGACGGGGTCGAGAAAAAAATACCTTGCTTCACTCCTGATGTTTGCGGTGATTTCCGAGGTTCCGTTCGACCTTTTCTTTTCGGCTGAGATCTTCAATCCGAGGGTGAACAACGTATTGTTTTCACTTGCGATTGCTCTTGTGACAATATGGCTTATAGATGCCCTGAAGGGAAAATTCCCGGGTGGCTATGCTGTGATATGGTATTTGCTTTCATTTGTGATCGTCGCCGCATCATGTCTGGCCACAATGTTTCTTTCGTCGGATTATGAATATCATGCGATACTGATGGTATATTCGTTCTACCTTTTTTATGATAAACCCCTGCTTGCCAATCTGTTCGGTTACCTTGCGATATTCAAAGAGGTTTGGTCGCTGCTTGGATTCGGGTTGACATTGACCTACAACGGTGAACGCGGTAAACAGTACAAATGGCTGAATTACATGTTTTATCCCGTGCATTTGCTTGTAATAGGCATAATAAGACTCTGCCTGAATGTCTGAACACAGGGGGGCTCTGCCTGAATGTCGGAGAGAAGGAAGGCGAGCCGGTCGAATGAATATTTAACTGCAGGAGGCGAGCCGGTCGAGTGAATATTTAAGTGCAGGAGGCGAGCCGGCCGCGGGGTATCGGAGAGCGGATATGCGAAAAATATTTAAGATGGAGGACACAGGACAGTGGAGTACAATTTTGATGAAATTATTGACCGCAGAAATACCAATTCGGAAAATATGGATGGGTGGAGAACATATATTTTCAAGGATGACCCGGACAGGGTGTTTCCGTACAAGGACGATGAATTTATAAGGATGTGGGTCGCCGATATGGAATTTGCGGTCGCTCCCGAAATCAGGCAGGCAATAGCCGACAGATTGGAAAAGAAGATTTTGGGATACACGGCGGTTTGGGATCCGGAATATTACACTGCCCTTGCGAGGTGGTGCAAAGACAGATACAGGCTGTCGTTTCCTAAAGAACAACTCGTCTTCTCGCCGGGCGTCATACCGGCGCTGTATCAATTTGTTGAAGATCTGGTCGAAAAAGACGAAAAGGTGATTACTTTTACGCCGGCATACGGTTTTTTTCTGCACGCATGCGAATATAGCGATGTCAAACTGGTGTGCTCTGCGCTGAAGCGTATCGGGGGCAGGTTTGAACCGGATTACGATGATTTTGCCAAAAAAGCGGCCGATCCCAAAGTCAAAATGCTCATGCTCTGTAATCCGCACAATCCCACCGGAACCGTTTGGACGGAAGAGGAGCTTCGAAAGATCGGTGAGATCGCGGAGAAAAACGACCTTTGGATCGTATCCGACGAGATTCATTGTGACCTTTTGAGAAGCGGGCTGCGCCATACGCCAATGGCAAATGCGATGCCGAAATACGAGAAATTGATCACTTGCATGTCCGCAAGCAAAACGTTCAATCTTGCGGGAATGCTGCATTCAAACATAATTATACGCAATCGTGAGGAAAGGCGCAGATTCGTGAGCAGGGACAAAAATATCGGATCGGCGAACCCCTTGTCTTTGGCGGCGCACAAGGCTGCATATTCGCAGGGCATACACTGGCTTGAAAGTCTGAAAAAATATCTTGACGGAAATTTTGAATTTGTGAGGAGTTTCCTTGAAAAAAATATCCCGGAGGCGAAATTCACAATACCGGGGGCGACATATTTTGCATGGATAGACTTAAGAAATGTTTTGCCCACTGTCGGAGATTTGCCGCTATTCTTTGCCGAAAACGCAGGTGTTCTCTTGGAGGGCGGAAACGGCTTGTTTGTTGCGGATGCGGACGGATATGTGCGGCTGAATTTGGCGATGCCGCGCTTGCTTGTGGAAAGAGGGCTTGCGAGAATAAAAGATGCGATCAAAGCGGCAAAGGGCGCATCGAATGAGTAGAATTTGCTGCGCAGGCAAAACCGCGTATTGAAGGGATCAACAATAAAGTCCAACTGCACTTTCGGTGAGTGATCTCCGGCAAGCTAAAACCGCGCGTTGAGGCTACCGATAATAAAGGGAGCGGGTCATGACAATTCAACTTCATGCCCCACTCCTTTTTTGATTCTGCCCGGCCTTTTGGCATAGGCTTCCTTATTTCAATATTTTAATCTGTGCGTGCCGCAAAACTCGTGAATTTCCGCAAGTTGCCGTGCTAAGCGCTTGATTGTGGAGTCCTCTACTGCAGGTTCAGCCTGCGGGACAGCAACAACCATGTTATGAGCCAGTATATCGCCGCCAGGCAGGCAACTATCGCCCCGACGATCAGAAGCCCGATCTTGGCGTAGTAAAGAGGGTCGCTGTCCGAGATGAAAGAGCTTGCGTCAAACGTAGGTATTCCAAACACTTTCGCAAGAACTCCTTCGATTATGCCAAAACCTATGTACGCCAGAACAGACCCGAGCGCGCGGTGGTTGCTCCACTGATGTCCTACTGAAATCGAGGCATAGATTTTCAGAGCCGTTTCCATGCAGGCAAGGAAGAGGACCACCACAATTTCTATGATTACAAGAACCAAAGAAGATGTGCTGTACTCAAGCCCCGGTGAATTCATGATGACCTTGATGAAGTCGGAAATGCCGCCATACGAATATATTCCGTATGAAAATCCCATGAGAACGACCGACAGAAATCCCACAATACCGCTAAGCATGGCATAGAGCGAAGCCGTAATGCCCTTGCCTGCAATATGTTTCCCGATTCCCACGGGAAGTGTGAGCATAAGATAGCCCTCGTTGCCCAGCAGATTCTTGTAGAAACGCTGGATCAGAAAAACCAGAGTGGTCACAACCATCACGGCGCACATTACTCCGTAAAGAGTTCCGATTATGGATGTGACGATAAAACCGGACAGTGATTTATGTATCATGAATCCCATCAGAAATCCAAGCACCAGAACTGCCGCATACATCGGTAGCAGTATCCTACCCACCGAAACGAATTCATGCTTTAATAACTTTCTTAACATTTGAATACCTCCCTAAACAGTGCGTCTATGCTCTTTCCGCTCTCCTCGCGAATCTCATCCGCATTTTTGTGCAGAGCCACTTTGCCGTTCTTCAGAAAAACCGCCTCGTCGAGCACCGATTCTATATCAGCGATAAGATGTGTGGAAATGAGAACAAGAGCATTCGGATTGTAATTGGTTATTATCGTTTTAAGTATGTAATCTCTTGCCGCCGGGTCGACTCCCGCAATAGGTTCATCGAGAAAATATACTTTGGCATTTCTGCTCATGGTCAGTATCAGCTGGACCTTTTCTTTCATCCCTTTTGAAAGCTTTTTCAGAGTCTTGTTTGGATCAATGTCCAGACTTTCCAGCATTTGTTCGGCTTTTTTTACATCGAAATCATCGTAGAAATCGCAGTAAAATTTAATCAGCTTGTTTGTGTTCATGTAGTCGGGCAAAAAGTCCCTGTCAGGAAGGTATGCAACAACACCCTTTGTCGCAACGCCCGGGACGTTGCCCTCTATCAATATTTCTCCCGATGTCGGGCAGAGCAGACCTGTCGCCATCTTTATCAACGTTGTTTTGCCGCTTCCGTTAGGTCCGAGAAGACCGACGATTTGCCCTGCCTGCAGATTCAAATTCACATTGTTTACGGCGAGCATGCTTCCGTAGTCTTTGGACAGATTTTTACATTCCAGTATACTCATCTAATTTTCCTCCTTTGACCAGTTTTGAACGGCTTCGAGTATTTCATCGTTACTCATTCCAAGTTTTTTCATGTTTTCGAACATCTCGCGGATAAAATTCCGACCAAGTTCTTTTTTCATATTTCCCAAAACATTTTCCTCCTCGGTTATAAATCTCCCCCTCGTGCGCTCGGAATGGAGAAGCCCGTCGCGCTCAAGTTCGGCAAAAGCTCTTTGCATAGTATTTGGATTGACGCCCGCCTCGACGGCGAGGTCGCGGACCGACGGCAATTTATCTCCCATCTTATATGCGCCGCTCGCAATGTGAAGTTTCATCTGCTCCACTATCTGCGAGTAAATAGGGATACCGTCTTTAAAAATCCATTTCATATTGTAGTACACCTCCTAAAATCGGAATTTCACGCACAACTTTTCAAGTATGGCGGCAAATCCGCAAACGTCTAATTTGGATTTTGCAGTTTCAAATTCTCTCTTTTCGACAACTTCCATGTAAGCCTTTTTATAAACGGCAAACCTTCGGCGGAGATCAAAGGGTAGTTGTCGTACACGATGAACGTGACTCCGGTTTTCTTACCGAACGCCCGTTTTGAAGAAAATACGTAGCGATAACTTACCTTCGCGTCTTTGGGCACCTTTTTAAGGAAGTCTTTCAAATCTTTCTTTGCGGCCTTGTCCGCGGTTTTTCCGACGATGTCCGTAAAGAATTCAATGGAATCTTCTTCCGTGGTATCCAGAATCTTTTTTCCTTTCTTGTCGTAAACCTCAATACGATCTTTCTCCTTGTCCGAGATGAATCTGTCTTTGATTTCGCTGCAGGCCGATAGTCCTGCCATCATTGCGAGTATTATTGCAATCGAAACGATCTTCTTTCCCGTTTTCATAGTGATTGACTTCTTCATATTCATCTTCATAAAATCTCCTTTCCGATATTTGAGCACCCGCGTTCCGGATTTTTTAGGAGGCATTTACATCCATACGCCTCACTAAGTTTTCTTCCCGAACTCCCGCTGTTTCATCGCTTTGATTTTATTCGGTAAAATCAAAGCGGAGCCGGCGCACCTTGTATTATTGTATTATGTGCTTAATACAATAATACTTGCTTTCGGATATGTCAACCCCTTTTTTAAATTTTTTTTTCTAAAATAAGATTTCGGAGGTGAGATTACGATGAATTATTGTTAAATGAAGGATGTTCATACCGACTTTCTACAATATAAATGCGAAATTGATGCGGAAGACGTCCATCCGACGTAA
>CP016202.1:1115937-1120639 GCA_003433295.1 Eubacterium minutum ATCC 700079 | reverse complement strand
TTCGATGTGGAAAATCAGATAGATATCGCCTTCAGCACGGGCATCCGGCTTCTATCTCCGGTACCGGACGGGCATCCGGCACCTATTTTCGGGAAATAGAGGCACATCAAGGGAAGAGAAAAAATACGAATATTTATTCTCTTGTATGCGTAATTAATATACGTTTGCTCCGATGTGGTTGTTGAAATTACATACTTTTAGTGAATAAAGATGACGTGAGAAGTAAAAACATAAATATACAAAAAAGGGTAGACAGCGGTATAGATAAGTTATATAATAGGCGAAATTCATGTTGAGCAAAATTAAACGGAAATAAACTGTTTAGACTTCTGAACATGTGGTAATAGAACCTATCCGAGGAGATGTAATGTCCTCCGTACGGGTCACCCGATAAACCTACAGTTATAAAAACGCCGTGGGAACGATAAAACCGGGAATATACATTAATATACATTCAAGAATCCAAATTTATTTTTTCGATAGTGTAACAGTATAAGAAGAAAGAAGGAGAATATTGACGATGAAAGGACAAGGGAAGAAAATAATATCGTTGTTTTTGATTTGTGTAATGATGCTGGGAGTCGCAGGTCCCGGCATGGAAATCTTTGCTGGAACAACGGGAGCGTCTGTAGAGAACACGGAAAAAACCGTGGCGGAAGCAGAACATGACAAAGCCGCCGGCACTGCCGGGAACAATAGAAGTTTCGGTATAGGAGACGTCGCGGAAGATTCGGGCGCGACAGAAGCGGGCAAAACCTCTTCTGAGGATAAAAACGGAAACAACAAAAATGCAACGAGTTCCGTCGCGTCGGAGTCGGGCAAAGCGGAAAAAGGGACCGAAGTCAAGGCGGATGAAAAATCCGGGAATTCCGCATACAAAAAAGATAATGAAGAAAAGGCTGCGGGAAAAGAAAAAGGCGATTCTGCGGTCAAGAATGACGAAAAATTTCCGGAGTTTGAAAAAAGACTGAAAGCCGGCAACGGTGTCGAAGTCCACGTTCATGCGGAAAAGGGGGTTTTCCCTAAGGGTACGAGCGTTAAAGCCACCCCGGCGGACAAAAAATCGGTTATAAAGGCCGCGCAGAAGATATCACACGGAAAAGTGGTTACGGATGCGGCGGCTGTCGATATCACGTTCTACGGCAAGGACGGTAAGAGCATTGAGCCTTCAGACAGCGCAAAGGTTCATGTAAGGTTGAATTCGGACAGGTCCGTCAGAGGAGAGTCTTACGGGGTCGTTCATATAAAAGACGACGGAACGGCGGAAAAAATCGATGATGTGAGATCGGTAGACGCAAAATCAGCCAATTTTCATGCTGAAAGTTTCTCTGTATACGGAGTGATCGGAGAAAAGAGAACTGATATAAAATTTGCCACGTATAATTTCAACGATGTGGACGGCACCACGATTTCCACGCAGAAAGTAAAGAAGGGCGACACGCTGAAAAAGCCGCAAGTTCCGGGAAGCGTCGCAAACAGAATATTCAAAGGCTGGCTCAAGAAGGACGGAACACTTTTTGACGGTTTCGGAGAGGTCGGAGATATTGAAAATGACGGGGAAGTTATAAATCTGAAAGCTGATTATGCGTTCGGATTGAAACTGGCGTTCCTCGATGAGAGAGGAAACGTAATCAAGACCGTTGAGGCGACGGACAAATCTGAAGTTACCATAGATAAGTTCAGTCCGAGAATAATAAGTCCCGAAGAGGAACTCAAGACGGAGACAAGACAGTCGGGTTGGTCGGACTCGGCTTCGGGAGTCAATGATCTGTCAGGAAAATGGGCGGTTACTTCAGACAAGACTGAAGCATATCTGAAGAAAGGCAACACTGTATTGAGAGCGGACGGGGGAGTTATCAAACTGTATCCGATCTACGAAGAGGGACACTGGGTCTCCTTCGACAGCAACGGCGGCACAAGATTTATAGATGAATTTGTGGCAAAAGGTGCTTCCAATCAGAAAGTTACGCTTCCGACGCAGGTTTTGAAAGACGGATACGTATTCACCGGCTGGTTTGAGGATAAGGAATGTACGAAACCGTACAACGCCAACGATGATGTAACGAAATCTCTTACGCTGTATGCCGGATGGAAAGAGGCGGAAGACACAAAATATCTGGTCAGGTATCACTATGAATATCAGAAAGATACTTCAAAGTCGGACATAAACGACCCGTCGGCATGGGATTACAAATTTGCCGGAAGTGAAATCAAGACCGGGAAAACCGGTGCAAATGCCGAACTGACAGACAATTTCATATTCAAGAGTCCGTACAATTTGGATAAAAACGGGTATGAACTTAACAACGACAAGACTGTCGCTCCAAAGATTGCGGCGGATGGCTCCACCGTATATGATGTGTACTACAAGTGCAAAGTATTTACTTACACTTTCACGGGAAGAGACCGTGGAAAAACCAAAGTGCTGTTCCCTGAAGGGGCAACCGATTACTTCCAGACGGAGCATAAAGTGAAGTACAAACAGAACATCAAGTTCATTTCTGACATCCTTGAAAAGGCCGGTGTACTCAAGTTCATGGAGAAAGAGGGATATAATTTCTACAGCACGGAAGGTGAGAATGAACAGTTGCCGCCGAAAGCGGTTGCAACGCACAATGTCGGTTCAAAGGACAGATATTTCGGTATGTTGAAACCGGGAAAAGTTAACTCATTCTACAATTATTTCTTTGAAGCGCTGGATGGCAAAGCGCCTGAGGGGAAAGAACTCGTGAAGAATGTGTCAAGACGTAAGGATAACGACCCGGTAAAGGACAGGCAGTATTACCTGTATCTTGCTGAAAGCTTTAACTCATATGCAAACGGTGCTATCGTGATAAACTCAAGAGGAGAATATCCGGGGTTCAGAGCGATGCCCGAGTACTCGGACGGTCATTATGGTTCAATAAGCGGTGGAAAGATAGGCATCTGGTTCAGGTATCATGCCAACTGGACGAAGGCCAATCAGCTGGTTGATGAGAACGGCAACGGAATCAACTACTGGGGGGAAGAAAACCCGGTCAACGTATATTTCACACGAAATTCCTACAAGCTGAACTTTGAGATAAAGGACGGACCGAAAGTCAAGTCTGACGGAGAAACACTTGAAAATGATTTCGCGACGGTCAAATATGAGAAGGAACTGAAGCAGTATGCGCCGTCCAACTATGAAGAGGGGAAGACGAAGTATACTTCTGCGGACGGCAGAACTTACACCTTTGAGGGATGGTACACGGGAAGCGATTATACTATGAAGTATGATTTTAACGACACGATGCCGAGCCATGACGTTACTCTGTATGCAAAATGGAAACCGAACTCTCTGAAAGTGACATTCAGGATGAATTCCGAGAAGGTAAAAGATTCAAGTAAAGAAGTGGTTTACGGTGAGAAAGTCGAAAAACCGCAGAATCCGGAGAAGGACGGACACGTATTCCTCGGATGGACGTTAAAAGACAAACCGTTCAGTTTCGCAAGTCCTATAAACGAGGATATAGAACTGGTGGCAAACTGGAGAAGCGTAAAGACTTACAAAGTCAGCTACGATCTCAACGGCGGAACAGGTTCCGTTTCCGACAATAACAACTACTACAATATGGCGGGCGTTACGGCGGCAACCCCTGACAGAATCATGCCTCCTGCGGGGAAAGCCTTCATAGGATGGAAAATCGAGGGTACGGACGAATTCGTGTACCCGAAGGAAATAGTCAAAATGCGTGTCGGCGGAATAAAGCTCGTTGCGCAGTGGGAAAACAAAAAGCATACGACATACCTCAAGTACGATTACAACTTCAATAAGTTCGGAATACAGGAGAGTGGTGCAAATTACAACAGGATAGACGGGGTGAAGATAAATACGAGGATCGACCTTATACCGTTCGGAAATATGGCAACTGCTCCTCAGGGGTACACGTTTACGGGATGGTATCTTGATAAGGACTGTAAGGACGGTCCGTATGACAGGGTTCTGGTCGACACATCCGGCAACGGACACAATACCGTTTATGCAGGGTGGAGCAAGACTCCGAAAACTCCGGAAAAGCCCGAAGCGAAGCCGGTGCCGGGAATTTCATCCAACCCGGGTCAGACACCGGTTCCGACAAAGGATGCGGAGACCACCTCGCTTTCCAAATCGAAAAAAGGGAAAAAGCCTGCAAAGAGGCATGCGAACGTTGCAGCATCAAAGAGACCTGCGGTAAACAAACCGGTGTCTGCCGAGACCGGAGATGCACCGAGAACCGGAGATGAAACGAATATATTGATGTATGCATTGCTGATGTTGTCGGGTGGTGCATTGGCATCGGTACTGATGATTTTGAGAAGGAGAAACTCAAAGCAGGAGAAATAAACAGTCGCATCGGTGACTTTGAAAAGTATAAACTCCTGATTAAAAAGACTTATAAACAAGATGAATATGTAAATTGTGCATTAGTCAATGATGTGAGACCAAGATTGTCAAAAAGAAAAAGGTAACATGATTTCATTGAATTGGTTTTACCAAAGTGAGTGATAGCGTATTCGATAAAGAAGCTATGTCTCGAGTTGTGAACGTCTTTCAATAGGCGATACCCAGCCGAGCACAGCCATGGGAATACGGTTTGAACGACGCATATATCTGTACATCTGCTCTTTCAGATCCTTGAAGGAGTAGAAGTTTATAAAGTTGTAGAAGCGCTCCTGATCATTTCTATGGCTGCGTTCAACC
>CP016202.1:1114834-1115625 GCA_003433295.1 Eubacterium minutum ATCC 700079 | reverse complement strand
ATTCAACGCCGTTATCAGTTTGGATGATTTGAGGCTTATATCCAAAGTAGGCTATTGCACGTTTTACAAAATCAATTGTGCTGTAACTGCTTTGTTCAAGATAAGGATAAATGAATCGTTCTCTTGAAGCCTCGTCAATCATCGTGTATTGATAGAACTTATCAGGCATTTCACCGACATAACAGGCTTTTGGGACATATTTGACGTCCATCTGCCATTTGATCCCTAAAGATTCAGGAGTGTAGTATTTCTGAGGCTTACGTTTCTTCTTGGTTGATGGAGCTTTAGAAGAAAACCCTAGAGCCTTATATATTCTGTAAAGAGAACCAGGATGTCTTGAGTAACCCTTTTGAGAGCGAAGCTTTCCGTACATCTCGCATATTGAGATATGAGGATTTCTGCGGTGCAGATCATTGATCCACTTGAGTTCCTTCTCCGTATGAGCGTTGGGGTGAGGGTTGATGGGGCGATGAGACCTATCTCTAAGAGAGTCTCTGGTTCCATCAAATCGCTTGTTCCAGCGCATCAGTGATGCCTTTGAGATGTGATACTTTCGGCAGACAAAATTGACCGAGCAACCACCACGATAGAGCTTTACGGAGTAATACCTTGTGTCAATAGTGTGAGGCAAATATCTTTGAGAATGTGTTATACTATTCATAGCGATTGAATATCCTTTCTTTGGTTGTGTTTTGGTAAAAACCATTCTAACGGATTCAATCGCTTTTTTCTATCCCTGAGGTCTCACATCTATTGTAAAGCTACAAAAATCTTTTAACAGTTTTTGAAAT
>CP016202.1:1080285-1114809 GCA_003433295.1 Eubacterium minutum ATCC 700079 | reverse complement strand
CCTATCTCTAATAGAGTCTCTGGTTCCATCAAATCGCTTGTTCCAGCGCATCAGTGATGCCTTTGAGATGTGATACTTTCGGCAGACAAAATTGACCGAGCAACCACCACGATAGAGCTTTACGGAGTAATACCTTGTGTCAATAGTGTGAGGCAAATATCTTTGAGAATGTGTTATACTATTCATAGCGATTGAATATCCTTTCTTTGGTTGTGTTTTGGTAAAAACCATTTTAACGGATTCAATCGCTTTTTTCTATCCCTGAGGTCTCACATCTATTGTAAAGCTACACTTATAAACAAGATGAATATGTAAATTAAGCTGAACCTGCTTGCGAGACGATGTAAAATGTTGTTTTGTAAGCAGGTTCAAAATGTTATAATGGCAGTGAACGCATGGTGAGCAGCCGCCGGTGCTGTCCCTGACGACCTGTTGGACAGGCCGCAGTCGCAGACACGAAAAAGCACGGAAAACCTTGTCGGCAAGGCTGATTTAGCAAGGTTGATCAAGTAAGGCTGATCAAAATCCGGCGTGATGAAATCTGATATTATACGAGGAGATAGACTATGGGAGAGAAAAAGAAGATGAATATGGTTTGTTTGGACATGGAAGGCGTGCTTGTTCCGGAAATATGGATAAAGTTTGCTGAGGTTACCGAGATTCCGGAACTCAAGAAAACGACGAGGGACGAGCCGTCATACGATAAGCTGATGCGTTACAGGCTTGATATTTTAAAAGAACACGGATTGGGTCTTGCGGAGATACAGAATACCATAGCGAAGATCGACCCGCTTCCGGGTGCAAAGAAGTTTCTCGATGAGTTGAGACGTGAAACACAGGTGATAATTTTGAGCGATACCTTTGAGGAATTCGCGAAACCTCTGATGGAGAAACTGGACTGGCCGATGATAATGTGCAACAGCCTTGAAGTTGCCCCCGACGGAACCATAACGGACTTCCGCATGAGGGTGAAAGACTCCAAGTACAGCACGGTCAAGGCGTTGCAGTCGATAGGATATGACACTGTTGCGGCGGGCGACAGTCACAACGATCTGGCGATGATCAAGGCGAGCAAAGCGGGATTTCTGTTCAGAAGCACCGAACAGATAAAAAAAGACAATCCGGAGCTTAGGGCATTTGAGGATTTTGACGATCTGCTTGAGGCGATCAAAGCAGTGCTGTAGAGTGCATGGGAACACACAATAAAACAAAGAAAAGTGGATTTGATGTAAGTTGACATAAGGAGAGTCCATATGAACGAAGAACTGAAAAAATTAATAGATGACAGCGAAAACATAGTGTTTTTCGGAGGAGCGGGAGTTTCGACGGAAAGCGGGATTCCGGACTTTCGTTCAGAGAAGGGGCTTTATCATGCGCGTGAAGTGTACGGATATTCTCCCGAGAGCATGCTCTCGCATACATTTTATGAGAACAAACGCCCGCTTTTTTATAAGTACTACAAGGAGAATTTGATATACGAGGACGCGGAACCGAACGAGGCGCACAGGACGCTGGCAAAACTTGAGGAAGACGGGAAGCTTAAGGCGATAATAACTCAGAATATCGACGGGCTTCATCAGAAAGCGGGAAGCAAAAGAGTGTACGAACTTCACGGAAGTGTTTTGAAGAACTTCTGCGAGCGATGCGGCAGGGAATACGATCTGGGTTATATACTGGATGAGGAGAACTGCAAAGAAGGCGTGCCGTATTGTGACTGCGGCGGTGTGATCAGACCTGACATTGTTCTGTACGAGGAGTCTTTGAATGAAGAAACGATAAGGGGAGCGGTTGAGGCGATCTCGGCGGCGGATCTTTTGATCGTCGGCGGAACTTCTTTGATCGTGTACCCCGCCGCAGGGTTGATAAATTATTTCAACGGCAACAATTTGGTTCTGATAAACAAGGACGAGACGGCTTACGATGACAGGGCGGATCTGGTTATTCACGATTCCATAGGAAAGGTAATGAAATTGTAGATGAATATTCTGGTTGTAAATGATGACGGAATCAATTCCCGGGGGCTTCGGGAACTCGTCGAAACTCTTACCTGTAAAGGCGATGTCTACGTTGCGGCGCCCGATGGGGAACGGAGCGGATTCAGCAGATCCATCACTTTGGGTAGAAAGATACACGTAAAACCACGTGAGTACCGCGGAGCAAACGGAGCATATGCAGTCGATGGAACTCCCGTGGACTGTGCCAAGGTGGGGATACAGTTTTTCGGTGAAGCCGGTATAGAGTTTGATATCGTGTATTCGGGAATAAATCTGGGTAGCAACTTAGGCAGAGATACCAATTATTCCGGAACGGTCGGAGCGGCAATTGAAGCCGCATTGTCGGGAATCCCTGCGGTCGCCCTTTCAGTCGATAGCCACAATCCCGAATATTACGGCGCGGCACGGCGCATCGCTTCGGAGATACTCGATTCAACATCAGGGAAAGACGGTGGTTGCATATCCTCGGAGATGCTCGGTTTGACATTGAGCAAAGACTCCGGACACGCCTACGGGGGCAGGTACCTGAATATAAATGTGCCGCATCTTCCGGCGGAAGATATAAAGGGCGTCAGGATAACGACCTTCGGAGGTCGTCACTATGCGGATTCATTCCGGGAAGCTGCGGGAAATGACGGTCGGGAAAGTCGGGTTGTACTCCAAAAAGCCGATACAGAAGATGTCGGCACCGGGTGGGAAAGTTGCCGCGGCCCCTATCTTTTGGACGGAGAGACCGTTGTGCACGACAGTGAAAAGGAAACATCGGATATAGTCGCGGTGGCGCGGGGATATATTTCAATCACTCCCGCAAGGTATGATGAAACTGATTATGACCTGATAAGAACCATAACCAAAACAGCGGTATCATTTTCCGATACAAAATAAAAAAGTCGGAAACGAAGTTCCGACTGAAACGAAGTTCCGACTTTGATGAAAAGCACAAAGCCGTAGGTAAAGTTTCACTTCGGCGAGAAGACGGGGAAACCGGAGGCGGTGTTATACTTAGGTTAGCCGCTCAAAAATCTAAATATGGATATCTCCTTCAGCGAGAACGACGGCGTTGCCGCCGACCTTGATTCTGCATCGGTCCCCCTCAATATTCAGGGTGGATTTGATTTTGGAAGGTCTGCCCATGGCTTCGCCCTGAATGTAGTTGACCTCGGCGCCGTCGCCTATGAAGTCGTTTCTGTACAGGTAGTAAGTCAAGGCGCCGCTGGACGTTCCGGTGGCGGCTTCTTCATCTATATCATAAAGAGGCGCAAAATTTCTGGTACGCGCTGTTACGGCACCGCCGCTTTCCGGGGCAAAAGCGTGAACTCCGGTAACATTGTATCTCTCCGACAGCGCACTGAGCGCCTTCATGTCGGGCGCGAGCGCATTCAGCACATTGCTGTTTGCGACAGGCATTATGATATCGGGAAGACCTGTCGAGATCAATTCGGGAAGAAGAACTTTATCACCGAACTTAACCTCTTGGTACTCCGTCCCCATAATTTCATAGAGTTCCCTCAGATCTTTTTCCGAGGAGATCGTGCTGATAAGCTCGGGCTTTGCCATATCCATCATCACATATCCGTCGCCGACTTCCACCTCTATGTCGCCGGACAAAGTGTGATTCATGCATTTATCTTCACTCTTGATCAACCCCAGGTGCAGTAGAGCACAGAAAGAACCTATGGTGGCATGTCCGCAAAGCTCCACTTCCGCCGCAGGTGTAAAATATCTTATCTGAAATTCCCTATCTCCGATGGCGGAAACGAAAGCGGTTTCTGAATATCTCAGTTCCGCCGCAGTCTTCAGCATTGTGTTATCGCTTGGGAATGGAGAACCTTTCGGCAAAAGCACTACCCCTGCCGGATTTCCTCCGAACAGAGTGTCGGCAAAAGCATCCGTTATCAAAAATTTCATATCCTAACCTCCTTGCGGCACGCGACGTTTTCTAAAGATCGTTTTTCGTATTTGCAGCGCTGAAATCCTCAAAGTACCGCCGGTACATAATCGTCGTCATCATTTCGGAATCGCCGAGAGCAAATCCTTCATTTAATAGTGTCGACGTTGAATTTCACATTGCTGTTTGTGTACATTCTATCATAAAAAGATACGGAATGATAATTTTATTTGCCTTGAGACGATGCAGGGCTTTTCTTAAGGAAACTTAAGAAAATTGGAGCCGGATAGCATGCAACGGTGCATTTTAACCTAAAAATATTAAATAAAACTGTATATCGAACACAAAAAGTGCCCCGCAACATGAAAGTAATGTGAAATATGATTTGAAAATATTTTCCCCGAACCTGTCCGTGTTATAATGTGCGAGTCATTTACAACAGGGACGGATTGAAATCAGTTTGGTGGAAGTCTGCCCGGAATGGATGGGAGAAAAGATGAAGAAATCAGTGATATTGGCAACTGTCGCGGCCATGGTCTGTTCTACGAGCATCGCGTTTGCTTCGGAGACAGACCCGGGAAATCAGACTCAAGGCGGTAATGCGACAAACGTCGTGACGGAATATAAAAATTCCGAGGCACAGTCGGAGCAGGTTGCGCAGAAGACACAGTCGGAGCAGGTCACGCAGAAACCGCAGGAAGCGGTCGCAAGCGGAGATCAGGCAAAAGACAGGCAAAGAGAACAGCAAGAGACTCAGGAAGAGGCGCGGGCAAAGATTGCCGCAAAATCTGTGGACAGAAAGATCGGCGCCGTCGGGAAAGTAAAGTTGAACGATAAGGCGAGGATTGCCAAAGCGGTTACGGCATACAAAAAACTTGACGATCGTGCGAAAAAGTACGTAAAAAGAGTCGTACGGCTGAGAAGAGCGGTGAAAAAGTGGAGGAAACTTCACAGAGCATATGTGAAACAGCTCAAGTTCAAAAAGGGTCTGGCGAGGTACATCAGGCTCAAGAATCACAGTTTGAGCAAAAAAACGGCGTTCAGATATGCAGGTTACTTTATAAAGTACGGAAAAAAATATACCGTCGATCCTAAAGCGCTTATGGCGATTGCGTGCCACGAGAGCAGGTTCAGCGCAGGAGCGTACAATGCGGCAGGCTACTACGGAATGATGCAGACGAGTGCCACAATCGGCAGAAATGCAGGATTCTCCACCACGGAACTCTTCCGGGCCAAGAACAGTATAAAGGCTGCGGCAAAGTTATACAGTTACAATCTGAATGTATTCAGAGGCAGGCACTACATGGCGTTTGCCGGATACTGCGCAGGAACGTACGGAGCGAAAAGCGGACATTACAACGCTTCGATAGTTGGAGCGAGGGCCGTGACAAGAAAGAACATCAGGATATACATGAAAAAGCACGGCTATATGTAGGAAGTACCGCTCATTATCTGAAATAAAACTGTCTGGGAAACAAAACAAGTTTCTCAGGCAGTTTTTTTATACACTGCGCGTGCTGTCTGAGGGCATGCTGAAGTGGGGGATTTGACGGCGATAACCTGCGGTGTTACAATAACGTTGCGCAGCTTTTGTAAAGCAGGATTTGTATTGTGACTTTTCAAGGTGATGAAAGTCATTCATGGAGTTGATGAGCCATTAAGACGGATAACGGTTTCATTGAGCAGATATTTCAAAGGTATAGACTGTATAGAAAGAATGAAAAACTCTGTGGTCTGTAGATTGACGAAAAAAGAAAATAGGGTGCTGGTTTTGGCAACGTATATGCAGTTGCTTTTGCTCATGATTCAGCTTCTGATATATTCGGCGATTGGTACGAACATGGTGGTGCATGGTGTTGTTCTTGCTGCTGCCATAGTGGTGATGCTCTTTTGCATTCCGATATGGATCAGATATTTTATGCTGAAAGCAGGGATGATTTATGCAATGGCATTGATGGTGGTTATGGTACAATTTCTGTTGTTTGCCGAGAACCGTCGTTTTTTTGTTGAGATTATGTTCCCGTTCTTTTGTATGTGTATACCGTCTTTTATCAATATTTCTGCGGTGAATGACGATGAAATCCATATAGATATACTGCGAAAGATGTCGTGGGCGATTTTCGTAACCGGTGAAATATATTTGGGATCGATTTTCTTATATGGCATGAAAGATGCGGATTACAGCATGTCATACTCATATTATATGCTGTTACCTTCATTGATATTTACATATTTGTTCAATAAAGAGAAGAAAGTTGTGTATCTGCTCGTGTCGATTGCGTCTTTCATTTCCATGTTCATGATAGGCTCCAGGGGTGCGTCACTTATTTGGGTACTGTTTTTTGTGGTTTCATTCCTGTTTTCCGATAGAAAATGGATTCTTAAATTCCCGGTGGTGCTCGGCGGAGGGCTGCTCGCATTCCACTACGGAACCATCTTGGTTTTTGCGGCGAAGTTTCTGGGCAAAATAGGGTTTGAGAGCAGAACACTGTTGCTTCTGCTAAGAGGAGAAATTTTGACACATGACAGCGGGAGAAATCTTCTGCGGATGAAAGCATTTCAGGCAATAAAGGCGAACCCGTTTACCGGAAACGGAATAGGATCGGATTTTCGTCTGTTGGGGACCTATACGCACAATCTGTTTTTAGATTTGTTCATGCACTACGGCGTTGTTTTCGGTGTACTCATTGTGGTCGCATTTATGACAATAATATCGGTATCTTTTTATAAATCGGAGAATAAGATGTTTACTTTCTTGATGTTTTGCTTCGGGTTTTTACCTTTGATGGTGAGCGGGACATATCTTGTGGAAGCGGCATTGTGGATATATTTAGGGTATTGTTGCAGAAAACTGCCGGTACGTATAAATTTTGAGTCACTTTGAAAGGGAAGGCTGCGGTAACCGGTGATAAAGAACAGAAAATTTTTTACGGATATCATTTTGAATATAATTGCGGGGGCGATGCCTATGGCGATGCTGCAACTTATAATCTACCCCAAGATTGCGAAAGTTGCCGGCGGTGACGAGTACGGGCTGATGCTTACGATATATTCTGTGTGGATCATGGTATCGAATTCACTCGGGAACGTTCTGAACAATATAAAACTGCTGAAATATCCGCAGTACAGGAAAAATGGATACGCGGGGGATATGCCCGTAATCCTGAGGAATTGGACGGCCTTAAACACGCTTATCGTATTTGCCGCGGTTTGGGCTTATTGCGGAGAGTTTAGTGTTTCTCACGTGGTTTTGGGAATACTTATAGCGGGAGCGATTTTGCTGCGGGCCTATCTGGAAGTGGGCTTCAGGATAAAGCTTGATTACGTGGCGGTAATAATAGATAACGGATTGTTGAGTATAGGGTTCCTTTTAGGATTTTATATATTCAGACTTACGGGAGTATGGGAGTTTGTATTCCTCTTCGGCTATTGTATAAGTTGCGCATTCTGCGCGGTAAAAACAGATCTGCTTAAGGAGCCGATGCGCAAAACCCCCATGTACAAAGGCGTTATAAGGGACTCGTACAGTCTTGTGACGGCAAATGTGATAGACAATGTTATAAACTATGCCGATAAGCTTTTGTTATACCCGCTTATGGGAGGGACGGCGGTTTCAATATATTACACGGCGACGATTTTGGGGAAGATAGCAAGTATGCTGACAGGACCGATAAACAGTGTGGTTCTGAGTTACATAACCAAATGGGACAAAGCCAGAACACACATATTTTCAAAAGTCCTCATAGCGGGAACGGCTGTTGCGGGACTCGGATATGCCGCAACATTGATTCTGGCGAGGTCGGTCCTGGGAATGCTGTTTCCGCAGTGGATAGACAGAGTAATGGATATCATTGCGATTACGACCGTTGCGGTGATGTTGTCTGTCATGGCGTCGATTCTGCAGCCGTTTGTGTTGAAGTTTTGCGACGTGCGGTGGCAGATCCTAATAAGTTCCGTAAGTTCGTCGTCGTATTTTTGCAGCGCGTTGCTGTTGTGGAAGTTCTACGGTCTTACGGGATTCTGTGCAGGAACGGTCGTGGGCGCTTCGATCAAGATATTGATAATGATAATTGTATATTACACGCAGAGCAAAAAAATATCCGATTCGAGTTTGGAAGGAAAGAGTCAGCAAGAAGGGTGAAGGTGAGCAGTAAATGAAATTAGGCGAGTTATTGAAAAAGTATGGTATTTGCGGCGATTACAGGATCGACGGGGATTTGGAATTTGAAGCGTTGGGCCTGATTGAAGCCTCGTTGGATAATAACTTCTGCGCATTTATCGACGATGAATCTTATATAGAACGAATTCCGGATAACGTCACTATGATTCTTACGAGTAAGGACTTGGCCGATGAATTCTCCGGCGATAATCACGGAATTTGCATAGTTGAAGATCCGCGCAATACTTTTTTCAAGTTGCACAATTGTCTTGCCGAAGATGATTTTTACAGGAGAAAACCATATGAGACCAAGATCGGCCGGGATTGCGTAATTCACCCGTCTGCAAGCATATCGGATATATCGGTTACCATTGGAGAACGCTGTATTATAGAGGAAAATGTCGTGATACGCGAGAATGCGGTCATAGGCGATGATTGTATTTTGAGAGCCGGAGCAGTCATAGGGGGCGAAGATTTTGAGTTCAAACGTTGCGGAGGCAAGGTCTTCGGTGTGAAGCACATTGGAGGAGTTGTACTCGGCAATGAGGTTGAAGTTCAGTATAATTCCGGAATAAACAAGGCTCTCTATCCTTGGGACGATACGGTCATAGGCGATTGCTCCAAGATAGACATGCTTGTACACATAGCCCATGGGGTGAAGATAGGAAAGAATGTTATGGTGGTCGCAAATTCCGGGATCGGTGGACGGACCGTGATCGGCGACGATTGTTGGATAGGATTTGCTTCCACGCTGAGAAACGGTATTACCATAGGTGACCGCGCCAGAGTCAATATGGGTTCCGTGGTCACAAAATCCGTTGCGTCGGGAGGCTCCGTCACCGGAAATTTTGCCATAAACCACGAAGATTTTATAGAAAATCTGAAAGCGATAAAAAATAAGAAGGTGAAATGAAATGCATAAGGTTTGTCATGTTACCAGTGTTCACGAGAGTGATGACTTAAGGATTTTCGATAAAGAATGCATAAGCTTGGCAAAAAATAAAGACATGAAAGTATATCTCGTTGCAAGAGGAGAATCCAGGATCGAACAGGGGGTCAGCGTAATCGGGGCAGGCGAAGCACCGGAATCAAGGATAAAGCGGGCGTTGAGCTTTTCAAAAAAGGTAATCGATAAGGCTATAGACATAGATGCGGAAGTATATCATTTGCATGACCCTGAACTTTTAATGCATGTTGCAAGGCTGAAGAAGATCGGTAAAAAGGTGATATTCGACAGCCATGAGAACACTTATGAGCAGATAAAGATAAAGACTTATATACCCGGGATAGTAAGGGGATTTGTCGCAAATAAATATCTTAAGAAGGAAACAAAAGCGTGTTTGAGTGCCGATGCGGTGATAATTCCGTCTCCCGTTACAGAAGATCATTTTTTTAAAGGAAGATGCAGAAGATGCGTATCCGTCAACAACACGCCGAGGCTTGAAGAATTCTACTACAAATTTGCCGACTGTGACCCGTCTGAAAATGATGCGGTAAGTTACATAGGAACTCTAAATGAAGAGCGAGGAACGGAGAATCTTATAAAAGGGTGCTTTCTTGCGGGGAAGAGGCTCATACTGGCAGGCACGGTCGCTTCGGATGATTTTTTCAACCGGATCAAGGGTATGAAAGAGTATGAATGCGTGGATTACAGAGGCTGGTGCGACCGGTCGCAGATATCGGAAATTCTTGCCGAAACACGTATAGGTGCGAACACACTGATGAACATAGGTCAATATAAGAATTCCGAGAACCTTTCAACCAAGGTATATGAATATATGGCGGCGGGAATACCGGTTGTAATGAATGATTTCGAGTTTGCTCATAATCTCAATGATGAAGAACAGTTTTGTCTGCTTGTAGATCCGGAGAGTCCCGAAGAAATTGCAGAGGCTATCGTACGGCTGGAGGACAATAACCTCTATCGCCGTTTGAGTGTCAACAGCAGAAAACTGATTAAAGAAAGATTCAACTGGGAAGAAGAAGAGCGAAGACTGTTCGATCTTTATTATGACTTGCTGGAGGAGAAACACCGGTTTGATTGATTTTCATACACACATACTTCCGGGAATCGATGACGGCAGCAGAAGCGTCGAGATGACCATGCAGATGCTCAATGCAGAGACGGAGCAAGGGGTGACGGGAATAGTTGCCACGCCGCATTTTTATGCACATAAGAGCAATATAGAAGATTTTCTTGCGGCACGTGAAGAGAGTTTTGCGAGTGTTCAAAGGGAAATTGCCGGGTCGGATGAAGACCTGATTTACCCTGAAATCTTCAAGGCTGCTGAGGTTTACTGGTTTTCGGGTATGGGAAAGGCGAAAAAGCTGCCCGAACTATGCATAGAAGGGACAAGGACACTTCTTCTTGAGATGCCTTTCAGACAGTGGGATGAAGAAATGCTGCAAGAAGTTGAGTTGATAATGACCGGGCAGAAGCTGCACGTGGTTTTGGTGCATGTGGAAAGATACATGCGGTGGCAGAAAGACAAGACGGTATGGAAAAGACTTCTTGAGATGCCGCTCACCTTACAGGTAAATGCAGAGAGTTTAAAGGGCGGATGGCGGCAACGAAGATTTTGTTTTAAGCTTATAAAGGAAAGACAGGCTGTGCTTATAGGCAGTGACTGTCATGACACTGTCAAAAGACCTCCGAACCTGCTGCAGGCGAGGACCCTGATAACCAAAAAGCTGGGTGCCGCGGTACTGCGCAAAATAGATGAAGAAGGAAGGAAAAGGTTGCAAACACAGTTATGAGTCGTAGAAGTAAGATGAAAATAGTACTTGCGGTTTTATCTGCTTTGATGATCATATGCGTGGTCGGCGCCGGTGTTTATATGTATGAAAAGACTTCATCAAGAGAAAAGAGTATACATACCGGTACGGAGAAAATCGGGAGAATCAGATTCGGCAAAGAGGAATATGAAACGGAAAACAATATACAGTCGTATCTGTTCATGGGAACCGATGGAAGCGGGAACGAAAACGGAAAAGGCGATAAATACCGAGGCAGTATGTCTGACTTTATCCTTTTGGTAATTTTAGACAAAACAGAAAACACCTATGGATTTATACAGTTGAATCGTGATATAATTACCGAAATACCGATGATGGATTCCGACGGAGAAGTCAATGTCACGGGAAAAGCGCAGCTGTGTACCGCGCACTGGTACGGCGGCAACAGAAACCAAAGTTGCGAAAATACGGTCGAAACGGTTTCAAAGCTTCTGGGTGGCATAGATATAGACGGATATTATGCAATGGGTATGAAAGAAATCGGCAGATTGAATAATGCGGTTGGAGGAGTGCCGGTAGAGATAGAAGACGACCTGACATCGGTGGATCCGTCGCTTAAAAAAGGGCGACACATCAAACTGAATGACGCACAGGCGGAGAATTTTCTCAGAGCGCGCACAGGCGTGGGCGACGAAGAAAATATATCGCGAATGCGTAGACAGGAACAATATTTGAAAGCGTTAATGGATATTTTCAGGAAGAAAATCAGGAGAGATCCGAAGTTTTCAAACAGCATCTATCGCAAGATGAAAAAGTATGCCGTGACCGATATGTCCGGCAATGCGATTTCGAATATGTCCAATGCGATTTACAGAGGGGAGAACAAGGGGATATTGCAGTTTAAAGGAACCCGGAAAACCGGAAAGACTCTCGATGACGGACTTTTGCACAGTGAATTTTATCCGTCACGGAAATCGATTATCGATGTTATGACAAGGCTCTACAGTCTTAAGAAAATCGAAAAGCGGGAAAGGGATTAGAAATGCCACAGGACATTGATATACAGAAAGACGATAAGGTCGTTGAGATTGACATCTTTGATCTCTTCGGGTATTACAGAAAAAAAATCCTATGGATTATAGGATCGTTTATCGCAGGCGCCTTGCTTGCGGGTTTGATTACACATTTTCTGATTACTCCCAAGTATACCGCGACCACAACGATGTATATGGTTTCCTCTTCCAGCGGTTCGGTAGTTGACCTTACGGATCTGAATATAGGTAAATCTCTCTCGAGCGATTACATTGAGCTGGTCAAAACAAGACCGATCGTTGAGAGTATGATAAAAGAACTTAATTTGAAAGACGACTATGAGGAGGCGCTTGAGAAAATAGAAATTTCTGCGGTTGCCGATACGAGAATTCTTAAAATATCAGTAACGGACAGGGATCGCCGTAAGGCTACGGATATGGTCAATGTTCTGACCCGCACGGCGGAGAAGAAACTGCCTAAGCTGATGGGAGCGCCAAAGCCGAACATAGCGGAGACGGCGACGGTGCCGGTCAAGCGAAGCTATCCGAGCATGACAGTAAATGTTATGGTAGGTGCGATTTTACTTCTCGTTTTGACATTGGCGGTACTGACCGTAATGCATGTGATGGACGATACGTTGAAGACGGCGGAAGACATTGAAAGAAACTTCGGTGTATTGCCGCTGACGGTGATCCCGGAAGGCAGGACAGACGACTTTACGACCCCTGATTCCATTACAGGAAAGCGCAACGGTGCAGGTTTGTTTGCATTGGGAGGGAGGAAGCGCGATGGCGAATAAAGGAAAACTTGTTTTCGGGGTTCAGCCTGAGCTTCCGTATGCAATAGAAGAAGCAATTAACCGACTCAGGATAAACATAAGTTTTTTAGGAAATGACATGAAGAGGATTCTGATTATAAGCTCAGAGCCGAACGAGGGAAAGAGCTTTGTGGCGTTCAATCTGTGGAAGCAGATGGCGCTTTTAAACGAATCTTCCGTACTCATAGATGCCGATATGAGAAAGTCGACTCTTGCGGGCACGTACGGTATGACCCGTGAGGACGGAAAAGAACTGAAAGGCACGTCACACCTTCTTTCCGGCAGAGAATCGATAGAGGACGCCGTTTTCGCGACGGATATCGAAAGTGGAGACATACTTCCCAACGTTGACAACTTAGTCAATCCGTCGATGCTGCTGGAGAGTCGAAAATTCGAAGAAATGCTGGAATATATGGACAGCCATTATCGTTACACGTTTATAGATGCACCGCCTCTCGGGGTGGTTTCCGATGCGGAAAGGATCGGTCATATGTGTGACGGAGCGGTACTGTGTGTACGCAGCGGAGTGACGCCCAGGGTCGTAGTCAGAAATTCGATAAGACAGCTGGAAAGAGCAGGATGTCCTTTATTAGGATTTGTTCTCAACAGAGTTGATACGTCTAAAGAAAGATATTACTATAGGTACAATCCTCGGAATTAGAGGGCATGTTCCTCAAAATTTTCAGCAGAAGTCCATCGAAGGTAAGAAGTCTTTTGAGACGATGGACAGAAACTGCAAAGATGTTGTGTTCTCCGGGCGGTAACAGTTCGGATTCACATAAAATACAACACTTGAAAGGGGGTGAATCCAATGGTAAATAAGATGGCAAAACGTACTCTTTTGACGCTAATGATGGCGGCTGTCGTTACGACATTCTCTTTTGCGTCATGTTTTGCGGCAGCAAGTCCGGTTAAAGGAAATGAGGCTACTTCCCACAAAAACGTAAGAAGTTCTGTACTTGTTTATGATCTTAACGAGAAAGGTGCTGTACTGACCAAGGTTTGGAGCAAAAAAGTGAAGAGCCTGAAGACGGCAACGGCTCCGGCTTACGTCACAAAAGATGGCAAGAAATACGCTGTTGTTGCAGTTAAGAAGAACGCTTTCAAGGGTGCCAAAAAGCTGAAGACTATCAAGTTTAAGGCAAAGAAAGCACTTAAGGTTGAGAAAGGCGCATTCAAAGGTCTGAAGACCGATAAAATGACGATCAAACTCAACAAGAAGATGCCGAAGAAACAGTCTGCTAAATTTAAAAAGGCACTGAAGAAAGCCGGCTTCAAGGGAACAATCAAATAATTTGATTGTTTACCGGGACAACAAAAAACTGTTGTCTGCATTGATTTGCAGCGACAGTTTTTTGCGTGTTCGCAGGCGGCGCCTGAATTCTTTTTTTTAGTGATGAATGCAGTCGATTACTTTGAAAACTCGTTCATCGTGATATGCGCAGATATCAATCACTCGGAAAACTCCGCATCGCAGTATACGCAGCGGTAGACTTTTTTCTTCTTGTCGACCAGTTTGAACTTGTGCGGAATTTCCTGTTCAATGGAAGTTATGCAACGCGGATTCTTGCATTTGATCACGCTTGTGAGCATTTCCGGGAGATCCAGGTGGACTTTTTTCTCCAAGTGACCGTCCTTTACTATGTTGACGGTGATATTGCTGTCTATGTATCCCAAAATATCGAGATCCAGGTTTATGCTCCCGTCAACCTTTATTATGTCTTTTTTTCCGTATTTTTCACTTTCTGCGTTCTGAATGATCGCAACGCAGCATTTCAGTTTATCGAGCCTGAGGAGCTCGTATATCCGCATGCTCTTTCCCGCCTGTATGTGATCCAGAACCACACCTGTGCTTACTCCATCAATATTCATGCTTTACTCCTTTCGTTTTTAGTTCAGCAGTTTTTCCTTTGCCGCACGGGCAGATCTTGAGATAACTTCCGAACAATCGTTGTTTATCGTTACTTGATGCCCAGAAGATACAGTATCAGAGCCATGCGTATATATTTCCCGCAGAGAGCCTGATAGAAATAGCATGCTCGCGGATCGTCGTCCACTTCCACGGATATTTCATTGACCCTCGGAAGAGGATGAAGTATCGTCAAGTCTTTTTTCGCAGGCTCGAGCAGGTCGAGGTTGAGAATAAAGCTGTCTTTCAGGCGGATGTAATCCTCCTCGTTGAAGAAACGCTCCCTCTGTACACGTGTCATGTACAGAATATCCAGTTCCGGAATTGCATCTTCGAGCTTTTCGTATTCGACCCATTCCGCGCCGGCGTTGTCCATCGTCTCCTTAACGTAGTCGGGAATGCGCAACTCGTTCGGTGAAATCAGGGCGAATTTTACATTCTCGTAGCGCAGCATCGCCTCTATGAGAGAATGGACGGTTCTGCCGAATTTCAGGTCTCCGCAAACCCCTATGGTGAAGTTTCCGAGTCCTTTCTTTTTCCTGCTTATCGTCAGCAGATCCGTCAATGTCTGTGTAGGATGGAAGTGTCCGCCGTCGCCCGCATTGATTATCGGAACGGTGGTCTTGGTGCTTGCTATGATGGGAGCTCCTTCTTTCGGGTGGCGCATCGCTATAATATCCGCATAGCAACCTGCCATTATCACCGTATCGCTGACACTTTCTCCTTTTTTGGCCGAACTTGTACCGGCATCGTCGAAGCCGAGGACGTTACCGCCAAGTTCCATCATTGCGGCGGTAAAACTGAGTCGTGTTCTTGTGCTCGGCTCAAAGAAAAGGGTCGCAAGCTTTTTGTGGGCGCATATATCCCTATATTTTTCGGGATTTTCGATTATGTCGTCCGCGATACTGATGAGATGATCGATTTCCTCTACGCTGAAATCTGTGATGTTGATTAAATTGCGAATTTCTTTCATCATTGTACCTCCTGTTTCATCCAGCCTGTATCGGCCGGATTTTCTCTGAAACTTAAAATCCTGTTTTTATCATCCGGTTTTATATATCCGGTATCGACAGCTACTTCGACCAACGTGTCAAGGTCGCTCAGGCTGTGATTTTCAATATTGTGAGACGCAAGATTTTCCAGTCCCTTTTTCATTCCGTATGTGAATATGCTTGCGACTCCCAGAACATCGGCGCCTGCTTTTCTCAAAGTTTCAACGGTTTCGCAGCATGAACCCGCGGTGGAGATAAGGTCTTCTATCACGACTACCTTCTCCCCTTCGGAGAGTTTCCCCTCTATCTGATTGCTTCTGCCGTGATCCTTTTTACCGCCGCGCACGTAACCCGCGGGCAGATCCATCAGATGTCCGACGATAGCCGCGTGGGGGATTCCCGCTGTGCTGGTCCCCATTAGAACCTCAACATTTGGATAAAATTCATTTATGACTTCGACCAGAGCCTCTTCTATCAGCGTTCTGACCTTTGGCGCGGTCAATGTGAGCCTGTTGTCGCAGTAAATGGGACTTTTTATTCCGCTTGCCCATGTAAAAGGGTCTTCCGGCCTCAGGAAAACCGCCTGTATTGACAGCAGAACTTTTGCAATATCCCGTTTTTTCATAGTTTGCCTCCTTATATAATATGTTTTACCGACACATTATCTCTTTGTGAACAGCAATCCGCCCGAAAAGTCCCTGTCGGATCTTTTGAGCACGCGTATTGAATATGTCTATTGACAGTCTGATGACACAAATTCTTCGATGCACCTGCCGTAAGCCTCTACCGGGTCGTTCGACTGTGTCACGGGTCTGCCGACCACTATGTAGTCCGAGCCTGTTTCCCGAGCTTTTGCGGGGGTGGTAATCCTGCTCTGATCGTCCGAAGAACTGCCTGCAAAACGTATCCCCGGGGTTACCGTGAGGAACTTTTCACCGCACCCTGCATGTATCATCTCCGCCTCAAGGGGTGAGCAGACGACGCCGTCAAGTCCCGCTTTCTTTGCGTTTTTTGCATACCCGGCGACGATTTCTTTCATCGGCAGGTCGATCATAATGTCCTGAGTGAGTTGCTCCTGTCCTGTTGATGTAAGCTGAGTCACCGCAATCAGGATAGGCGCGCTTCCGTCTGCCCGCGTAAGTCCCCTCCTTGCCGCTTCCATCATTTTCACGGTACCCGCGGCATGTACGTTTGTCATGTCTATATCAAGTTTTGACAGTGATGCCATCGCCTTTTCCACGGTATTCGGTATATCGTGCAGCTTCAAATCGAGGAAAACCTTATGTCCTCTGCTCTTTATCTCGCGTATGATGTCGGGACCCTCGGAATAGAACAGTTCCATTCCTATTTTGACAAAAGGCCGCAGGGAACCGAATGTCTTTAAAAATGAAAGAGTCGTTTTCTTATCCGGAAAATCACAGGCGAGTATTACATCTTTCCCCATATTGTCAATCCTCCTATATTATGTTTGGAATCCGCCTAACAAGGGCGCTTCGGACATGGCGCCGATCGACCTGCTGTCAGTCCGCCGCTCCCGTTATCTCCCTGAGTGATTTTATTCCGAGTTGATTCATTCTGATCGGAAGTTCCTCTATGATTTCCTTGCATATATAAGGATTGACCAAGTTGGCGGCGCCGATCTGCACCGCGCTTGCTCCCGCCATGATCATCTCAAGAACATCGTCCGCAGATTGGATACCGCCCATACCCATTACAGGAATGTTCACGGCGTGAGCGACCTGATAGACCATACGCAAGGCTATAGGGAAGATGCCGGGTCCGGAGTAGCCTCCGACTTTATTTGCAAGAATCGGCTTGCGTTTTGCAATATCTATTCTCATCCCCAAGACGGTATTTATGAGAGAAATACCGTCGGCACCGCCCGCTTCGCATGCCTTGGCGATGTCTGTGATGTCCGTAACGTTAGGACTCAGCTTCATTACTACGGGCTTACTTGTGACGGCCTTTACCGCCCTTGTCACTTCTTCCGCCGATTCGGGGACAGTGCCGAAAGCCATACCACCGTTGTGTACATTTGGACAGCTGATATTCACCTCTATTATGCCGACCTGCTTTTCGTTGTCCATCGCTTTGGCGCACGCAACGTAATTGTCCGTTGAAAAACCGCTTATATTGGCAATCACGGGTTTTTTGTAGATTTTTGCAAGCTCCGGGAGTTCTTTTTCTATAACGGCTTGCACTCCGGGGTTCTGAAGCCCCACTGAGTTGAGCATTCCGCAAGGACACTCCGCGATTCTGGGCAAATTGTTGCCGTATCTTTCCTCCGGGGTGGTGCCCTTGAAAGAAAGGGAACCTAAAATGTTTATATCGTAAAGATCTGCAAAGTCCCGCCCAAACCCGAATGTACCGCTTGCGGGGATTACAGGATTGTCGAGTTCAAGCCCGCAGAAACTCACCCTCGTGTCCGGCAATTTGTTTGTATCAGGGTTTATCATGTTATTTACCATACGATCTCCTCTTTGTATAAAACCGGACCCTCCGTACAAATTCGCTTGTAACCGTATCTGGTCCTGCAACTGCACCCCATACATGCTCCGAAACCGCACGCCATGCGCGCCTCGAAACTGAACTGCCCGTCTTTGACATATGCGTGTATGGCTTTGAGCATGGGTTCGGGACCACATGTAAAGACATAGCTGTCAGGTGCGGATGCAAGGATCTCCGCAAGAGGGTCGGTGACAAGTCCTTCTCTTCCGTAACTCCCGTCAACGGTTGTGATGAGTGGAGTTATACCGATTTTTTCAAAGTCGTTTTCCAATATGACTTCGGAAGCTGAATTGAAACCGGCTATTACCACGGGGGTGATGCCGTTTGATTTCAGTTGCTTGGCAAGCCCGTAAACCGGCGGAAGACCTATTCCTCCTCCGATCAGAACGGGCGGAAGGCAGTTTTTTTGCGCGGAAGAGAAGACGGATAGATCAAAGCCGTTGCCAAGCGGCATAAGAACGTCGATTTTGCTGCCGGGTTGCAATGCGGCAAGACTCTCCGTACCGCGCCCGACGACCTTGAATATTATTGTCAGATCATTATCTGAACGATCCTCGATGGAAATAGGTCTGCGCAGGAAAAAACCGTCAAGTTTTATATTTATAAACTGTCCCGGAGCGTCGATTTCGCTACAGTCACCGTCAAGCTTCATCAGATAAATATTCTTTTGAAGTTCCTTTATGGTGGAAATTGTCAAAGTCTGCTCTTTCAAGTCATTAATCCTTTCCGATGTATACGTTTATGAAACGAAGTTATGCTGCATATATGTGTTTTGAAAAACCGGTTTTTGCCGCTTTGCTGCACTGTGTCAAATTTGCGTTCAGAGAGGCTGATTTTACGCGGTCGGATATCGGTAAACCGAAACGCCGTCCACAAACGTACGGATGAGTTTACCGACGACCTCATTGCCCTCAAAGGGTGTGGCTTTGCCCATGCTTGCAAAATCATCGCATGAGATCTTCGCGCTTTTATCGAGATCCCATATGCATATGTCGGCGGCACCGCCGTCACGGATGGTACCGCCGGGAAGATTGAAACGCTTCCTCGGATTGACCGCCATGAGATCTATCAGTTTTTCAAAGGTGATCACTTTATTCTTCAATACGAGATTGGTGTACAGTAGAGGAAAGGCGGTTTCCAGTCCGACGATGCCGAAGGCACTGCCGAGCAGACCTTTTGATTTTTCCTCCGCGCTGTGTGGGGCGTGGTCGGTTGCGATCATATCGACCGTTCCGTCGGTCAAACCTTCCAGAAGCGCTTCTTTGTCGCTGACGTCGCGGATAGGAGGGTTCATCTTGAATCTGCCCTCATCTTCCAGATCCATATCGCATAACAGAAGGTAGTGTGGCGCGGTTTCACAGGTTACGTCTATTCCGCTTTTCTTTGCCTGCCTTATTATGTCTACCGATTCCTTGGTGGAAACGTGGCATACGTGGTAACCGCAACCGATCTTTGCGGCAAGTTCAACATCGCGTTCCACCTGTCGCCATTCGCTTTCCGAAGAAATTCCCTTTATGCCCATGAGTTTTGCGAGTTTGCCGTCGTGTATGGCTGTGCCGCCGATGAGTGACTCATCCTCACAATGTGCGACGATGAGTTTGCCCAACGATTTTGCAAGCCTCATGGCATCCGCCATCAGGTGACCGGCCTGCACGCCCTTACCGTCATCGGTAAAGGCGCATACATAAGGTGCGAGTTCCTCCATTCGTGCGAGTTCGCTCCTGCCGTCCTGGTTGAGGGTGATTGCCCCGTAAGGTGTGATGTGAACGCAGGAATCCCTCTGGATTATTTCGAGCTGGACTTTAAGCGCATCCGGAGTTGATGGCGCCGGATTGAGGTTCGGCATGGTGCACACATGGGTGTAACCGCCGCGCGCCGCCGCCATGCTACCCGATTTAATCGTTTCCTTATAAGAAAACCCGGGTTCACGAAAGTGTACATGCACATCCGCAAAGCCGGGTAAAATAAATTTGTTGTCTAATTCAATCACCGAGTCCAAGTCTTTCGAGCAGGCTTGTGAACTGTCAAAAACAAAAAGTTTGTCGCCTTTCAATATTAAATCCGATTTCCGGAAGGCCCCGTCCAAGAAGACATTACCGTTTTTCAGCAGAGTGGTCATACAAATTCCTTTCTTTTTAATACGCGCTCAATAGAATTTCCGACGTGAAGAAACTCAAACTTTTAATTTTATAACACAATCCCGGAGCCGTGTCAACGAATTTTGGGAAAAAATTTCAGACCCATTCTAGGATTGTCAAACATATGTGACACTTTGAGAAATACCCTGCTGCTAATTGAAAAAAACAGCAGCCTCCGGTGAACCGGAAACCGCTGTTTTCATAAAATAAATATTCTCCGAATGCGAGGTGTGTCGAATCCAAAAAGATTAAATGCTTCGCATCGGGAATCATCTTTCGTAAATGCTTCTGCCCTGCATTCCGTTGAGTATTGCAGCCAGGCCTCTGAGAGATTGCTCCGTTGCCATCGCATCGGTTTCTCCTCCCGCAGTGTGAGAAAAGCCGTCTTTTGTGGCATATTTCATAAGTCCGTCGCCGAGGTTCTTGCCGTCTTTGATGAATTTACGCTCTTTCAGCGGATTATACCTCATCGAGCCTATCGCCAGTATAACCTGAGCGACGGATTCGCAGGTATCGTAACCTCCGTCCTTGTTTTGTTTTTTCGAAAGGAATTTAATTGCTTTTTTTACAGCTTTGCCTGCTTTTTTGTTGTCAATTGAGTATGGCGCAAGAGCCTGAACCGCCATTGCCGTCATGTCGACATCGGATTTTTTGCCGCCATAGCTGAACCCGCCGTCCTTGTGCGCAGCAGTTAGAACGTCATGCAGATACCTTTTTTCATTCTTGAATCCGTATTTGCCGTAGCTGTTCAAAATCAGCGCATAGAACTCCGCATTCAGCCCCTGTGATTTTACGGCATCGTAATTATCTGCTTTTGACAGTATGTTGCGACCCTCAATTTTCATAGGATCTTTGTTTATCGCCAGAGTAGCGAGAGATACTTTCATGTTCTCAGTATAATTTTTTTTATCCAGAATGCCTTTTTTCATCTTTACTTTAACACGTACTCCGTCATAGTACTCTTTAAAATAGTTTTTCGGTATTGCCTTGTTTTTTCTGCAAGCATTGAGTTTTGCAAGGTCAAAGATGAGCCAGTCCTGTCCCGCTTTCGCTATGCCTTCGGGTTTGTTCTTTTCCACAACGCTCTTGCTGACAGTGTCTATAACTTCGTCGATTGATTTGCCGCCTACTTTGACGACTTTTGCTTTGCTTGCGGAATCTTTTTTGTCGGCATTCTTGCCGCCGCACCCCGCAAGCACGCCGGTCATCAACATCATTGCCATTATAACCGCAAAAACTTTAAAACTTCTTTTTCTGATTTCCATTTAAGACTCCATTCCAATTCACACACATTAGCTTGTTTTTTTCACTTCATGATTGCTTTACAATCGTTCCAGAAGCCACTCGATTCCGCCGTTGACACGGCGGCTTTCCACCGTCAGGGTTGCATCGGGGGGACAGTAATCGTCTATGTGCCTGAGCACCTTGTCCATGTCCAGCGTTCCGTCATTTATCGGATTATGCAAATCGTTGCTCCCGTCGTTATTGTGCAGGTGGAAGTGACCGATATTCTCACCCATTGATTTTATCCACTGATATACACTTTTGTCAATAGTCACTGCATTTGCATGTCCTACGTCAAGACACAGTTTAATCCTGGGATCCGCTAACGTCTCCACAATTTCAATGAGAGACTCCGGATTGGGATCAAATACGTTTTCTATAAATATACTGAAATCGGAGGGCTTGTCTCTCATGTATTCCCCCCAGAATTCAACGGATCGCTCGACGTGCCAAGTATCAAAATACATGATCGGGAGAAACCCGGAGTGAACGACCATGCGATTAAGACCCAGCCTGCGGCAGGCTTCAAATGCGCTGTCAAGGCGTTTCCTGCCGGATTCTGCTATTAAGTGGTCTATGGCTTGCGGATAAATCTCCGTAAAGGGTCCATGTACAAGAACTTTTCTCAAGTCGGCAATATTGCAAAAGCGCATATCCCTGTTCACCTCGGAAATGGTTTCCTCAACCACGTGATCGTCAAGACGCTCGGATATGCAGAAATGGTTGCTTTCCATTCCTATTCCGAACTCCTTTATTATATTAAGCGCATCTTCAGCAAATGTGCATAGGAACAAATCTCTTTTCATGTTATACCTGTTTTCCCGTTTGCAATCTTAGCGATATATTCCGTACTTTATCTTGATTCTCTCGATTTTCGTTACGAATATCCTGCCGAAGAGAAAAATAAAGACTGCCGCAGTGCCGGCATGCTCCAGATCATATGGTGCCCCCGTGATATACAGAAGACGCAGCGCGTTCAGGCTGATTGACTTACCGCCCGGCATCACGGAAGACATCACCATCGCACACACGTTCATTATACCGCCGTAGACTATGAAAGTCACAAAAAAAGTAAACAGCGCCATGGTCAGCCCGTCGGCATTGAGGCGTTTTCTCTGAAGTATCACTCCCGCAAGAAGTCCCGCAAGCCCGAAACAGTAAAGGCGCCAGCCCCAAAAAGTGTTGTCTTCGCCCGGGAAAAGCATATATGACACATAGGCCGCAACCATAGCGAACAATATGCTCAGAACAGGCCCCATGATAAGTTTGAAGTTTGTTGATGAAATCTCCTCTTTAAGTTCTGTGTCCGTGCTGTCGGGTCGGTTTCCGGCGTCCCCGGTACGGATGGAAGCGTATTCCGCCGAAAATGCCTTACTTGAAGGGCTCCTGTATTCTATTTTATTGAATGCCAGACCCGCCAAAAATCCCAAAAGTCCCCAGCAGAACATCTGCCACGGAGTCCATGGTCCTTGTCCCATGTAGAAGTTGCACACAAATCTTGAAAGTGCACCCACGAGGAACCCGGCTTCCGGTCCAAGCGAAATCCCGGATATTATAACCATGGCGGTACCGGCCTGCAGCGGAAGAGTCAGATGAAAGAACATGTGTATAACAACGGTCAAAGCCGACATCATCGCTATGAGAACTATCTCTCGCGCTTTTGGTTTGCGCTTCTCAAATACCATAAAGAACGGTATCATAGTGTAAATTATAATCAGAAGACTTCCCGCAATGTATATATCGCTTCCCGCAAGCCTGACAAGCGTCAGTATGCTCACCGGTATCATACAGAAAATCAGGATTACCGATACTATGGTTCGCTTTCTGCTTGCCGCCTGATATTGAGCCGTGTTTACTCCTCTACGCATGGCACCGCCTCCTCTCATGTCGAGTTAACTCCTCTGCGCACCGAATCTACGCACCGAACGTCGTCATACCGACTTCTCGACGCACCGAACGCCGTCATACCGGTTTCTCCGCGCATAAAACACCGTCATACCAACTCTTTGATGCGTCGAGTCACTTCCTCCCATGTCACAACGTCGGGAAAATGTTCTCGGGCTATCTTGTTTGCAACCGTAGTATAAAAGTTATTACCCGAGAAGAAGTCGCATGCTTCACTTATGGACACTATACCGCCATCGAAAAACATCGCGCAGCGGTCTCCGTACTCCGCGCAGAATTCTATATCGTGCGAAACCGTCAGCAGGGTTTTCCCCGCATTGGTCAACTCCTTGAAAATCTTTGCAAGCGAAATCTTGAAAAAAGGATCCAGTCCCTTGGTCGGCTCGTCCAGCAGGATTATGTCGGGGTCGGGCAGGAGGATTTTCCCCAGAGCCAGTCTCTGCTGCTCACCCCCGGACAGATCATACGGATGCGACTTTCGCAGATGTGGAATTTCCATCATAGCCAGCATGTTGAGGACTTTTTTGACCTTGGTTTCATCGTCTTCGGTTTCATAATGCAGTGCTTCCATCAGTTCATCTTCAACCGAAATTTCCGTAAAAAGTGCCTGCGGGTTCTGAGGAAGCATGGCAAGTCTGCCGTCAGTCTTCATCCTGCCCCGCTGGATTTTAATTATCCCGGTTATGGCTTTCAGCATGGTGCTTTTTCCGACTCCGTTTCCGCCGAGTACGCAAAACAGTTCTCCCGCATTGACCTGCATACTCAAATCGCGTAAAACCTCCTGAGAGTTTTTCTCATATCGGAACCATACATTGCTAAGTGACACGACGGGGTTCATATCCTTATTTTGCGGAGTGGTTTCATCCTCCCCGGAAAGCGTGTTGACTCCAGTTGGCGAATCAGTCCTGTTTGTAGCGGCGGACTCGGACTGCATGCTGACTTCGGTTGCGGCATCGGATGCCGTGGCCGCGTTCATTTCGTCTATCGGGTCTCCCGGCTTGTCTGAACTTTTGCCGTGCAGCTTTCTGTTAACAATCTCGTCAAGGCGGAGACGTCCTTCTCTGATCGTGAGCGGACTTTTTGCCGGCGTAATTAAAGCGCTTCCGCTATCCTCGATGCTCATGCTGCGGGGTATGCTGTGAAAAATCTTTGCGACTGCGGGAAGCCCGTAGAACATCGGATGTCTGTTTTGCTCTGCCGTGCCTGCGAGAAAACCGCCGATTTCCCTCGGATCCGAGGCTGCCACTATTCTTCCGGAATCCATGACCATGACTCTGTCCGCCATCGTAAAGGCATCTTCGAGCCTATGCTCCGACAGTATTACAGTGGTTCCCAAATCTCTGTTGATCTTATACACCGTGTTCAGAAATTCCGACGCCGCTATCGGATCGAGCTGTGACGTCGGTTCGTCCAAAACAAGAAGTTCAGGCTGCATAACCATGATCGATGCAAGATTCAAAAGCTGCTTCTGTCCTCCGGAAAGCCTGCTCACATCCTTTCTGAACCATGTCTGTATATCAAAATAACTCGCCATCTCCGCAACCCTGCGTTTTATGGTCAGGTTGTCCAGTCCCAGACTTTCAAGACCGAAAGCAAGTTCGTGCCAGACTTTGTCGGTCACAAGCTGGTTATCCGGATTCTGCTGCACGTATCCTATCTCCGAGGCGCTCCTTGCATCGCTGAGATCCGATATTTTCACACCGTCGTATATAATTTCACCGTTCAGATTGCCGTAAGGCATCATATTCTTTTTCATATGACGAAGCAGTGTGGTTTTTCCGCACCCCGATTTTCCGCAGAGTACGATAAACTCCGATTTTTCAACGGAAAACGAGACATCGCTTAATGACGATACGTCCGAAAGGGGGTATGTAAAAGTCACGTTGTCAAACTTTATTGTTTTGATTGTTTCCATTTCATCTCCCCATAAACGTCCATCAGCGCAGGAAGTATCGCAAGCACAGAATAGGCGAGCAACACAGCCGCGCTTTGCAAATCGAAATTATAGCGGAAATCGGGATAGAAAGAAACCGCGTCTTTCCCCGAATACTTGCCGTAAATCACCGTGAGTGCGAGAAGAAACGTGATTGACAGAAAGCAGATATCGCGCATTTGCAGCCTGTACAGATGAAAAGATGTCCTGCCCTTAAGACCGTAACCGCGAGCTTCCATGGAATCTGCGCTTTCTATGGAAGATTCCAGCGACCACGAAATCAAAATCGACACTTCCTTGCCGAATTGCCGCATTCGATTGAGAAACCCTTTCTCTTTTCCGCGTCCCATGCACATCTGTCCCGTATGTATTTCCGCGTACCGCTCTTTCAAAAGCGGCACGTACCGAAAGATCATAGAGAGCGTGAGTCCGATCACAGGGGCGGTTTTGCCGAATATATATATCAGTTTTTCCGAACTCATAATAACATTGAAACTGACGAACCACGTTATGACGGAAATCAGCATCGCCGCCGAACAGAGTCCGTATATAAGCGCTTCCAGCGTAATCGCGTTATCGTTCAAATAAAACAAGACTGTCACACCTTCATGTGTGAAAAACAGATTGATTACCGACATTACGATTAGGGTGAATGCCGCAACGATGAGATTTTGTTTTATAACTGCGCTTCCCCTGAGTAGTATGGAGTAGATCCATGAGAGCATAAGATTTGCAAGCAAAAAAGCGGGCGACATCGAAAACATCGTGATCCCGATAACAATAACAAAGTACGCCAGATTCACAAGAGGATGAAACCTCGAAAATTCAGAGCTCTCGCCGATCCCGTTTCTAAGCATCGTATGTTTCTACCCGTATTATGCTACTGTGGCCAGTAAATGCAATAGCACTCGTAATTTTCTCCCATGTAAATCCAAATACTGTCGCCCATATCGATCGGCTCGTCAAAGTAGTTGTTCGGGATAAATACTTTCAGGCTGGTTCTCTTTTTCCCTTTAAGATTTATTCCTTCCTTGACAGGGTTGGCTCTGTAATTGTCGAGTTTTTCTCTCAAATTCTCTATGCCTGTTTCTATACCGAAGTTATCACAGAACTGATTAACGTCGGCATATACGACATTGTCCGGATTCTTAAACCAATTTACATTCATATCATTATCCTCCATTATTTTTTAAATTTCCAATCGAAGCCTATCTGTGAAATTCTGCCACCCGTATATGTTCTCAATCATATAATCTCATCGATGGCTGCCGTTCTATTTGTTCTGTTCCTGCGCCACCTGTATTATATCCTGGTACCGTTCAAGAATCTTCGGATAGTTGTCTCTCACATGCGGAAAGATGCAATTCGTGCAGTCTTTAAAGCCGCTCTCCGTGTAGATGAAGTTGCCGCCGCAGCGATTCCCCAGCGCATAGAGAGGACAATAGCAGAACAGACAGTTGAAATCTTCCGGCTTGTTCGTCTTGTGACAGGGGAAAAATTCGCACTCTTTATGCTGGAAAAATGTATATTTCTTATCTCTGAAATCGTTATCCATGATTTTCCTCCTCTGCCTTACTATACTTGAAACGGCATAGTTAGTCAAATAAAACCAAGCCGTGGACGGTGTCAAGTTTTTGTGGAGTCTTTGATAACCGCATCTTGGGTTGATTAACTGAACAGGAGTGTTATATAGACACAAAAAAGGAGGATAAGGAAAAAACAGATACCAAAGAAATACAACCAAAGGAACAACCACAACATCAAAAGCCTGACGGTATTCTAACAAAAAAGATAAATGGTAAAACCTTTGTAACAGAGATATTTTTTGATAAAAAGAGCAGGGGAACATTCCAAGATAAGCTGTTAAAGGTAATACATTCTAAGCAAGGAAAATAAAATAAAAATATTTTCAAAAAAGTATTGACTATAACATAATGTCATAGTTTACAATATAAATTGTTAGGAGGCGAGTACATGTACATGATAAAAAAAGCAAGTGAAATTAGTGGTGTGTCGGTACGAATGTTACACCATTATGATGAGATTGGTTTACTATCTCCCCAAAAATCAGAGAATGGATATAGGTATTACACAGAAGAAGATATGGCATGTTTGCAAACAATACTCTTTTACAAATATTTAAGATTTCCATTAAAAAAGATTAAGTTACTAATGGCAAAAGATGACAACGAATTACTAACTCACTTGAAAAGGCAGTTGAACTTAATGCAAAAGGAAAAAGAGAAACTCTTAACATTGATGGAAACATTACAAAAAACTATTGATTATGAAGAAAGGAAAAGTACTATGTCAACAAAAGAAAAGTTCAGAGGATTTGTTTATCAAGACAATCAGAAGTATGAAGAAATGGCAATTGATTAAGTACGGAAAAAGTGTAATTGAAAAATCTATGGAAAATCTGAAAGGAAAAGAAGTAGAATTTACAGAAAAGCTAAATCGAATATTCACTTCATTTGCAGAGAATATGGCAAAAGGAGTTAAAGCAACATCAAAAGAAAGTGTTGAACTTGCAAAGAGCTTACATGAACACATCTGTCAGTATTCTTTTAATTGTTCAATAGAAGCTTTTTCAGGTATTGGTTATGGATATAAAGAAAATCCTGATTTCAAAGGCAATATAGACAGATTTGGAATTGGAACCGCTGAATATGCTTGCGACTCAATTCAAAAGTATGTAAGTGAAAAGAAAAGTTAGACCACCGTTCCTATCAAAGACAAGGCATAGAGCAAATACCGACTATTCATTTAGGAGTATCGGCAAGTCAAATGGAGAAAAAAGGCATAGCCACCGACAGAGGAAATATCAACCGAGAAATAAGAAAACAAAATAAACTATTAGGAGAAATTACAAGAAGAATAAAAGCTTTGCCAAATTGGATAAGGGGAATTGGAAAAGAGGAAAAAACAGAAAATGAAAATACAAAGTCTACCCTTCCACCAAAAGAAAATCTACTATCCGTTTCTTAAAATCTTATCCGTAACAATGCAGAATACAACTTATCGACCACGCCAAAAAATATTTGAAGCATAAAGATACCTACAAAGCCTATACTAAGCTAAAGAAAAACAAACAAGATACTTTCTATAATGAGCATACGGCAGAACTTATTTTATTTGAAAGTGCCAAGAAATATCTGAAAGAACATTTAGGAGAAAGCAAGACCTTAAATATATCCAAATGGAAATCAGAAATAGGCACTTTGAGGAAAGAAAAAGACAACCTATACTCTCAAATCGTAGATGTACGCAAAGAAGTTGAACAAGCTGAAAAAGTTAAGATATGTATAGAGCAGTTACAGGAACAAGAAAAGAAACTATCACAGGTAAAGCGGGATGAGTTAGAGCTATAAAACCAGTCCAAAATATGGTATAATTATCAGACAAAAGAAGTAATAGAGGGGAGTTTAATAATGTTTACCTATAAAGACTTGATAGAAGATAAAATTGATTGTGTAAAAGATTTATGGGAGAAAAATAGACTTTTTCATAAAGAAAATTCTAACGGTTTTTCAACTGACTATGATGGGCTAAGTTTTAAGGAAAGAATGAAAGTCTTATTTAATAAATCAACAAAGAGAAAGATAACAATTGTAGAAAATGAAGAAAACCAAATTATAGCTTATTGTATGTCAATAATAACTGAAGCAAAATTAGGTGAGATTGCAACATTATATGTAGAGGAGAATTGTAGAAGAGCAGGAATTGGGAAAAAACTTCTGCAACTTCATATTAAATGGTTTGAAGAAAATGATATTAATAATGTTAGAGTAGAAGTTTTGCACAATAATTTTTCTGCAATAAGCTTATATGAAAGTGTTGGCTTAAGAAAAGATACTATGAAAATGAGAATTCTAATCGATGAGTTAGCGACTGTAAATTTAAAATGAATAACTTATACAGAAACAGTAAATCACAAAGGTTTGCTGTTTTTTTCTTACTCAATTTTCATAATAAAAGCGTCAATAAATCAAAAAAGGTACTTGACAAAACGCTCTTTGTAGAAATTACGGCTTTTTTAAAAGCGGGTTTTCCCTTGCATATGTTTTTATTTTGTTATAATAAAAAACGTAGACCGACTGTCAGTCTAAAGCAGGCAGTTGAGAGTGCAACTCAGGTTGTCGTAAGCGATAATCTATCTGTGAATGATAAACTTCTTGGTCTTTTTGCAGCCATGCAGATAGGAAAACTGACCGGGGGAGAAGTTATGCTGGATTATCTGCATCGCCCTCAAAACTCTCTTTTCCATGAAAAAAGTCAACAAATGATTTTAAAAAAAAATTCACCCTTATTGGCTCAAATTATCAGAGAAGGAAATTTGCAAAACGTATTTAATAATGACTTTCCGGAGGAAACCGCGGAAATGGCAGTGCTGATTATATCAGGTTTTATTGACAGCAATTTACGGGAAGCTTTACCTCAACGAATAGAGGCTCTTTTATACAATCTGGAAAAAATGCTGGGTGCGAAGCGGCGCGGGGAGAAACTTTACAAAGACTTGACACCGCTTTCCTGCTATTTCCTTTTATTTGACAGGATTCGGGTGTATAGTAGATGTATAGTGTCAGCAAAATGCCGCCGAAAATCAGGAGAAAACGTATGATAGAGTTTAAAAATGTCTCTAAAAGCTATGAGGAAGCGCAGGTAGTGAAAGAACTGTCATTTTGCGTGAACAGCGGTGAGTTCTTTGTGATAGTTGGACCGAGCGGTTCGGGTAAGACCACGCTTTTGAAGATGATCAACAAGTTGATTGAACCGACGTCCGGTAACGTATACTTTGACGGCGTTGATTTGGAAGATATGGATTTGAGAGAACTGCGGCTGGATATAGGATATGTCCTGCAACAGGGAAGTCTGTTTCCGAACATGACTGTCGGAGAAAACATAGAACTGATTCCGGAACTGAATAAGTGGAGCAAGGAGCGGCGCGAGGAAGAATCCCGGAAACTCCTGAAAAAGGTCGGACTTTCCCCTGAACTGTTCTACGACAGGTATCCCGATGAACTTTCGGGCGGCGAGCAGCAGAGAGTGGGAATTGTGAGGGCTATGGTAACAAGACCCAAGATACTTCTGATGGATGAGCCTTTTTCGGCACTGGATCCTGTGATACGACGCGACCTGCAAAACGTTGTAAAGTCCCTGCATGAGGAATTTGCAACCACTGTGGTGTTTGTGACACATGATATGCGCGAGGCGGTTAAGCTTGCGGACAGAGTGTGCGTCATGCGTCTCGGAGAAATCCTGCAGTTGGATGAACCCGGAATCGTGATGGAAAGTCCGTCAAATGAATTTGTACGGAGTTTTTTCGAAAGTGAGGATCTCATATGAATGCATTGGTTTCGACATTTCACGAGAAGTTTGCGGACTGGATCGAGTGCCTTTTGGAACATTTGCAGATTTCCCTTACCGCACTTATTGCGGCGATAATAATAGCCGTACCGCTTGCGATCCTCGTCGGTAAGAATAAGAGGATATCAGAGTTGCTTTTGCAGATTACCGGCGTATTTCAGACCATACCGTCGCTTGCCCTGCTCGGATTGTTCATACCGTTCATGGGGATAGGGAAAGTCCCCGCTGTTACGGCTTTGATAATATACGCACTGTTTCCGATAATGCAAAATACCGTCACGGGATTTGAACAGATCGACAGGAATCTGGAAGAAGCCGCGGAGGCCTTCGGAATGACCGGGCGTGAAAACTCGGGAAGTTTGAACTTGAGCTTGCTATGCCGGTCATAGTGTCGGGTGTCAGGACCTCGGCGGTCATGATCATAGGGACGGCGACACTTGCAGCACTTATAGGAGGCGGAGGTCTCGGCTCTTTTATTTTGCTCGGGATAGACAGGAACAATTCCTCGCTGATTCTGATAGGTGCAATTTCCGCGGCTATCGTCGCCGTGCTGTTCAACTATGTGATCAAAAAACTGGAAAAAGCATCGCTCAGGAAGATAGCGTTGGCATTCCTCGTGATGATAGTTGCGCTCGCCGGTTCGTTTGCTCCTGCCGCTCTGAAGGACAAACCCTCGAAGAAACTGGTGATTGCGGGTAAACTCGGACCGGAACCTGAGATTCTTATGAATATGTATAAGATACTCATTGAAGAAAAAACCGATGTCGATGTCACTCTTAAACCCAATTTCGGCAAAACAACGTTTTTATACGAAGCATTGAAAGCGGGAGAAATAGATGTCTATCCTGAATTTACGGGAACCGTGACCGGAACGCTTCTGAAGAATCCGCCGAAGCTTTCGAACGATCCGCAGACGGTGTATGAAGCGGCACGCAGCGGGATTGAGAAGCAGGACGGGCTTATTATGCTGAAGCCGTTGAAGTATCAGAACACCTATGCCGTAGTTGTGAAGAGGAGTTTTGCGCAAGAGAACGGTTTGGAAAAGATCTCGGATCTTAAAAAGCTCAAGAAAACGCAAAATCTCAAAGCGGGATTCACTCTGGAGTTTAATGACCGGAAAGACGGATACAAGGGACTGCAAAAAATATACGGACTCGATCTGCATGTCAGGACGATGGAACCGGCGCTCAGATACCGGGCGCTGGAGAAAGGGGAAGTTCAACTGATCGACGGGTATTCTACGGACAGCGAAATAAAACAGTACGATCTGGTCGCCCTGAAGGATGACAAAGCATTTTTCCCGCCGTATCAGGGAGCGCCGCTGCTTGGTAAAAAGACCCTTGAGGAAATGCCTGAGCTAAGGGGAATTTTGAATTTGCTTGCGGGGAAAGTTACGGAAAACGAGATGATTAAAATGAATTATGAAGTAAAGGTTAAAGGCAGAAGCGCATACGATGTCGCGAAGGAGTATTTGGACGAGAATAAAACAAAGTGACCGCAAAGCCGGATAAGGAAAACGAGATGAATAAAAGGTCTTTCGTTTGAATGAAATCCGGGACGCGCGTAAATGCCTAAAAAAATTCCGCAATAACCTGACTCCCGTCGCCGCCGCGCAGACTTGCCCGCAGGAATGTTTTGTGAAGATATGCCATGAAAAATTGTGTTCGGGGTTTTGAAAACGATATTTCGGGTATGTGAGTATAGGTCGGGCAATATATGTAGTAGTTCGCATGTTCCCCGTCATGTTTTGGAGAAGTGCCGGGATCCATGCCCGCGATGATACAGAGATTTTGGAGACCGCACGACCAACAGAGATTTTGGAGACCGTACGACCGACAAAGATGTTGGAGACCGCACGGCCAACAGTAAAAAACGTGCGAACGTAAAAACATAAACTAAAAGCATAAACGTAGAAAGGAAATAAAGCCGATACGTAAGGGGTACCGGCGAACATTCGGGAGGAGAGAAAAATGAATGTGAACAAGCCCAGTGATATGACAGAAAAAGAAGTACAGAACTATGTAGACTATCTTGAGGAAAAGTACGGGAGAAAGGTAGATGAGCTTATGATTGAAGTGGACGCGGAGGATTCCGACTTTGTGGGGCTTACGTATACCTTGAAAGACGTGCCGTTTGAGCGCATCAGGCGCATAACCGGTTATCTGGTCGGCACGATGGATCAGTGGAACGATGCCAAGACGGAGGAAGAGTCGGATCGCGTAAAACACGGTGTCGCGGGAGCACCTGAAATGGAAATACTGTAAACGGCTGTATGCCGAAAAATTGTCCCGACTCTTGTGCGGTGCGCCGTCCGGAGGCGCGCAAAAATATAGTTTACAGAAAAGGATAACCTTCATGAAGACTTATTCAAAAAGAAAATTTTATCCGGCAATCATGGCACTTTGTGCCATGATTGCCGTTTTGGTTTTATCGGGATGCATGAAAAACAGTGCCAATCAAGTTTCCGACAAAGATGTGAAGAAACTCAAAAATATGGAATACGAAGTTGGCGTTCTCGAAAGCAGCGAAAAGGCAAAAAAGAGCACCTTGACGTATTACGACAGCGACTTTAAAAAGGTTGGTGTTCAAACCATCCCTTGTTGCTGTGATTCGGATAATTTTATACAAGGGGAGTTGTACAAGAATGAATTCCTCTCAACCACATACAGATCGCCCAAAAGTACGCAAAGCACTCCGATAGTTTCGGTTGACGCTAACAGTCACAAAATCAAGGAATACAAGTTCAGCAAGGAGCTGGATGGGGAGAAATGGTTCACAGTGTCGCAAGACGTGCTGTATGCAACCGCAAATTCAAACGGAGACACGCATTTAGAATCGTATGACATGAAGAGCGGTGAAAAGAAAATAACTACAATAAAATCCGGAATAGTCACGGATATGAATTGTGACAAGAAAAATATCTATGGTCTTGGGATAAATTTGTTGGATCCAAAGGATAATGCTCCGATATACGTAATAAAAAAGAAGTCTCTAAAACTTGTCGATACTGTGGATATTGGCTTTCCCGCCGACAGCTGTTCATTGCTTATACACAAAAATAAATTGTATATACCTTTGGAGAAGCAGGACGCAAAAGAAAAATATGCCTCAAAACTTTTAATTTATAACTTGAAGAAAAAGAGAAAAGAAGAGTTTATCAACATTAGAGCAAACACTACAAACAATATATTAAGGCATAAAAATCGCCTTTTTATAGCGCTTGCATCCCCGGCCGACGGAAGAGGCAAAAGAATGGCCATCGTGGATATCAAGACAAAGAAAATAAAGTATGTAAAGTTCAAACACCATCTTTCACAGGTCAAGATAAAAGGTGATAAATTGTATGTCCTTTACAATGAGTATGACAACAACACCACTTTATACAGGTACAAAATAAGAGGAGATAAATTTATTAAAGAAAAGGAGAAAAACGTCTTTAGCCATAGTAAGGAGAAAGATCCTTACTATGTGGGAACGTTTTTTGTACGATGAGTTTTTGTCACACGCTATGCTTATACTTTGAGTACTCCGGATTGTTGAAAGTTTATTATTCTCAAGATCCAATGCGATTGCCCGAGTTCACCACAAAAACTTGACGCTGAACCGCCGAATAATGTGCATTAGTCAATGATGTGAGACCAAGATTGTCAAAAAGAAAAAGGTAACATGATTTCATTGAATTGGTTTTACCAAAGTGAGTGATAGCGTATTCGATAAAGAAGCTATGTCTCGAGTTGTGAACGTCTTTCAATAGGCGATACCCAGCCGAGCACAGCCATGGGAATACGGTTTGAACGACGCATATATCTGTACATCTGCTCTTTCAGATCCTTGAAGGAGTAGAAGTTTATAAAGTTGTAGA
>CP016202.1:1076539-1080260 GCA_003433295.1 Eubacterium minutum ATCC 700079 | reverse complement strand
TGATGGCCTTTTGGTTGCTTGGCGGATAAGTCGGCGTCCTAACGCAGAACTTGTAAATGGAATGTTGGATGATGTTATTGATAGTATTGGAGAGTCTTGCAAGCCAATTATACACACAGATTATGCCGAAGAAAAAACTATGCCGAAGTTTTTTGTAGGGTATGTAGCTTGACACATTTTGTTGTTGTTCTTCGGCATAGTGTTTCCATATACTTAAGGTGCTTTTGAAGCAAGGAGGTACCTTAAGATGATAATTGAAAAAATATGCGATCAATTGATCGTTGCAATGGAGGATGCCGGTTACAACGATAGTACCATATTCAACTATCGTGGTGTGATACGGCGATTTAAAGAGTTTTGTGAGAAAGAAGGTGTTAAAGAGTACGATCAAGATATCGGTCAAAAATATGCAGATAATGTCATAAGTACCGTAACCGGGAAATTCAGCACACAGCGTTATCATTCTCAGCGCAGATTCATTCGCTTGCTGAACTCCTACTACATCAATGGTGAATTTGATTTCAAAACCATGAAGCGCGGAAAACAGACCCCTAACGATCCGGTTGCCCGTGCCATTTATGACAAGTATTGTGCTTTTCTTGCTGAGACCTATGAAAACAGAAACACGATTCATTTCTATGAATACGGGATGTATTCTCTGCTCCACTATCTGGAGCAATATGGAGATTTGGATGTCAATTCGCTGACATCCTGCGATGTGATTGGGTATATCATCGATTGCAAAAAGGAACGCCGACGTGAGGTGTTGTGTGAACTCCGTTCGATTTTCAGGTTTCTTGACAGAGAAGATCTGATCGAAGCAATTGCAGGGATTCATGCTCCAAGAGTCAAGAGGATCATTCCCGTCCTGACTGATGAGGAATATGAACGGATCAATGAGGTAATTGAAAACCGGGAGATATCTTTCCGAGACGCTGCTATCATCCGTCTTGGCCTATCCTGTGGTATCAGAGCATGTGATTTAATCAATCTGAAGCTCTCTGATATCGACTGGATCAACGAAACGATTTCTTTCAAGCAGAGCAAAACGGGGAACCCGGTATGCCTTCCTTTGACGACAGCTGTAGGAAATACTCTTGTACGATATCTATGTGAAGAACGTCCTCCTGCGAAGAATAACTATCTTTTTGTGAGGCAACTTGCACCATTTGATGCATTCACAGATCACGCATCCTGCTATGCTGTAGTCGAGAGAGTCTTTGCGAAAGCCGGTGTTTCGAAAGAAAACCGCATTTTCGGTATGCATATGCTTCGGTACAATGCAGCGTCTACAATGCTCAAAAATCGAGTGCCAATCGAAACGATCGCAGCAATTCTGGGTCATTGCAGTCCAAACACAACGGATATCTACATCACGACAGATGAAAAACAACTGCTGGAATGTGTGCTGCCGATGGATGGAATCTCTAAGGAGGTGAATCCATGATCACATATATCAGTAATTTGGCCGAAAAGATCGAGGCGTTTTTGGACTTTAAGCATTCACTGGGGATCCGGTATAATGCACCCTGCTCGCATCTGAAAAGTTTAGATCGTTACAACTATGAGCACGAAAACATTGATAGTCTCAGCCGTGAATTGGTTGAGTATTGGGCAGAGAGATATGCGACAAGGAGCACTTCGCAGGATCGAAGTTGGTTGTCATCAATCAGAGAATTTGGCAGATACCTGAAGATCCTGGGAGAAAAGGATGCCTATGTTTTGGATGACAGGTTCAAGATTCAGCGTTACCATGCAGAGGTATATCTGCTTACAGAGGATGAGATACAAACTTTCTTTAAAGAGTGTGACCAATATGTACAGCGGTATTCGATTACCTGCAGACCCTATGTTCTTCCGGCACTGTACCGTTTTCTCTACTGCTGCGGCGCAAGATGCTGTGAAGCAAGAAATCTGAAATGTGGGGATGTCCATCTCGAAAAGGGATATCTCGACATCCTTCACGGGAAGGGGAATCGGGATCGCCGACTGTATCTGTCAGAAGAGCTGATACGATATCTGAAGGCATATGATAGCAAAGTCAGAGGAATCTTTCCGGAAAGGGAGTACTTTTTTCCGGGAACTAAAGGGGGAATATGTTCATCGACAACAATTTCCGCAAACTTCAGAAACATCTGGTTGAGAGCCGGACTCAAAAGGGATGGACGTGTAAAACCAAGGGCATATGATTTCAGGCATCATTTTGCTTGTGCGAATATCATGAGATGGTCCGCTGAAGGCAAAGACATACATTCAATGCTGCCGTATCTGATGAGATATATGGGACATTCATCCCTTGAAAGCACATATTACTACATCCATTTGATACCGGATTTCTTCCCGCAATACAGAGATCTTACAGCTTCTGCTGCAGACCTCATTCCGGAGGTTGAAAAGTATGAAGTATGAACGAAAGAAAGACAAGAATTTCTGGCTGTTGGCACGTGCATACCTACATAGTTACATGCCGGTGACAAGGAATCTATCAGATAAATCGGTTGAAACATATAAACAATCGCTGAAATCGTATCTGCATTTCCTTGAAGATGCGAAGTCGGTATCAGACGAACAGGTGACATTTGATTCGTTCAACCGTAGGAATGTGCAGGAATTCATCCAATGGCTTACGAACAAGCGATATTCAGCAAAGACGATCAATTTAAAACTGACTGCGATCCGTTCCTTTCTTAAATACTGCGGCCAGGAAGATTTCGAACTTCAGGGAGTGTATACTGATGTATGCGCTGTCAGGAAGTTAAAAGAGGAAAAACATCCGATAGAGTATCTTCAACCGGCGGCAACGGCTGCGATCCTGGATGCATATGGGACTGAAAAAGCAAAGCATCGACGTAATCGAATGCTGTTGATTCTGATGTATGATACGGGTGCTAGGGTGCAAGAACTTTCGGATCTGAATGTTTCATCACTTCATCTAAACGTTCAGCATGCATATGTTACGCTCATAGGCAAAGGAAAAAAGAGCAGGAATGTCCCGATCTTGGAAAAAACTGTTCAGCATATGCTCGTATTTCTGAGAGATTTTCACCCAAAGGGTGACGAAGCCCCGTTGTTTTACAGTATCCTGGGTGGAAGAAAACAACGGCTTTCCACTGATAGCATCAGCATGATATTAAAGACCGCCGCAGATATTGCAAGAAATCATTGCGCTGAAGTCCCGGCGAGAGTCCATTGTCACCTGATGAGAAAAACAAAAGCAATGGATCTGTACAGGAGCGGAGTCCCGTTACCGTTCATCATGCAGTTATTGGGACACGAAAGCATGTCAACAACATCAGGTTTTTATGCATTCGCCACGCTGGAAATGATGGCGGATGCAATGAACAAGGCTACGGATAATGTCGTTAACGATGAAAAACTATGGAAGAGCGAATCAATCAGAAAAGCATTGTACTCTTTGGACTAAAGAACACTATGCCGAAGAACAACAACAAAATGTGTCAAGCTACATACCCTACAAAAAACTTCGGCATAGTTTTTTCTTCGGCATAATCAGTTTGGATGATTTGAGGCTTATATCCAAAGTAGGCTATTGCACGTTTTACAAAATCAATTGTGCTGTAACTGCTTTGTTCAAGATAAGGATAAATGAATCGTTCTCTTGAAGCCTCGTCAATCATCGTGTATTGATAGAACTTATCAGGCATTTCACCGACATAACAGGCTTTTGGGACATATTTGACGTCCATCTGCCATTTGATCC
>CP016202.1:1051246-1076228 GCA_003433295.1 Eubacterium minutum ATCC 700079 | reverse complement strand
CCTTTGAGATGTGATACTTTCGGCAGACAAAATTGACCGAGCAACCACCACGATAGAGCTTTACGGAGTAATACCTTGTGTCAATAGTGTGAGGCAAATATCTTTGAGAATGTGTTATACTATTCATAGCGATTGAATATCCTTTCTTTGGTTGTGTTTTGGTAAAAACCATTTTAACGGATTCAATCGCTTTTTTCTATCCCTGAGGTCTCACATCTATTGTAAAGCTACAAACTTGACGCTGAACCGCCGAATAATGAGGTTGAAAACCGCCGAACCATTATGTTAAACTGTAGTAGTATGAAGTTCAAAAAAGTTAATGAGAAGGGAGATTTTTATGAACGAAAAAGAGTTTAAGCCGTTTATCCCGGCGGACAGAGTGATGCCGGAATTTACGATGACATCTATTATTTTGGGAAGTTTGCTTGCCATACTTTTCGGTGGAGCAAACGCGTACCTGGGATTGCGCGTGGGTATGACCGTGTCGGCATCTATTCCGGCGGCGGTAATATCAATGGGAATTATTCGTATAATAATGAAGAAAGACTCCATACTGGAGAACAACATGGTGCAGACCATAGGATCCGCCGGTGAATCTTTGGCGGCCGGTGCAATATTTACTTTGCCGGCAGTTTTCATGTGGGCGGCCGAGGGGGCGGGAACGCCTCCGAGTTATATGACGATTGCACTCGTTTGTATAAGCGGCGGGCTGCTCGGAGTGGTATTCATGGTACCTTTGAGGAGCGCGTTGATTGTAAAAGAGCATGGAAACCTGCCTTATCCGGAGGGGACGGCATGTGCCGAGGTACTCGTTGCGGGCGAAGAAGGAGGAACGGAAGCGCGCACGGTGTTTGCGGGCCTTGGAATCGCCGCAGGTTACAAGTTTATCGCTGACGGACTCAAGGTCTTCCCGAGTGAAGCTGACTGGGCTTTCAAAAAGTATGACGGCTCCGGCATAGGTGTCGATGTGCTTCCTGCGCTTGCGGGTGTGGGTTACATATGCGGACCGATAATTTCCTCATACATGATAGCCGGAGGAATTTTCGGTTGGTTCATCATCATGCCGCTAATAAAGGCTTTCGGAGGAGACATGGTGATGTTCCCGGCAAAAGAACCTATAAGTGCTCTTGACACATGGGGGCTATGGGGAAGTTACGTCCGCTACATAGGTGCAGGCGCCGTGGCGGCAGGAGGTATAATGTCGTTGATCAAATCCCTGCCTCTGATAGTGCGTACGTTCAGAGACAGCATGTCAAGTTTGGGGGCAAAGGATACCGCAACCACGATAAATCGTCAGAACAAGGATCTTGATATGAAGTTCCTCGGAATAATCCTGCTTATCGTAATAGCGATTCTGGTCGCTGTGCCTACCATTCCTATGGGAATAGGCAGCGTGCTTATCATAATCGTATTCGGCTTCTTCTTTGCGACTGTTTCTTCCAGAATGGTCGGCCTTGTCGGAAGCTCCAACAACCCTGTGTCCGGTATGGCTATCGCCACACTTCTGATTTCAACGATGATTTTGAAGATGAGCGGAACCACGGGAACATCGGGAATGGTAACCGCGATCATGATCGGTACGGTTATATGTATAGTAGCGGCTATGGCAGGAGATATGTCACAGGATCTCAAAACGGGATATATCGTGGGCGCGTCACCTTACAAACAGCAGATAGGTGAAGTTATCGGAACGCTGGCGTCAGGTCTTGCCATTGCCGGAGTTTTGTATCTGCTCAACGCTGCATGGGGTTACGGCGGCAAAATGCTTCCTGCGCCTCAGGCAAATCTTATGAAACTGGTTATCGAGGGCGTTATGAACGCAAACCTGCCGTGGACCTTGGTGTTTGTAGGAGTATTCTTTGCCGTAATCCTTGAAATTATAAGGATTCCGGTACTTCCGGTCGCTATAGGACTGTACCTGCCTATACACCTGTCGGTACCTCTGATGATCGGCGGATTTGTAAAACTGTACGTGGAAAAGAAGAAATTTAAGGACGAGAAGGCTAAAGAAGCAGCCATCAGCAGCGGAATACTCTATTCTTCGGGAATGATTGCCGGAGAGGGACTGCTTGGCATACTTCTTGCGGTATTTGCGGTCATCCCTGTGAGCGGCAGCAAATCTTTGGGAGATGTGATAAATATGTCGGAAAAGCTCAACCTGGGGAACATCGGTTCACTCGTTGCTTTCGCACTCCTGGTCGCTACACTTCTTTACTATTGTTTGAGAAAGAAACCGCAGTCGGGCGCTAAATACGATGCGTAAGAAAAAAGAAATAAACACGGAAAACTATCTCGACAAGATCCCTGCAATTTGCGGGGATCTTGATTGGATGGAAAACAACGGTCTTGTTACCGTTGTACAGGAAAATAAGGGCTTCTACAACAGACTCGCTCAGAAAATGTTCAAAACCCCCGAGGTAAGCAATATCGACCTCGATGAGTTCGGTAGTTTTGTATGGCTGTCAATAGACGGAAAGAACACGGTTTTCGACATAGGCGGCAAGGTCAAAGAGGAGTTCGGCGAAGAAGCGGAGCCGCTGTACCCGAGACTTATACAGTTTTTAAATGTACTGAAAGAAGTCAAGTATATAGAATTTTTATAGGTGGTGCGGTATGTTGAATCACACCTTAATAATCGTAATAGGTATATTTCTGTTTGCCCTGGTGACCGCCGGTTTGTATGCGGTCGGACTCAGGAAAAAGGTCACTGAAAATGAGCGCATGACAGGGATGCTTCTGAACAATGCAGCACTCAGAGTGGTGAAGTACCTTAAAGAACACGATACCGTCACGGCAGACGGCATCGGTTTTTTAATAAAGGAAGTCAAAGCAAAAGAGTTTTATTCCAGGAAGACTGCCGTCATAGTGAACGGAGAGCCATTCAGGGATAAACTGATCGACTACATGCTGCGGGGTAAGCATATAGTGAAGGTTAGAGAAAACGGGAAGACTCTATACAGGCTTCCGCCTGCGGGCAAATAATGCTGTGACCGCTCAATCAGCGGGCGAGGGTCGGTCTTTACGTATCATCCGGCAAACCTGCGAACGAATAATACGGTCACTCCGTTCGATAAGTTCCCGGCGGGCTTGTCCGGCACGCATCAGTGCATAAACATTTTTCACGGCTGGTTATTCCGTCGGTTGAAGTGGCGGAATGGATATTGATAGGAGATTGATATGAGTAAAAAATTAAACCTTGAACCGAAGGCGGTTTTTGACTTTTTTGAGACCATCGCGTCGATTCCACACGGTTCGTATAATACGAAGCGGATAAGCGACTATCTCGTTTCGTTCGCAAAGGACAGGGGTCTTGATTATTATCAGGACGAGTGTAACAACGTCATTATAAGAAAACCCGCTTCGCCGGGTTATGAGAGTGCCGCACCCGTTATGCTTCAGGGGCATATAGATATGGTGTGCGAGCAGACGCCGGGAAGTCCGATAGATATGACAAAGGACGGTCTGGATCTTTATGTGGACGGTGACTGGCTTCGCGCCAGAGACACCACACTCGGCGGCGACGACGGAATTGCCGTTGCGATGGCGCTTGCGGTGTTGGATTCAGATGAATACAAGCATCCGAAACTCGACTGCGTCTTTACCGTGGATGAAGAGGTCGGGCTGCTCGGTGCGGAGGCGCTGGATGCTTCGCAGATAGAGGCGCGCAAGATGATAAATATAGATTCCGAAGAAGAGGGAATTATCACGGTGAGCTGCGCAGGTGGGGTTTCCGCAAAGGTCATAATACCCGTAAAGCGTGAAAAAGCGACCGGCGTGCAAGCAACGATTTGTGTGGACGGACTTTTGGGCGGTCATTCCGGAATGGAAATAGACAAGGAGCACGGGAATGCGAATATCCTGATCGGTCGTGTTTTGTATGATCTTGCACGTTTGACAGGATATAAGCTTGTCGAGGTGAACGGCGGAAGCAAGGACAACGCGATATGCAAAAAAGCTGATGCCAGGATTCTCGCTTCATCCGAGGACAGAGAGAAGATAGCGGATAAGGTTGCCGAAATGGCGACGGCAATTTCGCGTGAGTTGAGAGCGGCGGATCCGGGTGTAACGCTCACCGTGGACTTTGGCGACACGAAAGAAGAAGCCGCAATGGATTCATCGAGTAGAGACAAGGTTATTGCATGGCTGATGAATACCCCGACAGGGATCCAGCATATGAGCAAAGAAATAGAAGGCCTTGTTGAAACCAGCCTCAATTTAGGCGCTCTGACTACCCTCGATGATGAGGTTACGGCTCTCTATGCGCTCAGAAGCGCCGTGGAGACGAGGAAAGAATATCTGTGCAGAAGACTTGAAAGCCTTGCGGGGATCCTCGGAGGAAAAGTTGAATACAGCGGCGAATATCCGGGCTGGGAATACCGTGCGGATTCCGCCCTCAGGGATACCTGTGTTGAAGTCTTCAAAAAGCAGTACGGTAAAGAACCGCAGATCGAGGCTATTCATGCCGGGCTTGAGTGCGGATTGTTTGCGGGGAAGATGAACGACGGTGACTTTGATGCGGTTTCCATCGGTCCGGATATGACGGGCGTTCACACCACCGACGAAAAACTTTCGATCGCTTCCGTGGGGCGGACATGGAAATATCTGCTCGGGGTTTTGGAAGCCTGCAAATAGAAGTTCTTGTTTGACACGGTCATCGCAGAGGGGCCCGGGGACGCGGTTTTGGAAACCTGCAAATAGAAAATCTCGTTTGACAGACACCGGCTGCGCGGATTTTACAGAAGGCTCCGTGTATTTGTCGGCGTACAAAAAATCCTTGAAGAAGTGCGGGGTATGTTATATAATTCTGCCTGTATGATTAAAGAAGATTTTATGAGGGAAGCTTTGAGAGAAGCCTCGGTGGCGGAGAGTCTCGGCGAGGTTCCGATAGGAGCGGTGATCGTCAGGGACGGAGAGATCGTATCCGGGGCTCATAATCTGACGGAGACGACCAAAGACCCGACGGCTCATGCCGAGATGAATGCGATACGGCAGGCAGCGGATGCACTGGGCGGATGGCGTTTGTCCGGCTGTGAGATGTATGTGACCTGTGAGCCTTGCGCCATGTGTGCGGGGGCTCTGGTCTGGAGCAGAATTGGGAAACTGTATATAGGAACCATGGATCCCAAAGCGGGGGCGTGCGGTTCGGTGATGAACATAGTGCGGCATCCGAAGCTTAATCACGGTGTGGAGGTGGAGTCGGGAATACTTGAAGAAGAGTGCTCCCGGATTCTTAAAGACTTTTTTTTAAAACTGAGAAAAAATGCGGCTTCGGGAAACAGGAAGAAAAAGACCGTTAAGAAGTGACAACAAGAAGTGACAATATAAAGCGGAACTAAAGATTGCACGGATATGAGACAGAACCGAAGATCCCGCGGATATGAAGCGGAACGGGAGATTGTAATGGAAAACGGAGGATCCGAGATTATGAAAAAATTTGGTGCATTTATCGGTACTGTGATTGCCGTTGTGATGATGACCACAGTATTGAGCTTTGCGGGAGCGGATTTTAAGGTTGACAGAACCTATCCTGCGGACGGAGCGAAGAACACTATCAAAGATAACATGTGTGTTAAGGTCTACTTTAACAAGGACGTGGGAAACGCTTCTTCGAAGAAAGCTAATGCCAAGGCTTTCAAGATTACGGATTCATCGGGCAAAGAATATCCCACGCGGATATTTTACGATAAGGAAGATTCCAAGTATGCGTTGATTCTGATAGATACGACCAAGGTGAGCACGGTAGGAAAAGGGAAGTATGTGATCAAGGACGATACGGTCTATACATGTACGATCGCTTCCGATTTTGTCGACAATGACGGCAACAGGCTCGGAAAAGATGTGACCATAAGCTTTAAAACGATCAATCAGGGCAGAAATACCATGATCTACATGATTATGATGGCCTTGATGTTCGGCGGAATGATGCTGTTCAGCTTCAGACAATCCAAGAAGAGCCACGATGATGATAAAGAAGAGAAACAGCCTGCTTTCAATCCGTACAAGGAAGCCAAGCGCACCGGAAAGTCGGTAGAAGAGGTGATGGCGAAACACCGCAGGGAGATCGCAAAAAAGAGTGCTCGCGCCGTGAAAGAGGAAAACACGGCCGCTGATGAAGGCGACGGGCGGACATATAAGGTGAAAGGTCCGAGACCTGTTGCCGCAGCGGGCAGTAATTATAAGACGGGGAGAAAAGCCGCCGCCGAGGCGAGAAAAGCGGAGGCGGAAGCCCGCAAGAAGGAACTCAAGGCCGGGAACTACGGCAAAGCGCAGAAAAAAAAGAAAAAGAGATAGTGAAAAGGCGATGAAAAGTATTGAAATCGCATCTTATGCAAAGATAAACCTGTCGATAGATGTGACAGGAGTGGATCGCTCGGGTTTTCATACTGTGGATATGATTATGCAGCAAATTGCTTTCCACGATGATGTAAAGATTTCTTTTGCCGAAAATTCTGCTCCCGATGCGGGAGCCGGGTCGGGTACGACTTTTGACACATCACCGGAAGGCATATCATCTGCAGAGCCGGATGCGCGGACGGAATCGGCGTCTCATCGGGAATCGCAGGAAAAATTCGGTATCTCCGTCAGTACGAACAGGGTGTACTTGCCGACCAATGAAAAGAATCTCGCATATCGTGCAGCGCAGCTTATGATTCAGCTGTACGGAAATGAAAGGAACGGCGGGAGTATTGAAATAGAGATATTAAAGAGAATTCCCGTGGGAGCCGGTCTTGCGGGAGGCTCGGGGAACGGAGCCGCGGTCATTCACGGTCTGAACGCACTTTGGAATCTTGATCTTTCGCTGACCGAGATATGCGGAATATGCGAAGAATTGGGTTCCGATGTTCCGTTTTGCGCGGTCGGGCAGGCGGTAATGAACAAAAAACTTCCGCGGAAAATATGCAAGAGCGATATTGCGGCAACATGTGTCAGAGCCACCGGACGAGGAACACATATCAGAAAAACGACAAGTTTAAAGAAACCGATAGTCCTTGCCAAACCTCGTTTCGGAGTATCAACTTCAGCTGCGTACAAAGGGATCGACAGCTGCGAAATAGAAAAAAGGCCCGACAACGACAGATTGGAAAAGCTGTTGAAAGAAAGAGGCGCAGGCATGTATGACGAGTTCATAAATGTGCTTGAGAATTATACGTTAAAGGCTTATCCGGCGGTACAGGTTCTTAAGGATAAGATGGAAAAAAGTCCCGCACGAAAGGTACTCATGAGCGGAAGCGGTCCCACGGTATTTGCGGTATTTGACGATATGCAGGATGCAAAGGTGCTGTCCGCCGAACTCAGAAAAGAGAAGTACGAGTCATACTGGACTCACACTACGGTATGATTGAGCGCACGTTAATGAGTGCACGTTACGGCATAAAAGGAAGAGTGGAAAGCATGTTAAATTTTGAATTGGAAAACCATAAACCTTTGCGGGAAATAGTTTACGAGCAGTTAAAATTCCAGATTTTGAAGGGTAAGATCAAGCCCGGTACGAGGATGATGGAAGTTGAACTTGCGGAAGATATGGGAGTGAGCCGTACTCCTGTCAGGGAAGCGATCAGGAAGCTCGAAAAAGAAGCCCTGGTCGTGATTGAACCGAGAAAAGGAGCGTACGTATCCGGCATTTCCGTCAAAGAGATGGTGGATACTCTGGTGGTCCGTGAAGAACTGGAAGCTCTTGCCGCGTCGCTTGCGGCAAAGCGCGTAACGGAGGAAGAACTTGATGACCTTGACCGGAATGTTCGTCAGTATACGGAAGCTATCGCGTCCGGTGCGATGGATAAGATAATTCACGCGGACGAGAGTTTTCATCGCAAGATAGTCGGACTCTCGGGCAACAAGGCTCTTATTCAATTGTTTGAATCGGTTCAGGAACTTTCCCTGCGGTTCAGATACCTGTATTACGAAGATTTCTCGCGCTATGAAAATATGCCTGTCGAGCATAAGAAAATCGTTGAGGCGATCAGAAGCGGTGACAGCGATGCGGCACGCACGATGTCGGATAACCACGTTAAGAAACTTAAGGACTTTGTGGTCCGGGAAGGCGAATCCGCATTCGGCTCGCGCGAGGACGGTGAATTTCCGCCCGCCTCACGCGAGGAAGATGTACTTTAGCGGGATAAAATCAACGCGTGTAATGCGTGTTTGATAACTCCCGTTGGGCGCGCATTGATTATTGAGGTGTCTGCGAGGCGGCGATCAGTGTAACCTTTGCACTGATTTTTTTATTGTTTCGAACCACTACGACATTCACTTTATCACCCGCCTTGTATTTTGAAAGGGCACTTTTCAAAGCGGCGCTGTCCTTTATGAGCTTGCCGCCGAGTGAATATATCCTGTCTCTGCTTTGAAGCCCCGTTTTCCGCGCGTAAGGACTGGTAACGGAGATTATGAAAACTCCGCCGTCGTCAAAACCGCCGGACCGAGCCTGCTCTTTGCTCAAATCCTGTATCGTGACACCGATCAGAGCGCCTTGGCCGGACGACTCCGTTTTGGATTTTATATCACCGTCTTTGATGAGTTTTTTTGCAATCTCCGCCGCGTGGTTGATCGGAATCGCAAAGCCGAGTCCTTCGACGTCGGAACCGGCAGACTTTGCGACCACTATGCCGATGAGATTACCGGAACTGTTGAACAGTGCTCCTCCGGAGTTACCGGGGTTTATGGAGGCATCGGTTTGCAGGAGATTGAGTTTGCGGTTTTCTATCGTTAATTGACGATTCAATGCGCTTATGATGCCTGTTGACGCGGTATTGCTGAGCTGCCCGAGAGGATTTCCTATGGCAATTACCTGGTCACCCACCTCAAGCTTTGAACTGTCGCCGTATGTCGCCGCGTTGAGACCGTTTGCGGAAATTTTCAGGACCGCGAGGTCGTCGTCGGGACTTGATGCTACGAGCTTTGCGGGATAACTTTTGTCATTGCTCATATTGACCCTTATTTTGCTCGCATTCTGGATCACATGATTGCAGGTGAGGATGTAACCGTTCTTCTGTATGATAACGCCGCTGCCCGCCCCTTTTTTCACGTAATTCTGCGCCCATGTGTCGGTGGATACGGATTCCGTAACTATGGAAACCACGCTCGAATTCACCTTGTGCACTATGCTGTCGTATGACAGGGATTTGCTCTCTTTGGAAAGGGTGTAGTTTGTCGCCCGGTCACTGCCTTCGGAAAAGTTGTTTGTATATAAAATCATTCCAAGCATCGTAACGGCGGAAGTCAGCAGCATCGCAACGATAAGCGAAGCGATAAAGAATTTCTTGCTTATCCCCCCGGAACGAGCGGCTGTGCTCCTCGAACCATAAAAGCCCCGATCCGCATTTTTATAATCGGAATGAGCATAGGCGCTACCGTTATGATCCGTGATCGCATAACCTGAATTGGCGTGATCCGCATTGTCCGTATCCCGGGAAGGAACCTGCTCGTATCCCGAATCACCGTTATCCCGGAAAGGAATTTGCTCGTATCCCGAATCACTATTATTCCGGGAGGGAACCTGATCATAGTTCGAATCGCAATTATACGATGAACCGCTTCCGGTGTCTTCAGCATCGGTTTCCGGAGTAGAAGGATCGCCGATCAGGATAAAATCCGTTTTTGAGGTATCCGTTTCAGAAACTCCGCTTCGCATATCTGTTTCAGAAATTCCGCTTTGCATATCCTCTTCAAAAATCCCGCTTTGCATATCCGCTTCGATACCCGGATGCGTGCTCGCCGCATCGTCGGTTGGATCGAGGTTCCGGGCGGATGAAGTATGTGCGTCCGTGCCATCGGAATCTGCCGACTTTGAAGAAAATATACTGTAAGTCGGTTCCGCCGAAGCGGAATTTTCGGTAAGCGTGTCCAAAGGTGTCCGCTCACCGCATGTATCCGAGGAATTTTCCGGATCCTGCGAAGGGGTGTTATTTCGCAGTTCAGGTGGTAAATTGCTGTTGTCCATATTTAAGGCCTCCGTTTGGTTATTTATTCAGAATAAAACTTGAAGTTTTGAGAACGCAAGGAACTTTCCTTTTGCGCTGATATTATACTATGAATTTTTGAATTTTGGGTATGTATTTGATGTTATTTTGTGTAAAGAGCAATTTGTTTCCGGATTGCAAAGCGTATTTTGTATCGACATTTGGAACATATGTTATATCGACTGTTATATCGACGTTTGGCGCATATTTTATGTCGCTGAATTACAAAGCTGAAATTCACTTCAAAAGCAGGGGCGCAGACAGGGATCCGGTCTGTAAAGCTTCAATGACCATGAATTTTTATTGATATATATGAATACATATGTTAACATAACTACAATGATATTATCTACAGCAATATGATGAAACGGGAAATGTGATGCGCATTGAGACGTGCGATTGTCTGCGACGAGGACTTGCCGGGGGCCCATGTCCGCATTTTACAGGGAAGTCTAAGATTTGCTCACATGTAATGCCGGGGAAAACTCCGCAAAACTTGACAGCGTCCCGGGGGGGCGTGTCACTTGATTAGAAAACGCCGATAAAGTATAATTGAAAGCGATCAGAAAAAATAAAAACTCGTGAAATTTATGTGACTGCACTTTAGTGCGGAGGGAGGTAGAAGAATGGTAATTGCTATTATTGCGGCTGTTGTGGTACTCATAGTGCTGATATTCGTGGTTATGTACAACGGCTTTGTCAGAGCGAACAATGATTGTGAAGAGGCGTATTCCACCATGGATGTTTACATGAAAAAAAGATATGACCTGATTCCAAATCTTGTGGAAACGGTAAAGGGATATGCGTCGCATGAAAAAGAGACACTTCAGAAAGTCATCGAAGCAAGAAATTTTGCACAGGGAGCGACAACGGTAGAGGACAAGATCGCGGGAGAGAATGCTCTTACTGGTACGCTGAAATCTCTGTTCGCCATTTCCGAGGCTTATCCCGATTTGAAAGCGAACACCAACTTTTTGGACCTGCAGAATCAGCTTAAGAGCATAGAAGAAGACATTGCAAACTCGAGGAAATATTACAATGCGGTGGTCAAGCTGTACAATAACAAATGTCAGGTATTCCCGAGCAATATCATAGGACAGATGTTCAACTTTAAGCTCAGACAGATGTTCCAGGTGGACTCCGAGGAAGAACGCAGAAATGTAAAGGTGAGCTTCAATGCTTAATTCAATGCTTAAATCGAGGGGAAAAAACGGGCGCGCCCGACATGAGAAAGTGACGGTAACCGAATCCATGTCGAGGCGGGCTGAGAGCATTGCCGTAAAGCGCTTAATCAGGGTTTGCCTGTGTGCTTTTTTTGCGATGCTCATAACAACCGTGTCACTTACGATCTCAAACTCCGTGTATGCATTAAGCGACGATTTTGACACAAAAGAATTCAATGTCAGAATGAAAGTATCGGATAATCATGTCATATATGTGGAAGAAACCATAAAGGTCGATTTCAACCGGTCTTCGCATCACGGAATCACAAGATACATACCTTACAGACCGAAATATTACGAAGTAAAAGATATCAAGTCCAATTATGATGTCGATAAGGTCATCACGGAAACACGGACGGACGTCAAGGGTAAAAAATATAAGTTGAAGGGTATCAGAATCGGCGACCCGGATGAACTTCTTACGGGTGAGCAGACTTTTAAAGTGACGTATAGGCTGAAGTGCTATAAGGACGATAACGCTAATAAAGATTTCTTCAACACAAATCTTTTCCCCACGGCATGGAGTACGCCCGTCGAGAATGCGGTCATTACGCTTACCATGCCCAAAGCTGTTGACTGGGAAAAGATGAAGTTGTTCGGAGGTTCGTACGGCGGGAATGAAGATGTTTCCTCTTACTTTACAAGGAACTTGGACAGCGCGGGCAATACGCTGACGCTGACGGGAAAGAATCTGCCCGCGCACTGGGGCCTGAGCGCGGGAATGGATCTGCCGGAAGGCTATTGGGTGAATCCGCCCGACAGAGCGGGTTACGGAAAGATACTGATTGTCTTTCTGATAACCGTTCCGCTGTTTTTGGGACTCATATGGTTTTTAGCCGGAAGAGATCCGAAACTTGTTAAAACCGTCGAGTTTTATCCGCCGGAAGGGCTTACGCCGGTCGAACTCGGTTATGTTATAGACGGAAGCGTGGACAATAAGGACTTGAGCGCGATGGTTTTCTATTACGCCTCAAAGGGATATCTTAAGATAAAACAGAATGAGGACGAAAGCATAAAATTAATAAAGACCGGAGAGCCGGATCCGTCTGAAAAGTTTTTTGCGCAGCAGATGTTCGCCTCGCTGTTTGCGGGAGGAGATACAGTGGATCCGAACAGCCTTCCGGCTGATTTTGCGACCGATCTGGAAGTGGTGAAAGAATCCGTGGAGAACTATTACTCAAATGAAAAGCGGCAAATCTTCACTACGACATCTCAAATTGCGAGGGCTTTTGCCACGCTCGTTACCGCAGCCCTTGGCGTCGTTACGATATTGCTCATACAGCTTGAGGACGGCAGCGGTGTTAACCGCTATATGCTTATAGCGGAGGCTGTAGTACAGATCCTCGGATTGCAGACCGTACTGTCCGCATTCGACGCCGGAGAATCGACTGAACGGGCGAAGATCGTTGCAAAATATGTACTGGGAATTATACTTATGGTTGCGGGTGTGGCGTTGCCGGCGTTTGCTTCATACTATTATCTGAAGCGTATTGCGATAGTTCCGGTGATATTTGTTTCGGTGGCTCTTTCATATGTTTTCACTACTTTGATGAAAGCCAGAACCGGGGAAAGCGCAAGCCTTCAGGGAAGGATATTGGGGTTCAAAAACTTTATAAGAAATGCTGAATACAGGAAATTAAAAATGTTGTCCGATGAAAATCCGGATTATTTCTTCAATATCATTCCGTATGCCTATGTAATGGGGATGTCAACGGTATGGGCGAAAAAATTTGATAATATTGCAGTCGGAGATCCGGGCTGGTATGAGGGCTACAACAGCTTTGATCCAGTTACGCCTTTGTTTTATTGCTCCATGCTGAATTCCTTCGGAAATTCAGTGAATAGCGAGATCGGAACTTCCGGCTTCGGATCCGGCGGCGACTTTGGCGGTTTCGGCGGTGACGGCTTCGGAGGAGGCGGCTTCTCCGGCGGCGGTTTCGGAGGCGGAGGCGGAGGCGCATGGTAATTATAGAAGGGATGTGATTGTATGGAATACATAGGAGATGTGTTTTACAATTACGGTACTGATTTATATGCCAACATAACCAATAAATGTCCGTGCAGTTGCGAATTCTGCATCAGGGACATCGTTGATGCTCTCGGGACGGCGGACAGCCTGTGGCTCAAGAGAGAACCGACGCTTGAAGAACTGAAAGAAATGGTAAGCGAAATAGATTTGACATCCTTCGATGAACTGATTTTCTGCGGATACGGGGAGCCGACCGCAAGGCTCGACATTATGCTCGAACTCGTGGGATATATAAAGGGCGGAAGAGAGCCGGTCGGGAATTTACGCTCAAGCGGAAAATTACATGCGAGCGATAATACCGCTTCAATGCAAAATTTCGTTTCGCAGAATTCGCGGAAGAAGACGGAGGAGAACGTCAAGGTCAGATTGAACACGAACGGGCTTGCGAATCTGATGTACGGCAGGGATACCACACCGGATATGGTCGGATTGATAGACAGGGTCTCGGTAAGTCTGAATGCTCCCACAGCGGAGAAATATAACGATCTCTGTCACCCGGATTTCGGACTGAAATCGTGGGATGCGATTCTGGATTATACAAGACTCGCAAAGGAGAGGATCGGAGACGTTACGATGTCGGTGGTGAGCGGAACGATAAGCGATGAGGACATAAGACTTTGTCGAGATATTGCGGAAAGAGAAATAGGAGTAAAGTTCAGGGTTAGATAAATTGCAAACTTAAAGGGAGTTGCCGCTCCGGCTGATTTATTCAGGCAACCGTGCGGCAACTCTCTTTTGATTTTCTCGTATAAACGGTGACTGCCCAATAAGTTCCCGCCGAACTTATTGAGGCATGAACATCTCACGCCCATGCCTCGGGAGGTTCGTTTGTCCGCAGCCGCGAACCTCCGGCAGTCACCGCCGCTCGGAACTGTTGACCGGACTGCGCTATTGCAGTGCCAGTATGTAATCTTCCACATCGACCGCGCCATCGTTATTTTTGTCGTATTTTGACGCTTCGTGCCAATCCCTGTCGTTCGAATCGGACTTGTAGTGCTCTGTCCCGATGTCCTTGTTCGCGGAACCCGGTATGGAGTATTCCTTTGATACCGTTTGATTGTCCGCGTAATCCGCAATTGCAATCTTTGCACGTCGGACATCCTTAAAAGCGGGATCTTTCAGATCGAATGTGACCGTGCTTTCTACGCCCGGCTTTTTTTCGTCAGGATTCCGCCATCCCGTGAAAGGTGCGGCATTTCCCGCGGTGATTCCCACGGCCTGAACGTAATGGTTGTCCCTGACCGTGATCTTCCACTTTGTTCCGATGAACTCGCTCTTTACAATTTCCGGCTTTTTACTGTCTATGGTCACGGGGAATTTTACGGTGTTCTGACCGTCCGCGCTCTTCTTGTTGAGAAACCCTTTGAGGGTGTATGTGTACCTGCCGTCCTCCGGAGGCGGCTCGTCCCACTGCCCTTCTGTCGTCCATCCGTTGGGCGCCATCGGATGATAGTACCCCTCATCGCTGTGATTCGACTTCCTGACATTTGAAATGGATTCTCTGTATATCGTTTCTGAAGATGAGTTTTGAACGGAAAACTCCACGCGGTGGGCGTTTCGCAAAAGCGTGGTGACCGCCGTGACGTGTTTATGACTGCCGTTGCTGACCGATTGTCCTTTTACGGCAATTTTGTCGGCATCGTATATCTGAGCCTTTCCGTATATATTGTGTCCCAGAATTTTACCGCCGCCCGTGTAGCTGTCAAACTGACCGAGATACATTGGATCCACCGCAGCTTTTTTATCTTCATATCTGGTCGAATCGAACAGGGGGCTTTTCTGCCAGTCTCCGTAAAAACCCATGAACGGTATGCTCAGCGGTACGGTTTCCGAAACGTTAGTAGGTGTAAGCGTAACGAAACCCTCGACGAAGATCCCGTTCGGGAAGTCCTTTCGCAATGTATTTTTCCCTTTGTCGGTCAGCGCGAGTCTTGTCGAAATTTCCGTGGAAGCTTCGTTAAGACTCACGTTTGACGGCGCAGTCACCGTGAGCTCATCGTCGGAAAGTTTCCGCGGTTGCTGCGCGATATATGCTTTACCGTCGACAGTTTTGACTTTTTCCGTAAATGCGGAGACGCTGACCTTGTAATCGTTATGCGACGCTTTCAGACGCTTCAACAGGAAGGAGAATTCGAAATCGCCGCTTTGAGAATCGCCGAGGCTGATGACGGGCTTGTTTCCGTTTTTATCCGTAAGATATGCGCCTGTTTGGACAGCGGCTTTCAGATTGGCAAGACCTGCCCCCTGTTTTCTCGGAGATATCATATTGCCGTCGCTGTCCTTTACGACGGTCGCGGTGCTTAAGAGCAGGTTGTTTATGAGTTTCCTGCGCTCCGTCTGCGTCATGGAAGTTCCTTCAAGTTCACCGTTGACGTATTGTTCCATTACGGCGGAAGATCCCGCTATATGAGGAGAAGCCATTGAGGTCCCGCTCAGGTTTCCGTATCTGTTGCCGTTTAGAGAAGAATATATATTTCCTCCCGGCGCCGTAATCTCGGGTTTCAGTTTCAGATCCGGAGTTCCTCCCCACGATGAGAAATCCGACATCTGTCCTCCGGTAGGGCTTTCGAATTTCCCTATGTAGTCGGGGTCGGTCTTTATCTTTTTTTCATCGGCATTTTTGAGTTTCTTTCCGTCGGATTTTGAGATGAACACGATCGGTATGTTGTGATCGGTTCCCATGGAAACCAGATCGCCCTCGACATTGTCGTATATGATGGCGGCGACGGCATGGGCATTCTTTGCATTCTGTTCCTTTTGCCTGAAGGTAAGAATCTCATTGTTCTCTTTACCGCCCCTCTCGATAAGCGCGATTTTACCGGAAAGGTTTTTGTTTTTGAAGTCGCTTGATGAGCCGACGCCGCAATCGACAAATTCATAGTTTCCGGACAGGACGGAAAATCTGGTCGCATTGTTTTCGGAAGAGTCGCTGTAACGTATCTTTTCCGTTCCGAGCAAAAAATATCTGTCGGTGGCTTCGCCGTTGTTGATGCTTGCGACTGCGGTTGAAGAAGCGTACGATGAAGGCGAAGCTATGACGGAGTTATCCGGATTGGAAACAAGCGGCAGATCGTTTGTACTGTTTCCGTGATATGTTGAGCTGTAATCGTTTCCCGCCGCGCAGATGAGATTGATTCCCGCCTTCTCCACACGACTGTAGACGTCCTTCATCTTGGTTGCCGATGCTTCGGAAAATCCGGAAGTTTGCCCCAAACTCATGTTTATCGTTTCACATCCGAGTTTTACGGAGTCGTCCAAAGCCGAAAGTATGTCTTCGTCGGAAGCGCCCTTGGCCTTGTCACCGAAGATTTTCATCGCAAAGAGCTGCGCGTCCGGAGCCACGCCTTTGACGGTGCCTCCGGAATTTGCGCCCACTATACCGGCCACATGAGTTCCGTGGTTGTCGCCGCCCTTAACGTTGTAATCGCCGTCTGCATAGTCGTAAGCATACGGTATCTTGGAATTGTGATAAAGGACATTTACGGACAGTTTCCCGACTGTGAGACGGTTGTTCTTAAGAATGTCCGCGATGGAATCTTTGCTGTACTTAGGATTGTTTACCGTGCCCCGGAACGCCTCGTGATCGACGTCAAGACCGGAATCCAAAATGGCAACGGAAGTCCCCTTGCCGGTGTAGCCCGTTTCCTGTGCAAACGTCGCGCCTATCGTCTTTGTACTGTTGGTGAGCATGGGTTTTGCCCTGCGGTAAGTCTGGGCTATAAATACGCTTTTCACTCCCTTTATTTCCTTGATCTTATCCAGATCGGAGAATTTTGCGACAGCGGAAAACCCGCTGATTACCGCAGAGTACTCAGATTCTACTTTTAATTTTATACCTGCTTTTTTTATATTTTTTTCCACCCGGTCTCTGAACTTGTCTATGGAATCCTCCTTTGAACGAGCCGCTTTGGAAGACAGGTATCTCTTTGTGGTTTGATAGCTGTTTTCGCCGCGCTGTGACAAAAGACAGGCGGAATCCAGCTCCACTATTATATTTACTTTATCGTCCGCAGAGTACATGGACTCTGCCATTGATGATTTTTCGGGTACGAATATTTTGCTATAGTCGATGGGAGCGGCGCCTGTATTGTCGTCGCCGGTATTCACTGCGTATGCAGATGATGCCGATATGTTTGAAAATGCAAAAACGGTTAAAAATATCAATGATATTATTAACCACTTCGTACTTTTTGACTTTACTGTTCTTGATATGTTCATTAGTTTGACCTCTTAATTGAATTTTATGGAACACGTGAATGTTCCGCGCCTTATATGCAGAGGTCACCACCGCAAGTATAGTATTTATAGCGACAAAAAGCAAGTTAAATTTTGTTAACTTTTTAGCTTTTTTTGTGGCCAAAAGTATTGACGTTCAAAATCTGTTTTGCTATACTTTGGGATGTCTTATATGTGACGACCGGCCGGAGTTTTGGGACGTCCCCGGAGTGGTGAGTAAAATATATTGTTTGAATCGGATTTTATTCAGCATAAAACATTCGCCGACTATTATTAAGGAGAATTTTTTATTCATGAGAGCATTCGGCTTACTGCCAAAATGCTTTTTTTGAGGGGATATGTTAGCAATAATTAACCAATTAAAATGTAACTGCGCGCAATGCACAGGCGACGTAAAAACGCAATAGGCAAAGATGCGGTAAGCGCATGAGGCAATGACAATGACAATGTTAAGGTTTGTGAAGAGGATTTGCGAAGTCGGGTCGGTCGGGGTTCGCCGAAAAAAAGAGAAAGGATATTGAGAGAATGAAAAACACTTTTAAAATCGTTGTGAATAAGAGAAATCTGCTTCTGACAGCCTTTTTGTCGGCAGTATTCTTTTTTGTTTTGACTGTGGCGGTTCATGCGGTCTCGATAAAGGATCCTGACGGATTTGTTATCGAGAGAAAATATTCGTACGGATCCGGATACGAGGTGCGGCTTGTGGGATACGAGGGCGACAAGACTGATTTGAAGCTCCCCGCAAAGGTCGAGGTGGATGAAGCGGGAAGCAAGAAAGAGTATCCTGTAACCATCGTCGGGGGCAATTTTTTGAAACCGGCTCAAAAAGAGAAGATAACGTCGGTTGAGGTTCCGGAAGGGTATAAAGTCGTAGAGGTGGGTGCTTTTAAGGACTGCAAGGCTTTGAAAACGGCAAAGATTTCCGCAGGCGTAGGCATCGTGTCGGCAAGCGCCTTCGAAAATTGCAGTGCGCTTGAGAATCTCGTGTTCAGCGACGGAAGCGTGCCGCTGAGCCTTAAGAACAATGCGTTTGCGGGCTGCACATCACTTGAAAATGTGGAACTTCCGACGAGATTGAAGGCGGACGGTGATGGTCTGAACTTCTTTGTGGGCTGCACTTCGCTTAAGGCCGTAAGCATGAAGGAGAATGACAAGTTTGTGGTGGATGATAACGGAGCCCTATACACAAAGACCGAAAAAGGGCTGGTCTTGACAATTTTTCCGCAGACGAAGCTCTTAAAATCATTCACGGTGCCGGACACGGTAAAGGGAAACAAGGTGACGGCGATAGGCGTGGCGGCATTCAGCAAGAGCGTCCTGCTTGAAAGGGTAAAGGTTCCGGCTTCCATAAGTACGGTAAAGAGGATGGCGTTCGACGGATGTTCAAACATAAAGGAGATACAGTTGCTTTCAGCAACACTGGAAAATGTCGATGAGATGTACAAAGCCTTCGCCGGACTTGCCGACGGAAGTGTGATTACGGTGGAAAATGAAACCGTGCTGAACGCTTTGAAAGAGGAAGAAGGGATATTCACTCCCGGAAAAACGACTGTACAGCTTGCGAAACCCAAGGACAGCAAAGATGTAAATGATGACGGTAAGACAGACATTTTGGATCTGACCGAGATACACAAGTTCAGCGGAATCAAAGCGTCAGATGCGGACTGGGAAAAAGCGAAGGTAGCGGACTTCAACGGTGACGCGAAAGTCGACTTTGCCGACATGGCCGCACTGTACAGCGAAATATATAAATAACGAGGTGATGATAAATGTCAGATATTGTGAAAAATAGATTTGATAAAAGGCTTGCGATCGTCTTTCTTCTTGCGGCTTTGGCGATTCTGATTCTTCTGCCGCTGAGCGAAGGAAAAGTTTTTGCCGATGACGGCGAGCTTATAGGCGCCAATATAAAAGACGGCGTTTTGAAAGGTTACTACGGTCCGGGAGGAGATATAGTGATTCCAAATACCGTGACCGCCATAGACAAGGAAGCTTTTCTTGATAATAAGAAGGTGACGTCCGTAACGATTCCCGGGAGCGTGAGCAGTATAGGATATAAGGCCTTTAAGGGCTGTAGGGAACTAAAAAAGGTGATCTTCTCGGACTCTGCGGACGGTGCGGATATGACCATAAGGTTGGAAGCTTTCGCAGGCTGTCCGAAACTTGAGGAGGCGACGATCCCCGCCTGCGCAAAATATGTGACCGGCAATGTTTTTAAAGGTTCAAGCTCCCTCAAAGAGATTAAGGTGGATCCCGGAAACAAGTATTACCGCACAAAGGACGGAGTGCTGTTCGGACCCAATGTCATCGCGGGAGAACCGCAGTACAATGACAATGAAATAGTCCTCACGGCATATCCTGCCGGAAAAGAAGACGGGAAGTACCGAATCCCCGACAAAGTTGCGGGTAAAACGGTAAAACGACTCTGGGCCGGTTCATTTGCGCAGTGCAAGAATCTGAAGCAGATAGATATCCCGGACAATGTGGAGGATTTGAGCGGCTATACGTTTGTGGGCAGCGGGCTGACGAGCGTGAAGATCCCCGAGACGGTAAAGGAGATCGGCGCGGGTACGTTTGAAGCATGCGCCGATCTGACGGATGCCGAACTTCCGTCCACGGCAAAGAAGTTGGAACAGGGTTTGTTCGAGGGCTGCACGTCACTGCAGAGAGTGAAGATGGACAGTGTGAATTATATAGACATGAACGCTTTCAAAAACTGCACCAGCCTGACAAATCTGGTACTGCCGGAAAGTATCAAAAAAATAGAAGTTGACGCATTCAAAGGCTGCAAAAATCTGGAGCGTGTCTACCTGCCGGCGGGAGTCACAGGATTTCCGAGGGATGCGTATGTGGGATACTTTAATATCTTCACCGACACGTCCCCGAACCTGCTCGTATATGTGATTAAGGGTTCGGAAGGCGAAAAGTATGCGACTGCCATGAACAAGTCGGCGGGCATTAAGTTCAAAACCATAGACGGCAGAGACGATCTTGATACGACCCGGGACGGAGCATTTCACCTGATGGATATGGGCAAAAAGGTCAAACTCAGCGGTGAGTTCAACATGGGAACGTCCCTCGATGTAAATGAAGTTAAAAGCGGAAAAGAATTTGAGGCATTCAAACTGGTGTCGGGAGAAAAGAAACTCAAGGTATACAGAGTGGGACTCCTTCCAAAGACCGCAAAGGTTCCCGGTTCCATGGAACTTGCAATCGGCATACCTGTAGGAACGGACGGCAAAGATGCGGCTCTATACAGGCTGAACGGGGATAGAGCGGAAAAAGTGGAGGCCGAAAAACTCTCAAAAACGCTAAAGACCACGGTCGATTCTCTCGGATACTTTGCGGTTATCGGAAAGAATGATGAGAGCGTTGTGCCGGATCTGCCTGTGGATCCGCAGACAATCAAACTGAACAAGGAGAAGGTAAGGCTTAAAGTCGGAAAGACGGTTGTGCTTTCTTCAACGGTTGGACCCGATAATGCAAAGGACAAGAGTGTAACGTGGAAATCATCCGATGAATCTGTCGCAACGGTAGTAAACGGTGTTGTGACGGCCAAAAACGAGGGCATAACAAAGATCAGAGCCACCACGGTCAACGGACTTTCTGCAGAATGCGAAGTGACCGTGACCGCGGAAGATGCCGTCACGGCGAAAAAGGCGTCGGTGAGCGTGGAAAAGAAATTGGATGGTGACAACAACGCGGTATTCAATTTTTCTCTTGAAGACGCCTCAAATATTGCCATGGTAGAGATGACTTTCTCTCATGAGGGTTCGGATATGAAGATAGAAGCGGGAGAAAATTTCAAACTTCTCGGAGCCCCTGTGAAAAACGGAGACGGAAGTCATACTGCGGTTCTGACCTGCAATAAGGAGGGAGAATTGTTTTCCGCGGACGGCACGACAAAAGTGGCAACGATCAAAATTGCGGGTAAGGAACAGAAGGTTACCCTTAAGGAAGTGAAAATTACCGGATGGGGCAAAGATAAAATCTCCCGATTCGGAACTATCGAGAGCATAGATAAGGAAACCGTGGCGTATAAACCTATATCAAAATACGATATCAACGAGGACGGCAGCGTGGACAAGACGGATCTCGATGAAGTCAGAAAGAACTATCGTGTCGCTGCGGGAGATCCCGGCTATGAGAGCGCCGGGAGATGCGACGTCAATGAGGACGGAGTCATAGACGTACAGGATCTCATCGAAGTGAAAATCAATATGTAACATTCAGACAGTAAACATAAGGAGGACGGTAAGGCGTAAGCCTGCCATCATTGATAACTATGAGAAAAACAGAATTCAGAAAAATGACGAGTATTGCCGCAGTGTTGATCGCGGCAATGATAGCGGTTGCCATAGCCGTTAACGCTTCTTCGATAAAGGCTTCCAAGGATGTTATCGAACTTGGGGAAAAGGATAAGGAAGTCAGCTTTGACATTATTGTGACCGCCGACAAGGACTTTGCCGGAGCGGAATTCGGCTTCAAGCCGGGCTCCGGTGACGTGAAGTTTGAGAATATCAGGTACGATGGTGAATTTGCCGACGCCGATACCGTGTCGAAAGAAAAGAACGGTGTCCGCTATTTCGGTTTTTTCACGGCGGAAAACAAATTCAAGGCGGGTGAACACAAGATAGCCACTGTTACGTGCAGTTACGATGGAAAAGATGCACAGAAGATAGAGCTTACGGAAACTAAGCTGGTGTCGGTTACCGCGGAGAAAAAGACTGAAGCGGACAAGACGGCGAAGGATTTCACGGTTGAACTCAAGAGAGTCGTTAAAACAGATGACAAACCGACGAAACCGGGAGATAAGCCGGCGACCCCGGGAACGGACAATACGAAAAAGCCGGATACGGCGGGCAATAATAAGAGCGTCGATGCGACCAAGAGCGGCAAAAAGGAAGAAGGCGCAAAGGTAAGCGGCGCAAAGCCGGGAAGCGTTCAACTTGTCGGAGCAAGTATAAAGGGTAAGAGCATAAGGTTCTCATGGAAGAAAGCCGACGGTGCCGCATCATACAAAGTGGCATATAAAAAGAACGGCGCAAGAGATTGGGAATACAAGACGGTTAACGAAACATCGGCAAGTATCGACGGAATGTCTGCGAAATCACGTATTTCGATCAAGGTTCAGGCTTTGAACAGATCCGGCGGAAAGGAAATCGCGGGCGACTATTCACAGCAGCAAAATTACATCATGAAAACCGTTAAGCTCAAGAAAGTCAAGAGAGCCGGGAAAGCTTTGAAAATTTCATGGAAGAAAGTAAAGGGCGCAAAGAAATACAATGTGGAGTGCAGTAACAGTTCATCTTTCGAGAAATCTTCAATTGTAAAAGTCAACGGCAAGAAGAAAGGCGCCAAAGTAAAAAAGCTTGCAAAGGGCAGAAAATACTTCGTTCGCGTCAGAATCGAAAAGAAGATCGGCGGTCTCACGTACTTCGGATGCTGGTCAAAAGTGAAGAGTGTAAAGGTAAGAAAGTGAAGGGTGTAAAGGCAAGATAGAAACGGAATTCCCGTCACAACATAGACAATGCGTGCTCACCGGGACCGGCAGGTCTCCATTGAGCACGCATTGAGTATATATACATGTGTATGTTCTATATGTTTTGTTTATCTTTTATGCGAGCACATCAGGACATTGCGCATCTTGTGTGCAACCATCTTCTGTATCGCATCACGACCGTTGCCGAGGTATTTCCTCGGATCAAACTCTGCCGGAGACTCCGTCAGAGTTTTTCTTATCTCGGCAGTCATGGCAAGACGAAGATCCGTATCTATGTTAATTTTGCAAACGCCGTGCTTTGCCGCTTCCGTGAGCATCTCTTCCGGTACTCCCTTTGCCCCCGGCACTTCTCCGCCGTACTTATTGCAAAGCGCAACGAATTCCTGCGGTACGGAGGAAGAACCGTGAAGGACTATAGGGGTGTCAGGTATAAGTTTGTGTATGGTTTTGAGCCTCTCGAAGTCGAGATAAGGAGTCCCCTTGAATTTATATGCTCCGTGACTCGTGCCTATGGCAACGGCGAGTGAATCGACGCCGGTCTTGTGAACAAACTCGGCCGCCTGTTCGGGGTCGGTGAATTTCGCAGAGGCTTCATCGACATGCACATCGTCTTCGACACCCGCCAGTTTTCCGAGTTCCGCCTCTACCACAACCCCGTGAGCGTGAGCGTACTCGACAACCTGTTTTGTGACTCTGATATTTTCCTCGAAAGGATGCATGGAACCGTCGTACATCACGGAAGTGAAACCGCCGTCCACGCAACTCTTGCAGATATCAAAATCCGCGCCGTGATCGAGGTGGAGCGCAACGTCGACTCCCGTGTCCAGCACGGCAGCCTCGACCAATTTGGTGAGATAAATCGGTTTGGCGTACTTTCTTGCACCCGCGGAAACCTGAAGAATCAGCGGGGCATCCTCGGCCTGAGCCGCATCGACGATCCCCTGTATGATTTCCATGTTGTTCACGTTGAAAGCACCCACTGCGTAATCTGCATTCAATGCCCTCTTAAACATCTCAGTTGTTGTAACCAATGCCATAGTTATGCCTCCTTAACTACAATTCACAATTCGCTTTCGCATCAATAAATCCGCCATGTGTTTATACTCATGATTATCTTTATAATTATATTTATGATTTTCTGTTGCATTCACGATCCATGATTATGTTGGTAATCCGTGATCGCGTTCACAACCGGCGCTTATACCGGACCGTCAGTCAGTAATCAGTTTGACGATTTTTTCCTTTGTCATATCCTTCGTAAAGGTGAAGGTGCCCTTCCTGATTTTCCGGTGCTTGACACCGGTGATTTTGCATATTCTGATGTATTCCTTTTTATTCGTAAAAAGTCCCGCGTTTACGAGTAACTGCACACGCTGCTTTTCCGATTTTCCGCTCAATTCTATGGTGAAGTCGCCGGCGAGATGATCGTTCTTCCAAGTAGCCTTTTTTTCGCCTGTGGTCACGGTGTCCGGCTTGGTCTCATTATGGGTTTCCGCAGGTGTGGTGGCCTTAGGCTCCGCAGTTCTTGTGACCTTGGTGTCTATTGTCTTCGGATAATCCATTATGATGTTGATGCGCCATACAACCAGCACGGCAGCTATTGCAATCAGCATCAGCGCAAGCATTATATCGCTGTAATTGTAATAAAAATTCCTGAATGAACTTGTTTTTCGCATTTAAATTTCCCCTTTGCTGCGTACAATTGAATCTCTACGGGCATTTTAACATACTTTGAGCCAAAGAACAATTTGTTTATCGGAGGAGGACGGTGTCAAGTTTTTGTGGAGTTTTTTATTGACATCAACTCCAAAAGGTATTTTTTAAACTCCCCATTCCCTGTATTAAACTCTGCGTTGCACTTGCTCCGTTTAAGATTGGCGGCTCTTTATCAAAGATGCTCCAATCCATGCGCTCAGCTACCGCTTCATCAAGCACCCGCCTTGCATAATCGCTGTAGCTTTCTTTATCATCACTCCCGGGCTTGAACTCATCTGCCGTGATCCTTCCTCCGTTTTTCATGTATACGCGAAGT
>CP016202.1:1049286-1051094 GCA_003433295.1 Eubacterium minutum ATCC 700079 | reverse complement strand
ATACACATGGGACGGTGTCAAGTTTTTTGCGGAGTTTGACGGTGTCAAGTTTTTGTGGAGTTTTTTATTGACATCAACTCCAAAAGGTATTTTTTAAACTCCCCATTCCCTGTATTAAACTCTGCGTTGCACTTGCTCCGTTTAAGATTGGCGGCTCTTTATCAAAGATGCTCCAATCCATGCGCTCAGCTACCGCTTCATCAAGCACCCGCCTTGCATAATCGCTGTAGCTTTCTTTATCATCACTCCCGGGCTTGAACTCATCTGCCGTGATCCTTCCTCCGTTTTTCATGTATACGCGAAGTTTACTGAGTTTCCCAAGACCTTCCTCACTCCAACCGATAGGGTTTCTGCTGAATCTCTCAGATAGCACATGACTTACCTGTGCCTCCGTACAGCTTCCCGGAATATCAAGGGTCTTTCGACTCACTATCTCTTTCCAGTTGCCCATTAGATACCTGCCAAACTCTTCTACGCTCTTTGTCTGCTTCTCATCCTCACATACATCGTATAGGCTTTGCAGTATCTCATCTGCACGCTTTCTGTCATTTGCTCTTATCGCTGTCTTTATCCTTGTTGCCACATTCTTTTTCGGGAATTTGCACGCAACGCTTCTTATCCTCTTTTCAACATGGTATCCGTCCATCACACGGACTACCATTGACAGATCCTCAAGCCCATTCTTGATCCATTTGCCCCCATCTGCATGTATATAGATATTATCAATCGCACCTATGTCATACTCTTTCTCTATATATCCTTGTACGCTTTTCCATAGCCTGTTTGTATCAAAGTTTTCATCCACAAAGTGCATGCTTGCTATTGTTCTGTTTCTTCCCTTGCTCTCTTTTCGTATCCCTTCCGTAACAGTTACAAGCGGTACAATCTTACTGCGCTTGCCCTTTTTCTTGCCAGGTCTTTGCATAGCGCATGATCTTCATCTGCGTATATATGCAGTTCTTTGATTCTCTTTTGTTCTTCGCTTTCCACTTTCTTTTCAAGAGGTTTCAGTTTTTTGATATGGTTTTTTACGGTCTGCCTGCTTAACTTGTTATCACTTCCAATAGCAGCGCTTTTGGCATAGGACATCTCTGTAGCAAGGCTTACCATTCTTGCACTTATGATGTCGCCCACTCTTTCATATTTTCTGATTCCCACAGCATGGTCAAGCGGGTAAACATACCTGTTGTTCTTCTTGTCTTGATAGTAATCACGTGCAATTTCAATCCTTCCAAGCTCAGTGAGCAGTTCCCTTTTACGATCCTTTTCTTTTAAGGTCAATCCTAGGCTTTTTCTTGCCTCCTTGTCTTGTCTGATCTTGAGGTTGAGTTCTTTGCATATCGTCTCAATCATCAATACCGATGCTTCTTTACAGTCCGTGAAAATATCATGAGAAAATGCATCTATATCATTTAGTCCTCCCGAAAGTGCTTTTTTTGTTATTTTTCTTCCCAATTCCAATGTGATTTGTTGTATAATTGTTTCCATAGAGATCTCCTTTCGTATTTTGGGATGGTTCATTATTGTACCACGTTGGGTTGATCTCTATATTTTTTTATTAAAAACTCCACAATTATTTTACACTATCATACACATGGGACGGTGTCAAGTTTTTTGCGGAGTTTGACGGTGTCAAGTTTTTGTGGAGTTTTTTATTGACATCAACTCCAAAAGGTATTTTTTAAACTCCCCATTCCCTGTATTAAACTCTGCGTTGCACTTGCTCCGTTTAAGATTGGCGGCTCTTTATCAAAGATGCTCCAATCCATGCGCTCAGCCACCGCTTCATCAAGCACCCGCCTTGCATA
>CP016202.1:1044660-1048899 GCA_003433295.1 Eubacterium minutum ATCC 700079 | reverse complement strand
GGGAGCCGGAATAGATGAACTCAAGGTCAAGCTTGAAAGACTCACGGGGAAAGAAATTATAATCTCCATAGAGGAAGTGCGGAAAGTTGAACTTGACGCGCAGCTTACGGCGGAGAGCATCGCGGAGGCACTTGAACACAGAGTTTCTTTCAGAAGAGCAATGAAACAGGCTATGGGAAGAACCATGAGATCCGACGCGAAGGGGATCAAAATCCTCTGCTCCGGTCGTCTTAACGGTGCGGAAATTGCGCGAAGCGAAAAGTACAGCGAGGGAAACGTTCCGCTGCACACGCTCAGAGCCGATATAGATTACGGCTTTGCGGAAGCGGACACCACATACGGTAAGATCGGTGTTAAAGTCTGGATCAACCACGGCGAGATCCTCGACAAGGGTCTGCAGAATCCGGTTCGCGAGGAAAAACGCGAAAAGAGAGGAAAGAGATCCAGAAGAGACGGTGACAACAGGAGAAGAAACGACAGAAGAAGAAACGATCGGGGCGGCAGACAGGAAGCTGCAAGGCCTGTAAGCCCGAGAATCAGAAAGACAAGAGAAGTGCCTAAGACCGAACCGGCTCCGGAAGCGGTACAGGAGGCACAGACTTCTGAAACATCGTCCGAAGCGGCAGAGGAATAAGCAGTAGTGAAAGGAGGAACTGAGCCATGTTGATGCCAAAGCGCGTGAAACATAGAAGAGTTCATAGAGGTAGAATGAAAGGCGTAGCGACCAAGGGTAATACGGTTACCTACGGCGAGTACGGCCTTGTCGCTCAGGAATGCGGCTGGATCACTTCAAATCAGATTGAAGCTGCCAGAATCGCAATGACCAGATATACCAAGAGAGGCGGCAAGGTATATATAAAAATTTTCCCACACAAGTCGGTCACAAAGAAGCCTGCCGAAGTACGTATGGGATCCGGTAAGGGTGCTCCGGAATACTGGGTAGCGGTAGTGAAACCGGGCAGAGTAATGTTCGAAATCGCGGGCGTTACGCAGGAAACGGCCAAGGAAGCGATGAGGCTTGCAAGCCACAAACTTCCCGTAAAGACGGACTTTGTCGTTAAGGGAAATGAAAACGCGAAGGAAGGTGAGGCGTAATGGATTTGAATAAAATAAGACAGCTTACGGATGTTGAATTAAACGCTGAACTTGACAAGATGAAAAAGGAACTGTTTAACCTCAGATTTCAGCACGTTACGGGTCAGCTTGAGAATCCCGTAAAAATGAGAGAGGTTAAACGCGACATTGCCAGAGTTAAAACGATTATCAGAGAAAAAGAACTTGACAAGGTTCGGGCATAACGGAAAGGAGGATGTGAAATGGCAGAGGAAAGAAACAGAAGAAAAACCAGAGTCGGCATGGTTGTGAGCGACAAAATGGATAAGACTGTTACCGTTGCAATTGAAGATTTCGTGAGACATTCTCTTTATGGAAAAGCCGTGAAGAGAACCAAGAAAGTCAAGGCTCACGATGAGCGCAACGAGTGCAATATCGGTGATAAAGTCAGGATAATGGAAACAAGACCTCTATCAAGAGATAAGAGATGGAGACTTGTGAATATAGTTGAGAAAGCGAAGTAAGGAGGCGCCGGATCATGATTCAGACAGAAACAAGATTGAAGGTTGCCGACAACTCCGGCGCAAAGGAACTTCTCTGCATACGTATTCTGGGCGGAACGGGCCGCCAGTATGCCAATATAGGGGACGTTATAGTTTGCGCTGTCAAGGAGGCGACCCCGGGCGGCATCACAAAGAAAGGTGATGTTGTCAAAGCTGTGGTGGTAAGGTCAAAGTCGGGTGCCAGAAGAGCAGACGGAAGCTACGTTAAGTTTGACCAGAACGCAGCCGTAATAATTAAGGACAAGAACGATAAAACCCCGGTTGGGACGCGTATCTTCGGACCTGTGGCGAGAGAGCTGAGAGAAAAAGGGTTCATGAAGATCGTGTCGCTCGCGCCGGAAGTGCTTTAGGAGGTGTAACGAATGCGTATTAAAAAAGATGATATGGTAATCGTTATTACCGGAAAAGACAAGGGAAAAGTCGGAAAGGTGATCAAGGCCATTCCGAAAGAAAACAGAGTCATAGTCGAGGGCGTGAACGTTCAGACCAAGCATCAGAAGCAGACGCAGAATGCGAGGGCGGAAATCAAGCATGTTGAAGGTCCCGTAGATGTGTCGAACGTCATGTACTACGACGTCAAAGCAAAAGAACCGGTTAAGATCGGATATGATTTCAAAGACGGAAGAAAAGTCAGAGTAAACCGCAAGACGAGGGCGGTAATCGACTGAGAAAGGAGGAGAAAGTTTTGGCAGCAAGATTAAAAGAAGTATACGATAACGAAGTATTCAAAGCCATGATGGAGAAGTTCAAGTATTCCAACGGAATGGAAGTACCGAAACTCAGCAAGGTCACCATCAACATGGGCCTCGGAGAAGCGAAGGACAACGCGAAAGTTCTGGAATCCGCGGTTTCCGAGATCGGATTGATCTCGGGGCAGAGACCCGTTGTGACCAAGGCCAAGAAATCCATTGCGAACTTCAAAGTCAGACAGGGAATGCCTGTTGGGGCGAAGGTGACCCTCAGAGGTGAAAACATGTACACCTTTGTCGATAAACTTTTTAACATTTCTCTTCCGAGAGTAAGAGATTTCAAGGGTGTCAGCAAAAATTCATTCGATGGAAGAGGAAACTATTCCATGGGACTGAAAGAACAGCTGATTTTCCCGGAAATCAACTACGATGATGTAGATACGGTAAAAGGAATGAACGTTGTGTTCACAACGACGGCAAAGACGGACGAAGAAGCTCAGGCATTGCTTGAACTTCTGGGAATGCCGTTTGAGAAGTAGCAGGTAGGAGGAAGTAAATGGCTAAGAAATCTCTTAAGGTAAAACAGCAGAGAAAACCTAAATATTCAACTCGTGCGTACACGAGATGCAGCATTTGCGGCCGCCCGCATTCCGTTCTTAAAAAGTACGGAATATGCCGTATCTGTTTTAGAGAGCTTGCTTACAAGGGAGAGATCCCCGGCGTGAAGAAAGCCAGCTGGTAGATTTTGCTCTCGAACCATACAAGAAGGGAGATATAGAATATGACAATGACAGATCCAATTGCGGATATGCTGACAAGAATCAGAAATGCAAACTCTGTTGGTCACAAGTCGGTGCAGATCCCCGCATCGAACATGAAGAAAGCGATCGCGCAGATTTTGCTTGATGAGGGATATATCACGGATTACAAGATCAACGACGACACCGTGCAGGGAAGCATCAACGTGACCCTGAAATACGGCGCAAACAAGGAAAAGGTAATCAGCGGAATCAAGAAAATTTCAAAGCCGGGTCTTAAGGTTTATGCCAAGGCCAACGAGGTTCCAAGAGTTCTCGGAGGTCTGGGAATCGCAATAATTTCGACATCCAACGGAATTATCAGCGACAAGAAAGCAAGAGAACTGGGAGTCGGCGGAGAAGTTATTTGCTATGTTTGGTAGGAGGTAGATTATATGTCGAGAGTAGGCAGAAAACCTGTTACACTTCCTGCCGGGGTCGAGGTCAAGGTTGACGGGAAAAATCTCGTGACCGTAAAAGGCCCTAAAGGACAGCTGGAACAGCAGATTGACGAAAGAATAAAAATTGAAGTAAAAGAAAATGAAGTTATCTTAACAAGACCGACCGATAACAGAAAAGACAGAGCACAGCACGGACTTGCAAGAAGTCTGGTGAACAACATGATTGTCGGAGTCACACAGGGATATGCCAGAAAGCTGGAAATCATCGGTGTAGGATACAGAGCGGAAAAGAAGGGGAAGAAACTCGTTATGAATCTCGGTTTCTCACATCCTGTGGAGATGGAAGATCCGGAAGGGATAACGACCGAAACTCCTGACGCAAACACTGTTGTAGTAAACGGTATCGATAAGGCTCTGGTCGGGAACTACGCATCGAACATCAGAAAATGGAGAAAACCTGAACCTTATAAGGGCAAGGGTATCCGTTATGAAGGTGAGAGGGTACGTAGAAAAGAAGGTAAGACCGGTGCCAAGGCATAGAAAGGAGTGATGAAAAATGGCAAAAGAAACCAGAAACGACAAGCGTCTTAAAAGACACGCCAGAGTAAGAAAAGATCTGTTCGGAACTCCTGAAAAACCAAGACTTTGCGTTTTTAGATCCAGCAGAAATATTTTCTGCCAGATCATTGACGACGAAAATAAGAAAACACTGGTATCCGCATCATCGCTTGACAAG
>CP016202.1:1036828-1044635 GCA_003433295.1 Eubacterium minutum ATCC 700079 | reverse complement strand
CTTCTTTACAGTCCGTGAAAATATCATGAGAAAATGCATCTATATCATTTAGTCCTCCCGAAAGTGCTTTTTTTGTTATTTTTCTTCCCAATTCCAATGTGATTTGTTGTATAATTGTTTCCATAGAGATCTCCTTTCGTATTTTGGGATGGTTCATTATTGTACCACGTTGGGTTGATCTCTATATTTTTTTATTAAAAACTCCACAATTATTTTACACTATCATCGGAGGAGACGGTGTCGATAGTGTGATGTTACTTTGCAAATTAACAACCAAGACCGTGTTGGCATATAAATCGGCATTGTTATTGATATTCGCAATTTTTTATGCTATTGTAGCAGTGGTGATATCATCAACATGCAATACGAAAGCTAAAGAAAGGCAGGTCATATTATGACTATGAAGTGGCTTAAGAATGATGTGCGGCAATATCTTTTTTGTGCATTATTGTCCGTAATCGCCATCTGTGCTATGTTCGCAAATTTCGTTTTTGTTGGAACCCTGCGGAGTAGCGGTATTATAACCATAGCGATTTTGGGTACATACGCTTTAGTATATACTTTTCTGCTTCCTGTGTGCGTAGAACGCAGAAAAGAAGCCATTCTCCGCTTGCTTTTGTGGGAGGTTGGAGTCGGATTGCTCTATATCTTGACAGGAGTTACCATAGCAAACAATGTGAACCCGGATTTGCTTTCGGGGAGAACGCTATTCTCGTTTATAGTGGAGTATAAATACAGCGGTATGTGTCCTATACTATTGGCGGAAGGGATGTTTTTCTTTGCACTGTACCTCAAAAGTGCGAAAAGAATGCATAAAAGCCGTACATTATGACAGTAATATTTGATAACATAAAAATGCATAAACCTTAATTAGGTTTTAAATGAGGTTTTAACAAATCGACAATGCCCGGGTGCCAAGTCTACACTTTGCTGCCGGGCATTGTTGCGTATTATAATATTCGGGAGATAGGACAAAGGACCGGGCGCAGAGAATAATTTTACATGGGCATATATATGCTGTATAATGTTGGGCATGAGAAAATTGGTTATCGGAAGTAACGAACAAAAGCAGCGACTGGATAAATTTCTGAGAAAATACATGTGCAATGCATCTTTGAGCTTCGTTTTCAAGTCCATCAGAAAAAACGTGAAGGTGAACGGAAAAAGACAGGGTGGAGAGTACGTACTGCGTGTGGGAGATGAGGTTACACTGTATATATCCGACGAAGAACTCCGGGCGTTGACGTTCAGGGAGAACCCCCCGGGGGTGAAAAAGCAGTTTTCCATATGTTATGAAGACGAAAATATTCTGGTTGTCAACAAACCCGCGGGACTGCTTACCCACGGTGATAAGACGGAAAAGAAGAATCACCTTGCAAATCAGGTCATTACATTTCTGGCGCAGCGCGGCGACTACGACATGGCGGGCGAGAGAACCTTTTCCCCGGCACCTGTGAATCGCCTCGACAGAAATACATCCGGGCTTGTTATCTTCTGCAAAAATTATGTGGCGCTGCAGGATTTTAACCGCATGGTAAAAGAACGCGGCATAATCCGTAAGTTTTACCTGACCGTGGTAGGCGGTGAACTTACAAACGAGCTTCATCTGAAATCGGGAATGATAAAAGATCATGAAAGCAACAGAATTACGGTTGTTTCGGATTCTGCGGGACAGGTTGGACCCGCCGCAAGAATGACAGGTGCAGCAGATGATGTTGAAAACGCGGCGAGCACGGTAAGTGCCGCTGATGGTGTTGCGGCGGTCAGGACGATGGAAACGGAAGTGATTCCGATCAAGTCCGCAAACGGTTACACGCTTGTGGAGGTGGAACTTCTGACGGGCAGGACGCATCAGATACGGGCACACCTTGCGGATGAGGGTTATCCGATAATCGGTGATGCGAAATACGGTGATGCGGGAGTAAATGCCGAAATAAAGAAACGAGTGGGTCTTACGACTCAGTTACTGCACGCGTACAAACTCAGGTTTGAAAACTGTCCGAAGCCTTATAGGGAGATGGAAGGGCTTGAGATAGTTTCCGAACCGCGGGGCAGGTTTGTGGAGATACGGAAGAAATTGTTGACTTGAGAGGCTCCGGCATACACAGGGGCGGAAACGAGATTTGCTGTTGATGCTGTGGTTAGTACGGGAGGCTCCGGCATGCGCAGGGGCGGAAAGGGAAGATTGATGGAAGAAGCGATAAGAAGAAAAAAGAGAAACAAAGCCGGCTGGAAAGAGTGGATAAAGGATATATTGATTGCAGTCGTAATCGCAATCATAATAGTACAGTTCATAAAGCCGACGATAGTTAAGGAGAGCTCGATGGAACCGAATTTTTATGAGAACGACTATCTGTTCGTATATAAAATGGCGTATAAATTCGGAAATTCACCGAAAAAAGGCGATGTCGTGGTGTTCAAGTCGGATTTGCAGACGGACAGCGGCGACAAGAAACTCCTGATAAAAAGGGTTATAGGAGTACCCGGCGATAAGGTAACCGTCAAAAACGGGGAAGTCTACGTGAACGACAGGAAGGATTCACAGGCGTATACCAAAGACAGGACCACCAAGGGTTTTGTCAACAATGTGAGCGTACCTGAAGGAAAACTCTTCTGCATGGGGGACAACCGTGAGGTGAGCATCGATAGCAGGTATGAGGAAGTCGGCCTTGTGAAGCGTGACGATGTGGTGGGAAAAGTCGTGTTCAGACTTTACCCGTTCGGCAGGTTCGGAACGATTCACAATCCGTACAAATAGTGAGCTCAACAGGTTTCTGTTGAACTTTCCGAGTTGCCGAACAGCCGGCAGAGAGCCGGTAGATGGAGATAAGGAGAGGAAACATTTTGGAAAAGAAGCAGGCGTTGAAGGGTTTTGTAAAAGATATATTGGTTGCGGTCACAATAGCTCTTGTGATAACGGTATTTTTCAAGCCCGTGGTGGTGAAGGGCTCATCGATGAAGCCCACCCTCACCGACAGCAATTATTTGATATTGTCTAAAGCAAGCTACTGGAACGAATCACCGGAACGAGGGGACATAATCGTGTTCAAAGCCAAAACCCGAGACGATCGGAGTGGGAAGAAGCGACTCATAAAGAGGGTTATAGGTGTATGCGGCGACAAAATTCTGATCAAAAACGGCAAGCTCTATGTAAATGACAGACTGCAGAAAGAAGAATACATAGGTGGGCAGAAGACCTGCGGATATGTAAATCTGGTCGTTCCCGAAAAGAAGGTATTTTGTCTGGGAGATAACAGAGGAAACAGTACGGACAGCAGGGATATAGGATGTGTATCCGTGAAAGCAATCGAAGGAAAAGCTCTGATCAGGCTCTATCCTTTCAACAAAATCGGGGGCTTGGGAAAGTAGGACTGAGATATGCCGAAAAGAGAAAAGAAAATCGTGGCGAACAACAAAAAGGCAAGGCACGATTATTTCATAGATGATGTATATGAGGTCGGCATAGTGCTCACCGGAACAGAGATAAAATCGGTGCGGGCGGGCAAAGTGTCGATAAAGGAAAGTTACGCGAAGATACAGGACGGAGAAATTGTTCTTATAGGAATGAATATAAGTCCGTACGAACAGGGGAACCGGTTTAATACGGAGCCGCTCCGCACCCGGAAATTATTGCTGCACAAGAGGGAAATCAGAAAACTTTTCGGATTGACGACGCAAAAAGGGCTCACACTTGTTCCGCTGCGCATGTATATAAATGAAAACGGTCTTGCGAAGATTGAGATTGCGGTCGCAAGAGGAAAGAAAAACTACGATAAGCGAGAGGATATCGCAAAGAGAGATGCCGACAGGAAGATGGAACAGGCGCTCAAGAGAAGACGGTATTGACGTAATTATCCGGATTTCAACGGAATCTATATCCGCTAAGACAAAAAAATTACAAATCGCAAAAAAATACTTGCATTACATCTGAACATGCATTATACTGTGAGGGCTTGCATATGGCGAGGAGGCAGGAAGTTGCTGAGCTATCAGGTAATTTCTGCTGAGAATTGTCCCTGCCTGACAGGGGCGAGGGGATTCGCCGCCTTTTATCTTGTGCAAAATAATAAAGGAACGCACGGGGGCGTGTACGTGGGGGACCGCGAAAGTCCGATCAGCGTAGACGTTGAAAAACAAGCGGTAGAGATTCCTTGTACGAGAATAGCGAAAACAGTACAGAAATTCAGGAGGACGAAATGAGCGAATTACAGAAAATCAGAATCAGACTTAAAGCTTACGACCATGCTTTGCTCGACAAGTCGGCGGCAAAGATAGTCGAAACCGCGAAGAAAACGGGTGCGGATGTTTCCGGTCCTATTCCTCTTCCGACGGAGAAAGAAGTTGTGACGATACTGCGTGCGGTCCATAAGTATAAGGACAGCAGAGAGCAGTTTGAACAGAGGACACACAAAAGGCTGATCGACATCACCAATGCGACGCTTCAGACGACGGAAGCTTTGACGGGCTTGGATCTGCCGGCGGGCGTCGATATCGAAATCAAATTATAAGGGACTCTCCCTTAGATGTACGCAGAACGCGCGCGTAAGCAAATCGCTTTAGAGGCTGTGCGACATGACAGGAACGTGATTTCGGGTCATATCGTCAACGAGCGTGGATGCGCGTGAGCGGACCAATGTAAGAACGGAGGAAAATGATAATGAAAGCAATTTTGGGAAAGAAAGTCGGAATGACACAGATTTTCAAAGAATCCGGTGAAGTCGTTCCCGTAACCGTGATCGAGGCGGGGCCGGAAGTGGTCACACAGATCAAAACCCTCGAGAAGGACGGTTACAATGCGGTTCAGGTCGGATTTGAAGATCAGAAACCGCACAGGGTAAATAAGCCGCTGACCGGACATTTTGAAAAAAGCGGAGTGACCCCTAAAAAACATGTTGCGGAATTCAGAAACGACGAAGGGGAAACATATGAACTCGGTCAGGTGATAACCGTTGCCGATTTCGAGGAAGGAAAAAAGCTCGATATAACCGGCGTTTCCAAGGGTAAGGGAACTCAGGGAAACATAAAAAGGCATGGGCATCACAGAGGGCCGATGACACACGGTTCTAAGCATAAAAGACTTCCGGGAGCTCTCGCGGGAGCGACATACCCGTCCAGAGTATTCCCCGGCAACGCGGGTCCGGGCCGTATGGGACGTGACACCGTGACGGTACAGAATGTTGAACTTGTAAAGATTGACACCGACAGGAATCTGATGCTGGTCAAAGGTGCGGTTCCCGGTGGAAAAGGCAGCTTGGTAAAGATCGGATACGCTGCCAAAGGTCAGGGAAAATAGTCGATCGGGGAAAGGAGGAATCGTATAATGGCTAAAGTAAAAATGCTCAATATGCAAGGCAAGGAAGCCGGGACGATTGAGCTTAAAGATGAAATATTCGGCATTGAGCCCAATAAGAATGCTGTTCGCGAAGTTGTGAAAAACCACCTCGCGAACCGGAGACAGGGCACACAGTCCGCCAAGACGAGAGGCGAAGTCAGAGGCGGAGGAAGAAAACCTTTCAGACAGAAGGGTACGGGTCGTCACAGACAGGGTAGTACCACAGATCCTTCGCAGATCGGAGGAGGCGTGGTTTTCGCGCCGAAACCGAGGGATTACAGTTATTCGGTACCTAAGAAAGTAAAAAGACTTGCTCTCAAGTCTGTGCTTTCCGCAAAGGTTTCGGACAAGGAGATCATCGTGTTGGATGAACTGAAATTCGATGCTCCGAGGACTAAAGACATGGTGGCGACGCTGGCAAACGTCGGTGCGGAGAAAAAGGCTCTGATCGTCACGGCGGAAAAAGATGAAAACGTGGTCAGATCCGCTGCCAACATCAAGGGAGTCAAGACGACTCTGGTCGGAACGATGAACGTATATGATATTCTGAATCATACCAGTTTCATCGTAACGAAAGCCGCGGTGGAGAAGATTGAGGAGGTGTATGCATAATGAGAAGTCCATATGATGTAATTATCAAACCTATCATAAGTGAGAGAAGTATGGATATGGCAGGTGAAAAAAAGTACACTTTCAAGGTTGCCACGGATGCCAACAAATCAGAGGTTAAGAAAGCCGTGGAGGAAATCTTCGAAGTAGAAGTTGAAAAAGTAAACATAATGAACGTAAATGGTAAGAAGAAGAGAATGGGAAGATACGTCGGTACCACATCAGCTTATAAGAAAGCTATTGTAAAGCTTACTGAAGCGAGCAAGGAAATCGAATTCTTCTCAAGTCTGTAATATAGGAGGTTGTCATAAATGGGAATAAGAAAATATAATCCGACTTCTCCCGGCGTGAGAGGGATGACGGTTTCTACGTTTGAGGAAATCACTACCGCTACACCGGAGAAATCGTTGACAACGACTCTCAAGAAAAATGCCGGAAGAAACTTCAGAGGCAAAATCACCGTTCGTCACAGAGGCGGTGGCGCGAGAAGAAAGTACAGGATCATAGACTTTAAGAGAAACAAAGACGGTGTTCCGGGAAAGGTTTCCACGATTGAATACGATCCCAACAGAAGTGCCAATATCGCTCTCATAGTCTATGCGGACGGAGAGAAGCGATACATAATAGCGCCTGTCGGACTTAAGGTAGGCGACGTCATTTTCTCGGGTTCCGATGCGGACATTCAGATCGGCAATGCGCTTCCTATCGCAAACATCCCTGTGGGAACGGTAATACACAACATCGAGCTTAAGCCCGGAAAGGGAGCGCAGCTCGTAAGATCCGCGGGGAACGGAGCGCAGCTCATGGCGAAGGAAGAAAAATACGCGCAGGTGAGACTGCCGTCCGGAGAGGTGCGGAAAGTGCTTATGGTCTGCAGAGCGACTGTCGGAGAAGTCGGCAATGCCGATCACTCGAATATCCAGATCGGTAAAGCGGGCAGAAAACGCCACATGGGATGGCGCCCTACTGTCAGAGGTTCCGTAATGAACCCTAATGACCATCCTCACGGAGGCGGTGAAGGTAAAGCGCCCGTCGGACGCAAGAGTCCCGTTACTCCTTGGGGTAAGCCTGCTCTCGGATATAAGACAAGGAAGAAAAACAAACCTTCCGACAAGTATATAGTTAAGAAGAGAAATGAGAAATAAGGAGGGAACACACAATGAGCAGATCGGTTAAGAAAGGCCCTTTCGTAGATCCGAAATTGCTGCGCAGGATTGAAGACATGAATGCGGCAAACGAGAAAAAGGTGGTCATGACATGGTCGAGAGCGTCTACAATCTTCCCTCAGATGGTGGGACACACGATTGCCGTTCACGACGGCAGAAAACATGTGCCTGTATACGTTACGGAAGACATGGTCGGACACAAGCTCGGAGAATTTGCACCGACAAGAACTTACAGAGGCCATGCCGCGGATAAATCGAGCAGGGTTAAGTAGTTAAGGAAGGGAGATAGAAAATGGAAGCAAAAGCAGTTGCGAAGTATGTCAGGATGTCCCCTTCAAAGCTGAAGCCCGTTGCGGATTTAGTGAGAGGAAAAGACTTAAGGGATGCCTTGAACATTCTGAAGTTTACGCCCGGCAAGGGTTCGGAAATTGTGGAAAAGGTCGTACAGTCCGCTGCCGCAAACGCAGAGAACAATTTTGACCTGAATCCGGATGATTTGTACGTTGCTGAGGTATATGCCAACCAGGGACCTACCATGAAGAGATGGAGAGCGGGAGCCCAGGGCAGAGCCTCGATGATTCTTAAGAGATCGAGCCACGTTGGCGTAACTCTTAAAGAGAAAGATAATTAAGGAGGTTCATTGAATGGGTCAGAAAGTAAGCCCGCACGGGTTAAGAGTAGGCGTAATCAAGGACTGGAA
>CP016202.1:1032377-1036616 GCA_003433295.1 Eubacterium minutum ATCC 700079 | reverse complement strand
GGGAGCCGGAATAGATGAACTCAAGGTCAAGCTTGAAAGACTCACGGGGAAAGAAATTATAATCTCCATAGAGGAAGTGCGGAAAGTTGAACTTGACGCGCAGCTTACGGCGGAGAGCATCGCGGAGGCACTTGAACACAGAGTTTCTTTCAGAAGAGCAATGAAACAGGCTATGGGAAGAACCATGAGATCCGACGCGAAGGGGATCAAAATCCTCTGCTCCGGTCGTCTTAACGGTGCGGAAATTGCGCGAAGCGAAAAGTACAGCGAGGGAAACGTTCCGCTGCACACGCTCAGAGCCGATATAGATTACGGCTTTGCGGAAGCGGACACCACATACGGTAAGATCGGTGTTAAAGTCTGGATCAACCACGGCGAGATCCTCGACAAGGGTCTGCAGAATCCGGTTCGCGAGGAAAAACGCGAAAAGAGAGGAAAGAGATCCAGAAGAGACGGTGACAACAGGAGAAGAAACGACAGAAGAAGAAACGATCGGGGCGGCAGACAGGAAGCTGCAAGGCCTGTAAGCCCGAGAATCAGAAAGACAAGAGAAGTGCCTAAGACCGAACCGGCTCCGGAAGCGGTACAGGAGGCACAGACTTCTGAAACATCGTCCGAAGCGGCAGAGGAATAAGCAGTAGTGAAAGGAGGAACTGAGCCATGTTGATGCCAAAGCGCGTGAAACATAGAAGAGTTCATAGAGGTAGAATGAAAGGCGTAGCGACCAAGGGTAATACGGTTACCTACGGCGAGTACGGCCTTGTCGCTCAGGAATGCGGCTGGATCACTTCAAATCAGATTGAAGCTGCCAGAATCGCAATGACCAGATATACCAAGAGAGGCGGCAAGGTATATATAAAAATTTTCCCACACAAGTCGGTCACAAAGAAGCCTGCCGAAGTACGTATGGGATCCGGTAAGGGTGCTCCGGAATACTGGGTAGCGGTAGTGAAACCGGGCAGAGTAATGTTCGAAATCGCGGGCGTTACGCAGGAAACGGCCAAGGAAGCGATGAGGCTTGCAAGCCACAAACTTCCCGTAAAGACGGACTTTGTCGTTAAGGGAAATGAAAACGCGAAGGAAGGTGAGGCGTAATGGATTTGAATAAAATAAGACAGCTTACGGATGTTGAATTAAACGCTGAACTTGACAAGATGAAAAAGGAACTGTTTAACCTCAGATTTCAGCACGTTACGGGTCAGCTTGAGAATCCCGTAAAAATGAGAGAGGTTAAACGCGACATTGCCAGAGTTAAAACGATTATCAGAGAAAAAGAACTTGACAAGGTTCGGGCATAACGGAAAGGAGGATGTGAAATGGCAGAGGAAAGAAACAGAAGAAAAACCAGAGTCGGCATGGTTGTGAGCGACAAAATGGATAAGACTGTTACCGTTGCAATTGAAGATTTCGTGAGACATTCTCTTTATGGAAAAGCCGTGAAGAGAACCAAGAAAGTCAAGGCTCACGATGAGCGCAACGAGTGCAATATCGGTGATAAAGTCAGGATAATGGAAACAAGACCTCTATCAAGAGATAAGAGATGGAGACTTGTGAATATAGTTGAGAAAGCGAAGTAAGGAGGCGCCGGATCATGATTCAGACAGAAACAAGATTGAAGGTTGCCGACAACTCCGGCGCAAAGGAACTTCTCTGCATACGTATTCTGGGCGGAACGGGCCGCCAGTATGCCAATATAGGGGACGTTATAGTTTGCGCTGTCAAGGAGGCGACCCCGGGCGGCATCACAAAGAAAGGTGATGTTGTCAAAGCTGTGGTGGTAAGGTCAAAGTCGGGTGCCAGAAGAGCAGACGGAAGCTACGTTAAGTTTGACCAGAACGCAGCCGTAATAATTAAGGACAAGAACGATAAAACCCCGGTTGGGACGCGTATCTTCGGACCTGTGGCGAGAGAGCTGAGAGAAAAAGGGTTCATGAAGATCGTGTCGCTCGCGCCGGAAGTGCTTTAGGAGGTGTAACGAATGCGTATTAAAAAAGATGATATGGTAATCGTTATTACCGGAAAAGACAAGGGAAAAGTCGGAAAGGTGATCAAGGCCATTCCGAAAGAAAACAGAGTCATAGTCGAGGGCGTGAACGTTCAGACCAAGCATCAGAAGCAGACGCAGAATGCGAGGGCGGAAATCAAGCATGTTGAAGGTCCCGTAGATGTGTCGAACGTCATGTACTACGACGTCAAAGCAAAAGAACCGGTTAAGATCGGATATGATTTCAAAGACGGAAGAAAAGTCAGAGTAAACCGCAAGACGAGGGCGGTAATCGACTGAGAAAGGAGGAGAAAGTTTTGGCAGCAAGATTAAAAGAAGTATACGATAACGAAGTATTCAAAGCCATGATGGAGAAGTTCAAGTATTCCAACGGAATGGAAGTACCGAAACTCAGCAAGGTCACCATCAACATGGGCCTCGGAGAAGCGAAGGACAACGCGAAAGTTCTGGAATCCGCGGTTTCCGAGATCGGATTGATCTCGGGGCAGAGACCCGTTGTGACCAAGGCCAAGAAATCCATTGCGAACTTCAAAGTCAGACAGGGAATGCCTGTTGGGGCGAAGGTGACCCTCAGAGGTGAAAACATGTACACCTTTGTCGATAAACTTTTTAACATTTCTCTTCCGAGAGTAAGAGATTTCAAGGGTGTCAGCAAAAATTCATTCGATGGAAGAGGAAACTATTCCATGGGACTGAAAGAACAGCTGATTTTCCCGGAAATCAACTACGATGATGTAGATACGGTAAAAGGAATGAACGTTGTGTTCACAACGACGGCAAAGACGGACGAAGAAGCTCAGGCATTGCTTGAACTTCTGGGAATGCCGTTTGAGAAGTAGCAGGTAGGAGGAAGTAAATGGCTAAGAAATCTCTTAAGGTAAAACAGCAGAGAAAACCTAAATATTCAACTCGTGCGTACACGAGATGCAGCATTTGCGGCCGCCCGCATTCCGTTCTTAAAAAGTACGGAATATGCCGTATCTGTTTTAGAGAGCTTGCTTACAAGGGAGAGATCCCCGGCGTGAAGAAAGCCAGCTGGTAGATTTTGCTCTCGAACCATACAAGAAGGGAGATATAGAATATGACAATGACAGATCCAATTGCGGATATGCTGACAAGAATCAGAAATGCAAACTCTGTTGGTCACAAGTCGGTGCAGATCCCCGCATCGAACATGAAGAAAGCGATCGCGCAGATTTTGCTTGATGAGGGATATATCACGGATTACAAGATCAACGACGACACCGTGCAGGGAAGCATCAACGTGACCCTGAAATACGGCGCAAACAAGGAAAAGGTAATCAGCGGAATCAAGAAAATTTCAAAGCCGGGTCTTAAGGTTTATGCCAAGGCCAACGAGGTTCCAAGAGTTCTCGGAGGTCTGGGAATCGCAATAATTTCGACATCCAACGGAATTATCAGCGACAAGAAAGCAAGAGAACTGGGAGTCGGCGGAGAAGTTATTTGCTATGTTTGGTAGGAGGTAGATTATATGTCGAGAGTAGGCAGAAAACCTGTTACACTTCCTGCCGGGGTCGAGGTCAAGGTTGACGGGAAAAATCTCGTGACCGTAAAAGGCCCTAAAGGACAGCTGGAACAGCAGATTGACGAAAGAATAAAAATTGAAGTAAAAGAAAATGAAGTTATCTTAACAAGACCGACCGATAACAGAAAAGACAGAGCACAGCACGGACTTGCAAGAAGTCTGGTGAACAACATGATTGTCGGAGTCACACAGGGATATGCCAGAAAGCTGGAAATCATCGGTGTAGGATACAGAGCGGAAAAGAAGGGGAAGAAACTCGTTATGAATCTCGGTTTCTCACATCCTGTGGAGATGGAAGATCCGGAAGGGATAACGACCGAAACTCCTGACGCAAACACTGTTGTAGTAAACGGTATCGATAAGGCTCTGGTCGGGAACTACGCATCGAACATCAGAAAATGGAGAAAACCTGAACCTTATAAGGGCAAGGGTATCCGTTATGAAGGTGAGAGGGTACGTAGAAAAGAAGGTAAGACCGGTGCCAAGGCATAGAAAGGAGTGATGAAAAATGGCAAAAGAAACCAGAAACGACAAGCGTCTTAAAAGACACGCCAGAGTAAGAAAAGATCTGTTCGGAACTCCTGAAAAACCAAGACTTTGCGTTTTTAGATCCAGCAGAAATATTTTCTGCCAGATCATTGACGACGAAAATAAGAAAACACTGGTATCCGCATCATCGCTTGACAAG
>CP016202.1:1010525-1032352 GCA_003433295.1 Eubacterium minutum ATCC 700079 | reverse complement strand
CGAAATCGAATACGGTGGAAACAAGGCTGCCGCCGAAAAAGTCGGCGAAGCCATCGCAAAGAGAGCATTGGAAAAGGGTATAGAAGAGGTTGCCTTTGACAGAGGCGGATTTCTTTATCACGGAAGAGTCAAAGAACTGGCTGAAGGTGCTCGCAAAGGCGGATTGAAATTCTAACAGGAGGAGAAATAATGCGTAATATTATTGATGCTTCCGGGCTGGACTTAAATGAGACCATCGTAAATATCAGACGTGTCGCAAAGACCGTTAAGGGCGGAAGAAACATGAGATTCTCCGCGACCGTGGTAGTCGGCGACAAGAACGGACACGTGGGAGTGGGTCTCGGAAAAGCTCAGGAAATTCCTGAAGCTGTGAGAAAAGCTACGGAAGATGCGAAAAAGAATTTGATATATGTTCCAATGGTCGGAACCACTATACCACACAGAAACCTTGGGATCTTCGGTGCGGGAAGAGTTATCCTGATGCCGGCGGCTCAAGGTACGGGAGTTATTGCAGGCTCTTCCGCACGTACGGTGCTTGAGGCTGCGGGATTGAAAGACGTTAAGGCGAAATCAGTCGGCTCCAGTAACACGGGCAACATCGCATATGCCACTTTGGAGGGATTAAGGACACTTATGACCGTCGAGAAAGTGGCAAAACTCAGAGGCAAGAAGCCCGAGGAAATTTTAGGTTAGGAGGAGCGTAATCATGGCGAAAATGGTTAAAATCACTTTGACAAAGAGTACGATAGGTGCTTCCCCGAAACAGAGAAAAGTAGTAGAAGCGTTGGGACTAAAGAAGATGCACCATTCAGTAGAGCTTATTGACACACCCGCGACAAGAGGTGCTGTCAAAAAGGTTGAGCATCTTGTTACTGTAGAAGAACTATAGATAGGAGGTGCAAACTTATGAGATTGCATGAATTGAATGCGCCTGCCGGATCCAAAAAAGCTCGCAAGAGAAGAGGCCGCGGTACAGCCACCGGCCAAGGAAAAACCGGCGGTCGCGGTATGAACGGTCAGAAATCGAGAAGCGGGGGCGGAGTCAGACTCGGCTTCGAGGGCGGTCAGATGCCGCTTTACAGGCGTCTGCCGAAGCGCGGATTCACAAATATCTTCGGAACCGTCTACACTACGTTGAATGTCGGAGATTTGAACCGCTTTGATGCCGGTACCGAGGTTACGCCCGAACTGCTGATAGAAAAAGGCGTCTTGAAGCAGGTTAAGGACGGAGTCAAGATTTTGGGAAGCGGCGAATTGACAAAAGGCATGACGATCAAGGCTCACAAATTCAGCAAGAGCGCTGTGGAAAAAATTGAAGCCGCAGGAGGAAAGGCAGAGGTGATTTAATGGAGATGTTCAAGACGATTTCTCAGGCGCTCAAGGTCAAGGAAATCAGAGGAAAAATGATCTTCACACTGCTCATGCTTGTGGTTTTCAGGATCGGTTCCAATATACCGGTTCCGGGCATAAACAGGTCTACCCTGGCTCAGATGTTCACGGGTGACAACATGGGCCTGTTTGATCTCTTCAATCTGTTTTCCGGAGGATCATTCAGCAACTTCACGGTATTCGCATTGAGTATAACGCCGTACATCACGGCATCGATTATTATACAGCTTCTTACGATCGCATTCCCTTACTTTGAGCGACTTGCCAAAGAGGGGATGGAAGGACGTAAGAAGATGGCGCAGATAACGCGCTACCTCACCGTGGCGCTTGCGCTTATACAGGGGCTCGGCATGTCGGTGGGACTCTTCAGAAAAGCTGTTGCGGATCAGAGTACATTCTCGTTTATCGTAATCACATTGATACTTACGGCGGGAACCACGTTCCTTATGTGGCTCGGAGAGCAAATCAACGAGAACGGTATCGGTAACGGTATTTCGCTCATAATCTTCGGCGGAATAGTCGACAGGATCCCGAGCGGAGTGCTGGAACTCTGGAACAAATATCAGGAAGGCACACTGTCGATAATCACGGTTGTGATGTTTGTGGTACTCGGTGTGCTTGTAATCGTCGGAGTAATAGAGATACAGCAGGGAACGAGGAGAATCCCCGTTCAGTACGCGAAGCGTGTAGTAGGCAGGAAGATGTACGGTGGCCAGTCCACACACATTCCGCTGAAGGTTAACCAGGCGGGAGTTATTCCTATCATCTTCGCATTGTCGATTTTGCAGTTCCCGATCACCATAATGTATTTCTTCCCGGGGACGGCTTTTTACTCGTTCTGTGAGAAATACCTTTCGCCGGCGGGAAATCCCGGCGTATGGGTGTATGCGATACTGAATGTTCTGCTGATAATATTTTTCAATTACTTCTATACGGCAGTTACATTCAATCCGATGGAAGTTTCGCAGAACATGAAGGCAAACGGCGGATTTATTCCGGGGATCAGACCGGGCAAGGCGACCGTGGAATACCTCAGCAAGGTAATGTCCAGGCTGTCTATTGTAGGAGCGCTTTTCCTTGCGCTTATAGCCACGCTTCCGACCATCATATCCCAGTATTCGGGACTTGATATACGTTTCGGCGGAACATCGCTTCTGATTGCCGTGGGCGTTGCGCTTGACACCATGAGACAGCTTGAGAATCAAATGGTTATGAGAAACTACCAGGGATTCCTGAAATAGTTGAAACAGTACGAGGAGAATTTGAGATGATCAGAACTATTTTATTGGGACCTCCGGGCGCGGGCAAAGGAACGCAGGCGGTGAAAATCGTCGGGAAATATAAGGTGCCTCATATTTCCACCGGAGATATTTTCAGAGAAAACATCAAAAAAGGTACTGAACTCGGAAAGAAAGCGCAGGAGTACATAAGTCGCGGAGAACTTGTGCCGGACGATCTGGTCTGCGACATCGCAACCGACAGACTTTTAAAAGACGACTGCAAAGACGGTTTTCTGCTCGACGGATTTCCGCGCACTGTATATCAGGCGGAGAAACTGGATGAGTTTTTGTCGGAACACGGGCAGAAACTTGACAGGGTCCTCAACCTGAATGTGGGAGAAAGCGAACTGATGAAACGTCTGACGGGACGCAGAGTCTGCAGAGCCTGCGGCGCAAGTTTCCATATCGTGAGCATACCTCCGAAAAAGGACGGGATCTGTGACAACTGCGGCGGAGAATTGTTTCAACGCCCGGACGACAACGAGGAAACCGCCCGGAATCGCATTGAAGTATACCGCAAGGAAACGCTTCCGCTCGTCGAGTATTACAGGAAAGCGGGTAATCTGGCGGATATAGACGGCGGAGCAGGTCTTGACGGAACCTTTAAAGAAATCGTTTCGGCTTTAGGAGAATAAGAGCGAATGATTATCCTGAAATCATCACATGAGATTGAACAGATGCGTAAGGCGGGAAAGGTCAACGCAGAGATATTTGACGGACTGAAGGCTTTCATCAGGCCGGGCACGACGACAATGGATATAGACAGGTACGTGGAGGAGACGATCAGAAGACACGGAATGATTGCCGCCGAAAAAGGGTACGGGGGATTCCCCGCAAACGTCTGCACGTCGGTCAACGAGGAAGTCGTGCACGGCATACCGAGCAGCGAGAGAGTGCTTGCCGACGGTGATATAGTCAGCGTCGATCTGGTAGTCCAGTACGGACGCTACATGGCGGACTCCTGCAGAACCTACGGAGTCGGAACGATAAGCGAGCAATCTCAAAGACTTATCGACACGGCGGAGAAGGCTTTCTTTGAAGGAATCAAATACGCCAGAGAAGGGCATAGGCTTTTTGATATTTCGAGCAGGATTCAAGAAGTTGTGGAAAGCGAGGGATTCGGAGTCATCAGGGACTATACCGGTCACGGGATAGGAACGGAGATGCACGAGGATCCGCCGATCCCGAATTACGGAAAGGCGGGCAGGGGACCGAGACTGCAAAGAGGCATGACCCTTGCCATCGAGCCGATGATCGTCGAACATTCTTATGAGACGGATACGCTTCCCAATAACTGGACTGTTGTGACGGAGGACGGCGGCAGAGCCGCACATTATGAGAATACCCTGGCCATCACGGATGGCGAGCCGGATATACTCACGATTTAAAGGAGAGAGCATAAGGATGGCTAAAAAAGACGTCATAGAGGCGATGGGAACAGTGGTGGATGCTCAGCCAAACGCCATGTTCAAGGTTAAGCTGGAAAACGGGTTTGAAGTGCTTGCACATATATCGGGCAAGATCAGAATGCATTACATACGGATTTTGCCGGGAGATAAAGTCAAGGTGGAACTTTCCCCCTACGATCTGACCCGCGGCAGAATTATATGGAGAGATAAAGGACATTGATGTCAAGGAGGTTTTAAAATGAAAGTAAGAGCTTCGGTAAAACCTATCTGCGAAAAGTGCAAGGTTATTAAGCGCCATGGCAAAGTCATGGTAATCTGTGAGAATCCTAAGCATAAGCAGAGACAAGGTTAAAACGTTTACAGAAAGACAAAGCGATCGACGGAGAGATAAGACAGTCGACAAGGAAATGAAACTGTTGACGAAAACAAAATGTTGATAAATCGGGGGACCGGGAACCTGATTGAAGAATAGTTATTTTTTTAAAGAACGCCCGTCTATATCACCCCGGAAAAGTGACGGAAGATGGGAGAAGGAGGATACGTATGGCACGTATAGCCGGTGTCGACTTACCGAGAGAAAAAAGAGTAGAGATTGGTTTGACCTATATCTACGGAGTTGGCAACACGTCAGCAAAGAAGATTCTCGCCGAGGCGGGGATCGACCCCGATACCAGAGTCAAAGATCTGACAGAGGAAGAAGCCGGAAAGATCAGAAAGATCATCGATGCGAAATACATGGTTGAGGGTGACCTTAGAAGAGAAGTTTCCATGAACATCAAGAGATTGATGGAAATAGGAAGTTACAGAGGGATCAGGCACAGGAGAGGTCTGCCCGTGAGGGGACAGAAAACCAAAACCAATGCCAGAACCCGCAAAGGTCCTAAGAGGATCGTAGGCAGAAAGAAAAAGTAAAGGAGGACTAAAATGGCAAAAGCAGGAAAGAAAACTGTGAGAAGAAAAAGAGTTCAGCGTAAGAACATTGAAAAAGGCCAGGCACATATCCAGTCCACCTTTAACAATACATTGGTTACGTTGACAGATATGCAGGGAAATGCCCTCTCGTGGTCCAGTGCAGGTTCGCTGGGTTTCAAGGGTTCCAAGAAGTCAACCCCCTTCGCTGCTCAGATGGCTGCGGAAGAAGCAACCAAGGGCGCGCTTGAGCATGGACTGAAGACCGTTGAGGTCTACGTCAAGGGTCCCGGCTCCGGACGGGAAGCGGCGATTCGTGCGCTGCAGGCTGCAGGTCTTGAAATCACAATGATTAAGGACATTACGCCTATCCCGCACAACGGCTGCCGTCCACCGAAGAGAAGAAGAGTATAGCAGAGGGGAGGAATTTAGATTATGGCAACGAACAGAGATCCTATTTTAAAGAGATGCAGATCGCTTGATATCGATCCGGGACATCTCGGAATCTTCAAGAAATCGAAAAGACAGCCTGTAAGGCGCGGAAAGAAGATGAGTGAATACGCTTTGCAACTTCGCGAGAAGCAGAGAGCGAAATTTATATACGGAATGCAGGAAAAGCAGTTCAGAAATGCGTTCAAGAAAGCCGCTAAGAAGAAGGGGATGACCGGTGAAAACCTGCTCCTCATGCTCGAGTCCAGACTTGACAATGTGGTGTACAGAATGGGACTTGCTTTCACCAGAAGAGAAGCCAGACAGCTTGTGGTGCACGGTCACTACATGGTAAACGGCAGAAAGGCGAATTCGCCGGGACTTCAGGTAAAGCCGGGAGATGTGATAAAGGTCAGAGAAAAGAGCCGTTCCTCTTCCAAATTCAAGGATTTGAAGGAATTTCAGGTGGTTGTACCGTCATGGATGAGCGTCGATGCGGAGAAACTGGAGGGTAAGATAGTTTCAATGCCTACCAGAGAGGAAATCGATACGCCGATCGAAGAACATCTGATTGTCGAATTGTACTCCAAATAAAAGGAGGTTTTTATAATGATAGAAATCGAAAAACCAACCATTGTGAAAGAGATCGACGAGGATGGTTGCTACGGAAAATTTGTTATTGAACCGCTCGAAAGAGGATACGGAACCACCTTGGGGAACTGCATGAGGCGAATCCTCTTGAGTTCTCTGCCCGGAGCAGCAGTTACGTCGGTTAAGATTGACGGTATTTTACACGAGTTCTCTACCATCCCCGGAGTGAAAGAAGATGTTACGGAGATAATTCTCAACCTCAAGCAGCTTGCGGTCAAGCTTACGGGAGATGACACAAAGAGAGTTATAATCAACGCTGTGGGTCCGAAAGAGGTTACCGCCGCGGACATCATCGGCGACGCCGAGATGGAGATATACAATCCGGATCTTCATATAGCTACGCTTGAGGACAATGCCGCACTGGTTATGGAGATCAATCTGGCTCGCGGACGCGGTTATGTTTCCGCGGAGATGAACAAGACGGAAGATACCCCGATATCCGTAATACCGGTAGATTCGATATACACGCCCGTACGCAAAGCAAACTTTACCGTTCAGAACACGAGAGTAGGTCAGGTCACCGACTATGACAAGCTCATTCTGGAGATCTGGACGGACGGTTCAACCACGCCGGAGGAAGGCGTTTCGGTCGGAGCAAAGATTATGCAGGAGCATCTGAATCTCTTCATTGAGCTGGATGACAATGCCGACGGACTTGAGATAATGATCGAAAAGGAAGAGGATCAGAAGGAGAAAGCTCTTGAGATGACGATAGAGGAACTTGAGCTTTCCGTAAGGTCTTTCAACTGTCTCAAGAGAGCCTCGATCAATACGGTCGAGGAGTTGACCGGGCGTACCGAGGAGGACATGATGAAGGTCAGAAACCTCGGAAAAAAGTCTCTTGAAGAGGTCAAGAACAAGTTGGAAGAATTGGGACTCGATCTGAAACCGAATGAAGATTAGTAAGAAAGGAGCATTGAAATGCCGGGATATAGAAAACTGGGAAGAGATTCGGCTCACAGAAAGGCGATGTTGAGAAACCTCGTCACGGATCTGCTTCGCGAAGGTAGAATTTCAACGACGGATACCAGAGCCAAAGAGGCGGGACGCATGACCGAGAAGATGATCACGCTGGCAAAACGCGGCGATCTGCATGCGAGAAGGCAGGTTCTGGGATTCCTTTACGATGAAACAGTTGTGAGCAAGCTCTTTGAGGAAATCGCGCCTGAATATGCCGATAGAAACGGCGGATACACGCGCATACTCAAGCTGGGACCGCGTAGAGGCGACTGCGCCGAAATGGTCTTTCTTGAGCTTGTTTAGAGTATATGCAAAGACCGCATGGGGTCCATGCGGTCTTTGCATATACGGATTGTAAACTGTAAAACTTAAAAATTCTTTTCTCGATATATCAGTTAGATTTTCTTTTCAATATCGTTGTTCCCGAATGTGAGGTTTGCAACTTCCGATGGGTTCTTCAAACAGTTAAACTCAATTTGTCTTCTGTATTCTGATGGAGGTATACCGGTTTGCTTCTTAAACGAGGTGGAAAAACCGGCAACGGTATCAAACCCTACTTTCTTTGCGAGCTCTTCTATGGATAAATCGGAATCGGCCAGTAAATGGGAGGCGTAGTCGGTCTTTTTTGAGAGAATATATTCAGTGACGGTACACCCTGTAAATTGCCTGAATAAATTTTTCAGTTTTGTTGCGCTCATATTCGCCAATCTGGAAAGCTCCGCCAATTTTATCGTGTGTGAAAAATTGTCATCAATGTACTGAATAACATGAACGATGCTTTCATAATCCGCGCTTTTTTTAGGCAATCTTCCGTTTCCCATTTCAAGCACCGCCGACATCAGAGCATAAGCGCCTGCTATGTAATACAGTTCTGCTGCCATTCCGTTTAGAGAACAGGCATATATTTTTTTCAGGACATCCATGATTTCGGCTGACCAATTGTGTTCGCCGCCCATGTTTTTCAAAATTTCAAGAGGACTTGCCTTTTGCGCTGTAAAAAGAGTTTCAAGATGCATTTTATAAAATGACGGAGAATATAGAACCTCAGTATAGGCGACCCGACTTCCTTTGCGCATTAAAGTATTTATAGGGGCGCCGTTTTCCTCCAGGTAAGCGACGATTTTGCCCGGGGGCAGATGCTTTGCATATTCGAGACGAAGGGAGATATAAAGCGAATCGTTCGGCATGGTAAGCCCGGTATCTTTCAGAAAATAAAAATCACATTTTGTAATTACGAAATGCTCCCCATGAGGCAGAAACCAAAAATACCCCTGTGTTATATGATCATCCCCTTGAAAGAAAGAACCGCAACCGAAGGGATTTTTTTCATTATTTTTTACCATTCCCATGTCATTGCACATAGAGTTTATTATATTTATCATCATGATCACCATTTTTCCTATCAGACATTTTTCTTTTGAGAAAAGACATATACATACTTAACCTATTGCTCAAATGAGCAAGGATATATTATACTTTCAATTAGATAAGGGTAACTGATGTGATTTTAGCAGGAAAACGCTAATATTTCAAGGGAGAAAAACGGTTTGAAACTTGATGTTCGCTATAAATTTTTTTTATTGATACTCATCAGTGTGGTCGCGTTTTCTGCGAAGGACATTGTATATGGGAGCATTGTCTTTATAGCTGTATGCTCAATTTCTTTTCTTCTCGGACAAAGAAAAAAGACAATAAAATTCACGGCTGCATATGTTTTATTGCTTTTATTTATTATCTTTTCTAAGTATATGCCGGCGACTTTGAGCAGCATGATTTTAATGATTATTTTATGCGCAAGAATGTGCATGCCGATCATGCTCTACGGGCAAACATTTTTGAAGACGACATCGGTCAGTGAAATGGTAACAGGTCTCTATGCGATGAAGATTCCTCGTGCATTTATCATTACTTTCGCGGTTGCCATGCGTTTTTTCCCTACTGCAAAAGAAGAAATTTCTTACGTGCGAGATGCCATGTCGCTGCGGGGAATAGGGTTTTCTCTGCGAAACTTAAGACTACGACCGGCGCTCGTATTTGAAGGCTTTATTACACCGCTTTTGGTTCGGGCATCTACCATTGCGGAAGAACTTTCAGCGGCTTCGATCACTCGCGGATTGGATAATCCCGCGTCCAGAACAGCATTCATAAAACTTAGCATGACATTCAAGGACACATTTTTGACTCTCATATTTACAGTTATGCTGGTTTCCGCTCCGATATTACGGGCAACCGTCGGGAGATGATGCATTGATTGAATTGAAACTAAGATTGCCTATGTTTGAGGGTCCTTTTGATCTTCGTCGGGAGGTGATGGATTGATTGAATTGGAACAGGTTAGTTTTCGCTATGCAGAAATGGAAACGCAGGCATTGCGGAATATTTCTCTTAAAATAGACAGAGGTAAATGCATGGTGCTTTCCGGAAGTTCGGGGTGCGGAAAAACAACCGTCACGAGGCTTATAAACGGATTGATTCCGAGTTTTTATCCGGGAGAGCTTTCCGGAACCGTAAAAATAGACGGTGAGGATATTGCCGGACGGGAACCGCATGAATTAGCCGCACAAATCGGTTCTGTGTTTCAAAATCCGAGAACACAATTTTTTAACACGGATACAGACAGTGAAATTGTTTTCGGCATGGAAAATTGCGGGGTTCCGTATGAAGAGATGCATTATCGTTATGAACAGACGGTAGATAATCTTAATTTAGAGAATCTGTGCGGTAGGGACATTTTTGCGCTTTCAGGCGGAGAGAAACAGCAAATTGCATTCGGAAGCATCTATGCGCTGTCTCCCGAAATATATGTTTTGGATGAGCCGTCCGCAAATCTGGACAGGATTTCGACCTTAAGACTTCGAGATCTCCTTCTGCGGTTGAAAAATAGCGGAAAGACTTTACTGATTTCTGAACACCGGCTTTATTATCTTCGTGATGTGGCAGATCAGGTGGCATTGCTTCATGAGGGCAGGCTGACCGGACTTTACGATATGAACCGGCTCGTTGACCTACCTGTGGAAACTCTTAACGGTATGGGGCTTCGTACGTTATGGGATATTGAAATTTCGGTTTCTCCTACAAGTTGTCCCGTGAAAATCCCCGCGTTGGATATAAGAGATCTTTCGGTTAAACGAGGGAAAAAAACTGTGTTGAAAAACATCAATATTTCGGTGGATTACGGGGATGTTATCGGGATAATCGGAGAAAACGGTATCGGAAAAACGACATTGGCGCGAACGGTCTGCGGGCTTATGAAAGAAGATGAAGGAGACATTTATGCAGCAGGGCAGCTTACGAATCTTCGTATGAGAAAACAATTTGCTTTTCTTGTAATGCAGGATCCGAACTATCAGCTGTTCAGCGATAGCGTGCTTGGAGAAACGGCGCTTACAGCTTCCGGTGAAATACCGGATTCGGAAGATGTGCAAAGGATTCTATCGTCTTTGGAACTTACAAGTGTCCGGGATAGACATCCGCTTTCCCTGTCCGGCGGGCAAAAGCAACGTTTATGTGTAGCTCTTGCGGCTTTATCGCCTGCAAGGATACTCTTTTTTGACGAACCGACAAGCGGGCTTGATTTTAAGAATATGAATCGCGTGGCAAAGATGCTGAAGGAGCTTTCCAAGGAAAAAACCATTATTGTGATCTCTCATGATAATGAATTTCTGGATCTTGCCTGTACGCGAATCATATCCTTATCGAGATAAATTAACAACAGAAAGTGAGGGAGATTTAAAATGAATCAAAACAAAACTACTTCCGGTACTAAACCGGGCGGCCGCGATTTTATCAATCTTGGCATTTTTACCGTTATATTTATTGTGCTTTTTATGGCATGCATTATGGTGATGAGTATGACCGTTTATACCTTACCGTTTGGCGTTGCATTAGGTTCTTTCGTTGCAGCATCTGTATATATGTTGCTTCGGGCAAAAGCGCCTAAAACCGGTGCGATCATATTGTTCGGAGTTCTGTTTGGGCTGGTCATGTTCGTTATGGGCAGCGGCTGGCCAATACTCGCGGCGGTAATTACAAGTTCAATTATTGCGGAATTGATCGCAAGAAGCGGACGTTATAAAAGTTACGCTCGCGAGGTCATCGGTTATTGTGTTTTAATGCTGGGGACGGCCGTCGGCTCTTATATCCCTTTTCTTGTCATGAAAGATTATTATCTTAAAGTTGCCGAAGGGAACAGTATCAACGGGGAATTCATGTCTCGCTTGGTTGAATTTATCAGCGGTCCGTATCTTGCTGTAGCTTTAGCTACCACAGTTGTCACTGCTATATCGGGAACTGTGTTGGCTCGGGCTGTTTTCAAAAAACATCTTGTGAAAGTGGGATTACTCAAGGAGACGAAGTGATGAAAGAAAAGAAGACAAAAAGCGGCATGTCACGTATTTTTGAACTGGCGACAGGTCATAAACGGCTTCTTGCGGTCAGCGGCGTTCTTGCGGCTCTGGCCGCAATCGCCTCTTTTGTTCCTTACGTTGCCGTTTATTATATCATTCGTGATGTGATCTCTGTTTATCCGGAATTCACGAAGCTGAATATAGATTCGGTTTTAGGGTACGGAATGATTGCAGTGATAGGCATTGCATCTGATGTGATTTTATTTTTCGGTTCTTCGATATGTGCGCACCTCGCTGCGTTCGGAACGCAATACAAACTCAAAACGGTATTAACGGAACATATTGCAAAAATTCCGCTCGGTTTTCATTTTAATATCGGAAGCGGACGATTTCGCAAAGTGTTAAATCAGGATATTGAACAAATGGAAAACTTCATAGCCCACACATATCCTGACATGGTAGCTGCCTTTGTTGCGCCGGCGGCTCTGCTCGCAGTTCTGTTCGTATTTGATTGGCGCTTCGGCCTTGCCGCTTTTATCGCGGTTATAGCCGCTTTCGGCATACAGATGATCGCTATGGGATCTTCCAATTCGCAGCTCATGTCAAAACTGCAAAAGAACACGGCGGATATGACGGAGGCCACAGTGGAATACGTAAGAGGAATGCCGGTTCTTAAGGCCTTTGGTCAAACGGCGCACTCTTTTAAACAATTACGAGGCGCAATTACAGCATATACAAAATTTATGCTGACCTACACGTTAAAATGGAAAAATTCAACCGCATCATTTATGGCGCTTATCAACAATATTTATCTTTTTCTTATTCCTGTAGGGATTCTAATCGGAAAAGGAACGAAAGACTACAATGACTTTTTATTGAATTTCATTTTTTATTTATTGCTTGCGCCTGCTATGGCTTCCGTGCTTCATAAATTTTTATATGTGTCCTCTTCAAGCATGAGAGTTTCCGGCGGAGTCGAAAGTTTTGATGAAATAATGGCATTGCCGGAGTTGGTTGAAATAGAGCGAGGGAAAAAGCCCGATGATGCAACTGTATCATTTCAAAACGTGTCGTTTTCATATAGCGGGGACGACAATCTTGCGTTATCAGATGTAAGTTTTACCGCACGGGCGGGAGAAGTTACCGCTATTGTCGGAACTTCCGGCGGCGGAAAAAGTACTATAGCTCACTTGATCCCCCGGTTCTGGGATGTATCAAGGGGCAGGATATGTATAGGAGATGCGGATATACGCGAAATGACGGAACAAGACTTGATGCGTCAGGTCAGCTTTGTTTTTCAGGATGTATACCTCTTTAATCAAAGTGTTCGGGATAACATCAAAATAGGTTTCCCCGAAGCATCGGATGAAGAGGTTAAAGAAGCGGCAAAAGCGGCTTGTTGCGATGAATTTATCGCTAATCTTCCCAACGGATATGACACTGTACTCGGAGAAGGAGGAATCCATTTATCCGGAGGTGAGGCTCAGCGCATATCTATTGCCCGCGCGATTATTCGAAATACTCCTGTTTTAGTTCTGGATGAGGCCACAGCTTTTGCGGATCCGGAAAACGAGAGACTTATACAAACGGCTTTACGCAGACTCATGGAGGGCAGGACAGTTATTATCATAGCCCATAGACTTGGAAGCATAAAGGACGCCGATAACATTTTGGTGATGAATGAGGGAAAACTTGTTGAAAGCGGGACGCATTCGGCTCTTTTGCAGACAAACGGAGTGTATTCAGATATGTGGACGAGATACACGCAATCTCTTGAATGGGGAATCGGAAAGGAGACGGTTATTTCATGAAAATGTTTAGAAATTCTTTGCTATTGGATAAAAGCGCGGAAAAAGGACTGCGAAATGCGGCAGTAGCATGCTTTTTTACAAGTCTTTCGCTGATGATTCCTTTCATGATTACGATCCAACTTTTCATAGAAGTTTTGAAACCTCTAACGGGAGGAGATGTTTCATGGAATAAAATTTGGATATTATTCGGGATCGGTATAATAGCCTTTATTGTAGTTTTCTTATTTTCAAAACATGATTATATGAAAACCTATGTATCCTCCTATAATCAATCCGAGGCGACCAGACTTCGCGTAGCGGAGCAAATGCGGAAATTACCGATGAGTTTTTTCAATGTAAGAGATTTGAGTGAGTTATCCTCTAATATTATGACGGATTGCACAAATATCGAAACGGCGACTTCCAATATTGTGCCCCAGCTCCTTGCTAATGTGGCATCATCAGCGTTTGTTTTAATATGTCTTGCTTTCTTTGATTGGCGAATGGCACTTGCTATATTCGCTATGCTTCCGCTTGCGGGACTCATCTTTTGGGTGAGTCGCAAGTTGCAAAACCGGTTATTTTCAAAACATATCTCTGCGAAGCTTACAGCGGAAAAACAGTCGCAGGAGTATCTCGACGGTATTAAAGTGATACGTTCCTGCAACCTTGGGGGCGAAAAATATAAAAAACTTGATGATGCTTATACAGAATTACGGTCGGCGGCGATTCGCATAGAACTTGTTTCCGGCTCGATTATGGCGCTGTCATCCATGTTGCTCAGATCGGGTATCGGCGTTACGGCTTTTGTGGGTGTACACCTATTGACGGCAGGACGGATTGATTTTCTCGTTATGTTGATGTTTTTACTGATTGCAAGTAGAATTTACGGCCCTATTCTTACGGTGTTGACACTGCTGCCGGATATACTCTATTTGAGAATTTCCACTAAGCGGCTTCGCGCTCTGATGGAAAGTGAAGCAATGACCGGGGAAACAAGCACTCCGATTGAAAATACGGATATATCTTTTGATAATGTGAGTTTTGCCTATGGTGAGGAACCCGTTCTTGACGGAGTTGATTTTACGGCAAAGACGGGAGAAATCACAGCGCTCGTGGGGCCTTCGGGCAGCGGCAAAAGTACCATTTCCAAGTTGGCGGCAAGATTCTGGGATACAGATGGCGGAACGGTGAGTGTCGGAGGTGTAGATGTAAAAGCGCTTGATCCTGAATATTTAATGCAGCATTTTGCCTTCGTATTTCAGGAGGTTATTCTCTTCAATGACACGATAGAAAATAATATTCGTATCGGAAAACCGAATGCAAGCGAGAAAGAAATCAAATCAGCGGCAAAGGCGGCTTGCTGTGACGAGTTTATAGAGAGACTGCCGGATGGCTATAAAACCATGCTCGGTGAAAACGGAGCGACGCTTTCAGGTGGAGAAAGGCAGCGTATTTCAATAGCAAGAGCCCTGCTCAAAGATGCGCCTATTGTGATACTTGATGAAGCCACGGCCTCGCTTGATCCTGAGAATGAGGTGTTTGTTCAGCAAGCGATCAATCAACTTGTAGTCGGGAAAACTGTTTTAGTTATAGCACACAGGCTACGTACCGTTCTTCATGCAGACCATATTGTGGTGTTGGAACAGGGGAAAGTGGTGGAACAGGGAAAAGGAGAGGAGCTGCTTGCGCGCAGTGGATTGTTCTCAAAAATGTATCACACTCAGCAAGATAATTGTGGGTGGACATTTTGATGATGGAACTGAGGAAGAGCAAGGGGATATAGATGTAAGACGAAAATCCGTTTCTACTCGGGGGAATCGGATTTTTGTTTTATGGGTATATTGACCTTTTGCCGGAATTCACGGCATGGCAAACAAGCCTTGAGAAAAAACTTCTCAAAGTAAATTCCGTGTCAAATGAAGTTAGTTTGAGAAATATCCTCTACCCTCATAAGCGATTTTGCTGTATACTATACAGGCGCTTGTCCACTACTTTTTTAATAGTAATGGACTTTGGATAACTTCCCTGCTCGGTATCCTTTCAATGCCAAGCAGGGAAGTTATTTTTTCCCCATAAATAAAAGAAAAAAGTTCATACGGGCTTTTACCGCCAAGGCTGTTTCTTACAATGGAGTTAACGTGTGAAAAGATGAGGTTGACATCATCCTGTGTGAAAGTGTCAAAACTTGAACCCTTTGGACATATGTCTCTGAACAAGGTGTGATTCTTTTCAACATGTGGTTTATCGGAAGGTCTCATCGGTCTGCAAAAGAACAGTGATGTTTCCTTTGTCCCTTCAAGATCAAGTTCAATTGCATCAACATCCGAAAACTCACCTCCTTTGAAACATTTCCCTCCGTTACGTCTTTGGTACTTTGTTTCTCGTCAAGTCTACGTATTTACAGTTAAAGGTCTATTTGACTTTCTGAATTGTTCAGCCTTTCGCTCCATCTCCATTACAGAAACTTCCACACTACTATGGCTTTTGCTGACTTCTCATAGTTCGTTGTTACTACGAATTTCATCCGTCTATGAGGCCTCAAGGGATAAGTAATCACTCTTTCCTCGTCTACCTGTACAAGTTACGACTACCTTTTGAACTTCATGGCGTTCTGCCCACTCATCCGTTCTGGAAGCCTTTATATTAGGTTTCTATTCGTCAGGCTACGATTTCGCTATTGCTTCTTCTCTCCCACATCTAAGAAAATCTTAAACAGTTTTGTTTATGGGACTTGACTCAGATTGTTTGTATTGCCTTTATTATTCAGATAATTTCGGCTATCTGAATTTTTGCTGCCAAAACGTTGCTACGGAATATTGTTGATTGCTTGCTAATTAGGGGGTTATCAATGTCACAAAAGTGTCTTTGATTTTCTTATTTAAGTCACGCATATTTTTATATTGCGAGACATCACTTTCAGTCACAACGTTGTCATGGAGTTTGTCTGGTATATCTGTGGACACAAATTCTTGGTATTTGGATATGATTTGATTTACTCTAAAGTGCACAAACTTTTTCTTATCCTCATCGGTAAGAAGATTAAACATCCCTTTATAGTCAAATCGAGATCTCAGCTCCGGAGATATTTTGCTTTTGAAATTCTCTTTAGTGATATTTGAGGTAAAGACAATGATATAGCCGCCAACATCATACTCTTCAGCTTGGGAATTTACAATTTTGCCATTCTCAAGAACGTCGAGGAAGTAATTGAACACAGTGTTATTGGCTTTCTCAAATTCATCTATAAGAATCAAGCCAATATCAGATTCACGCACTCTCTTAAGTAATTCACCGCCATCACTACCGATATAACCCAATGGACTTCCTATCAAACTGTTAAGGGCATCGTGACTGCTGTAGTTTCCAAAATTTATTTTTGCTAATTTTGACTTGCTACCAAGAGCCTTGTGGATTGCTCTCGCAACTTCAGTTTTTCCGACGCCGGAATCTCCCATCAAAAATAGTGACAGAATCTTATGTTCGCCCAACTTGTTAAATACTCTAAATGAATTAACCAGTCCTTTGAATTCTTCCTTAAAGCGTTCGTGACCGTATAGTCTTGCATCGAAATTTTCAAAGAAACTTTCCAATTCATGATCGTCCAAATCGGTAATCTTTTTTACTGTGCTTGCTTTTGTGCTGGTTTCCACTTCCTTTTCAGCAGGTGGTTTATCGCTATTGGCTTTAACATCGGAAAAATCATCAAATACATATCGGAATATATATTTTATATCTGCCTCATATGCCTTATCGCAAATAAAAGTAATATTTTTTCCAAATTCAACAAAGAATTTCTCAAAGTTTAGTAACTGTGAATCATCAGCTTTCACAAAGCCGACCAGAGATGAAATGTCTACATAATAATGCTGATATTCATCCAGCCCGTCAATCTTTTGAGATGAAAGCAATTTAGATATGCTAAGGAACTCAAATCCTGCTGCTGTTTTAGTACACTTAAAGTTGAAGAATTGTTCCTTAGTATAGAATAATAGCGTATTCACTCGGTATCCTTCTTTCGTCTTGTTTTATTGGGTTTTGATACTTCATCCAAACTTGATAATTTAATAACTTGCACTATCGCAAGAATATCAATATAGTTGTAATCCATGCCATCATCTTCACTTTTTAATTTTGCTACTGTAAGCGCAGAATACTGGCTATTGTGAACCTCGCCATCCGAGTCAGCTTCAGAGACTTGGTCCAGTTCCTGGAAAAACTCAAAGGAATTTTTCAACCTGCTAATTTTTGTCTTTCCTTTATATATCCCAATTAAGGACACATTCCCGATGAACAAATCATCCACATTGTAGAGATTTTCAAATTCATTTTCAAATGTGAGAGGAATCTTTATCAGGAGCTTTTCGTCACTACCGTTTAACTCTCCCTTGAGCTTGTACGAATAATCTTTAAATATGGAATTAAAGAGATTGTTAACATCAAGCCCACCTGCTTCTGGTAATCGCATACCTTTGAAAGAACCATTGGAAAACATTTTTACGGTGCGCAGTTCCATTTCGTTTTCAAGGGAAAGGGACACATTGTCTATTCTAACGAGTTGTCCCTCTATAATATCATTAAAACTTGTGGAAGCAACCGCGCATTTTTCCATGACTTCGCTTAAAATTAGCGACTTGGTCATCGTGACTTTGAAGTTTTCGAGAACTTTTTGGGAATCGGAAGATCCCGATTTAATGTCAGATCCTACTTCGGCGTTAAAGAACTTCAAAAACTTTGTGCCCATTTTCGCCTGCAATTCCGCATCAATGGTGTCACCTTGATTGGTCTCGATTGTTTCGTCAGTTTTGATGACATTACTTAACATCATTTTTATTTCATACACTTTTGAAAAGTTTAAGTAGTAAACATTAAATAACACGGTGTTACTTCACCTCCTTTGCATTCTCTTATCCTATGCTAATAGCTCCGCTAAACGTGGGCATTTAACAGAAGATAGTTCTCTGGGTTCGATTTTTTTCAAACCACCGCCATATATTCGACCTTCACATTCAAGATCGCTTGCTGTTATGTTGGTAAGTATCTCCCAAATCTTATGCAGAACATCTGGAGATTGGGTAATTGCTTTGCTAAGAAAAGCTTTAGGATATAGCATCAAATACGAATTTGTTGCTATAGCTTTCGTGTGATTTAGAATGAATCTAAATGGTGCAGAATGTTCACTTGTGCCTCTGCCCATATATGAACATAAAAAGGGAGTAGCATCTCTGTTTTCTTGGAAATACCAAACCTTACGATTTTTGCACAAATATTTCTGTGCGGTAGTATCTTTACCGGCGTTCAAATAATTCCATATATCGGGATGATGCTCTCTAATCTCATCCTCCGAGAGTGTGCAACTAAGCAAGAAGTATTGTGTATCCAATTGAGGATGCCCATTATTATCACTAAATATTTCGTCACATTTTAAGTGACGAGGACTTGGTAATATCGGAGTAAAGAACTGCATATCAAGGTTAAGTTCATCAATTTGTTCCTTGGAAAGAATGAAAAAACCGTTATCTCCAGTAGCAATCCCACGCTTTATTGTGAAGAAATCACCTAATGTTGGTGTGATTGAACTGTTTGATTGCTTATTACTATTTCCCTTGTCGGGGAAATGTGTCCATTTATTATGCTTTTCCAATATATTTTTGCATATTCTACTGCTAATCTCCGGTTTTTCGTGAGTACCTCCATACGAAAATTCGACATTGTAATTTTGGGAAATCACTTTGTTCTTAAACCAAACAACACAAGAAGAAACTAAAGCATCATCAAACTTGCAATTTTCGGGATTGTACCTATGTACACGAAGCAAATGGACGTTGTTTAGAAAATATTCTTTAAGTATACTACCATAATTGACATCCATAAACTCACTCGGAAGAAGCCAACCACATATTGCGTTAGGCGCAAGCCATTTATGAGCGCACAATATGAAGTAACAATATAATCCGGCAAGTCCAGAAAGAGATAAACCTGTATCATCCTTAGTTATTGCAGCAAGTTTGCTTTTTTGCTCTTGACTGATATAATGATGACGGACATATGGAGGATTGCTGATCAAAAGGTTAACACGCTCAAAACATTCCGTTTCGGTAAAATCATTGTTAATCAAATTGATACCTGTATTACCCCAAAGACCACAAGCAACACTATAGAACTCATCATCAAATTCGATTCCCGTTGCACTCATTAAGATTTTAGACTGCTTACCACATTCTGATAAGAGTGCGGAGTAAAACGAACCGGTACCTATCGCTGGCTCCAGAAAAGAAATTTTTTCTTCTTCTTGTAGTGTTAACCCGTATGATATTATTTCTTGAGCTAATTCGTAAGGGGTTGCAAACTGACCAAGCCGTCTACGACTTTCGATGCTTTTGCTATTATCAATCGCCATTTGCAACTGCATCCTCTCTGCTTCTATGGGGGTCAAATCCCTAATTGCTCCAAATCGCTTATTCTGTGTTCCCATATCCAATCAATTCCTTCTGCAGCTTCATAACCTAAATATCCCGAATCAAAATAACCACATAAAAATAAACTGTAAGACACTGTATTACCATATGTATTTTTCAATTGCTGCATTTTGGCAGCTTCTTCTTTACGTCGCTTGTTCACATTAGTAAAATCTCCGGCTGATTTTGCTTCAATAAGAAGTGGAAAATCCCCATCATGTGCTGATTTGGGAAGAATAACCACATCAACCGGAATGTTAATCTTATCCTCTGATCCCATAGCAACTAATACGGGTACATTGGTATGAAAAGAGAATGTTCCCGCTACCATTTCGTTATACTTTGTCCCAGTGCTTGCCTCAGTATATTCTCTTTTTTGCAAAAATCGTGTTATTGCTGCAAGTTGACGTTTCTCTTGGGCGTTTCTGATAATCGGATCAGCTACCGCACCACACAATCTATCTGCAACAACAGTTGCAGAGCGTTGAACTTCTTGTTCGGTTGGCTTTCGCATTTCTGATAGCCACACAAATATATCGGGATCCGCCATCCTATTGATAGTCTGAGCTATTTTTGAAAGCTCGTCCACTAACCTTTCTGTAGCCATTCGAGGAGATACATGAGGGTTTTCTGTATCTTCCATGTTTTTTACTAAACTTTTAGTTACCCCAGCTAAGCCGACAAGGCGATCTCTTGCGATGGGAGGGCAGGTAGACATTCTTAGTATCGGCAAGACCTCAGGATGATTCTTTAAGAGATCTGCCGAAATGTTCCGCAAATAGTTCGTGTCAACAAGCGCATGCTCAACGCTATTTGCGGTTGTTACACGTGTCTTTCTAAACGCTCTGGGAGCAAACTCCATAAACCAGTTATTATACAAATCTACAGATTGCAGTATATCATTCTTCCAAAGATCGGGTTTATCTCTATTGATGCTCATAAAAATATCCTCATATAACATCTTTTGTTAATTCCATAATATCATCTATTCCACAGTCAAGAGAAGAACAAATTCTAACCAGTATATCTACAGTAACATTTTCATCTTTTCCGAGTTTTGCTATTAGGGAATTGCTTATCCCAGTAGCTTCTCCCAAATCTTTCTTTTTCATGCTTTTATCAATAAGCAGTTTCCAAAGTTTATTGTAACTCACAGCCATCATAAGCACCTCTTAAACCACACAAATATGCTTAAGTGCATTATAGCACGAGTTATTCCAAATATTAATAAGTAGTTACACGAAAACGTAATTTATTCATAAAAAAGATATAATCAGACAGACAGTACGGGAGTTTGACAGTTGAATGGCAGAAAAAACGTTGTGAGTGTTGAAAACGCTTATTTTTTGGTAAATTCGCAAAGTAAGTTCCGGTGGCGCCGGAAGTTGCCTTTACTATGAAAAATCAACAGAATTAAGTTTAAGAAGCCCATCAAAACATATCAATTTTACGGGTATATTGACCTTTTGCCGGAATTCATGGCATGGCAAACAAGCCTTGAGAAAAAGCTTTTCAAAGTAAATTCCGTGTCAAATGAAGTTAGTTTGAGAAATATTGTGCATTAGTCAATGATGTGAGACCAAAATTGTCAAAAAGAAAAAGGGAACAGAATTTCATTGAATTGGTTTTACCAAAGTGAGTGATAACGTATTCGATAAAGAAGCTATGTCTCTAGTTGTGAACGTCTTTCAATAGGTGATACCCAGCCGAGCACAGCCATGGGAATACGGTTTGAACGACGCATATATCTGTACATCTGCTCTTTCAGATCCTTGAAGGAGTAGAAGTTTATAAAGTTGTAGAAGCGCTCCTGATCGTTTCTATGGCTGCGTTCAACCTTTCCGTTATGCCATGGAGTTCTTGGACGAATCAGTTTGTGATAAATTTCGAGGCCTTCACAAAAGCGATCAAAAGGATGTATGCGCTTGTAATCCTTGGGATATGTAAATTCAACGCCGTTATCGGTTTGGATGATTTGAGGCTTATATCCAAAGTAGGCTATTGCACGTTTTACAAAATCAATTGTGCTGTAACTGCTTTGTTCAAGATAAGGATAAATGAATCGTTCTCTTGAAGCCTCGTCGATCATCGTGTATTGATAGAACTTATCAGGCATTTCACCGACATAACAGGCTTTTGGAACATATTTGACGTCCATCTGCCATTTGATCCCTAAAGATTCAGGAGTGTAGTATTTCTGAGGCTT
>CP016202.1:1005523-1010500 GCA_003433295.1 Eubacterium minutum ATCC 700079 | reverse complement strand
CGCATCAGTGATGCCTTTGAGATGTGATACTTTCGGCAGACAAAATTGACCGAGCAACCACCACGATAGAGCTTTACGGAGTAATACCTTGTGTCAATAGTGTGAGGCAAATATCTTTGAGAATGTGTTATACTATTCATAGCGATTGAATATCCTTTCTTTGGTTGTGTTTTGGTAAAAACCATTCTAACGGATTCAATCGCTTTTTTCTATCCCTGAGGTCTCACATCTATTGTAAAGCTACACACGAAAACCTGCGCTATAATCAAATAATCCTTGACACAGGGGGATATTTCTTGTTAGAATGAATTTGCAATTGAAAATGCGTTTTATGTTCTTCCGTTAACTCGGAAGCTAAGAGGGAATCAGGTTAAAGCCCTGAGCGGTCCCGCCACTGTGTTTGGGAAGTAACCCGCAAAATACCACTGGGAAACCGGGAAGGTGCGGGAAGCGATGATCCATAAGCCAGGAGACCTGCATAAAATTGTTTTTAATCGGCGGTGAACCGATTGTAAAAACACTGCATCAGCGAATACGGGCTGTGGGCATACCACAGTCCTTTTTATGGTAGTACGGAGGACAGGTTTTGTGAAAACCGTGGAAAGCCCCAATTGCTTTTCATTCTTTTTTCATTTTGGGGCAGGAGCCGTCACCCTGCCCCAATTTGTTTTGTAAAAAAAGATCGATAAAGACAGTATGAAAGAGAAAAAGTTATGGAGGTGCATGCATGCAGGATGAATTATTGAGGAAAAGCAGGAAGAAAAGATACAGGAAAATCGCGATCGCATTGGTTTTGATATTTTTTTCCGCTGCGGCTGCAATCACCTTAAGATTGCGATCCACTTCTGAAAGTACGGGGTCCGTGACCGACAGGGGTGGCGGGAGAGCCTCAATTTCCATACTGTGCAAAGAACTTACAGGCAATTTCTCCAAACTTAAAAATAAGAACCTGAAAAAGTACATACCCGGGGACGGAGTGATTTTAAAAAAAACAGAGGTTGATTTTGAAAAAGACGATACCGTCTACGACATATTGAAGCGGATTTGCAGGCAAAAGGATATAGCTTTTATAAAGGAGCAGAAAACCGGTTATTCGGGTATATATATCAAGTCACTCGGACATCTGGCGGAATTCGACGCAGGTAAAAAGAGCGGATGGATGTATACCGTGAACGGCGAATATCCGAACCTTTCCTGTTCTCAGTACAAACTTGGGAATCGGGATAAGGTAGTGTGGCATTATGTCGTGGACTATAGAGTCAAATAGATGCACATCTATAAGAAGCGGATTTTTTGTGATATAATTGGGACACTACGATTCGGGGAGATATTTTACGATGAAAGCAATAGATTTGACACATACAATAAAGGAAAACATGCCGGTATATCCCGGCACGGACGCACCGAAGTTCATCCCGGCAAACAGTTACGAAAAAGACGGATTTAAAGAGACTCTCGGTGCTCCCGTCAGAGCGATAGCATGGTTTGAAGACGGAGAAAACAGATGAGTTTCGATTATTTGAATCCTAAACAGCGGGAAGCTGTGGAACATATAGACGGACCGCTTTTGATCCTCGCCGGAGCAGGGTCGGGTAAGACCGGCACGATGACGCACAGAATCGCGTACATGATAGAACACGGCATTTCACCGTTTTCAATCTTGGCGGTGACATTTACAAACAAGGCCGCAAGAGAGATGAAAGGAAGAGTGGAGGATTTGGTGGGCGGAATAGCGAAAGAAATGTGGATCATGACTTTCCATTCGCTTTGCCTTAGAATTCTACGGCTTTATCCCGAACTTGCGGGCTATGAGAAGAACTTTCTTATCTATGATTCTGCCGATCAGAGGGCGCTTGTCAAGAACATCATCAAGGAAAAAGGCATAAGCGACAGGGAGTTTCCGCCGCAGTATCTGCTCGCCGCAATAAGTGCCGCCAAAGAGAAGAAACTGACGCCGGAAAAGTATGTGGAAGTCATGGAGGACAATTATAAGACAAAGGCGATCGGCATGGTTTACAGAGAGTACTGCGCAAGGCTCAAGAAGAATAATGCCATGGATTTTGACGATATACTGCTGAACTGCGTACTTCTTTTTGAGAAAGATGAAGAGGTTCTCCTGAAATACCGGAACAGATTTAAATATATAATGGTCGATGAGTACCAGGACACCAACCGGATACAGTACGAGCTTATCCACATGCTTGCCGCCGGACACCACAATCTCTGCGTGGTCGGAGACGATGACCAGTGCATATACCAGTGGCGCGGGGCTGACATAAGGAATATTCTGGAGTTTGAGAGAGACTTCAAAGAAGCAAAGGTAATTAAGCTTGAGCAGAATTACAGGTCGAAGGCCAACATCTTGGCTGCGGCTCATTCAGTCATCAGGAACAATAGGAGCAGAAAGTCGAAAAAACTCTGGACAGCGCAGGAAAAGGGCGAAAAAGTGCGGTATTTCAGAGCCGACACGGATAAGGAAGAGGCGTCTGCGATAGGCAGACAAATTTTCATGATGCAGGAAAAGGGCAGGCGTTTCACCGATTTTGCCATACTTTACAGAACGAATGCCCAGTCAAGGTTGTTTGAGGCGAGTTTGTCCGCACTCGGGGTTCCGTATAGAGTTTTGTCCGGCATGCGCTATTATGACAGAAAAGAAATAAAGGACATGATGGCGTATATGCGGCTTGTTGTGAATCCCTCGGACGACCTTTCGCTGAAACGGATTATTAACGAGCCTAAGAGAGGTATGGGCGAAAAAACGATGAAAAAGATCGAGGCGTTCGCCGATATAAGGGGCGAAAACCTGCTTCGGGCGCTTGAGGCGAAAGAAGTCCGTGAAACACTTCCGGGCAAGGCGTACGAAAAGGTGACGGAACTGGTGGAATGTCTGAATCTGTGCCGCGAGGAGCGTGAGAATCTCAGGGTCTCCGATATATACGACAATCTTCTTGTAAAGACGGGATATTTGAAGGCGTTGGAAGAAGCACACGCCGTTGAGGCGGAGGCCCGTATCGAGAATCTGATGGAATTCAAATCGGTAATATACGATTACGAGAACGGCGCGGAAAATCCGACGATAGAGGACTTTATGGAAACACTGACGCTTGCCGCGGAAGTGGATAATTATGATGAAACGCAGGATGCCGTGACGCTTATGACCATGCACAGCGCCAAGGGGCTGGAGTTTCCGGTAGTGTTTCTGCCCGGAATGGAGGACGGTCTTTTCCCGGGGAACAAAGCTTTTGACAGCGTTTCCGGAATGGAAGAAGAACGGAGACTCTGCTATGTGGGTATGACCAGAGCCAAGGAACTTCTGTGCCTTTCAAGCGCAGGAGAAAGAATGCGGTACGGAAGGACGGAATATACCAGAGAATCACAGTTCCTCAGAGAACTTGACAAGACACTGCTTTCAGGCGATGCTGTCTATGAACCGAAAAAATACAATGCCGGCGGAGGAATGGTTTCCGGCCCCGGAGTTTCGACAGGAAGCGCGGACGGATATTCACAGAAAGCCTTCAAGCCTTACGACTACCTGAAATACGCCACCGCGGAAACGGAAAAGAGCGCAAACAAACCAAATGTGAGTTTTGATGCCGGGGATAAGGTGAGGCATGCGAAGTTCGGCGAAGGCATGGTGATCGAGGCAAACGAACGCGTAGTAACGGTTGCGTTTGACAGTGCCGGAATAAAGAAACTGGCAAAAGACGTGGCGCCGATCGAGAAAATCTGAGAAGCGTTATGAGGGTCAATAACAAAAGTCAATGATGTGAGCCAATGGCAAGAGTCAATGATGAGAGCCAGTGGCAAGCGTTGATTATGAGGGTCAATAACAAGAGTTAATTATGTAAGTCAGTAGCAAGAGTCAACGATGAGATGCTATTGCCGGGGTAAAAAGAAATCAGGGAATCCGCCTATGGAAAAAACAGAAAGAATGAAAAAACTCGTCGCACGCCTGAATGAGGCGAGCATGGCATATTATCAGCAGGCGCGTGAAATAATGTCGGATATTGAATACGACAGATTGTACGACGAGCTCGCCGCGCTGGAAGAAGAAACGGGTATAGTTTTAGCTTCAAGTCCGACGCAGAACGTGGGTTTTGAAGTTCTTTCGGGGCTCGTGAAAGAAGAACATACGGTCAGGATGCTTTCCCTCGACAAGACCAAAGACAGGGACTCTCTGGCGACATGGCTCGGCGATCGTAAAGGCTTGCTGTCATGGAAACTTGACGGGCTTACGATAGTTCTTACTTATGAGAACGGGGAACTGGTAAAAGCGCTGACACGCGGCGACGGAAATATCGGTGAGGTGGTGACAGGCAACGCGAAAACATTTAAAAACCTTCCTGTCACGATCCCCTATAAAGGGAGGCTTGTTCTGAGGGGAGAAGCCGTTATAACGTATTCGGATTTCAGGAAGATAAACGAGCGTATAGAAGATGTTGACGCAAAATACAAGAATCCGAGGAATTTGTGCAGCGGTTCCGTTCGGCAGTTGGATCCGAAAATTACGGCGGGCAGGAATGTTCATTTCCTCGCATTTGCATTGGTAGAGGCGGGAAACGGTCCTTTGCCCGGCGCATCGGAGAATAATTCCGCAAAAGAGACGCCGGTTGAAACGGTATCGAATAATGCCGCCGGCGCGCCGGGAAGCGGAACGTCGGATTTCCACAACAGCAATGCGGAAAAGTTCAGATGGTTGAAAGAGCAGGGATTCGAAGTAGTGGAATACAGAGAGGTGAGCGGCGAAACCGTGGTGGAAAATGTTCAATGGTTTCGCGACAGGATAGAGAAGAACGATTTTCCGTCGGACGGTCTGGTGCTTCTGATGGATGACATTGAGTACGGACGCGCACTCGGGAACACGGCGAAATTTCCGCGAAATGCGATCGCGTTCAAATGGGCGGATCGCCGGGAGGAAACCACGCTGAAAGGAATTGAGTGGAGCACGTCAAGAACGGGACTTGTCAATCCGATTGC
>CP016202.1:988785-1005402 GCA_003433295.1 Eubacterium minutum ATCC 700079 | reverse complement strand
CCGTGCAGCTTGAGGGAACCACGGTGTCGAGAGCATCCCTGCACAACATCAGCATAATGGAGGAACTGGAGCTCGGCATCGGGGACAGACTGCTCGTATACAAAGCCAACATGATAATACCGCAGATAGCGGAAAATCTTACAAAGAGCGGCAACATCAAAATTCCCGGAGTCTGTCCGGTCTGCGGAGAAAAAACCGGGTTACGCAGTGAAAACGGGGTAAAGACGCTTCACTGCCTGAACGCGGACTGCCCGGCAAAGCGGATAAAGAGTTTTGCCCTTTTTGTGTCGAGAAATGCAATGGATATAGAGGGACTTAGCGAGGCGACGCTCCAGAAATTCATTTCAAGGGGCATAGTGAAAGAGTTCGCCGATCTTTTCAGATTGCAGCGGCACAGAGAAGAAATCGTGAGCATGGAGGGGTTTGGAGAAAAGTCATACCGCAATCTGATCGCTTCCGCGGAAAAAGCCTCGCATACGTCTTCAGAAAGGTTGCTTTACGCCCTTGGTATCGACGGAATCGGTGCCGCAAATGCCAAACTCATATCCTCCGCCTGCGACGGTAAATGGGCAAGGATTGAATCGCTCACGGTCGAAGATCTCGTCGGAATTGACGGAATCGGTGAAGTGATGGCGGATGCGTTTGTCAGGTATTTTGCGGACAATGCCGTGAGAAAATCACTGGATCTGTTGATGAGATTCCTGGATATTGACGAGAGCGGAGAAGAGAAAGAAGACTTTTTCGACGGATTGACTTTTGTCATAACGGGTGCGTTGACAGGCTACGGGAACAGAGGAGAACTGAAAGCGGCGATAGAGCGCGCAGGGGGCAAAGTCTCGGGTTCTGTGAGCGCAAGGACAGACTATTTGATAAACAATGATGTAAAATCCGCCTCGGGAAAGAACAAGAAGGCGATTGAGTTGGGGATCAAAATAATCGACGAGCGTACCGTCACGAGGTGGCTTGACGACGGAGGGGTACCCGCGGGAAAATAAGGGTAACGGAACCGCGCAAGGCAGATGCGTATGCGAACAAAGATGCGGTACTGCGCAAAGCGGACACGCATGCGGAGAAGGATGCAGCACTGCGCAAAGCAGATGCGTGTGCGGACAAGGATGCAGTAAGAAAGGATGCAGTAAGCGTAAGATAAGAAACAGACTTCTGCGTCAGTGAGGATTCGATGGATGAAAAAGTTAAAAGTAGGGAAGCTGGACAGCGATGTTCTGGACAGGATCGTTTTGAGCGGTATAAAATTCAAAAGACCTGAGGTGCGTACAGGCGCGGAAGTGGGAGAAGACTGCGCGGTAATTGACTTCGGAGAGTATGATTGCGTGGTTTCTACCGATCCCATCACCGCCTCGGTGCAGGATGTGGGAAAACTTTCGATACATATTTCCTGCAACGACATCGCAAGCAACGGAGTACAGCCGGTCGGAATAACGCTTGCGGTAATGCTTCCGGAAGGCAGCACTGAAGAGGATTTGACGACGATAATGACTCAGGCGGCGCAGGCTGCGGAAGTTGCGCAGGTTCAGATTGCGGGCGGACATACCGAGGTTACGCCTGCGGTCAGAAAGCCTGTTATCGTCTCGACGGCCTTTGGGCGGGTCCTATCGGGAAAATCCGCAGATGCGAAGAACATGCGGGAGAACGATCTGATACTGCTCACGAAAAACGCGGGTCTTGAAGGTACCGGAATCATAGCGTCCGACCGTGAAGATGAGCTCGGAGGAATTTTGAGCGCCGGGGAGATTGCACAGGCCAAGTCCATGCTGAATGATGTGAGCGTTGTAAAGGAAGGCGTTATCGCGGGTGAAATCGGAACGGCGGGGATGCACGATGTCACCGAGGGCGGGGTGTACGGAGCCGTCTGGGAAATGTGCAGGCTTGCATCGATGGGAGCTGAAATTTACGAGGAAAAAATATTCGTCCATCCCGTAACGCGGAAAATTGCCAAACACTTTGGAATAGATCCCATGCGCCTTATATCGAGCGGCTGCATGCTCATAGTGGCGAACAGCGGGCAGGCGGATGCTATAATTGCGGAATGTAAAAAGGAAGAAATAGAGATTTCCGTCATAGGACGGGTGCGCGCAAAAGAATGCGGGGTAAAGGCGCTTACGGAAAAAGGAGATTTACTCGAAATAGAACCGCCCGAAGCGGACGAATTATATAAGGTCATATGAACGGTAAAAAGAAGGTTGACGGTCAAAAAGGTATGTGCAGATCGAATTCTGAGGAAAAGAGCATAGGGAAAAATGAGAGTATCGCCTCTCCCAAAGAAAAGGGCATGCGGGAGAAAGAGAGCATCACATCTCCTGAAGAAAAGGGCATGAGCAACTATACGGTATGCGATGTAAAAGACTTTGATCTCAGACATATATTTGAATGCGGGCAATGTTTCCGCAACCGGAAGCTTGCGGAAAATGAGTATCTGGTGGCGGCGTCGGATAAAATCGTAACCATGCGAACCGGAAAGATACGAACCGGAAAGACACGAGCCGGCGAAAGTTCCGGGAGTGAAGACGCTCTCGTAAACTTGGAGATTTCGCCGTGCACTGAGGAGGAGTTCGACGGATTCTGGAAGAAGTATCTCGATCTCGACAGGGATTACGACGCGATAAAGAAACGTCTGTGCAGAAACGATGAGATCATGGGGGACGCCGTGCGTTACGGTGAGGGAATACGGATTCTCGGACAGGATCTTTGGGAAACGATAATTTCCTTTATAATTTCGCAGAACAACAACATCCCGAGGATTAAGGGCTGCATAGAGAAACTGTGCAGACTTGCCGGCAGGAAACTTGACACGAAACTCTGCCGCGAAGATCTTCAGCATGGCGACGATGTCCGTACGCCTGAGGGCGGATCCGCCGATGCGACTTTGTTGCCTTATGCGTTTCCGGGCGCAGAGGATATTGCGGGACTGACGCTTGACGACCTTGCCTGCGTCAGACTCGGATACCGGGCAAAATACATACTGTCGGCGGCGCGGACTGTCACGGAAAAAGGCTTACCCGAATCGGAAGAGGAACTTTTGGAACTCATGGGGGTCGGTCCGAAGGTCGCAAACTGTATACTTTTGTTTGGAATGGCGAAATATGAAAGTTTTCCGATTGACGTATGGCTCAAAAAGGTAATGCACGAACTGTACGGCTTAAAACAGGATGATATGGAAGCGATGAAGAGATTCGCCGCGGAGAACTTCGGGGAACTCGGAGGATTTGCGCAGCAGTACCTGTTCTTTTATATGCGGGAGAAGGAAAATACCCGGTAGGGATACATCGATCTTTAGAATCCGTCATTGTTCACATTTGACGTCCATGTGTACTTTTGATGAAAAATGAAAATTGTGGTTGACATCCATCCCGGTAAGTAGTAAATTATACACAGTGATTAGCACTCATGGCAGATGAGTGCTAATAAGATAAACAACAGAGAAGTATGGAGGTAATTATAATGAGTTTTGGTATTAAACCGCTTGGAAACAGAGTCGCATTGAAGAAACTTGAAGCAGAGGAAAAGACGTCGGGAGGAATCATTCTTACGAGTTCCGCAAAGGAAGCGCCTCAGGTTGCTGAGGTCGTTGCGGCGGGGCCGGGAAGCAAGGATGAGCCGATGGAACTTAAAGTGGGGGACAAAGTCGTGTTTTCCAAGTATGCCGGAACGGACATCAAGTTTGAGGGCGAAGAATACACAATTATGAGCCAAGATGATATTTTGGCCATTGTAGAGTAAACAAAGGGGAGATGATAAAATGGCAAAAGATTTATTTTACGGAGAAGACGCTAGAAGAAAACTGCAGGCGGGTGTCGATAAGCTTGCGGATACGGTAAAGATAACGCTGGGACCCAAGGGCAGAAATGTTCTTATCGAAAAATCTTTCGGATCACCGCTGATAACCAACGACGGTGTTACGATCGCGAGAGAAATCGAGCTGGAGGATTCAGTTGAAAACATGGGTGCGCAGCTGGTCAAGGAAGTTGCTACCAAGACAAACGATGTTGCGGGTGACGGAACGACTACGGCTACGCTCCTTGCGCAGGCAATCATAAGAGAGGGTTTCAAGAATCTGGCGGCAGGCGCCAACCCTATGATTTTGAAGCGCGGGATACAGGGCGCGGTCGACGTTGCCGTTGAGGAGATAAAGAAGAACGCAAAACCGGTTGAAACAAAGGAGAGTATTTCTCAGGTTGCCGCAGTTTCCGCCGCGGATGACACGATAGGCGAACTGATTGCGGAAGCGATGGAAAAAGTCGGCAAAGACGGAGTTATTACCGTTGAAGAGTCCAAATCTCTGGGAACGACGCTTGACGTGGTTGAGGGGATGCAGTTCGACAGGGGATACCTCTCGCCGTACATGGTAAGCGACGCAGATAAGATGGAAGCGGTTCTCGAGAACCCGTATATACTGCTGACGGACAAGAAGATCAATAACATTCAGGATCTTCTCCCGCTCCTTGAACAGGTCGTAAAACAGGGTAGAAAACTGCTGATTATCGCGGAAGACGTTGAGGGCGAAGCGCTTGCAACTCTGGTTGTGAATAAGTTGCGCGGAACAATCGATGCAGTGGCTGTTAAATCTCCGGGATTCGGTGACAGAAGAAAAGCCATGATGGAAGATATAGCAGCTCTGACAGGCGGTACCGTTATCAGTGAAGAAGTCGGATACGACCTGAAAGAAGCCACGGTCGATCTGCTCGGACAGGCAGGAACGGTAAAAGTGGACAAAGACACCACCACAATTGTAAACGGAGCGGGTGAAAAATCCGCAATCGAAGCAAGGATCAATTCCATAAAGAATCAGATAGAGGAAACCGAGTCCGAGTTCGATAAAGAGAAGCTTCAGGAAAGACTGGCGAAACTCTCGGGCGGTGTTGCCGTTATCAAAGTGGGTGCAGCGACCGAAACGGAATTGAAAGAGAAAAAATTGAGAATTGAGGACGCGCTTAACGCAACGAAAGCCGCGGTCGAAGAAGGTATCGTTTCAGGCGGAGGAGTATCTCTTTGCGGAGCGATTACCGCTGTTGAGGAGTATGTCAAGACACTTGACGGCGATGAAAAGACAGGCGCCACGATCATCGTAAGAGCACTGGAAGAGCCGGTTAGACAGATTGCGGAGAATGCGGGACACGAGGGCAGTGTCGTGGTTTCTGAAGTCAAGAAGCAGAAAGCGGGTTACGGATTTGACGTTAAATCCGAGAAGTACGTTGACATGATTTCGGAAGGTATAGTCGATCCCGCGAAGGTTACGAGATCCGCTATCCAGAATGCGTCATCGGCATCCGCAATGCTCCTGACCACGGAAGTCGGCGTTGTGGACATAAAGGAAGAAGATGCGTCAGCGGCTCCCGCAATGCCGGGCGGCGGAATGGGCGGCATGGGCGGAATGATGTAATCCCGAACACGCATACATATCATCCCGAACATGCGTACATATCATACGGAACATGCGTACATATCATCAGGTGCCGCTGTCGGCGGAAGAACGGGTATGATGCGATTCCGGGCGTTGCGTGTATAGCATAAGCCGGGCAAAGCCTATAATATTTTAAAATACTTAATTTAGAAGATTGACGGCGAACCGTTTGCAGAGGGAACACCCTGAAACGGTTCGCCGTTTACTTTTCGGATACCTGCGGGTTGCGCATAATCGCGTAAAATAATTGTGGAGTTTTACCATCGGGATAATTTTTATGTGCTCGTTACTGAAGTCCCTGTAAAACGCGGACATGGGCATTAGGCTTTTCCGCAGGAGCAGCATGCAATCACCGCCGGAAACGCGCAAGGAAATTGAAGTGTGGCGGGCGTGCTGTCTGAGGGCATGTTGAAGTAGTGATGCCCGAGTTCACGCCGCCACTCAATTTCCACAAGTGAGGCGCGCGATTGCCTGCGACGAGGACTTGCCGGATGCCCATGTCCGCGTTTTACAGGGAAGTCTGAAATCCGTTCACGTATAATGGCGGGGAAAAACTCCACAAAAACTTGACACCGTCCTGAGGGCATGTTGAAATTGAAAATCGGTTAAAAATGTATTAGAATGGTATGCACAGGACAGAAATCGAAGATCAGTATGGAGATTTGTATGGAGAAGATAATTTTAGACAGGCAGATGTATCTTTATCGCGCAGAAGCGCGGGAACTGCTGCGGGGAAATTGGACGCGGGTGTACGTGGGTATGGCTCTGGCGGCGATATTTTCGGGAATAATGGTGTTGTTCTTCACTGACTGCGTGCCGTTTGGCAAAATTAGCACGATAGGGAATCTTGAGGTCACTCACAGACACGCGTATTCGAATTTCATAAATTCCGTGATGTTTCAGCTAAACGGGACCTCCACGGTACCTTCGGCTGAACGACCGGTTTCCACGATTTCAATATTTTATAGGATTTTTATATCGGATATTTTTACATTTGGAGTCGCATCGTTCATGCTGAATTTTACCAGGAAAAAAGACATAAATCCCGGATATATCTTCAGCGGATTTGAGTATTATTTCAAGTGCTTTTTGCTGGCGCTGGTGCAGGGGCTGCTCATTGTATTCTGGTACTTACTGCTTGTAATACCGGGCATCGTGAAAACGTTTGCATACAGCCAGTCATTCTACATACTTGCGGAAAACCCGGAAAAAGGGGTTTTACAGTGCATCACGGAAAGCCGGATCAGAATGGACGGAAACAAGTGGGAGTACTTTCTTCTGAATGTAACCTTTATAGGTTGGAATATATTGGCAAGCATACCTCTGCTTATAGGCATATTTTATTTTGAACCGACTCCGGGAACCGTAAATGAATTTTTAGTGGTTCTGATTGCATCGCTGCCTGTATACATTGTGTCTGCTTATTTTCAGACTACAAGTACGGTATTTTACAATCTGTTGACGGGATATACCAAGTTGAGCGATGCCGAAACCGCAAAGGACGCCCCGGCTGATGAAAAACCGGGTACTGGAATTTAGCGGAGTTTAGGTATATAATGTTATCAGGAAATATGTGTTCGGGCGACTTCGCGGGATGCATGCATTGAGGGCATTGTTTCTGCGGATCGGCGGACAGAAAAGTTGTTCAGAGATGAGGGGAGAGGAGGAAGTTATGAAACCATTGGTAACGGTCAGCAGAGAGTACGGCAGCGGCGGCAGGATCATAGGCGCGAAGATCGCGGAAAGATTGGGCGTACCGATCTATGATAAGGAACTCATAGATTTAGCCGCGGAAAAGAGCGGTTTGTCGAAGGAAATCGTAGAATCGGCGGAGCTTAAGGCAAAAAGCGGTTTTACGTATTCGCTTTCCTCGGCCATCAACCTTGGTCCCGGGATTGCGTACGAAAACTATTCGATCAATGAAACGTTGTTTAATGCGCAGTTTGACGTGGTCGAGCAGATCGGGCAGCTCGGTGAGGGTGTCATAGTTGGAAGATGTGCGGATTACGTACTGAAGGACATACCGAATGTGACCAACATATTCATATACGGAGAGTTGGAAGACAGAGTCAGGCGCTGTGTCGAGGATTACGGCGATGATCCGGAGAGTGTAAAAAAGAAGATCGCCACCTACGATAAGGCGCGCGCAAATTACTACAACTATCACACCTGCAGAAAGTGGGGGGATTACAGAAACTATAATCTCATGGTGGACAGCAGCTACATGGGCGAAGACGAAATCGCGGATCTTGTCGTTCAATTTGTAAAGACGAGAAATACGTGCTGAACTGCAGAGAAACCTGATGAATGTGCAGACAGGAAAAGAAGAAGCGATTAATAAGGAGAGGAATAAAATGAGTAAGATATGCGGAAATAAGGCTGATACGGGAAGAAAAAAGACATCAAAAGCCAAAAAGGTCGCGTTCTCCGTTCTGGGGATAGGTTTGGTCACGGGAGCGGCAGTGGTGCTTGGACTGAATCAGGTTATGAAAAAGATATTCGTCAGCGAAGACTGGCCCGATGAAGACTGGTCGGGTGATGACTGGGCAGAGGAGGAACTGGAATAGAAAATGCAGTTTCTTGCGGAAAAGGGCGCAGGACTTTTACTGTGCCTTGTGATTGCGGTGCCGGCATGGCTTTTGGGACAGCACTTTCCGATCGTCGGCGGACCGATTTTCGGAATCCTTTTCGGTATGGTGCTGTGCCTTTTGATTAAAGACAAAAAAGTTATTGCCCCGGGGGTCGGTTTTGCGTCAAAGAAAATCCTTCAAGGTGCGGTGGTGCTTCTGGGTTTTGGTCTCAACCTGCGTGTAATTGCCGAGACGGGAGTCCAGTCGCTACCGATAATTGTTTCAACGATAACAATATCGCTGTTTGTTGCGTGGATTTTGCGGCGCGCGATGAAGATGGAGAGAGATATTTCGATGCTTATAGGCGTCGGATCCTCTATTTGCGGCGGATCCGCGGTTGCCGCGACGGCGGGCGTAATAAAGGCGGACGATGAAGATATTTCCAAGGCAATATCGGTCATCTTCTTTTTTAATGTGGTGGCCGCGCTTGTCTTTCCGCAGTTGGGACAGCTTGTCGGATTCAGTACGGAGTCGGGCAATGCCTTCGGGATTTTTTCGGGAACCGCGGTCAACGATACTTCCTCGGTCACTGCCGCAGCGGCAACGTGGGACGCCATGTGGAACCTGGGCAGTGCGACTCTGGACAAGGCGGTTACGGTGAAACTCACAAGGACTCTGGCCATAATCCCGATAACTTTGGCGATTGCGTATATGAGAAGCAGAAGCAAAACCGCTACGGCGGTAGCGATTGACGGAACGGCGGAAGAGCGGAATGTTTCCGTAAAAAATATGTTCCCGATGTTCATACTGTATTTCGTTCTGGCGTCTGTCATAACGACGGCGGCGGGAACTCTGGGAGCGTCGGAAGAACTCTTTGCGCCGCTCAAGACCCTCAGCAAATTCTGCATAGTGGTCGCCATGGCGGCGGTTGGACTCAACACAAATATTGTAGATCTCATTAAGAGCAGCGGCAAACCGATTGTGACGGGGCTCTGCTGCTGGGTTGCGATAACCGGAGTGAGTCTCATGATGCAGAAGATTATGGGAATCTGGTAATATCCGAATGTCCGACACCCGAATATTGACAAAAAAATCCAATTCGGCACTTTGCCGGTAAGCAGTCCGTTGGAATTTCAACGGACTTTTTTCTTTGCCCGAATTTGGAACCGGTCGGCGGGAAAAAATCTCTGTACGTCGCATGACAAAAGGCTTCTTAGAGTAAATTCCTTCAGAGATACAAACCGGAAATTACTTTGCAAATTAACAACAAAAACTTGACACCATCGTGTAAAAGACTGGGGATTGACTGTAATAATAGTTTGTAGTACAATCTTGTTCAGTTAGAGTTTTAGAACTGAATTCAATGAGTTATTACTCAAAGTTTTTAATGAAAAGGGGTATAAAATGGTAAAAAGTAAAAAGATGAGAATATGTGTTGCGGCTTTAGCAGCCGTCATGGCATTTGCCATGGCGAACGTCGCAACTGCATACGATGGTTCGAAAACAAATTCATCACTACATCAGCAGTTTTTGGTTGAAGATGGCTTTAGAATCAACAAATTTATTAATGGGATGGATTTATTATCCAAAGAAAGGAGACCAATCAAAAAAGATAACGGTCGGTGCTATGCAAATATATCTGGTAATAGAAAGATATTTTTAAAAGGTCTTGGAACTTTAATGGAAGTTGAAACACCAGAAGGAAAAAATTATAAGGTCGGTATAGAACCTGAAATGGACGGGAATGAAAATATTTCAAACATAAATAATCTGATAGTAAGTAGAGATGTAGAGAATGATTGTCTCACAATGACCGATATATTTAATGAAGGGGTAAGAAATATATTTGTTGTTGGTGCTGGTTGTAAAAAAGATCTGTTTTCAATTAACTTTAGGTTACCGGTAGGTGCTCATATAAAATACTCAGTAGATCTTTTGAATGAGAATAAGCAAGATGGCTCCTTAGAAATCTTAGATAAAGACAACAATTTGATTGGTGCAATTGCGAGTCCATATGCAAAGGATGCAAGTGGCAAGAGTTTAGAAACATACTATAAAGTTGAGGGTCACACAGTAAGACAATATGTGAATCATCTGAAAAAAGGGCATGCTATTACGTACCCCATCACAGTGGCGCCTATGTCAACTTTTAATGTATATTTTGATTCTGGGAAATGGATCACAAGGGGTAAACTATTAAGCTTGTCTTTGAATCCGACTAAGTTTCTTAGAGTTGCAATGTTTCAGGGATCTTCGGCGGTTAGGAAATCCAGTTGGAAGACAGTTTATTATAAATTTCATAAAGATAAAAGATGGAGGAGAACTGAAAGTATGCAGATGCAATATGATTGTCATTGGCATTTTGCAAAACTAAAGGATAAGTTCAATTTAGAACCATCAAGACCAAATGTCAGCTGGTTTGATATGATACGGGCTAAATGCAACCCGTGATGTGTGGTGAGGAACAGTGAAAAGAGCAGCAATACTTGTGTGCAACAGTTTGATCTGTATATTTAATATGGCGGTGTTGTACCATACCGGAATTGTTCTTGATGAACATCCAGGTATACGGACGGGTAATGTAATACGAATATTTCCTTGGTATTTACTTCTCATTTCATCCAGTGTACTTATCACGGTTATAGTAATGTTCTATAGGGAGGCATTGGGCAGAAGAAAAAAGGGTAAGCACAATATAGCTGTGGCCATTATGGTGATTTTGTTGGCACTTAATGTTGCGTTTGCATTTGTCTATAAGAAAGAAGTCCACAAGCTGGGCGTAAACCGTATTGAGAGCATGGCTTATAAACAAACCAGATATTACAGGAGTGTTTCACTTAAAGAATTGGAAGTAATATTTAAAACCGAAAAAAAAAGAGTAGTTTACGTAGGAAGAAAAGATTGTGCTGAATGTGCGGGATTTGAAAAAAATTTTGAATCATATTTAAGAAAAAGAGGTCTTGAGATAACCACATACTATACATCCAAGGATAGAGATGGGAAAAACAAGGATAGAATGTATGCACTATTGAATCGCTTGAAAGTCGGAAGCGTTCCATGTGTAGTCTTGATTGGAGATAAAAAAATACTGAAAAAATGGAATGACCCACAAAAGGAAAAGAGGAATATATTAAGGCACCTATAGGTGGATCATGTTGTCTTGTGCAAATTATAAATTCTTGATTAAGTATGAGGAAACGCCACCGATGCTCTAAAGTGTTTTAAAAAGTGGCTCTATAAACTTTTTTGGGGTTTTATGAAATAAGCCTTTAAAGAAGTTTGGGGTATTTATGAAATTGAAAAGACGATAATCACATTGGATTTAAGGAGATCATCGTCTTTTCGATTGGAATCAAAGAGCAATTGTTCATCGTCAGAATTTAATGGATGAACCATTGTTCAGTGTATAGAGGCATCTGAGCCTGAATCGTTAGAAGTTACTGTGGTCATTGGCATTGCGTTTGATTTTCTTGATCCTTGAATTCAATGATTCTACAGGATCATTGGAAATTCTTCTCCCTCTGTATTTCAGAAAGCTGTTGATGATTTTAGATTCCCAGTTTTTGAACATCCTGGCAATTGGCTGAAACTCCCTAATCCCGTAACCCCGGATATCTTCAAGGAACGCATTGATAAATCCTTCTGCAATCTGATAGGTTGCAGTTGAATTTATATCATCATAATCGTTCTTGAGAGTGTATACCGGTTCCAGTTCAGGGTCAAGGAGCAGGAGCCTGTTAATCAGACGGGTAAATTCGCAACCGCAAGGGATTGTCGGAATAATTGAGCTATCTGACTCCTAAACTCAGGGGGTCGTGTGGCGCCATGAGGCGATATGAAAAGTTGCCGTGGAATAGATATCCGGCGAGCACAGTGCAATCGGTTCAGTGCATGTTCCTCGCTGATTAGTTACCATAAAAATCCAATTGGAAGCCCCGTAGGTAAAAGTTCATTGAAATTTCAACGGACTTTTTTCTTTGCTCGGATTCTGAAAAAACGCGCAGGGCTAAACCTCTGTAACTCGCATGATAAAAGGCTTAGAGAAGTTGCAATGTACATCAAAAAAAACAAAAATAATGCAATTTCCCTGTTGACTGAGGGCTTTTTCTGATGTTAATATCCATGTATACAAGATACAAATTTACGCGATTCGCCGCATCTTTCCGCACGTCTTTTTTTGAACCGTGGGAAACCTTGGTGGGCGCGTATCACAAGTAGGATACACATTATAAAATGCCGGCGGTATGGCGCAGGCGGAGTGCCGGCAATGTATTGTAAAATGATTTATTTGGAGGGATTGAAATGAAGAAAGCTTGGGAAGGTTTTAAAGAAGGACTTTGGCAGGAAACGATTTATGTGGATGATTTTATCAACTTGAATTATCATCAGTATAACGGAGAGAGTGACTTTCTTGCCGGCCCGACGGAAAGGACGACCGAATGCAACGAAAAGGTCAAGGAGCTGCTCGTGCAGGAGAGAAAGAACGGCGGGACGCTCAAGGTCGACGCCAGCAAGATCATGCGTATCAACACTTACAAGCCGGGATATATAATCGAAGGTAAAGATATAATCGTGGGACTGCAGACGGACGAACCTTTGAAACGCGGGATTTGCCCGTTCGGCGGAATCAAGATGGTGCGCTCGGAAGTTGCGGAATACAACGAGAAACTTCCGGAAAATATCGAGTATCTCTTCAAATACATGACCTCTCACAATGACGGGGTATTTAAGGCGTATTCGCCGGAGATGAGAAAGGCGAGACACCTCGGATTCATTACGGGACTTCCCGATGCGTACGGCAGAGGAAGAATCATAGGAGATTACAGAAGGGCCGCTCTCTATGGTATAGATTATCTGATCGAGGAGAAACAGAAAGATCATGATGAAATCACTTCGAGAGAAGAGATGACGGAAGAAAACGTCAGACTTGCCGAGGAGGTTTGGAACCAGATCGCCGCGCTTAAGGAAATCAAGGAAATGGCGAAAGGCTACGGATTTGATATCTCCGAACCTGCAATCGACGTTAAGGAAGCGATCCAGTGGACTTACTTTGCGTACCTTGCGGGGATAAAGGAAGAAAACGGCGCGGCCATGTCACTGGGCAGAACCGCGACATTCCTCGATGTCTATGCGGAAAGGGATCTGGAATCGGGCAAGTATACGGAAGAAGAGATACAGGAATTTGTAGACGACTTTATCCTGAAACTGAGGGTGGCAAGACATCTGAGAACGACCGAATACAACGAACTGTTCGGAGGAGATCCGATGTGGATCACCGAGGGTCTTGGCGGAATCGGAGCTGACGGAAGGCACAGGGTGACCAAGATGACATACCGTTATCTCAACACGCTTTACAACCTTGGACCTGCGCCGGAACCTAACCTGACCGTACTTTGGTCCGAGAAACTTCCTGACCCGTTCAAGAGATTCTGCGCACAGGTTTCCATAGATACGGATTCCATCCAGTATGAGAACGACGACAAGATGAGACCTAATTACGGGGACGACTATTCCATAGCCTGCTGTGTGTCGGCTATCCAGATGGGCGAGCAGATGCAGTTCTTTGGAGCGCGTTGCAACTTGGCAAAGTGCCTGCTCCTTGCGATCAACGGCGGTATAGATGAGAGGACCGGCGAGCATCTGGGTCCGCAGATGGAACCTATGGGCGACGGACCGTTGGACTTCGACGAGGTTTGGAGAAGATACAACATTTATCTGGAATGGCTGATGGGCGTCTATGCGCGCATCATGAATATAATACACTTCATGCACGATAAGTATGATTATGAGAGATCGCAGATGGCGTTCCTCGACTCGGAGGTGAAGAGACTGATGGCGTTCGGCGTTGCGGGATTCTCCGTTGCGGCGGATTCACTGTCCGCCATCAAATACGCCAAGGTTACTCCTATACGCGACGAAAACGGAATAATCGTGGATTACAAGACTGAGGGCGACTTCCCTAAGTATGGCAACGACGATGACAGAGTCGATGACATTGCGGTTGCCATTTCGGAAAAGTCCATAAATGAACTCAGAAAACACAAGGCATACAGAGATGCCGTAACCACGCTGTCCGTTCTGACGATCACATCAAACGTGATGTACGGCAAAAAGACAGGTAACACGCCGGACGGCAGAAGAGCGATGACGCCTTTTGCTCCGGGGGCAAACCCTATGCATCAGAGAGATACGCACGGTGCGGTTGCTTCTCTCAACTCGGTCGCAAAGATCGATTGGGAAACTTGCCAGGACGGAATCTCAAACACGTTCAGCATAGTGCCTGATTCTCTCGGAAAGGATCATGAACAGAGAGTCGACAACCTCGTCACACTGCTCGGAGGATACTTCGGTCAGGGCGCGCATCACTTGAATGTAAATGTTTTGAACAGGGACACGCTAATTGACGCTTATCATAATCCGGACAAGTATCCGAGCCTTACAATTCGCGTATCGGGATATGCGGTAAGATTCAACGCTTTGTCCAAGGCTCACCAGAAGGAAGTCATCGAGAGGACTTTCCATCAGGCGATTTAGGAGAGGCTGACTATGGCAACGGGGAGACTGCATTCTATTGAAACTTTCGGTGCTTTAGACGGCCCGGGAATAAGGACGGTGTTTTTTATGCAGGGCTGCCCGGCAAGGTGCATGTACTGCCATAATCCCGACACATGGGAAGAAGAGGCGGGAGAGCAGGTTACGGTCGGCGAGGTGATCAGCAGAGCACGCAGGGGCAGACCGTACTACGGAGAAAACGGAGGCGTTACATTCTCCGGAGGCGAACCGCTTTTACAGGCTGATTTTCTCATAGAAGCCATGGATGCCCTGAGAAAAGACGGTATAAACTCGGCGGTAGACACCAGCGGCACGTATTTTGACGAGAAATCGGAAGAAGTGATTTCTCATTGCGATATGGTGCTTCTGGATGTGAAGCATATAGACCCGAGCAGGTTCAAGGAACTTACGGGCAGAGAGCAGGGGACGCTTTCCCTGCTCATAGATGCCGTGAACCGTCAGGAAAAACCGGTCTGGATAAGGCAGGTTATAGTTCCGGGCTTCAACGACGATGAAGAGTATATAAGAGAACTTAACAAATTTCTGAAGCGTATAAAGTACATAAAGAAGATAGAACTTCTGGGGTACCATAATATGGCGGAACCCAAGTACGATAAACTGGGAATCAAATATCGTCTTAAAGGAGTCAAGCCGATGGATTCGGAATCTCTTAAAAAACTCAGTGATTTGACGGAAATAGAATAAGGCAAAATCGAATTTTAAGAAACGGGCGTTTGCAGCGTGCGAAATGTCCAACGTAGGAGTTGGCGTTCGTGGCGTGCGATGTGTATATCGTAGGGATTGGTGTTTATAGCGTGTGGAACGCGCATTGATTGAATCGGCATTTGCTTAAGGGCAGGTGCCGGTTTTTGCGTGCAGTTCACGCCCGCCGTCGGTTCATCGCATTATCTTGACAAACATAATATGCGGTGGTATTATTTTTATGGGAAATATTGCAAGTTTATTGAAGGCGTTTCTCTACATACTGCGATGAGGAGGAAAGAAACATGAAAAAGTATTTCTATAAAGCGTTGAAGTGGGAATTGCCGTCATTTCTGATCATAGTGGTTATGGCCATTGCTTATGATTTTGTTACAAGCGCAACGATAGGACGACTCACGTTACATTGGGCTAAACTATATTTGTTTTTAACCCCCGTGGTGTTGCCCTTGCACGCTTTGTTGCTGCGCTGGGGGGACAAGAAGGATGAGTAGGCAGACGTCTGTCTAAGGCGGTATAAAAAAACGGCATGACGAATAAAAAATGAAACAATGTGTTTATGTTTTAAAATCTGCGGTATAATAAAAGCAGAAAAGGGGTATGCGTTTAAGACCTTCACTACAGAGTTCTTGATATAAATGGATATATAGGGCAGTAAAATCAAGATATGAGGAGCAATATTAAGCCGAAGACTTGGGGACCACTGAAAATAAGGATCGTGGTGTGATGTCGTATTAGAAAAAGTTGAGATAGAGGAATGAAAAGTTAACGTATAGAGTGAGGATTTGATTAGCACTAAAACATAACGAGGAGGGAAGTTATGTATAGTTGTCATAGTGTGTTTATGGTAAGAACTCCGGCGTTGCCGATGGAAGTTGCAGAGAAAATGTATGGATGTGATTACAGGGATATTTGGAAATATATCCGGGATATGTCCTTGGACGGATATTTTACCGAATCACTCAAAATCGCAAGTCCGTCGCTGTACGAAGCAATTAAAAAACTCGGTGGTGGCGGTGATGAGAAGAGAGACCGAGCCACATGTTTGAGTCTGTACAAGTACCTTATACGTGCAGCTACTAGAACTACGCCGTATGGAATTTTTGCGGGTGTCGCGCTTGCTGAATTTGGCAGTCGTGGTGTGCACTCTGTAGATAGTGGTAGAATTCATAAAAAAATCAGTGCTGATAATTTGTGGTTGTATAAACTCATTGAGAAGATTGAAAAAAATCAAGCGGCACTGGAGAAATTATCTTTGATTTGGAATAAGAGTTGTTATGTAAGCGGAAGAAGGATGAGGAATCCGATTTATTCTAAACATGGAACGTCTGAAAATGCGATAAAAGAGAACTCCAG
>CP016202.1:950103-988760 GCA_003433295.1 Eubacterium minutum ATCC 700079 | reverse complement strand
AACTCCAGTATAAGGTATTCGCCTTTGGTGGAACTGGTTGTAAGTAGTGCGCAGGATTATATAAATTATCGGGAGTTGGTCGGTATAATTAAAAGCGCATACGATTATGTGCCGGACGAGAAAGTTATTAATGTTATAAACACCTTGATTGAGCAAGAATATCTTCTTACAGAAATCAGAATACCTGCGTACTGTAGTAACACGTTGTCATATTGTTTGGGTGTATTGGAGAGAAGAAATATCCTGCCGGAGTTCAGAGAGCAACTCAACCAAATACAGAGACGTTTTGATGAATACGAAGCAGGTTATGACGTACTGGATGAAACCATCGGTATTATGAGTTCCATTCAGGGCAGCAAATCTTATGTTAAAGTTAATTCAGGCTCTTCGTTCAACGAGTTGGAACTTGATGTAGGCATTAAAAAGAAAATAGAAAATTTTGTAGATTGCATTGAACGGATAGGAATTGAAAGTAAAATATACTCTACATTGAAGGAATTTAAGCATCAGTTCCAAGAGGAATATGGTCAAGGCGTAGAGGTTCCTTTAACACAGGTGATTGATCCTGCGGGGTTTGACGGGTTGAGTTATATGGATGTCACAAGGTCAGAGGAGAATGAAAGAGAAACTTATATAAAATCTCTGTTTGATACTAAAATACAAGAAGCGATTTTGAACAGAGAAAAGAAGATAAGTTTCTCCAAAGAGGACTTTTTGGACATAAAGTGGAATCCGGAATGGGTGCCTCAGGACTCGTTTGATATAAACCTTGTCGTAGTCGGAGATAAAACAGATCCTAAATTGTACCTAGGACCAAATATAGGATCATCGTCCGCGGGGAAATCATTCCAGAGGTTTGAACGGGTTTTTGAAAGAGAAGAATTTAAAAAATATAATAGCATATATGCAGAATGTGGCTCTGACGAATATCTTTTGACAGAGATCAGAGAAATGCCGACAGCAGGGAGATTATCCAACGTAATGAATTGGAGCAATAACTATCCCTGCTGTTTTTTATTGGGTATGACGGATACGGAGAACAAAAGCAGAAGAATTTTTCTCGATGATATTGTAGTTGGCTTGGATTATGATGATAAGCTTTATCTGAAGTCTGTTACAAATGACAAGATATGCAAGATGATAACTGACAATATGTTGAACAGCATGTTGAACAGTAAGTTGTTCAACTTGTTGTGCGGTATTTCCGCCGAGTATGATGATATTAAGGTAATAGAACGGCTCTCATATTTGTTTGATGAAAACTATATTTACACTCCGGAAGTTGAGATAGAGGGAATAGTGGTTTTTCCGGAAACATGGAGACTGACAAAAAAACACTTCAGCAAGCTGAATATTGAAAAATTCAGGGAAGAATATCGTTATTTCGTTGACCGGTTTGATGTACCCGAATTTTTCTATCTGTGCGAGGACGATAACAGATTGATTTTGCGCAGGGACGATTCTGTGACGGTTGAAATTATATATCAGGAATACGGGGAAGAAAAAGATTTACGGCTATGTGCGCTGGAAGATGAAGTTTTTCAAAATGGCAGCGGTATGAATTCGAACGGAGAACATTTTGCGGTGGAGTGTGTTTTTTCAATGTATAGAAAAGATGGGGTTCGAAAAGAAAACAATTCTACCGTTCAATTGCGAAGCGAAAAAGAAGACATAGATTTGTTGATTAAGAATAAAAACAGAAAAATCCCGATGTTACACGGCGGGTGGGTATATTTTAAGTTATATTGCAGCGATGATATGGACAATGATCTACTTGTTGCATTTAAAAGAGACAAGAAATCGTTAGAGATAGAAAATTTTTTCTTTATTCGTTATGCGGATGAAAGCGGAAACCATCTGAGACTGCGTGTCAAGTATGAAAGTGAGCATGATGCATTGGGCAAACTTTCACATTTGAATGCATGGATGTTGAAAATGAGAGAGAACGGTTTTTTGAAGAAGTGGAGCATGCATGAATATACCAGAGAAATAAATCGCTACGGAGGTGAGTTTTGCATAGAAGCCGCAGAAAGACTTTTCTTCAAAAACAGTGAAGACGTCATAGATTTACTTGATAAAAATGACATAAAAAATCATGAGATCTTAACGAAGGTGTACTTTAGAGCCGTCGCGATTCTGATGAATCAACTAATGGGTGAAAAGTCGGATATGTTCACCATGCTTGACGAGATTACAAATAAGGAAAATCATAGAAAGGAATATCAGAACAAAAGAAAGGAATACATTAAAGAACTGGAAGAAATTCTGCAAGAGAACTCCTCAAATCCTTGCATCAAAGATTTTTTGCGGGTACTTGAGGAAAATCGGGGATCGCTTACTGACTCGAAGAATGAAATAATCTTGTCGTTGTTACACATGTGCTGCAATCGCCTCAACGGGAATAGAGAGTTAGAAGAGAAAGCATACAGTCTGTTGAGGCATACACTGTATGATGTGATAAAAAAAGAGAGATACATGCGTAAAACTAAAGAAGAAAAGATAAAAACGGATATGAAGGATAGGGATTAAACAATATTGCAATATCCGGTGTCAGCACCGATATTGATATGCGGCAAATATTCCAAAAAAACAAGCAGGATAAAGGAGGACGACATGGGGAATAAGTATGAAGACTTCGATTTGGACCTTAAGAGTTCAGAAGAAAATTCCGTTGATGAGCCTAATACAGTGACTGTAACAGTAACAACGCTACCTATTTCAATAAAAATGAAATGTACGCCTAAATGCCCGGTGCCAACCAAGGGCAAGACAAAGAAACCTGTTGCATCTTGCTATAAAAAGGTTCAGGGTACGGCGCAGGTTCGTTGCTAATTTGAAAATCAGTTGTTTCGTTAAAAGATAAAACTTAGATTAATGACCTGCTTGATAGGGATATTTGCCGCAACCATTTTAGACAATGAAGGAAAGACGCAGGTAATGTTATGGAAAAGAAACGTAGCAAAAAGAAAAGGGTAATCGTATTTTTGCTGATATTCGTTGCTATAGTTATAGGAGTGGTGGCAGTTTTAATGTCCAATGAGTTTGAGCTTCTAGACAATAAGTATTTGGATGTTAGGAAAATAAGCGAGAATGCACAGCGTAAGAAGGATACCGGGTTTAAAAGCGGCAGTAAGATAAGAATCACAAAAATAAGCAAGGTGCAACAGCATAACCTGTATGTACTTGCAAAGGTATGGGGATATGTAAAGTACAGACATCCAAAGATCACAGACGGCACGCTGAACTGGGATGCGAAACTTTTCAGGGTAATGCCGAGAGTGCTTGCCGCAAAGTCAAAGGGCAAAGCCAACCAAGCCATGGCGGTGTGGCTTGAAAAATTCCCTTTTGAAATAGAGAGCTTGAATGCCGAGGAACAGCGGGAATACGATAAAAATATAAAGAAAGAATATTACAGAACCGATATGAGCTGGATAGAGAATAAAGGCTTACTTGGGAGCAGACTTTCCGGATATCTCAAGAGGCTCTCCAAAGTAAAGAAGATAGGGGAGAAAGGATATTCGGTATATATGAAAAAAATAGGTCCCGAAGACTTTGATTTGATAAATGTATCGATGGATTGTGAAACGGGAAACGATATGAAATATGACGATTCGGGCATGAGGCTACTTTCCCTGTTCAGGTATTGGAATATAATAGAGTACTTTGACGGCAACAAAAATGTCATAGGAGAAAACTGGGACGATGTCCTTTTGAAAAAGATTCCTGAGCTTGCCACGGGGAAAGATCATAAGTCATATTCACTTTCCATGGCGAATCTTACAACCCACATACATGACACTCATACAGAGCTGGTGGATAAGTTCAGGGTTATGGAGGATTATTTAGGAGCATATATACCATCATTTACCGCAGTAAACATAGGCAATAAGTGGGTAGTGGAAAAGACACTTCCCGAAGACAGCATAAAAGCAGGGGACACAATACTGTCGGTGAATGGCGAGAGCATTGAAAAACGCATCAAAAGGTGCAGAAAGTACCTGTCGGTTTCGATAGACAACAGATATTGGTATGCGTTTACGAATTTGCTGGGTTCAAATACAATCAAGGCAAAATTTGAAGTTTTGCGAGACGGTAAAAAGATGCAATGCGAAGCGACGTGCGTGTATATTGAAGATGCAAAAGCAGAAAGGGATGTTGTGGACAATGAAAGCAAACTCATGAGAGACGGCACGGTCGGATACATACGTGAAGAAGGAGAAGGTTACAAAGAACTGGATGATGTAATGGAGAAATTTAAGGACACCAAAGGAATAATAGTGGACTTGAGGTATCTGCAGCCTCCTCTCATTGGCACTTGCCTGCCACAGCATCTTTTTTCAAAGCCTGAAAAATATTTTACTGTATATGCCGCCAATCGTTTTGTACCGGGGGCATTTACTGAAACCGATGGGTGGCCATGCGGACGAGGAACTGCGAAAAAGATATTTCGAGAAATAGGCGAGCGAAAAAATTTGATGGAGATATTGAATTACAGCAATATGACAAATAACGGTATTATCAATACGTGGAGAGGGAAAGAACGAAAGCGCCCGATATATAAAGGGCGGGTGGTTGTAATTATAGATGAAAGAACGATGAGTAAATATGAGATTGCCGCACTTGCGATTCGAAAGAGCCCGAACGCAATAGTAATAGGAAGCGGAACGGTAGGAGCAAACGGCGGCGCCGCTCGGGCAACGCTGCCGGGGCAATTGGAAGTTTCCTTCACGGCGAATGTTAGCAAGTCATATCCCGGCAATAAGCAGCTTCAGAGGGTCGGAGTCAAACCTGATATAGAAGTAAAACCTACGGTCAAGGGGCTTGCCGACGGAAGAGATGAACTCGTCGAGAAAGCAGTGAAACTTATTTTGGATAAAAAGCCTTTTAGCAAGGCTAAATGATATTGCAATATCCGGTGTGAGCACCGATATTGATATGCGGCAAATATTCCAAAAGAACAAGTAGGAGAAAGGAGGACGACATGGGGAATAAGTATGAAGATTTCGATTTGGACCTTAAGAGTTCAGAAGAAAATTCCGTTGATGAACCTGCAAGTGCGACACTTACACCAACAACATATTGGCTTTCAAAAAAAATAAAATGTACGCCTAAATGCCCGGTGCCAACCAAGGGCAAGACAAAGAAACCTGTTGCATCTTGCTATAAAAAGGTTCAGGGTACGGCGCAGATTCGCTGCTAATTTGATGAAAAACAATTGTTTCGTTAGAATACAAAACTTAGATTAAATACCTACTTTATAGGGATATTTGCCGCAACTATTTTAGATGATGAAGGAAAGACGCAGGTAATGTCATGGAAAAGAAACGTAGCAAAAAGAAAATAGTAATCGTATCTTTGCTGATATTCGTTGCTATAGTTATAGGAGTGGTGGCAGTTTTAATATCCAATGAGTTTGAACTTCTGGACAATAAGTATTTGGATGTTAGGAAAATAAGCGCAAATGCGGAGCGTAAGAAGGACACCGAGTTCAAAAGTGACAGTAAGATAAGAATCACGAAAATAAACAAGGTGCAACAGCATAACCTGTATGTACTTGCAAAGGTATGGGGGTATGTAAAGTACAGGCATCCAAAGATCACGGACGGCACGCTCAACTGGGATGCGGAGCTTTTCAGGATAATGCCGAGAGTCCTTGCCGCAAAGTCAAAGGGCAAAGCCAACCAAGCCATGGCGGTGTGGCTTGAAAAATTCCCTTTTGAAATAGAGAGCTTGAACGCCGAAGAACAGCAAGAATATGATAAAAATATAAAGAACGAATATTACAGAACCGATATGAGCTGGATAGAAGATAAAATTCTACTTGGGAAGAACCTTTCCGGATATCTCAAGAGACTCTCTAAAGTAAAGAAGATAGGGGAAAAAGGCTATTCGGTATATATGAAGAAAATGGGGCCCGAAGACTTTGATTTGATAAATGTATCAATGGATTGTGAAACGGGAAACGATATGAAATATGACGATTCGGGCATGAGGTTGCTTTCCCTGTTCAGGTATTGGAACATAATAGAGTACTTTGACGGCAACAAAAATATCATAGGAGAAAATTGGGACGATGTCCTTTTGAAGAAGATTCCTGAACTTGCCACGGGGAAAGATCATGAGTCATACTCACTTTCCATGGCGAACCTTACGATCCACATACATGACACTCATACACAGCTGGTGGATAAGTTCAGAGTGCTTGATACTTACCTTGGGGCATACATACCATCACTTACCGCAGTGAATATAGATAACAAGTGGGTAGTTGAAAAAACACTTCCCGAAGACAGCGTAAAGCCCGGGGACACAATACTGTCGGTGAATGGCGAGAGTATGGAAAAACGCATCAAAAGGTGCAGAAAGTATCTGTCGGTTTCGATAGACAACAGATATTGGGATGCGTTTGCGAATTTGCTGGGTTCAAATACAACCAAGGCAAAATTTGAAGTTTTGCGAAACGGTAAAAAGATACAATGCGAAGCGACGTGCGTGTATATTGCAGATGCAAAAGCAGACGCGGATGTTGTGGACAATGAAAGCAAACTCATGAGAGACGGCACGGTCGGATACATACGTGAAGAAGGAGAAGGTTATGAAGAACTGGATGATGTAATGGAGAAATTTAAGGATACTAAAGGAATAATAGTGGATTTGAGGTATCTGCAGCCTCCTCTTATTTGTAGTTGTCTGCCGCTGTATCTTCTTTCAAAGCCTGAAAAATATCTTACTGTATATGCCGCCAATCGTTTTGTACCGGGGGCGTTTACTGAAATCAATGGATGGGTATGCGGAAGAGGAGCTGCAAAAAAGATATTTCGAGAAATAGGCAAGCGCAAGAATCTGATGGAGACACTGAATTACAGCAATGTGACAAATAACGGTATCATCAACACATGGAAAGGGAAAGAGCGGAAGCGTCCGATGTATAAAGGGCGGGTGGTTGTAATTATAGATGAAAGAGCGATGAGTAAATATGAGCTTGCCGCACTTGCGATTCGAAAGAGCCCGAACTCAATAATAATAGGAAGCGGCACGGTGGGAGCAAACGGGGCTGCCGCTGAAATGACATTACCGGGAGAATTGGAAGCCCTCTTCACGGCGAATGTTAGCAAGTCATATCCCGGCAATAAGCAGCTTCAGAGGGTCGGAGTAAAGCCTGACATAGAAGTCAAACCTACGGTTAAGGGACTTGCCGACGGAAGAGATGAACTTGTGGAGAAAGCAGTGAAACTCATTTTGGATAAAAAGCCTTTTAGCAAGGCTAAATGATATTGCAATATCCGGTGTGAGCACCGATATTGATGTGCGAATAACCTTTGTTAGATTAAAAATCAAATAAGGAGAAAAACATGGAAGACTACAAAGATTTTGATCTGGATTTAAAAATAACAAGCCAATCAGAAGAATATGAGGATGTGGCAAGCGTAATAACTACAACGGTGACGACGCATACTTGTGCTCGTACATGTAACTGCACGCGCAAATGCAAAGTGCCAACGTTAGGAAAGACTAAAATTCCGGCTGCGTCCTGTCATAAAAAGGGATGTGGCTTGGCACAGATAAGATGTTAGCTTGAAGATAAGGCATGTAGGTGGAATATAATTTAAAATAAGTGGAAGTTGTAATGCAAAGGGTTATTCGCACTGTTATAGTGAAAATTAACATTTTACTTAAAGCAAGAGGAGATGTTAAGTTGTGGAAAAGAAATTCAAAAAAAAGAAAATATTGATGATGATATTTTTTCTTATAATCCTCGTAATAGTCATAAGACTATTACCGGATATGGTCTCCAATGAATGGGATTTGCTTGAGGACAGTTATGAAAACGCGCGAAAGTTAAGTGCCAATACGGAACGCAAGAAAGACACTGAATTTATCAACGACAGCAAGATAAGAATAACCGAAATGAACAAGGCGCAACAGCATAATCTGTACGTACTTGCAAAGGTATGGGGATATGTAAAGTACAGACATCCAAAGATTACAGACGGCAAGCTAAACTGGGATGCGGAGCTTTTCAGGGTAATGCCGAGGGTGCTTGCCGCAAAGTCAAAGGATAAAGCCAATCAAGCCATGGCGGCGTGGCTTGAGAAATTCCCTTTTAAGATAGAGGAATTGGATACTGAGGAACAGCAAGAATACGATAGGGATGTAAAGAACGAATATTACAGAACCGATATGAGCTGGATAGAAGATAAAGGCTTACTCGGGAACAGACTTTCCGAATATCTCAAGAGACTCTCTAAAGTAAAGAAGATAGGGGAAAAAGGCTATTCGGTATATATAAAAAAAATGGGTCCCGAAGACTTTGATTTGATAAATGTATCGATGGATTGTGAAACGGGAAACGATATGAAGTATAACGATTCGGGCATGAGGTTGCTTTCCCTGTTCAGGTATTGGAACATAATAGAGTACTTTGACGGCAATAAAAATATAATAGGAGAAAATTGGGACGATGTCCTTTTGAAGAAGATTCCTGAACTTGCCACAGGGAAAGATCATAAGTCCTACTCGCTGTCAATAGCGAACCTTACGACTCACATACATGATACTCATACGTTTTTCAATGATAAACAAGGAGTGCTTGACAAATACCTTGGGTCATATATGCCATCCATTACAGCAACTTATTTAGACGGTAAATGGGTCGTTGAAAGAAGCTTTTCAAAAAACGGACTTAAGAGTGGAGATGTAATCTTATCGGTAAATGAAGAAAGCATAGAAAAGCGAATGAAGAGATGTTCAAGGTATTTATCTGTGTCTGTGGAAGGAAGATACCGCAATGCCTTTGTACGCTTGTTCGCTTCAAAAACACCTAAAGCAAAATTCGTAGTAGTGAGGGATGGCAAAAAGAAACAATGCGATGAAGAATGCGAGTATATTCCCAATATAGAGCAAGTGAAGTATTTTGACGGCGGAAAAAGTGAGTTTATGAAAGATGGAACGATAGGCTACATAAAAGAAAAAGGGAATGGAGTAAAAAGGCTGGATGATACTATGAGCAAATTCAAAGATACAAAAGGAATAATAGTGGATTTAAGGTATGCACAGCCGGCATTAATCGCATATAGTCTTCCGCAGTATTTACTGTCAAAATCTAAAAAATACTGGGGTATTTATTCTGCAAATCGATTTATACCCGGAGCATTTGCCGAAAAACCGGTAGGCTCATGCGGTAGAGGCGCATGGGGAAAAAACTTTAGAATAATCAGCAAACGAAAAAATCTAAGAGAAATACTAAGCTATAGCGATATGATGAATAACGGTATTATCAATACATGGAGAGGAAAAGAACGGAGACGACCTATGTATAAGGGGCGAGTGGTTGTAATCATAGATGAAAGAACGATGAGTAAATACGAGCTTGCCGCACTTGCGATTCGCAAGTGCCCGAACTCAATAATAATAGGTACCGGAACGGTGGGGGCAAACGGAGCCGCCACTGAAATAACCCTGCCGGGAAAACTGGGGTGCTTTTTTTCGGCGAATGTTAGCAAGTCATATCCCGGCAACAAGCAGCTTCAGAGGGTCGGAGTCAAGCCTGACATAGAAGTCAAACCTACGGTAAAGGGGCTTGCCGACGGAAGAGATGAACTTGTCGAGAAAGCAGTGAAACTCATTTTGGATAAAAAACCTTTTGATGGTAAGAGACGCTGAATGAGAGGGAGGCGTAAGTATGTATGAATCGACTAACAAAGAAACTGGAGAACTCGCAAAAAGGTATATCAAAAAAGCATTTGATAAAGCGGAAAAAGAATTTGAAAACAATGTGTCGGAGTCGATGTGCATATATGATTACCTATTGCTTTCGTGCATTGCGATGGAAATAAATTACAAATATGAAAAATGGGAAGAAATAGGCTACAGTGTGTGTTTAACGATAAAAGAATACGTGGAAAGATACGGGATTCATCGTGAGAATTATTCAATGATATCGGGATATGGATATGCTTGTTTTTGCGTCAATTATTATTCGAAAGTGACGGGCAGACTGAAAAATTTTTCTTCGAATTTGAATATGCTGCTGATGGAGGGGGTGTATGAGAAACTGCACAATTCATCATATGATTTCACTCAGACGGAATGCAATGACTATGACTGTATTTCAGGTATCGCAGGTAATTTGTATTATTTGCTTGATTGTGGAAGGTTGCCGAAAGAGCTTTACAAGAAAAGCATATATGAGATGATTGATTATCTTGTTAAATTAACCGGTAAGCATGAATATAAGGGATCGGAAGTTTATAACTTCCATATTAAACCGGAAAAACAATTTTTGGATATAGAAAAAAAGGAATTTCCCAATGGAAATTTCAATTTTGGGATGTCACACGGCATGGTGGCACCTTTGACGGCACTTTCAAAGGCTTATGCAAGGGGTTATAACGATATTGAAGTGAAAGATGCAATAGTGAGATTGAAAAAGTTTTACGACGATTTCAGAATCGAAGAAAATGGGGTGTGGTATTGGCCGAGCCAGCTTTCTTATGAATCATTTTTGAAGAAGAAGGTTAGACATGATGAGATACAGTATGCTGCCAGTTGGTGTTATGGAAATACAGGCGTACTGTGTGGACTTATCATAACCGCAGCAAATATGGGTCGGCGGAAAGAGGAAGAGGATCTGAAGAAAGAACTTGTAAAAGCTATGAGTCTAAAGATAGAAAAATGGTATCTGCTCAGTCCGGCAATATGTCACGGATATGCTAGTCTCTTGGCAGGAAAGCTCCTGATTTTGAACGAAGAAGAAGGAACGGGACTTAGGAAAAGTGTGGAGACTCATGTGAAAGAGATAATACGCCTTAGTGAATACAGTACCAAAATAGCCGAATCATTTCCCGATCAGATAGAAAATGATGAGGGGCATTTGGAAGGATACATAGGTGAATATTCACTTCTGAACGGAGTGACCGGTATTGTTGCCTGTTTTGCGGAACTGTTTTACGGAGTTACTGAATACAGAAAGTTGCTTATGATAGGATAGAGTTTGAAAGGTGAAAACAATGAAAAAGTCAAGTGCTATGTCCGTACTGCGCACCGTTGGGAAAAGTGTTAGGCTGATTGGACGTGTGGATAAAAAATATTTATATATAATAGCTGGTACAGTTATATTTACCGGACTCTTCCCGGCACTTTCACTTAAGGTCATGCAAGCTATCATAAATTCAATTCAGTCACAGATCGGGAACTTGAATTATATATTTGCTCTTATCGCTCTTTACCTTCTGATCGGATTGGTGGAGGTTCTGATTAACTCTGCTACCGGATACTATAAAACGAAATTCACATTGAAATTTAATATAGAGATGAAAAAGGAGGTGTTGAACAAGGCTTCCCGGCTTAGTCTGCAGGATTATGAAAGCAGTGAGACTTACGATATGATGCAGCGTGCGGAGAATCAAACCGAGGGAGGTATCGTAACATATTTTGATACCGTGATGTCCATAGTCGGAACGCTTGTTACGTGTGTTTCATATATTATTATCGTGTTTTCTTTTAGGGTCTGGATAGTTCCTTTCCTTATAATAATACCGATAATACGCTTTATAATAAGCAATAAGATTAATGTTGAAGAGTTCAATATGATTAAGAAAAGAACCAACGATGAAAGAAAAGCTTGGTATGACGGGTATATCATAACATGTGGATTCAACTATAAAGAATTGAAATTGTATGACCTGTTTTCTCATTTTATCGGTAAGTTCGAGTCGCTCTCAAGACATTTTGCAAAGCAGGATTTATACATATCAGGCAAGAGGATCCGATTTACGTTGCTGTTCAGCATACTGGAACAGGCACTGATAGGTGGATTGTTTGCTTACACGATATATTGCGGATATTTGGGTAATATTTTGATCGGCGATGTGATTACGTATACAAGAGCGATGGTTTCATCAAAAGATCAAATACAAAGTGTAATTCAGACCATGGCGGATTTGAATAAATCGGGGATGTTCATAAACCAACTGTTTGATTTCCTTGAACTTGAAGAAGAGGAGAAGGGCGAAGGATTAAAAATAGATAAAATAGAATCCATTGAAGTCAGAAGTCTTTCGTTCAAATATAAACAAGGTAATGAATATGTACTGAAGAATATCAATTTATCCATGAAAGAAGGGGATTTTGTTGCAATAGTGGGTAGGAATGGAAGCGGGAAAAGTACTTTGATGAAAATTCTTTTGGGATTCTACGATGAATATGAAGGAGAAATTCTGGTTAACGGCAAAAATCTTAGAGATATAGATAAGAGGAATTATACTGAATGTATAGGTGCATTATTTCAGGATTTCAGCAAATATGAGGCAACCATAAGGGAAAATGTATGTTACAGCAATTTGGCGGTGATAGATAAGAATCACATAATAATGGAGGCATGCAGGAACTTTGGCCTTGAGACTTTGATATCGGAACAGGAGAAAGGCATAGACACACAACTCGGGTACTGGTTTGAGATGGGAAAAGAATTATCGTATGGTCAGTGGCAGAAAATTGCACTGGCAAGAGCATTTATCAGAGATGCGGATTTGTATTTTTTAGATGAACCCAATGCGGCATTGGATGCTATATCCGAATATGAGATGGCGCAATTGTATGAGAAAGCGTTCAGGAATAAAATCGGTGTGGTGATAGTCCATAAGTTTAATCACTTTATCCATAATGCCAACAAAATTATTGTTTTAAAAGAAGGGGAAATTGACGGAACGGGTGGCCACGAAGAACTGATTAAGTCATCAAGTGAATATGAAAGACTTTATATGCTACAGGATTGAAATCATCTGTACCCTGCCCCTGTTCAAGGCTTGAGGAACGGGGGCTTTTGTGATACCATGTTAGGCGTTAACGACCCCGCGTCTCGGGCGGGACTTGAGGAAAGGAATTAGGGGAATTACATTATGGCAGATACAAAGACAAGCAAAGGAACGTATTACATTACCACGCCGATATATTATCCGAGTGCCAACCTGCACATAGGACACACGTATTGCACCGTAATGGCGGACGCCATGGCAAGGTTCAAGAGACTTTCGGGCTACGATGTTCACTTCCTGACGGGAACAGATGAACACGGACTTAAGATAAAGCAGATTGCCGACAAGGAGGGCGTATCGCCTCAGGAATATGTCGATAAAGTGGTTTCGGGGATAAAAAAACTCTGGGGCACCATGGAAATCTCCTACGACGATTTTATCAGAACCACGGAAGAAAGACATGTGAGCCGCGTTCAAGAGATTTTCAATAAAATGAACGCCAAAGGGGACATATATAAGGGCAAATATGAGGGCTGGTATTGTACGCCGTGCGAGTCGTTCTGGACGGAGAGCCAGCTCGAAGACGGACGCTGCCCGGACTGCGGAAGACCTGTTCAGAAAGCGCAGGAGGATGCGTATTTTTTCCGCATGTCAAAATACCGGGACAGGATTTTACAGCTTTTTGAGGAAAATCCCGATTTTTTAAAACCGGATACTAGAAGAAATGAGATGACCGAGTTTGTTAAGCAGGGACTTGAGGATCTATGCATATCCAGATCGAGTTTCGACTGGGGGATACGTGTACCTGTAGATCCGGGTCACGTCATATATGTATGGCTTGATGCGCTCACAAACTACATAACCGCATTGGGATATCCGGATTCGCCGCAGGAGTTCGACAAATATTGGCCGGCGGATGTTCATTTGGTCGGAAAGGAAATCGTAAGGTTTCATTCCATAATCTGGCCCGCAATGCTGATGTCGCTCGACTTGCCTCTTCCAAAGCAGGTGCTGGGGCACGGCTGGCTTTTGATAGACGGCGGCAAGATGAGCAAGTCCAAGGGCAACGTTGTGGATCCTGTCGTTCTCATAGAAAGATACGGGATAGACGCGCTCAAGTACTTTTTGCTCAGAGAGTACACGTTCGGTCAGGACGGAGTATTTACCAATGAGGTGATGCTGAAGAGGATGAACTTCGATCTGGCGAACGATCTCGGGAATTTGGTATCAAGAACCACTGCCATGCTTGAAAAATATTGCCAAGGTATCATTCCGCCTGCGGTTTACGAAGACGATACGGACATTGATCTGAAAAAAATCGCAACCTCAGCCGGCTCCGAGGTGGAAAAACACATGAATGAGTTTGCATTTAACAACGCGCTTGAGAGCATATGGATCCTTGTGCGCCGGGCAAATAAATACATAGATGAAAAAACGCCGTGGATACTGGCGAAAGATGAAACCCGCAGAGAAGAGTTGAATACTTGTCTTCACAATCTGGCGGAGGCAATACGCATAATTTCGATTCTGATCTATCCGTACATGCACAGCACCACGGAAGAGATCCGCAGGCAGCTTGGCATAGACGGCGTGGTGAAGTGGGAAGATGCCTTTGTGTTTGACATGATAAACGGAAATAAGGTGTGCAGGGGGAATGCGCTTTTCCCGAGGCTCGATATCGAAAAGGAACTCAAGGAACTTGAAGCACTTTAGTATTCGGGAGAGGCTCTCGCGTATTGTCCCGTGTATTGTAATATGTAATATTGAATAGGGAATAGCGAATATTGAATAGGAATAGCGAACAGGGAATAGCGAATGGCGAATAGGGAACAAACGTGTTATGGAAAAAATATTATTTGACGCGCATGCTCATATAAATGAAGAGTCTTTTTCCGAAAAGGATCGGGAAGAACTTGCAAGAAAAATAGAGGCTTCGCAGGTCGCGTACGTGATGGATGCCGGAGCGAATTTGAAGTCGTCCGGGCAGGCGGTGCGGGATGCGGCGAAGTATCCGTGGTGCTATGCCGTGGTGGGCGTTCACCCGCACGACAGCAAGGAACTTGATGAGGACGGGCTGAAAAAACTTGCCGCAATGACTTCCGAGGAAAAAGTGTGCGGAATAGGAGAAATAGGACTCGACTTTCACTACGATCTTTCGGAGAGAGATGTACAGCGATACTGGTTCAGGAGGCAGATACAGCTTGCCAACGAATTGAAACTGCCGATAGTTATACACTCGAGAGAGGCGGAAGCCGAAACCATGAAGATACTCAAAGAAGAGGGGGCTTTTTCAAAAGAGCGGCAGCAGTTCTTTCCGCCGAGAAAAGATGCCTCGGGCAATGAAAAGGGTGACAGCCGCGTGCTGATACACTGTTTTTCGGGAAGCAGGGAGACGGCAAGAGAGTATGTCGCGCTAGGTGCCACCATATCTATCTGCGGTCCGGTGACGTTCAAGAACAGCAGGAAAACGAGTGAAGTCGCGGCGGATATACCGATTGAATTTCTGACCGTGGAAACGGATTCTCCTTATCTTGCGCCCGTTCCCAAAAGGGGAAAACAGAACATGTCGCCTTATGTGGAATACGTGGCAAGGAGAGTTGCTGTGCTTAAAGGAATGAGTTTTGAAGATGTCGCGAGAAAGACGTGCGAGAACGCGAAGAATTTTTACGGCATCGGTTGAAAAATACGCATTGTTTGCATACTGAATGCCAAAGGCTGCCTCCACGAGGTTATCGTGAACGCAGCCCTGACAGGTGGTTGGTTAAAGTGACGAGGAAGTCACTTCACGACTATATTATAGTCTATAGCGGGAGTATGTCAAGTGTTTTTTAGAATTTTATTATGAAAAAAGATGAAATTTATGCCGAGGTCAAAAAAAACGAATACATACGTGACGGGCAGCACATCGTTTTGGGATTGTCGGGTGGTCCGGATTCGGTGTGTCTTTTTAATATTCTGCTGGAACTGAAGGATGAGATCGACATTGCGGTTTATCCGGTTCACGTAAATCACATGATAAGGGGTGATGCGGCGAACAGCGATATGATGTATTGCAGGAAACTTTGCGAGGATAACGGGATCGATTGCAGTGTGTTTTCCTTTGACTGCGTGAAAACCGCCAAAAAACTGGGCATTGCGACGGAAGAATCGGGCAGGCTCAAGAGATATGAGTGCTTTGGCAACGTTGCCGGCGAAATCGAAGCGACGGGAGTGCCGCGGGAGTACATATCGGTTGCGACCGCTCACAATGCGGACGACCAAGTTGAAACCATCATTTTTCGTGTTCTTCGAGGAACGGGGATAGACGGACTGGCGGGCATGAGAGAAGTCAGAAAAAGTGATGACGGATTTACGGTTATCAAACCTCTTTTAGGGGTAAGAAAGAAAGACATCGTGGCGTATTGTGAAGAAAAATCACTTAATCCTTGCATCGATTACACAAATGACGAACCCGTCTATGATAGAAATAGAATCAGACTCGAGCTGATACCTTATCTGGAACGGTATAATCCGAACGTTTCAGAGGCGATACTAAGGCTCGGGAAGGCGGCGGCGGAGGATAGTGACTTTTTGCAGGCTATGGCGCTTCGAACCGACGCGCCGACCGACGCCGGAGATTCGGCGGTGTCCGACGGGATGAGCGACACTGCGGATATGTCCGCTCAGGATGTGCCGGGAGATGCGGCAGCCGCCGCAAAACCGTATGAGATCTCATGCGGGAATATATTTGAAAATGCGCCGTCGCTCTGGAAGAGGAGCGCCGCCGGGATTCTGCGCCGCCTCGGTCTTTCCGAGGATCTGCAGGCAGGTCATTTTGATGAAATGGAGAAGCTTGCTGGAAGCAGGTTGCCGTCTGCGGCGGTGAATTTGCCGAGAGGATACATGGTCAGGAAGTCATACGACAGAATTATATTCTCAAGGCCGGGCAGGCCTGCCGGAAGACCTCCGCAGATGTCCTGCAGGAGCGTGGATAAGGACGAATGCGGAAGCAGAATAAAAAACGGCATGCATGCGGAATTTGATGAGGATCTGCTCGTGGAAAGATTCGGACGGGATTTTCGGAACGCGATATGCGTAAGGCCGAGAAAGCCCGGAGATTATATCGTTCTCAAGGGCGGCTCGGGCAGGAAGAAAATACAGAATTTGTTTGTGGATGAAAAGGTGCCTAAGGAAAAGCGGGCGGAAATATACATGGTCGCGATAGGCAGTGAAATTCTGTTTATACCGGCAGCCGGAGATATATTTGACCGGGGTAGGTACAGCGGATTGTATCCGGTTTCAAAAGATACAAAAAAGACTTTTTGCATTGAAATATTAAGCTTCGTATGATAAAATCAACAAGTTAATTTGTGTACGGACACAAAAAAAGAATGAATACCGGGTTGGCGTGAAAGTGTCGAACTCGGACTCATATATGCGCCGATGCCCGCCGATTCGCCGCCGGCGAACCGGCGAAGCGTGCGGAGGTCACATCCGGATACGGAAAGGCTCCGCGCGCTTCGGCGATCTCCGGGCGCCGCGGTCGATTGGAAAACCGGCGCGCGGAGATCGGCGGGCGGGCGCTGATTACTGACTGAAGTAATGGAGGAATAGATAATTGAAAAGGTTTGCAAAAAATATCACCATTTATATAGTGCTGTTTGCTCTTGTGCTCGTTGGAGCGATGATATATAAGAACAGCGTGGGTACGAGCAACCAGAAGGTCAAATATTCGACCATGGTTCAGTACCTTAAGCAGGGAAAAATCAAAGAGATAAACATCGCGGACAATAAAATCACGGGTAAAATCGGTGAAGGTAAATATATCTACACCTATGCAAACAGCGTGATTGACCAGCAGTGGATATTCGAGAAGTACATCGTAAAAGGCATGCAGAACAACAAGCTTTCATACGATCCCAAGGAACCGAGTTCCACAAGTTTCATATTCCAGTTGCTGCCTACGATAATTATGGTTCTGGCGCTCGGATTTTTGTTCTACCTGATGATGAACCAGGGCGGAAACGGCAAGGCGTTCCAGTTTGGAAAGAGCAAGGCTAGGATGTATAAAGGCGACGGAAAGATAATAACCTTTGCCGACGTTGCCGGACTCAAGGAGGAAAAAGCCGAGTTGGAAGAAGTGGTCGATTTTCTGAAGGATCCGAGAAAATATAACGAGGTAGGCGCCAGGATACCTAAAGGAATGCTCTTGGTAGGACCTCCGGGAACCGGAAAAACCTACGTTTCAAGAGCAACGGCGGGCGAAGCCGGGGTACCTTTCTTCACGATATCCGGTTCCGACTTTGTAGAGATGTTCGTGGGCGTCGGAGCTTCGCGCGTGAGAGATCTGTTTGAACAGGCGAAGAAAAATGCGCCGTGTATAATTTTCATCGACGAGATAGATGCCGTCGGGCGTAAAAGAGGCGCGGGACTGGGCGGAGGAAACGATGAGAGAGAGCAGACACTCAACCAGCTCCTCGTGGAAATGGACGGTTTCGGAGAAAACTCGGGCATAATAATTCTCGCCGCGACCAACAGACCCGACATTCTGGATCCGGCGCTGTTGAGACCGGGTCGTTTTGACCGTCAGATAGTGATAGGGATTCCTGACGTAAAGGGAAGAGAAGAGATCATAAGAGTGCATGCAAAGGACAAGCCTCTGGGCGATGAGGTCTCTCCGGAGATCCTGGCAAGAAGGACGCCGGGATTCACCCCCGCCGATCTTGAGAATCTGCTCAATGAAGCCGCTCTCATAACGGCAAGGCGAAACGGGCGCAATATAAGGATGGCGGAGATAGAAGAAGCCACGACCAAGGTTATTGCAGGTCCTGCAAAGAAGAGCAGGGTGATAAGCGAAAAGGAAAGAAAGCTCACAGCGTACCATGAGGCGGGTCATGCGATAGTCATGAGAAGCACGCCCGATGCGGATCCGGTACACCAGATAACCATAATTCCGCGCGGCGCGGCGGGCGGATTTACCATGTCGCTCCCTACCGAAGACAAGACGTACGGAACCAAGAAGAAGATGCTGCACGAGATACAGCACCTTCTCGGAGGACGTGTTGCGGAAGCTCTCACGCTTGATGATATCAGCACCGGCGCGAGCAACGACATTCAGAGGGCGACGGAAACCGCCAGAGACATGGTGACGAAGTACGGTTTCAGCGACGCGATAGGACCTGTAAACTACAATGATTCGAGCGATGTCTTCCTCGGACGCGATTACGGAAAGACCAAATCCTATTCCGAGGGCGTTGCTGCCGAGATCGACAGAGAAGTCAAGAAGATAATACAGGACGCATATGCGGAAACCGAAAAGATACTTACGGAGAATATGGATAAGCTGGAAGTCGTTGCGCAGGCTCTGCTGAAGGTGGAAACCCTCGACGGAGAACAGTTTGAAGCTCTGTACGCGGGCGAAATCGATGCGGACGGCATAGAAAAACAGGTTCGCGAAAAGGAAGATGAGATCCGCAGAGAGAATGCGAAGGAGGCTGAAGAGAGCAGGAGAATACGCGAGGAAGAGGAAAGGCGCATGCAGGAAGAACTCGCAAAGTATGACACCGATTACATGAACGAGGATTCCGACAGAGCGCAAACCATCACCATCAACATACCGAAGAGGTTTATTGATGACTATAAATCGGAGAACAGGGACGTATCGGACAGTCACACTGACAACGGTGAGAGCGAGGAAACCGGCAAACATGAGGAAACGGATGCCGGTGACGATACCCGCGACCGTGCCGACAACGATGGATCCGATGTGAAAAAAGACTGATGAAAAAGATTGAGTAAGTGAGTAAGAAGGAAAAATAAATCCGAAAAGCAGACGACGAATAAGACGCAGAAAGCTTGATTAAGTGGAGATTGACCTGCGATACAGAGAAAGTTGGTGATGACCATGAAAATTACAGTTAATGATTGTCTGAGCCTGGAGTCGTTGACTCCGAGCGTCCTTGCCGCCGGCAGAAAAAATATAGAAAACAGAGTGAGATCCGTTTCTGTGCTTGATGTTTGCGATTCGACCTCGGTAGAGGATTTGAAAGATTTGAACGAGCAGCTTCTGCTGACATCCTTTTCAGGCGTTGACGATACCTCGGAAAAATGTAAAATCGTCGAGAGCGTTGCCCGCAAGGGCGCATCGGGACTGATAGTGTTTCATCTTAAGAAGGGGCTTACTTCACTTGAGAAAACGGTTGTTGAAACCGCCGAAAAGAATGCGCTGCCTCTTGTGGCGATGCCGGATGCAAACCCGTCCGGGTATGCGGATGTAATAGAGCAGGTGGTGGACAAGCTCCTGTACGGCAGCAACTTCAAGAACAGTTTGATAAACAACACCATATATCATCTTTTGGATTTTGAGCGGCACAGCAGCTTTCAGAGTGCCCTCAAGGAGGCGGCTGTCAGCAATGAATTTCAACTTGTGCTGTTGTCCCGGGATTTCAATCCCATATTGACCGTGGAAACGCGTCAGAGAACCACCATTGCCGATGCGATAAGGCTTGGAAAAGAGAGGGATGTCGATAAATCGAGCGTGTATACGTTTATAGACGTAAATGGCGTGCTTACATACTGGGGCTCGATAAAGATAGATAACGAAAAGTATTTTCTCTTCTTGGTGGATAATGAAGATAATTATTCCGCGGGAGAGATTACCAAGCTTGCGGAAATCATCGAGCTTGCCATAGGCATGTGGAAGTATACGCCTGAACGCGATGTGAAGGCGGAATTTGTGAAGGCCCTTATTCGTTCCAACAAGAGCCTTGCGTATGCGCTCAAGGACGAGATGGAATTGCCGGCGGAAAACATTATGAGTGTGTTCTATTACAAAGGCGTGGAAACCTCAAAATGCAATTCCATAATTTCGGATTTCGAGATGAAGGAAAACGCCGAAGTCATAAGGCTGGCGGAGGGGAGCGAGTCTTACGGAGTCATCATTAAGAAAGGCGATGCTCCTTCGGACGAAGTTTTTACGGGAAAAGCCGCGGTTCTCGGGATGTATGAGAAATTAAAGGAAGACAACAAGGCGTTGCGCGTATTTCACGTTACGGGGATAAACGGCATAGAAGGCGCCGCCGACGCTTTCCACCTGATAGTCGAAACGTGGACTTTCGTTGAAAGTGTATTTCCATATAAGAGAGTCTTCACCAAGTATGAGCTGTCGCTTGCATCGAACTGCGTAAACATACAGATTCAGAACAGTTATCTGAAAAAAACCTATATGGAACTTCTGGAACCGTTCAAGCGTGAGATGGGAGAAAACAAGGCGAAGCAGCTTCTGGAGACTCTGGAAACTTTTGTTCTCGACGCGGGACTGAACAGCGGCAAAACCAGCGTTTTTATGGGGATCCATACGAACACGGTTCAATACAGACTCAAGAGAATAAACGAGGTGCTCGGCGCGGAAATGACGGGGAACAGAATAATCCCCGGCCTGACTATCGCGCTGGCGCTCAAAAGGCTTGAGTCGGTGGTAAAATAGTGAAAATGAAGAGAAAGAAGTCGAAGGAATTTGAAATATGTTATTGGCATTTGACATCGGAAACAGCAACATAGTCCTCGGAGTCTTCAAGGGCGAGGAACTGATCACGAACTGGAGAATAGAAACAGATACGAATAAGAGCGCCGACGAGTACGGCATGCTCATCAGTCAGTTTTTTCGATACGAGGGGCTGAAAATGAGTGCTGTAAAAGATGTTATAATTTCGACGGTCGTTCCGTCCGTTCTTTATACTATGCAGCACATGTCGCAGAAGTATTTCTGCAAGAGAGCCATAGTCATAGAGTCGGGCGTCAAGACAGGTCTGATCGTCAAATATGACAACCCGAAGACGGTCGGAGCCGACAGAATAGTAAACGCCGTCGCTGCTTACAAAAAGTACGGGGGCCCCCTGATAATCATAGATTTCGGTACGGCAACCACGTTTTGCGCCATAAGCGAGAAAGCGGAGTATCTGGGTGGGACGATAGCCCCCGGACTTAAAATAGCGTCCGAGGCGTTGTTCCAGAAGACCGCGATGCTGCCGAAGGTCGAGTTGGAGGAACCGGGGCACGCCATCTGCAAAAATACCATTCAGAGCATGCAGTCCGGACTTGTGTATAGTCACATGGGAATGGTGGAGTTTATCGTAAAGAAGATGAAAGAAGAACTTGAAGCGATCACGGAGAGCGGCACGCCCGCAAAGGTCATCGCGACGGGGGGCCTTGCCGCCATGATAGATGCGGGAGTTGACTGTATTGACTGTGTGGACAGACTGCTGACACTTGAGGGTCTGGAAATAATTTACCGGAAGAATCGCAGACTAAGGCATTCCTCTAAAGACAGAAAGCCGTGCGAGGTGCAACCGTCAAAGGCTGAAAAACCGTGTGACACGCAATCCAAAAATGAGCAAAAACCGTGCGAAGAAGAAAGTCCGAATGAATAAAGTGACATGAGAAGCAATAAGCAGATTAAGCAAAGTCGAGTGGAAACAATAAGGAGTGAGGGGCGAATTGGAAATATAGGAAATCTCAAGTTGGACAATCCGTTCGTTCTCGCCCCTCTTGCGGGTATAACCGACGCTCCCATGCGCCGAATCAATCGGCAGATGGGGGCGTCTTTGACGTATTCGGAGATGGTGAGCGCCAAGGGCATGTATTACAACGATAAGAATACGGAGAAACTGCTGTTCCGCTATGAGGACGAGAGCAATACGGCATACCAGATATTCGGACATGAACCTGACATGATAGCTTATGCGACGGACAGGTTGAACGACAGAAAACACGTTTTGCTCGACATAAATATGGGCTGTCCCGTACCTAAGATAGTCAAGAACGGAGAGGGTTCGGCTCTTCTTAAAGATCCCGGACTGATGGAAAAACTGGTTCGCGCGGCGGTTCAGAATACCGACAGACCCGTAACCGCGAAGATAAGAACAGGTTTTGCGGCGGATGAAAACAATGCGGTTGAGGCGGCGCTCGCGGTGCAGGAGGGCGGAGCCTCCGCCGTTGCGGTTCACGGAAGAACCAGAGCGCAATTTTATTCGGGGACGGTGGATAAAAAAACCATAGCCGAAGTAAAAAAAGCGTTGCGCATACCGGTCATCGGAAACGGAGATGTCGTTGATATCGCCACGGCGATGGAGATGCTGGAAGAAACGAACTGCGACTTTGTGATGATAGGGCGCGGCGCGCTGGGCAATCCGTGGATTTTCAGAGATTTAAAATGTGCGTGGAACGGTGAGGAGTTGCCGCCGCCACCGACGATCAACGAGAAAGGCGAGATGATGTTGCGCCTGCTCGACGACATAGTCGAGATAAAGGGCGAGTACGTTGCGGTAAGGGAAATGCGCAAGATCTGCGGCTGGTACGTCAAGGGACTGGCAGGAAGCGCCGGGTTCAGACGTACCGTAAACGCAATCACGGATGTTGCGGAGCTGCGGGAGGCTATTTGTGAATATATGTTTTCTATCTGAAATATGGTATAATAGCGGGCGGAGCGGTTTTTGCGATTCAACCGCATTAACGAAGACATCACTGCATGTAAACAGGACGAAAAGCGGTCGTCGAAAAGCAGTAGTTGAAAAGTAGTCGTGACGAGCAGTAGTTAAAAAGTAGTCGTGACGAGCAGCGATTGACACAAATTTTGATGGCTGCCGGAAATTGTCCGGACATTGCATGGTTTAAAAATACACATTGGAGGAAATTAGATGGAAACAAGAGTAAACGCGGCACTTGAAGAAATAAAGAAGGTGCTTGCACAGGATGGCGGAAGTATTGAACTTGTGGAGATCACACCGGGAAATATCGTAAAAGTGAGACTGACAGGACACTGTGCGGGATGCCCCGGAGCAAGGATGACATTGAAGGGGATTGTTGAACAGATTCTTTCGGAGACTGTGCCGGAAATCAGAGGCGTCGTAGCGGTGGATTGATTGGAGTGTGAATGGATTTACAGAAGTACATAGAGGCTAACCGTGGACCCGCTATTGAAACACTGAAAGAGTTGATAAGGATAAGGAGTGACAGATCGTCCGCCGTTGAGGGTGAGGATTCGCAGATATATCCGTTCGGAGAGGGTGTACAGAGAGTTTTTGAATACATGCTTGCCAAAGGCGAAGAGATGGGCTTTTCCGTTGAAAATATAGACAACTACGGAGGTCACATAGACTTTGGCGAGGGGGAAGAAACTGTCGGAGTGATGGGGCATCTTGACGTTGTTCCCGCAGGCGACGGATGGGACAGCGATCCCTACGGCGCGGAAGAAGAGGACGGTTATATCATAGGAAGAGGAACGACCGATGACAAGGGGCCTGTGATAGCCTCTTTATATGCGATGAAAGCGCTGAAAGACGCTGGATATAAGCCGCACAGGAAGATACGCCTGATACTGGGACTTGATGAGGAAACCGAATGGGAAGGCATGGATTACTACTTTGACAAGGTGGAAACTCCCGACTTCGGAATAACACCGGACGCTGATTTCCCCGTTATTAACGGCGAAAAAGGAATAATGGTGTTTGAACTTGCAAAAAAACTCACAAAGGGCAATGCGGCGGGACTGCAGTTGGGTAAACTTTCCGGAGGCGAGGCGGTCAATATGGTCGCTTCGCAGGCACGCGCGGTTGTCAGAAGCGACGCGAAGGGTGCTTATGAAAAAATAAGAGAAAAACTTGCGGATTTCATGGTGGAGACGGGATATAAGCTGAAAACAAAGGGGGTAGGCAAGTCGCTTGAAATACTTGCGGACGGAGTTGCGTGCCACGGAGCGAGACCCGAAAAAGGTTTGAATGCGATTTCGGTTCTCATGAGTTTTTTGGGAAGACTAAATTTTGCCAACGAAGATGTAAACGAGTTTATAGATTTTTATAACGGACATGTGGGATTCAACATGTACGGAGAAGAACTCGGCATCGGATTTGAGGATGAAAAATCGGGCAGACTTTCCGTTAACAACGGATTGATAAGCTACGATAAGGATTCGATCTCGGTGAACGTCAATGTGCGGTATCCGGTGAGTTTCAGCGCGGATGATGTGTACGACGCCATGCAGCCGATTTTGGATAAATATGCAATAGGCGTGGTAAAACACGTAGATATGGAACCTTTATATTTTGATGCGGACAGCAATCTTATAAAAACCCTGATGGATGTATACATAGAGGAAACGGGCGACATGGACAGCGAGCCTATCGTAAGCGCGGGCGGCACGTATGCCAGAGCATGCCCCAATGTAGTGGCTTTCGGCGGCTTGTTTCCGGGAGACCCGGACATAATGCATCAAAAAAATGAAAAGATTGCCATAGACAGGTTTAATAAGATGACGGACATATACGCCAAAGCACTTTATCGTTTGACGCAGGCCGATTTTACGATATAGGCGTTTTCCGCCGGATGGCGGGAAGCGGCGGCGCGTAAGATTTGCCGTCGAAAGATAATCGAGAGGAATATGAGAGAAGAAAAGAGAAGAAAAAGAACAGAGATGACCACCGTCGCAATGCTTACGGCAATTTCGTGCATGCTGGTCTTCATATATTTGCCGTTTCCGCTGTTTCCGGCGTTCAAATATGAGTTGGCGGACGTCCCCGTTTTGATAGCGACATTCGCATTCGGCCCTGTGCCGGGGATAATAGTCACTGTTTTGGCGGCCTTTGTTCAGGCTTTTGTGTTGGGGCAGGATACGTGGATGGGATTTACCATGCACGTGATAGCGACGGGAACCTTCGCGGTGATCGCGGGAATCATATACCACAGAAATAAGAGCAGAAAGACGGCGGTGATCGGACTGGCATGCGGTACGGTTGGCATGGCTGTGGTTATGTGCGTGGCAAATTACGTATTGGATCCGATCTTCTACGGAATGACCAGAGAGGCCGTGGCGAAACTCGTGCTTCCGGCAATTCTGCCTTTTAACCTGAGCAAGGCGGGAGTCAACTCGATCGTGACGTTCCTGATTTATAAAAAGATCTCAAATATAATCCATGGAAGCAAGAAGCGAAATGAGTATGAGAGAGATTAAAATAAGCTCGGAGAAAGAGGCGGTGGAATTTGGAAAGGGGCTCGGAAAAACTCTGGAAAGAGGAGATGTTCTCGCACTCGTGGGAGAACTCGGTACGGGAAAGACGACACTGACCAAGGCGATTGCCGCGGGACTTGATATTTCGGAAACCGTAACCAGTCCGACATTTACGATTGTAAAGGAATACAACTCGGGCAGACTTCCTCTGTTTCACTTTGACGTTTACAGACTTGAGAACGGCGGGGAACTTATCGAAATCGGGGGAGAGGAATACTTTGACGCCGGGGGGATATGCGTCATTGAATGGGCGGATAAGATCGCGGAGATATTGCCGGACGATACGAAACTGATTTTGCTTGAGTACGGAGAAAATGAAGGAGAACGCATATACAGATGTACATTTTAGGCTTTGAAACCACGGGAGCGAGAGGCTCTGTCGCTTTGTGCAACCTTGAAACACGAGAGATTAGAGAAAAATCGACCGAAGAGCCTATGGGACATTTGAGGAATATCACGGAACTTGCCTCACAATTGTTGCGGGAGCGGGGAGTTGGACCGTCAGACCTGAGCGGAGTCGCGGTATCCGTGGGACCCGGATCATATACCGGGATAAGGATTGGAGTTTCATCCGCCAGAGCCGTTGCGCAGGCGCTGAATATAACTTGTTTTGCCGTTCCGAGTTTGGAAATGTTCAGGGAAAAGTGTGACGGAAAAAGCGGCTGCGCGGTGATAGTCAATGCCAGAAGAGGTCAGGTGTACGGTGCGGTATACGGAAGTCATGGAGAGGAGATCCTTGCCCCGGGCGCATACATGCTCGATGATGTCACGTCGGCCGTAGACGGAATCCGCGGGAGCCGCGGGAATGGCGTGCATTCCGGAACGGATGACAGTATCACGTTTTATGGCGACGGAGTCACGGCATATCTGAAAGACGAGAGATTTGCACATCTTTTGAGAGGGCGTAAATTTGCGAATGAAAGAGAGCTTCTCCCTACGGCGGGCATGGTCGTAAGGCATGCAATCGGCATGCGGGAGCGTGGCGAAGAATGCGACTTCCGGGATTTACAGCCTGATTATATGAGGGAAACCGAGGCCGAACAGAAGTTAAAGGACGGCACGCTGACAAGACTGCGTGAGAAAAAGATGGCGAACCTGATGAACGGTCACAATTAACTTTGTGAAGTCCGGTGGCCGCGGGCAGGTGTTTTCCGGAAACATGCCGGGCGCCGGCGGATAATGCCGGAAAATCCGTGGCCTGAGGCAAGAGGAAAAGAAGATGAAGATCAGAAAAGCGGACAGAGCGGACATTGACGGAATCGTTGCGATAGAAAAGGTCTGTTTTTCCGTACCATGGTCAAGGGAATCCCTGATTACCGATATAACGGAAAATCCGCGGGCACAGTATTTTGTCTCGGAGACGGACGGCAATATCACAGGTTATGCCGGAATGTGGGAAGTCGCGGATGAGGGACATATAAACAACGTTGCGGTCATGCCGGGGTACAGACGGCAGGGCGTAGCCTCAATTCTGCTGGCCGCGATGCTCTATACGACTGATAGGCACGGGCTTGTGGGACACACGTTGGAGGTGCGTGCAGGCAACGAGGCGGCGATAAAACTCTATGAAAAATTCGGATTCAAATCTGCGGGAATCCGCTCCGGATATTATGAGGACAACGGGGAAGACGCTGTAATAATGTGGCGAACGGGAGAGTCCTGAATGAAAAACGGAAAATTTATCACTTTGGGAATAGAAACAAGCTGTGACGAAACATCCGTAGCTGTGGTCGCGGACGGAAGAGAAGCGCTGTCCAACGTGATCAGCTCACAGATAGACATACATACCAAGTTTGGCGGAGTGGTCCCGGAAATAGCTTCACGCCATCATCTTCAGAACATAAATGAGGTTTTGGAACTCGCCGTCAAAGAGGCGGGAGTGAAACTTGAGGAAGTCGATCTTATAGGAGTCACAAACGGACCGGGACTTATAGGAGCGCTCGTTATCGGCGTCGCTACGGCAAAGGCGCTTTCTTTTGCTACGGGGATTCCGCTCGTCGGAGTCAATCATATGCACGGTCACATCAGTGCGGCGTACCTGCAATATAAAGAGTTGGAACCGCCGTTTCTGACTCTGCTGGTGTCCGGCGGACACACCAATCTCGTGTATGTTACGGATTACAACAGGTGCGAAGTGATAGGAGAGACGAAAGATGATGCGGTCGGAGAGGCGTATGACAAGGTCGCAAGAGTGATGCAACTCGGGTATCCCGGCGGTCCTAAGATTGATGCAGCCGCCAAAGACGGTGATCCGGAAGCCGTAGACTTTAAACGTGTCCGTCTTGAAAAAGGAAGCTTTGACTTCAGCTTCAGCGGACTGAAAACGCAGGTTTTGAACTACTTGGGCAGGGAGAAGATGCGAGGCAACGTTATATGCAGAGAAGACGTGTGCGCGGCTTTTCAACAGGCGGTGATGGACGTTCTTGTGGACAAGACCATGGCTGCCGCGGAAAAGTACGGCACAGACAAGATCACGGCATCGGGCGGTGTTGCGGCAAATTCGCTTCTGAGAGAGATGTTAAAGGCGGAATGCGACAATAAGGGGATAGACTTGTATCTGCCCGACCCTGTGCTTTGCACGGACAACGCCGCGATGATAGCCTCTTCTGCATATTACCGGTACAAGATGAACGGGGCGGATGACCTGCTTCTGGACGCATACGCGAATCTGCCGTTTTAGTCCATGTCTTGCGACCTGCAACTTGCGATCTATGACTTACAACTTGCTATCTGCGACCTGCAACTTGCAATCTATGACCCACAGCGCTATTTGCGACCTGCAACTTACAATTTGTGACTCACAACCCATGATTTATAATTTACTGCTTGAAATACACGATTTACAATTTACTTTATGACTATACTATCGGCAACGGAAATAACAAAAGCATACGGGACGGATATGATACTGGACAAGGTTTCGTTTCATATAAATGAAGGCGATCGGGTCGGCATCGTCGGAGCAAACGGCGCGGGCAAGACGACTCTCATGAACATACTCACCGGACGGGATACGGCCGAATCCGGCAGTTTTTTTATTGCCAAAGGCGTGACCGTCGGTTATTTGAGTCAAAAGGACGAGTTTAACCCTGAGGGGACAGTAATACAGCAGGTGGAAAACATATACGGCAAATTTGAAGAGATGGAAAAGGAAATACATATGCTTTCCGACGAGATAGCCGCAATCGGCGCAAGCGATGAGTTTCGCAAAGAGAGCGGTGAAAAAGGCACGTCGGATTCCGGATATGACAGGCTTTTCCGCAGGCTTACGGTTCTTCAGGACAAGTATAACGACGAGGGCGGATTTTCCTATAAAAGCCGCATGAGAGGCATTTTGAGCAGTATGGCATTCGGCGAAGAATACTATGAGAAAGAGGTTTCCACGCTTTCCGGAGGCGAGCGCACGAGGCTTGCGCTGGCCTGTCTTTTGATGGAACACCCGGATATATTGCTGCTCGACGAACCGACCAATCATCTCGACATCGGAATGCTCAAATGGCTTGAACAGTTCCTTAAGTCATACAGGGGCACGGTCGTTCTCGTATCGCACGACCGGTATTTCCTCGATAACATGTGTACGAACATCTTTCAGATTGAAAACAGGAAACTCAAGATGTACAGGGGCAACTATACGCAGTTCATTGCAAAACGAAGGCAACAGAGGGAAAGTGAGCTGAAAGCCTACGCCAAACAGCAGGAGGAAATAAAACGCCAAGAGGAGATGATCAGGCGATTCAAATCTCACGGGACGGAACATCTCGCCAAGCGCGCGGCGTCGCGGGAAAAAAGACTTGATGCATTGGAAAGACTGGAAAAACCGCAGGCGGAGCGTTCCGGAGTGAAGATAAAATTCAGTCAGGATTATCAGAGCGGAGGCGACGTTTTGTTTGCCGAGGGGCTTTCAAAATCCTTCACCACGGGTCGGGAGAGAAAAGAAGTGTTCGGCGGAGTCGATTTTGACATAAAGCGGGGCGAAAAAATCTGCATAGTCGGATCCAACGGAACAGGGAAGACGACGCTGCTCAAGATTATAATGGGTACGCTTGAACCTGATTCGGGGTACCTTGAACGTGGACACCGGGTGGAATTTGCTTACTACGACCAGCATCAGGAGTTGCTGGACGGCAATAAAACCCTGATGGAAGAAATACACGATGTTTACGTACAGTATAAAGACAGTGAAGTTAGGGGCCTGCTGGGTCGTTTTCTGTTTGCCGCCGATCGCGTGTTCAACCGGGTCGATACACTTTCCGGCGGGGAAAAGGCGCGGCTTGCGCTTTTGAAACTGATGCTTTCGGGAGCGAATGTTCTGATTCTCGATGAGCCCACAAACCACCTCGACATAGATTCCAAAGAGGTGTTCGAGGAAGCTCTGCAGGATTACCCGGGCACTGTGATCGCGGTTTCTCACGACAGATATTTTCTCAATAAAATCGCGACCAAAATCTTTGAACTCGATAAGTGCGGAATAACCGAATACATCGGCGGCTACGACTACTATGAAGAAAAGAGGGCGTCCATAGAATCGGGCAGGGACTATATAAAGAAGTTGAGTGCGGAAACAGACGCCGGTACGGGAAATGGTCCCGACAGGAACGCTTCGAGCATAGGGTCATCTGACGAAAACCGGAAAGCAGGCGCAATGAACCCGGCGGAAGAGAGGATCCTTAAGAAAAAAATCGAAACCGAACGGCGTCGCATCGAGCGGGAAAAAGCACGTCTGGAAGATGAGATCGCAAAACTTGAGAATGAGATAGAATTGCTTAAAGAGGAGATGTGCAAACCGGAAAATTTGTCGGAACCGTTGAAACTTGTGGAGCTGGACAAAGAAGTGAAAGAAAAGGAAGCCACCCTTGAAACCACGTACGACAGGTGGATGGAACTTCAGGGTTAGCCGCGCGGATACTGAACTGCGTATATGACGGTGACGATCCATTTGCGGGAAATGAACGGTGCATGTATTTGCATATAATTCTGTTGCAACGCCCCGCCCCCTGCGGCGGCAGGCATATCCGCAAGAGCAGTCAAGAATCATCGGCGCAGGCGAGTTCAGAAATTGAAGTATGGCGGGCGTGCTGTTTGAGGTCATATTGAATTATCAAAGCCCGAGTTCACGCCGCCATTCAATTTCCGCGAGCGAGCTGTTTGATTCTCTGTGATGAGGACGCGTGCCTACCGCCGCAGGGGGCGGGCGTTGCGATCATATCTTTGCGCAAAGAAGATTCAATATCAATTCCCACGCTCATTTGCGCCGGCAGTCTTTATATGCTCTTGCAGATAGGTATGCGAACGCCTGTATTTGCCGATGAGTGAGCAGGTGTCCTGATGCCTTGGGGCAATGAGTTGAACATAGAAAAATATTGACGCAAGAAGTTAAAAGCTTTAAACTTATACATATCGCAGAAAAACCTGCACAATCAGGTGAAATATTACCCGTATGCTTTGTTGATGTATGTGCAGTTACTTACCGATACGATCAATAGTATGTTACAAAGGAAATGATTTGTTTTAGTTTCAAAGAGGAGCGACAGTGATGTTGAAATATGAATTGTCCACAGCACTTAAGTCGAAGAGAGTTATCTTTCTGTTTCTGTTTTTTGTTTTGATTACCACATATGACTTATACGACAATTATAGAGCTAATTTCCACGACTATCTAACAGGTAAATTGATTTCAAAACCGACGGGAAAGGATATTTTTCATCCCTGTTTTGCAAGCTTTATTTCCGCATCACATATAGGGCGTTTGCCGCAAATACTTATGAAATGGGCATTTCCGTTGTACCCACTTTTTGCTTACGCCGATTCTTTTGCGCTTCAGAAGCAGTGTGGGTACTATAACGTTCTGCTGACAAAGGTTGAGCGGAAAAAGGTCGTTTCTTCACGTCTTGTGGTGGCGTTCTTGGTTCCCTTTCTTGCCATTTTTGTTGCACTAGTTTTGAATTTCATTGGCGCAAATATAGTTTTTAAAGGAGGAACGGATTTTTCGGGGTGGGAAAAATGCGATCTTACAAATTTTCAAACATTTTCCTTATCCCATCCGTATGGCATATACGTAGCTTACATCTTCGTTTTCTCCTTTGTCATGGGTCTTTACGGTATGTTTTGCGCGGCAGTGACCTTTTTCATTCCAAAGTATATAGTCCTGTATCCGGTGATTTTTTTTGTGTGGTTTCTTATCATGAATATTCCTTATAGCATATGGAGCCTGATGCATAGTTTTACAGATTACAGCTCTACGGAGATGATCGTCTCCTCGATTTACTATACTGTTTTGATGTTCGCCACCGCCGTGGCGGCGTATGTTTACAAGGTGAGGTACGATGAATTATAGAAAAATGAAATGGCTTTTGATACCACTTACGGTGATGTGTCGGTTCCTTTTTTCAGATTTTGTAAAGGACGGCAGAGATAAACCTACAGGCTGTAATTTGAAAGTTTTTCGGTGAATATAGAAGTGGTTTTAATAGGTACATCAGCATTTTGTACAAAACAATAAAAAGTTTTAATAAAAAAAGAAAGAATACTTGATTATATAAGTCAGTTATGCTACACTAACCATATCAGGTGGGAACTTGCGTTGATGGGATGAGTTGTTTGGTCTGATCGATTACGCAGCCTATCCGAGGTGAGTCCCTTGTCTAAACGAAGACCGGGCACCAAATGCTCGGAGAAAGGAGTAGTGATTATGTTTACTACTAAAAACAAATCAGGTATGGCAATGTCAGTTATTATGGTGTTTGCCATGGCATTTACTATGCTTGTGGCTTCAGCTTCAAGTGCGTTTGCCACACAAGCACATGATTTCCATTTCAGGGTTGAAGCGTGGCAGGCCAATGGGCATGAGCCTACCCCTAGATACCGAGGAGATGTTTCGCCATCGAATCGCTGGTGGGTCAAACTCATAAAATCGGGTGAAGGAAAAGGCGCATTAACCGATTTCTGGCTTGAAGCAAGGGACGGCACCAACCTTTCACCTTATATGAGAGTTAGATGCGGCAATGGTTGGTACGGTCAGGTGGCCTATGCAAGGGCAAGCAATCGTAAGGTTCTCCTGACGGCGGAGGATAACCATAGCAAATCATCTGGGTATACTATAAGTGGTCGTTGGCAAACTCAAGACGATTAAAACCTGTATTTTGGGTGGGCATGGCTTAAATGTTAAGTCATGCCCACTCGTATTATGTTTATGAAGTTTACGGTTTGCTTGAGGTTAAAAGGAGACGACAATTATGCTGAAATGTGAATTATTTACAGCGCTTAAGTCGAAAAGAGTTATCTTTCTGTTTCTGTTTTTCATTTTGATTACCGGGTATGACCTATATCAAAATTACACTTACAATTTTCATCGGTACCTGACAGGAGAGTGGACTTCAAAACCGACGGGAGAGGATCTTTTTCATCCCTGTTTTGCAAGCTTTATTTCCGCATCGCACATAGGACGCTTGCCGCAGATGCTTATGATGTGGGTGTTTCCTTTATATCCTCTCTTTGCTTACGCCGATTCTTTTGCGCTTCAGAAACAGTGCGGGTACTATAACGTTCTGCTGACAAAGGCCGACCGGAAAAAGGTCGTTTCTTCACGTCTTGCGGTGGCGTTTTTAGTTCCTTTTCTCGCTATTTTGGTTGCATTGGTTTTGAATTTCGTTGCCGCAAATATAGTTTTTCGAGGTGGGACTTCATTTCTGAATTTGGAAGGACAGATGCTTGAAGAATTTCAAAACTTTTTTTTTCGCCACCCATATGAGGTATACATAGCTTACATCTTCGTTTTCTCCTTCGTCATGGGACTTTACGGTATGTTTTGCGCGGCAGTGACCTTTTTCATTCCAAAATATGTCGTCCTGTATCCGGTGATTTTTTTTGTATGGTTTCTTATAATGAATATTCCGTACAGCATATGGAGCGTGATGCAGAGTTTTACAGATTACAGCTCTACGGAGATGATCGTCTCCTCAATTTACTATACTGTTTTGATGATTGCCACTACCGTGGCGGCGTATGTTTACAAGGTGAGGTACGATGAATTATAGAAAGATGAAATGGCTTTTGATACCGCTTACGGTGATGTTTGTGGTGTGGTGGATCGCGTCAGTTGTCATGATAACCTTAAACGCGTCGGAGGACTTGGACTGGATCGACGCGTTGATCAAAACAACAGCGGGTTACAATTTTATAAAAGCTCAATTATTGTTTTCGTTGATGTTTGTAGTGTTGCTTTTTCAGCTGATGCCTGAGCTTGGACTTCAGCAAGTGATCAAGACGGGCAGGAGAAGGTGGATACTTGACCGGGTCGGGTATACATTCATATCTGCAATGTATTTTGCGGCGATGTTTATTCTTGTGGAGGTCGTGTTGGGCATTGCACGTGTTGGGATTGATTTTCTTCTTAAGTATGATTACTTCCAGTGCATGCTGCTTGGCTGGTTGTCCCTTACATTCATATATATGTTTATGGGTATTCTTTATCTCATGTTCAGCGTCATCTTCTCCCCGGGGCTGACGGCGGTGGGCATGACATTTCTCATGGATCTGATATTCATGGCAATGTCTTTGTACAGACATATCCCCACGATTTATGTGGTCATGGACATAATGCCGGTTCCGGCGATGAGAAAAGTAGGCTTAATAACCAATTCAATGTTCGTTGTAAAGCCTTTGGTATACAACACGATAGCGATGATTTTGATGGTAATTGTGTCGATACAGGTATTTAAGAGGAAAGACTTGCTCGACAGCAGTATGCAGTTTATATGATGAATGGATTCATGCGCGGATTTGCGGTATCGGAGCGCATCGGAATTATGAGGTGATGGGAATTTAGAGAGGTTAAGATGAACAGTATTGAACTTAAAAATGTGACTAAAAGGCTTAAGGGAAACACGGTTCTTGATGATGTGACGTTTACGTTTGAAAGCGGGAGCATATATGGACTTTACGGCAGAAACGCGTCGGGGAAAACGATGCTTTTGAGAGCTATCGCAGGCCTTATATACCCGAACAGCGGTGAAGTCAGGATAGAGGGGAAGATCCTCCACAAGGACATAAGTTTTCCTGAAAGCATGGGGATAATAATAGAGAGGACGGAGCTTCTTCCGCAGTACACGGGAATGGAAAACCTCAAGATACTTGCCAAGATAAAGAAGATAGCAAGCGTGGAAGATATGAGAGAAAGCCTCGTGAGAGTAAAGCTTGATCCCGACGACAAGAGAAAAGTACATGCGTATTCGCTCGGAATGAAGCAGAAGCTTTCCATCGCGCAGGCGATATTCGAGAAGCCGCGCATTATACTCCTCGACGAACCGACAAACGCGCTTGACGAAGAGGGAGTACGTTCGGTAAGAGAACTATTTTTGGAAGAGAAAGAGAGAGGCGCCACCATCATAGTTGCAAGCCACAACAAAGAAGATCTGGCAATCCTTGCGGACAGGATAATATCCATTTCGGAAGGTAGAATCACAGGAAGCGACTGCGACTTCTCAAGGATACTCAGAGCGGAACTTAAGACGGAAACTGTAGATCCGACACATTAGACGGTAGCATGCGTAAGGAGGAACACTGACATATATTCCGGATGAATACAACCGACCGCGTGTATACCCTATACAAACCGGAACTTACTTTGCTAATTGACAAAAAGCAAGAAAAAATAAAAACTTTCGATAAAACACTTGAGAATGTGATTCGGTTGTTATAAACTAACCGTGTTGGATGAACTTACGTCGATTGACATAATTGCCGGTACAGTCTATCCGAGGTAAGTTCTTTTATAAAATGTTTCTCCAAGCATAAGAGCTTGAAGAAAGGAATTGAGTTATGGGAGTTATTAAAGACAGAAAAAGTAGGGCAATATCATTGATTGCGGTGGTTGCCGTGGTATTTACGGTGCTTATGGTTTCAGCTTCAAGCGTGTTTGCCACACAAGCACATGATTTCAGTTTTCGAGTTCAGCCGCGTCAACAGAATGCTCAAGAGCCACACGGCAGATGGAGAGGCAACGTTGCACCTTCAGATCGCTGGTGGGTCAAACTCATAAAGTCGGGTGAAGGTAAGGGTGCCGCTACTGATTTTTGGATTGAATCCGCTAATGGAGTACATCTTTCGCATTATATGAGAGTTAGGTGTGGGAAAGGGTGGTATGGCATCGTATAGTTAAGTGAATCATTCTGACTGGATCTTGGGAGGAAACGCTGATGATGCTTAGGTATGAATTATTGACTGCACTTAAATCTAGGAGAACTCTTATTTTTTTTCTTTTCTTTATATGTATTACATCATTTGACCTCTACCAAAATTATACCTATAACTTTGGTAGGTATTTAGAAGGAATCGTAGCTGCAAAACCTACAGGAAAGGATCTTTTTCACCCGTGTTTTGCGAGTTTTGTTTCCGCATCGCATATAGGGCGTTTGCCGCAGATATTGATGACATGGGTATTTCCGTTGTATCCACTTTTTGCGTATGCCGACTCGTTTGTGATCCAGAAACAATGTGGATACTATAACGTTCTGCTGACAAAGATGGACCGAAAAAGTGTGGTTTCTTCTCGGCTTGCAACCGCATTTTTGATTCCGTTTATTGTGGTTATGATTGCTTTGGTTTTTAATTTTGCCGTCGCTAACATAGTTTTCAAAGGAGGAACATCTTTTGCCGTACCGGAAGAAGCTTTGCGAAGAGGTGACGTTGAGGGTCTGAGTGCACTTGCCTTACTTCATCCGTACAGTACATACATAATCCATATATTGGTTTTTTCATTGGTAATAGGACTATATGGCATGTTTTGTGCGGCCGTGACCTTTTTCGTTCCGAAGTATATCGTTCTGTATCCGGTGATCTTTTTTGTGTGGATCTCAATGATGAATCTCCCATATATGATATTTAGTGTGATGCACAGCTTTACGACATACAATGTCAGAGAGATGATTATTTCTTCAATTTACTATACTTTGTTGGTGCTGTTGACTACGGTAGCGGCGTATATTTATAAGGTGAGGTACGATGAATTATAGAAAGATGAAATGGCTTTTGATACCGCTTACGGTGATGTTTGTGATATGGTGGGTCACATCCGTTTGGGTCGGGACTTTAAACGCCAAAGAAGATTGGGATTGGATCGATGCGATGCTGACCACGGCAACAGGCTACAATTTTATGAAAGCACAGACATTGTTTGCACTTATGTTCGTCGTATCGCTTTTTCAGCTGATGCCCGAGCTTGGGCTTCAGCAGGTGATCAAGACGGGCAGGACGAGGTGGATACTCGACAGGGTTAGGTACACACTCATATCCGCCATGTATTTTGCGGCGGTATTCATTATTGTGGAAGTTGTATTGGGGATAATGCGTGTTGGCATTGATTTTCTTCTGAAATATGACTACTTTCAATGCATGCTGCTCGGGTGGTTGTCGCTTACGTTCATATATATGTTCATGGGCATTCTTTATCTCATGTTCAGCATTGTCATTTCTCCGGGATTGCCTGCGATGGGAATGTCATTTCTCATGACGCTGATATTCATGGCACTGTCTTTTTATGAGTACGTGCCTACAGTCTACCTTGTCATGGATATAATGCAGACTCCTGTAATGCAGAAATTAGGGATGAAAAGTAATCCTGCATTCGTGGTGAAACCTTTGGTATATAATACGATAGCAATGGTTTTAATGGTAACCGTCTCCATACAGGTATTTAAAAGGAAAGATCTTCTTGACAGCAGTACGCAGTTTATATGATTGCCGGATTAATGTGAGGATTCGTGGTATCGGAATACATTGGCATGATAAGGTGATGGGAGTTTAGAGAGGTTAAGATGAACAGTATTGAACTTAAAAATGTGACCAAAAGGCTTAAGGGGAACACGGTATTGGATGATATCACGTTTACGTTTGAGAGCGGAAACATATACGGACTATACGGCAGAAACGCATCGGGAAAGACGATGCTTCTCAGAGCGATTGCGGGTCTGATATACCCGAACAGCGGTGAGGTCAGGATAGAGGGGAAGATCCTCCACAAGGACATAAGCTTCCCCGAAAGCATGGGGATAATAATAGAGAGAACGGAGCTTCTTCCGCAGTACACGGGGATGGAAAACCTCAAGATACTTGCCAAGATAAAGAAGATCGCAAGTATTGAGGACATGAGAGAAAGCCTCGTAAGAGTAAAGCTTGATCCCGATGACAAGAGAAAAGTGCATGCGTACTCGCTTGGAATGAAACAGAAGCTTTCCATCGCGCAGGCTATATTTGAAAAACCGCGCATTATACTCCTCGACGAACCGACAAACGCACTGGATGAAGAGGGAGTACGTTCGGTAAGGGAGTTATTCTTGGAAGAAAAGGAGAGAGGCGCCACCATCATAGTTGCAAGCCACAACAAAGAAGATCTGGCAATCTTGGCGGACAGGATAATATCCATTTCGGAAGGTAGAATCACAGGAAGCGACTGCGATTTCTCAAGGATACTCAGAGCGGAACTTAAGACGGATACGTTGTGATCGCATAGATACATATCGATAAACATAAACCCGGCATCGGAGATGATATCTGTGAGAGCAGTCCGCAAGAATTAATGGACACACACGGAAATTGATCCTTGAGCTGGGTTTTAATTTGCTTATGACCCGGTTGAGCCTTTCTGCATATCTTTCCGCAAGAGCAGGCGAAAACTGCCGGCGGGATTGAACGCGGGATTTGAACCCCGGTTTTTTGATCGCACAAAAATATGATTACAACGCCCCGCGCGCCGCGGCAGAAGTCATATCCGCAAGAGCAGTTAAGAATCATCGGCGCAAGCGAGTTTGGAAATTGAAATATGGCGGGCGTGCTGTTTGAGGTCATATTGAATTATCAAAGACTGAGTT